>CAIYVZ010000015.1 GCA_903929755.1 uncultured Acidobacteriia bacterium
CTTGCGTTTTCAGGCTTGCGTTTTGAGAGCAGGACAATCCAGGTGCGCCGTCACCAGGTCGCTTAAGATCCGATCCATCTCGCGGGCGTCAAACACAAAGTAGTGCCCACGATCCGGGATCTCGGTCAGGCGGCTGTGCGGCAGATGTTCATGCAGATCCCGGGCCACGGCGATGGGAATCACGGTATCGCTGACGCCGTGAGTAATCAGGACGGTGCAGGCGGCCAGGCGCTCCAGATCCACCTCGGGCTCGGAATACAGAGCCTGCACTTCCTGGAGGAGACTCCCGGGCGATTGCGCATACCCTTCCCGACGATTGCGCTGGAATAGCTCTTCGACCTCCGGGTTGGCCAGCAGCCTGCGGTCATCCGGGGTAAGCCCCGCTTTCACGTCGTCGAAGTATGGCCCCCAGTGATTCAGGATCTGCTGGTGCTGCTCTTCCTCTACCTCCAGGAAGGCTTTGGAACGAACCCTGGCCAGTTTCGCTGAGAGCAGGATTCGCCACGTTCGCTTCGAATACTGGATCCAGTGCGAGATCAGATTTGGCATCCCCATGCCGCTCACCAGCGCCATGGCGCGAAGGCCGGACAGCGCCCCACATGCCAGCGCGTAGGTCGCGCCGGCGGAGAACCCCAGAATGGAGAAAGCGCCGCCCGCCCCCAACAACGCTTCGGCCAGTTCGCCTACATCCGAAGCCCAGCCCACAACTGTTCGGTCGTGAATCGGCGTGGAGAGCCCGATCCCCGGGCGATCTGGGGAAATCAGGCGGATCTGGTGACGCTCCAGCATGGCCTCGAGGCCCGGCACAGATTCCAGCCGTGACCCCTGAAAACCATGGAAGTAAAAGATCGGGGTTCCCGTTCGCGGCCCGCGGTCGAGATACGCCAGCGTGCGCCCGTCATGCAGGGTTATCTTTCCGAACGTGGGAGCGCCCTCCCCCAGAGTGGGCCGAAGTCCGGGAATCTGGGCCATCAGGCCTTCCACTGCGCGCCGGACTGTCTCTAAATCCGCGTGAGGATCCTGCGTCGGATAAATTGGCGCTCCAATGCGAACCATCAACTGGTACGGCGGCCCATCTGCCTGATGATTCATGCCGGCGAAGATCACGGTTTCGGGCGACCAGTCGAGCCGCAAGCCACCAATGGCGACGGGCACAACAGGGCAAGCGCTCTTCTCGGCCGCCACTGCCGCCCCTGTGCTCCAGTGCTGCAACTGCCTTACTGGATCTGCAATTGCGCGGCCTGCCGGGAAAATCAGAACAGCATGGTTCTCCGCTTCACGCAGGTACTCAGCGATGACGTCCGACGTCCCGTGGTGGACACCCTTGTTATCATTCGGCACCAGCAGGGCGATGCCGTAATGGTGCAGCACCCAGCGCTCCAACTTCACCATCCAGTTCCGCCTGTCGGCTGTGATCAGGATCCGCGGCACCCGGCCCGCGCGAGTGGCCAGCAGGTGCCCCAGAATGAAGCCATCCACCCCGGATTTATAGCCATGGTTGGCGGCGACGATATAAGAGCCGGAAGGCAGGTTATTCAGGCCCTCCACGTCAATCCACGGCAGGACGTAGCGGCCAAACAGTACCTGCAACGTCTGGATGGGCCAGCCTTGATCCTGCATGTCCCCCGGAGTGTCGCGCAACTCCTTCCGGAGCAACAACTGAAGAGGGACGGCAACCGCCGCAAAACCCACGGCGGCGTACGCTCCGGCCCGGAGAAGCTTCCTGGCCAGGCTCACACTCGGTTTTTTCATAGGCTCCGCATCGCCGTGAACTAGGCCAGGGGACTACGGCTCATCACGTAATCGACGGCTTCTTTCGGCACGCTGAACACGCTCATCGCGCCATTACCCATGTACCCGATGTCCTTCACGCCCACCGGACTCGTGTAGTAGGCATCCACCACCATGTTGCGGACCCACGCAAAGAACGGCACGCCCGGCGCGGTCTCGGGCGTGTGGTTCTTCTGGAACGCCAGCTTGTCGAGAAGCGCAGTCTGCTGCTCAGGCTTTGCCGTCAGGAAGTCCGACCCATACGTCTTGTGCATGTAGGTATCGAGCCACCCGAAGCCACCATTGAAGATGGCCGCCAGTTCAGAACTCCGGCCGGCGAGGAAATCGATATACTCCGCCGCGCCCGCCTCCGAAGCTCCGGCCGAGTGCTCGTCCTTGGGGATGATGATGTCAGCCAGCTTCCGCAGCGTGGCAAAGTTATGACGATTGAAGCCCTTCGGCGCGTAATTCGGCCCGCCGCTGAGCGACTTCACCGCCGCTACTTCCTCGTGCACATGTTGCGCGAGCGCCGGGGAAAGCACCCCGGACCCCGCCGTGGTGAGGACCAGGGAACTGCCGAGGATTTTGAAAAGGTCGCGTCGCGATTGGTCTTCCATGGTCTTAGACATTCCTCTTCTTGATTTCATCTGCCAGGTGTTCCGCTGCCCGCCAGGCGTTCGCCACAATGGTCAGCGTCACATTTTTATCCGGATTGCCGTTGAACGGAGCCGCATCCACCACGGTCAGATTCGGGACTTCGTGCGCCTGCGACCACTTATTCAGGACACTGGTCTTCGGATCGTCACCCATGCGGCAAGTCCCCGCTTCGTGGATGATTTCGCCGCCCACGGACACCGACGAAGCGCTGCTTTCCGGCAGATCGGGCGACGTAACACGGCCCCCCATGGCCTCGATCATGTCCTTAAAGGTGGCGTGCATGTGCTTCACCATCTTGATTTCGTGCTCGCTCCACCGGAAGTGGAAGCGTGGCACGGGAATGCCCCATTGATCTACCTGGACGGGATCGATATCGAGGAACGAATGCTCGTTCGGGATCATCTCCCCGCGGCCCGCAAAGCTTACCTGGCTGCCGTAGAAGCGGCGGATATCGTCCTTCAGTTTCGTCCCGTAGCCCTCGGCCTTCGCTGCCACGCCCCGGAACGAACCGATCTGCGGCATACCAAAACCACCGCCGATTTCAATGTGATAGCCGCGCGGGAAGTCCTTGTTCTTCTTATCCAGTTCCCACCAGGGCGTGTAGACGTGCATGCCGCCAATGCCATCGCTGTTGTGGCGGGGCGTGCCTTCGAGCGCGGGAATAATGCCGGAGACCGCATGGCCAACAGTATCCGTAAGATTCCGGCCCACCTGGCCCGACCCGTTCGCCAGGCCGTTCGGATACTTCGTGGATTTCGAGTTCAGCAGCAACCGCGCCGATTCGCACGCGCTGGCCGCCACCACTACAGCCCGGCAGCGGATCTGGCGCTCGGTGCGCGTGGCTTTGTCCACGTAGGAAACGCCGCTTGCTTTGCCTGAACTATCCACCAGAATCTCGCGAACCATCGCGTTGCTGATGATGGTGAGGCGTCCCGTTTTCATGGCCGGAAAGATCATCGCCTGGCTGGACGTAAACGCCGATGCCGTCCGGCAACCGCGCCCGCACTGGCCACAATAATGGCACGCCGCGCGGCCATGGACGGGCTTCGTCAGCATCGCCATCCGCGAAGGAATCACCGGGATATTCAGCTTCTTCCCGGCCCGCTGCACCAGTTGTTCGTGGACACGTGGGGCGACAGGCGGCAGGAACTTGCCGTCGGGCGCGGAGCGGAAACCTTCGTGGGTTCCTGTGATGCCGATGAACTCTTCCGCCTTGTCGTAGTAAGGCGACATGTCCTCGTAGGAGATGGGCCAGTCATTGCCCAGACCATCGAACTGGTACGGCTTGAAATCGTAGTCAGAGAACCGCAGTGAAATGCGGCCATAGTGGTTGGTGCGGCCCCCCATAATGCGGGACCGGAACCACTTGAATTCGCTGCCGGGCGCTACCGTAAACGGTTCGCCAGGAATATTCCAGTAGCCGTTCGGAGCCAGAAAGTAGCCGAAGGGGTAGATATCCTTACCGAAGTAGTTTTCGGCGTTGGGACCGACGCCGCGATGGTCCACTTCCCAGGGCCACATGTGCTCTTTGAAATCTTTGGAAGGGTCCAGCATGGGGCCCGCTTCGAGCAGCGTGACCTTCATACCGAGATCGGTGAGAACCTTAACGGTGGTGCCACCACCCGCGCCCGAGCCGATGACGACAACGTCATGGATCTCAGTCTTTGGCTGCGCCTGGAACATGATGTGAGATTAACACTCGCAGGCGTTATAGAATCAGCGTGATGAGATTGCCCGCTATTGCTCTGATTTTGCTTGCGTCCCTCGGCTTTGCCGCCGACGCTGCTTCGCCCCCCGCAACCCCTGCGCACCCGACAACCAAAGCCGACGTGGAGAAATGGTACACAGCGCTCTCCAACTGGGGCCGTTGGGGGAAGACCGATGAGGTGGGCACGTACAACCTGATCACCGACGCGAAGCGTAAGGCAGCCGCCGCCCTGGTGAAGGAGGGACTGGCAGTCTCCATGGCCCACAACGCCCTCACCGAGAAAGCGCCGGACAACCCCGAACCCTTTATCCACAAAATGACCTACACGGGCGCGAAGCCCAACGGCGACTGGTTCATGGACGAATACAGCGTCAGCTTCCACGGCCTGGCCCACACGCACATGGACGCGCTTTCGCACACGTCCTATCAGGCCAAAATGTACAACGGCTTTTCGCAGCTGGATGTTGTGGAGACCGGGGCGAAGGAGCTCGGCATTACCGGTTTCAAAAAGGGGATTTTCACCCGCGCCATCCTGATGGACATACCGCGCCTGAAAGGCCTGCCGTATCTGGAACCCGGCACCGCCATCTTCCCGGAAGACCTGGAAGCCTGGGAGAAGAAAGCCGGCGTCAAAGTTGGCTCCGGTGACCTCGTTCTGATCCGCACCGGCCGCTGGGCCCGTCGCGATGCCAAAGGCGCCTGGGATACATCGGTAGTGGCCGGGCTGCATGCCTCCTGCGTGCCCTGGCTCAAGGCGCGCAATGTAGCAATCGCGGGCAGCGACGCCGCTCTGGATGTTCTGCCTTCGCAGGTTCCCGGCGTTGTGCAGCCGGTTCACCAGGTTCTGCTGGTGGCGATGGGCATGCCGATCTTCGATAATCTGGATCTGGAACAGGTTTCCGCCGAAGCGGCAAAACGCAACCGTTTCGCGTTCCTGGTGACGGCAGCCCCGCTGGCAGTGCAGGGCGGCACGGGCTCGCCGCTCAACCCGATCGCGATTTTCTAACGGCCCTACCGCGCCGACGGAATTTCAAAGAAACGGCGGATACGCGCGAGCAGCTGAACCTGATTTTCAGCCTCGCGCTTCCGCGCCGTTTCGTTATCCAGCCGCTCCCGAACGATGGACAGTTCCATCTGCCTGTGCGCCATCACGACCGACATGTCTTCGGCCAGGTCGTTCCGGTTGGCAATGATGTGCTGCAGGCCCTTTTTATCCAGCCGGAAGCAATCCACCTTCGTCTTCGCCATCGCGCTTGCCGAGCGAATTTCCCCGGTCAGCAACGATGCCTCCCCAAAGAAATCTCCCGGCTCCATCAGAGATACCTGTCTTTCGGTGCCGTCGGGCGACCGGAAGTTGATGATAGCCGCCCCGGCCACCACAAAGTACATGGAATCGCCCGGCTCGCCCTGGCGGATAATCGACTCACCCGGAGCAAACGAGAGAGGGCTCAAATACGAAGCCAGCTCAATCAGATCGGGATCGTCCAGCAGCCGCAGGATGGGCGTTCTTCGCAGCAGGCCAACCGGGTCCGGCTTCTCCGCCTGCGGCTCGTCTTTAAACATCTCCACTACCGTGGTGATTTCCTTTACCGGCAAGCCGGCGCGGTGCAGTGCGAAAGACAAGCGAACGAGAGTAGCCGAAATGGCGATGGATTCATGGCCCGGCTCGGTCAGGTAGACGACCACGGCGTACTGCATCGCGTCACCCTGCATTTTTTGCAGCACACAGCGGGGTATCGGCTCGTTGGCCACACCGGGGATCGGGGAAAGCCGCAGCGCGAACTCCACGGCCTCAATCACTTCCTGCGGGTTCTGGGAATACGCCATGGAAAACGGGATGTAATGCCGGTGCAGCTTCGACGAAATCGTAAAGGTGGAGCGGGTTAGCTGGCTGTTCGGCATGATCACCAGGTCGCCGTTGCGAGTCTTCAGAGCCGTGTGCCGCAGACGAACGTGTTGCACCCAGCCTGAAGCCTCCCCCGCAGTCACAAAATCTCCTGGGTGGATCTCGTTTTCCAGTTCGAGCGCGACGCCGCCGGCGATGTTGCCCAGCATCTCCTGCAGAGCAAAACCGATGACCGCGGTAACGACGGCAGACCCGGTGACGATATTACTGATCTCTACCCCAATGTTGACCAGAAAATGGACCACCACTGCCAGGTAGCCCGCCAGCACCAACACCTCGTTGATGAACTTCGGGAAATGGATCTTGCGGAGCGCGATGTCCAGGATCAGCACGGCCGCAAGCTGAACACCGGCCAGCGACAGAAAGGCAACCGCGATTTCGTAACTGTACTTATCCTGGGGACGGTACGGCAACGGCAAATAGTGGACGAGTCCAGTAACCGCCCAAAGCACGAGGAAGAAACCGGAAGCGCGCAGCCGCGATCTTTCTATTGCTGGTCTCCACAGCGCAACCGTCAGAACGAGAAAAGTAGCCGCAAGCCAGATCAGGGAATCGTGCACGAAGATCTTATTCTAAGCCCTTCCCACTCGATCAGGGTATGTTTCAGTCCAATACCGTACGCATAGCCGGTTAACGCGCCTGCCGACCCAATTACTCGGTGGCAGGGAACGATCAGCGCGAGGGGGTTAGTCGCGTTGGCCCGGCCTACCGCCCGCGCCGCCCCTGGCCGCCCAACCCGGAGCGCAAGTTCGGCGTAGCTGATGGTTGCCCCAAACGGAATCCGGCACAATTCAGCCCAAACCAGCTTCTGAAACGGCGTTCCAACAGGCGTCAGAGATAACTCGAACTGTGTCCGGCTTCCGTCGCAATATGCTTCCACCTGGCGGGCCACTTCCGCACTGTATCCGCGCTCCCTGCCGTTGGGCACGCCGAAGCCGAAGGCGGCCAGGCCTCCGTCCGGATCAATCGCTGCCCACGCGGGCCCGAAGCGCGTTTCCAGGATCATGCCGGTTTCGCGGCCTCCGGTTTCCCAGTCTGCAAACTGGCCCAAATATGCGCGGCCGCCAGACTTCGCCACGGTGAGTAGCGGGTTGCCAACTCCCGAATTTCCTTCTCCCCTGGCCGCGAACCGATCAAGCGTTCCAGACCCTGCGCAATCCCGGCGTCCCCCGATGGCAGGCTGTCGGGAAAGCCGAGGCCACGCAGAAAGACGTAGTCGACCGTCCACGGCCCAATGCCGCGAAGGCTGCTCAGCGTTCTTGCGGCCCTTCTGGCGGAAAGATTGCGCAGATTGTCCAGATCCAGTTCGCCGGCCGCCAACGTCCGTGCCGCTTCCAGCAGATACTCGGCCTTCGACTTCGAGAATTGGAGCTGCTTCAGGTCGCTCACTTCCAGCCGCGCGACCGCCACGGGACCGGGGTGGCTGCATTGGCCGCTCACGTGCCTGTCGCCAGCCAGCTGAATCAAACGCCGCCGCAGGGAAACAGCAAAACCGAGGCCAATCTGCTGCCCCACAATCGCCCAAGCCAGGCCTTCCCAGGGTGTGGCAGAGAGCGGAATCCGCAGCCCCGCTTGTCGCTGAACCAACGGCCCCAGCAGCGCATCGTCCGCAAACTGGCGCTCAAAACCCACGGCATCCTGCCCCAACCCCAGCATGCGCACGGCAATTCCGTGCGCCGCATGGGCATCAAGACCCTCGAATTCACACCGAGCTGAGAGGTTGTCCAAGCGCAGCCGAAGTAGCCCCCCGGCCACACACTTGGTGATGGTCGTCTCCTGCACCCGTTCGCAGACACCCTCCGGATCCCGACCATGAAACGCCAGCACCGCGCGCGCCGCGTAGTTCGCCGGAAGCCGAAGTTCAAACGACGGGGAGGACCCCAGTTCCGCATACGCTTCGGGCGTCAACCCTGTCAGCTGAGCGAACTGTCGAAAAAACGCGACCGAACCGGCAAATCCGGCCAAAGAGGCAGCATCAGCCGGACTGGCTCCACATGCAAGCAAGCTGCGGACATGGGCCACACGCACCCGCCTTAGAAATGCTTCGGGCGACTCCTGCGCATGCACCCGAAACAGCTCGTTTAGCCGGGCACCGCCGACGCCCGCGGCCCGGGCCAGGCTCCGGACATCGGGAAATGCGCCAGGCTCCAGACGAACCATAGCCGCCGTCCGCTCAAAGAGGGCCTCCTGCCACGCCTCACCCCTGTAAAACCAGTCCGGGTGGCACCGCAGACAAGGCCGCAAGCCAAAGCGGACAGCTTCGTCCTGGGTCTTGAAAAACTGAAGATTCTGGGGCAACGGGCGGCGTGCGGGGCACGAAGGCAGGCAATAAATGCCCGTAGACAGAACGCCTGTAAGGAATCGGCCGTCATGCTTCGGGTCACGCTGCAGATACAGCTGATACAGGGCGGACTGGCTAGGGGCCCCGGTGCGTCCCATATACCCAATGTTTATACCGAAGGTTGCTGCCCGCGTTACTTTAACTTCAGATTGATGACAACTTTCGGGTGGGGATCGAACGTGCTGACGGTGCGAAGCGCGCTCTCCTTGCCGTTCCCAATACCCTTCAATTCGTAATCCACATCCATACTGAGACCCTGAAAAATATAGTCGCCCTTCTCGCGGGCAATAAAGCTGCGGACCTGCAGAGTTTTCAGATTCTTCAACTGGACTACCGCGCCAGGGACGGGTACTTCTTCCTGCGTCATCACGGTGCCCGAAATTGTGCGCTCAGCCGGGTTCTTCTCCTTCTTCTGTGCCAAACCAACAGACGGAAGAGTAAGAATTGCGACTAACGCCAAGGAAACCATCAGACCGATACGCGTGAACATTGCGTCCATTATGCCATCCTTATACTGCTCGTGCCACCCAAGTTGGACGGAGGCTTCCCGGGAGGCGGGTACACTTCCTTTATGGCCAACTGGATCGTGCGAAATGGCACGCCCGCAGATGCGTCGGAGATTGCGAATCTGGTGAATCGCGCCTACCGCGGGCAGGGTGACAACGGTGGCCTGCAAGGTTGGACAAATGAGATCGGGTTGGTAGAAGGTCCCCGGACCTCAGCCGCCGAGATCCTGCAACACATGGAGGAGGGTACGTTCTTCTGCGCCCGGGAAACAGCGGACGGGCCGCTGCGAGGCTCCGTCTGGCTGGAACCCCGGGAAGGCGAATGGTACATAGGAATGCTTTCGGTAGCCCCGTCGCTCCAGAAGTCGGGCCTGGGCCGATTTCTGATGCGGCGCTGCGAAACCCTGGCGCGCGGAGCCGGCATCCCCCGCCTGACCTTAACGGTCCTGTCCCCCCGAGCGGAACTGCAGGCCTGGTATGAGCGACAAGGTTACGTGCGGACCGGCGAGGCGTTCCCCTTTCCCCACGGAGGCCCGCACCAGCTGTTTGTCTTCCGAAAAACCGCGATCTGAGACAATGCAGGCCATGAACACCGCCGGACTCTGCACAGATTGTGTCCACACCCGCGCGCTGTCCAGCGACAGGGGCAGTGTGTTTCATATGTGCCAGCTCGGCCTGAAAAATCCTGCTTTCCCCAAGTACCCCCGGCTGCCGGTCCTGCGGTGCCCGGGATATGAAAAACCATGCCAGACCAATTCACACACGCCCGACCGTTGACGCGGATTTTGTTTGTGCTGCTGGCGGCCTGCACCGCCGCTGCGCAAACGTGCACCATTTCCGGACGCGTAGTGGACGCCCGTGGCGGGGAATCGCTGTCGCAAGTTTCCGTTCGCCTGGGTGACGGCACCCAGCGCACCATCACCGATGATGCCGGCAAATTCGAACTCTCCGGGGCCGCACTGGGCGACACCACCCTCACCGTCACCACCGTCGGCTACCACGCCGTAAAACTATCCCTCCACCTGGAACCCGGCGAAACCCGCCAGTTCGAAGTCGTACTGAGCGCCGACAACTTCCGCCGTTCGGACACCGTGGAGGTCTCCTCCGGCCCCTTTGAAACGGCCAGGCAGGACAGCCCCTCCGCCCTCGTCCTTGCCGGCAACGACATCAAGAACCTTGCAAGCGTCCTGGCCGACGATCCCCTCCGCGCCGTCCAAAGCCTGCCGGGGGTGAGTTCCAACAACGATTTTGACGCCCGTTTCTCGCTGCGCGGCGCCGATTACAACCGCATCGGTCTCTACCTGGACGACGTCCTGCTCCACCAGCCCTTTCATATGCTCGCCGGGCAAAGCGTGACCGGATCCGGGGCCGCGTTCAACGGCGACATGGTGGAGCAGCTTGAACTTCACGAAGGCGCTTTTCCGCAGCGATTTCAGGACCGCAGCGCCGGCATTCTGGACGTCCACACCCGGGAAGGCAGCCGTAACGGCATCATTTTCCGCGCGGAGGCGAGCATGTCGAATGCGGGTGGAGTTGCCGAAGGGCCGCTCGGAAAGCACGGTTCCTGGATGGTGGCCGCCCGCAAGAGCTACCTGCAGTACCTCATCAGTCGGCTGGCTTCCAATGACACCAGCCTGGTTTTCGGCCTGGAAGACGTGCAGAGCCGCCTCGGGTACGACGTGAACCCCGCCAATCACCTCAGCCTGTTCCTGCTGGAAAGCTTTTCCAGCCTGGACCGCACCAGCAACAAAACCCTCGGAATCAACTCGCTCGCCACCGCTGGCTACAATTACACGCTGGGCAATCTGGGCTGGCGCTTCGCCCCATCCTCAAAACTGGCCGTCTCCAGCCATTTCGCATGGATGCGGGAGAAATTCGACAACCTCAACGTGAATAAACTGCGACTGGGCAGCGGGTACTACGGCGAATGGGTGGGCACCTCGAACGGCTCGTGGGTCCAGAGCGAGCACGGCACTCTCGATTTTGGTGTTGCCGTCCGCCGCATGCGCGACGCCGGTCTGGCCGCCCAATACCAGACCTTAACCGCGCCCCCCAGGCTGCAAAACAGATATAACGGTACAGGCGTTCTGGCCGGGGGGTTTGCACAGCAATCGTGGACCGGCCTGGGCGGACGCCTCCACCTTTCAGCGGGAATTCGGGGCGACCGTGGTCCCGTCAACGGCATTCAAACCGCAACCCCACAGGCCTCGGCGTCGTTCATTCTGAGTACCTCCACCCGCATCCAGCTGGGCTGGGGCCAATACGTGCAGTTCCCGGAACTCGCCATCCTGACTTCCACGCTCGGCTCCCGCAACCTGCTGCCCATCCGGTCCAATCACGTTCTTGCCGCGGTGGAACAGCGCTTCAATGAACGAACCCGTCTTCGCCTGGAACTCTACAACCGAGCCGACCGCGACCTCCCATTCCAGGCCTTCGCCGAACCCCGCCTGGTGGCGGGCAAAGTCTTTGTCCCGCCGGTGAGCCCCCTTTGGTACAACGCCATTCGGGGCTACTCGCGGGGCGTCGAAATCTTCCTGCAGCGCTCCAGCGCCAACCGCTTCAACGGCTGGGTCTCCTATGCGTACGGCAAGACAAACCAGCACGACGGCGTCAGCGGAGCCCGTTTCCCGAGCGATTACGACCAGCGCCACACCGTCAACATCTTCGCCGGCTATCGCCTTCGCCCCAGTGTTCATGCCAGTATCCATTCCAGCTACGGCAGTGGCTTCCCCCTCCCCGCGTGGCTCTCGTTCTCCAATGGCGCGTACAACCTGGCGTCGCAACGCAGCCAACTCCGTCTCGACTACTACCAGCGCACCGACTTTCGCGTCAACAAGACCTGGACCCATGCCAAATGGAAGACCACATTCTATGGCGAACTCCTCAATATGACCAACCGTACCAACCGCATCTTTGACAGTCTGAACAGCTACAACACCACCACTGGCCGTACTTCCATCTCGCGGGACAACATGTTTCCGATCCTGCCTTCGGTTGGAATTCTGTTCGAACGCTAGACTTGATGCAGTGGAGCAATTCGCCCTTGATTTCGTCCCCCAGCGCCGCGTCTTCACCCTCCGCGAACTCAGCGACGGAATCCGCGCCACGCTGGAGCGCGGTTACACCAATATCTGGATCTCCGGCGAGATCTCCGGCACCAAACTCGTCCCCAGCGGCCACTGCTACTTCACACTCAAAGACTCCGAGGCGCAGATCAAATGCGTCTGCTGGAAGCTCTCCTACTGGCGCCTGAAATTCAAACCGGCGGACGGGGTGCAGGTCCTCGTCCGGGGCCGCGTCGATATCTACGAGCTCCGCAGCGAATACCAGTTCGTCGTGGAAGCCATCGAACCCCAGGGCTTCGGCGCTCTGCAGCTCGCCTTCGACCAGCTGAAGCAAAAACTGACGCGCGAAGGTCTGTTCGACGCCGCCCGCAAACGCCCCCTCCCCCGCTACCCCCAGCGCATCGGCATCGTGTCGTCGCCGAAGGGCTCGGTGATTCGCGATTTCGTCGAAATCCTCTCCCGCCGCTTCCCCGGAGTCCACATCCTCCTCTTCCCTGCCCGGGTGCAGGGTCTGGGTTCGGTGGATGACGTCTGCCGGGGCCTGGCGTACTTTGGCTCAAATGACTGGGCCGAACTGGTCGTCCTCGCCCGGGGCGGCGGCTCGCTCGAAGACCTCTGGACGTTCAACGAAGAGGATGTCGCCCGCGCCATTGCCCAGAGCCCCATCCCGGTAGTCTCCGCCATTGGCCACGAAACCGACGTCACTATCTCCGATTTCGTCGCCGACCTGCGCGCCCCCACGCCTTCCGCCGCCGCCGAGATGATCATCTGCTCGCGGCGCGAACTCCTCGACCGCATTGACGCGCAGCGCAACCGCGCCGCCCAGTTGATACGCTACCGGCTTTCCACCCTTGCCCGCCGCCTGCAGGATCAGGCCATGGGCCGGGCCACGCCGCTCGTCCAGCGCCTCCTCTCCCGGCGCCTGCAGCGTGTGGACGATGCCCAGGAACGCCTTCGCGACGCCATGCGCCGCAAACTGGCCGACGAATCACGACGCCTGCAGCTTCTGACGGATAAAGTCCGCTGGCACGACATCCGCCCCCGCATGGCTCGCAGCCGCCAGCGCCTGAATGAGGCTGGTTTTCGCCTCGATACCGCCATTCACCGCCTGCTCACCCTGCGCCGCCGCCGCGTTGATAACCTGACCGCGAGTCTGGCACCCCTGAATCCACGTGCGGTGCTCTCGCGCGGCTACGCCATCGTGCTCAACAACGAAGGGCAGGTCGTAAAGCAGGCCGCGCAAGCCCCGGAAGGGACCGCTGTGCGGATGGTCTTCGAACGCGATTCCATCAAGGCCAGAGTCGAGGAGTCCCCGGAAAAGTGATGCCCCCAGCCGGCACATTTCTAGCCAGCGTTCGCCAGGGAGTTGTGCAACTCCCCCCCCCGATTGTGCAGTTCTGCAAGGCGGAAGGGTGGAACTTCTTCCGGATCTCCTGCCTCGACGAGGAGCGTCTGGAATTCGCCCCCGTACTGGCGAACGATAACGTGGACGACCTCGACACGGGCTTTCACTCCAGCCTGTCCGAAGACGGCAAACTGTGGATCCCGGCCGAACTGTGAGAGGCCGTGAAACTAGGCGAGCAGTCGGTAATGATTCGGATTGAAGATGGGCTGCTGCGCGTGTACCTGCGCAAGGTGTTTAAGACTCTGGGCTTCGGCCCGTAAACACAAAAAGGCCGACGCGGGTTCTCCCCTCTCACCGGGAAAACTGCGTCGGCCCTCTGCTTCCTCGCAGGAAATCTATTTAACGGCCGGGGCGGCGGCGGGTACTGCGGACATCTTGCCCGTTTCCGCCTTCTTCACATGCTTCGCGGAATGCTTCCTTGCAACCTTCGCTGTGGGTGCAGCGGGGGTCTTTTCTGGAGCTTTGGTGGCAGGAGTCTGGGCGAAAGCAACGGCCATTGCGGCGAATGTAAGAACGATGGTTTTCATGGTGTGTCTCCGATTTATTCTCTGTGAATTCTCTTGGCAGGGATTCCGATTTCGAACCCAGGTAAGGCCGCCCCATCGTTCAGGGCCGGACCTTACCGGGACTTGCGCACTCGCGGCAAAGCTACTTGGCCGCGGGTGCAGCGGCAGCAGCCGGCGGCTTGCTGGCTACCGCTTTCTTCACATGCTTTTTCGCAACCGGCTTGGCAGTCGCGGTAACAGCGGCGGGCGCAGTCTTTTCAGCAGTCTTCGCAGCAGGAGTCTGGGCGAAAGCAACGGCCATGGCGGCGAATGTAAGAACGATGGTTTTCATGGTATTTCGATTCCTTTTCTTCGAACCGGCTTCTGTCGATTCGCTACTGACTACTAAGACGTTTTCAATTCTTAACCCCGTCTGAACGCCGTATTAATCGCCGTTCATCCGGGACAGAGGCACTTACTTAACAGCGGGAGCAGCGGCGACCGTCTTCGTGGCTTTCCCTTTCTTCACATGCTTTTGCGCAACCTTTTTCGCTTCCGGCTTGGCAGTCGCGGTAACAGCGGCGGGCGCAGTCTTTTCAGCAGTCTTCGCAGCAGGAGTCTGAGCGAAAGCAACGGCCATGGCGGCGAATGTAAGAACGATGGTTTTCATGGTATTTCGATTCCTTTTCTTCGAACCGGCTGCTGTCGATTCGCTTCTGACTACTAAGACGTTTTCAATTCTTAACCCCGTCTGAACGCCGTGTTAATTGCCGTTCATCCGGGACAGCGGCACTTACTTAACAGCGGGAGCGGGAGTAGCGGCGACCGTCTTTGTGGCTTCCGCTTTCTTCACATGCTTTTTCGCAACCTTTTTCGCCTCCGGCTTGGCAGTCGCGGTAACAGCGGCGGGCGCAGTCTTTTCAGCAGTCTTCGCAGCAGGAGTCTGAGCGAAAGCAACGGCCATGGCGGCAAATGTAAGAACGATGGTTTTCATGGTATTTCGATTCCTTTTCTTCGAACCGGCTTCTGTCGATTCGCTTCTGACTACTAAGTGTTTTCAATTATTAACCCCGTCTGAACACCGTATTAATTGCCGCTCATCCGGGACAGCGGCACTTACTTAACAGCGGGAGTAGCGGCGACCGGCTTCGTGGCTTCCGCTTTCTTCACATGCTTCTTCGCAACCTTCTTCGCTTCCGGCTTCGCAGCAGAAGCGACGGTCTTTTCAGGGGCCTTCGCAGCAGGAGTCTGAGCGAAAGCAACTGTCATGGCAGCAAGGGCAAGAACGATGGTTTTCATGGGTGTATAGATCCTTTTTCCCGAAGCGGCTCTGGTTTCGTTCGCTTCTGATTACTAAGACGCTTTTGATTCTTAACCCCGGCTGAACACAGCGTTAATTGCCATTCATGAGCGAAACTTCACAACTTACCTTGAGTCACGCCACGCAAACGCAGAACCGGCGAGGTGGCCCATTCCTGGGGTCAACCTCGCCGGTTCTTCAACACAACATCTAACAGCAAAAACTACTTTGCAGCGGGAGCAGCAACGGCAGCCGGCTTCACCGCTTCCGTTTTCTTTGCATGCTTTTTTCCGTGCTGCTTCGCTGCCGGTTTCGCGGTAGCTGCAGCAGCGGCGGCAGGCGCGGAAGCGGTCTTTTCAGGGGCTTTCGCGGCAGGAGTCTGAGCGAAAGCAACGGCCATGGCGGCGAACGTGAGAACGATGGTTTTCATGGTGGTTAATCCTTTTCTGGCGAGGCGGCTTCTGTTCTGTTCGCCTCTGCATACACAGACGTGGGGGATGATTAACCAGCCCTGAACGCCAAGTTAATTGTCGTTCATGCTTATTTTTTCAGAAACGCAGCCATCGCAGGCACCACGCGAACGAATTCCCTGGCCGCCAGCAGCCCCACTTCGCGACGCCCCTCGGACCCCAAATGCGTCGTATCCGGCTTGCCGTCTGCCGTAACCGCATTTAATTCCGCCGTCTTCTCCGGCCCCAGCGCTTCCGCCTGCGCTCGCGTCAGCGCATACATATCCATCAGCGGGACATGGGCTTCCGCCGCCAGCAGCCGAGCTTCTTCCACATAAGGCACCAGGGAATCCGCGTTAATCTGTCCGTCGGCGGTAAACACCCGCCGGACAATTGACGTCACCAGCACGGGTTTCGCCCCCGCCGCGCGCGCTTCCTCTATGTAACGCAGCAAATTCGCACGATAAGTGGTCTTGGGCTCGGTCTCCCGAGCAGCGCCCTTACCCGGACCGTCGTTATGCCCAAACTGAATCAGAATGTAGTCCGGCTTCGACGTCAACGCCGGAGTCCACGCCCCCTCGTCGCGAAAGCTCTTCGAACTCCGCCCGTTCAGCGCCAGATTCACCACCTCGACATCGGCTCCGAACTGAGCCCGGAAGCCAGGCCCCCAGCCACCTTCATCATTCACGGTGGAATCCCCGGTCAGGATAATCTTCACTCCGGCAAAACAGTTCACGGCAAGCAGCATCATGGCAGCCAGCAGAAGCCGGCGCACTAAGCCCCCCGCAACGTGGGCAGAATAATCACCAGACCGTCTTCCACGCCCAGCACCGGGGGCACTACGTGCCGTGCCTGCCACCGATCCGGCCGCAAAACCCGCATCACCGCAGTCTCATCGCAAGACTGGAACTTGGGGCACCGCAGGCAATCCTTCCACGCCTTCAGCGGCAGTTCCCCGCGCTCCACTTCGTGGAAGCCGACCTTTTCGAAGAAGTCCTTCACATAAGTGAAGGCAAATACCGCATCGAGACCGTAAGTCTTCGCTTCCGAAACCAGGGACTGCACAATCAGCCGCCCCACGCCGTGTTTTTTGTGCGACTCCGCCGTCGCCAGGGAGCGAACCTCGCCAACCGTCGGCGAATAGAAATGCAGTGCGCCGCAACCCGCCAGCCGCCGTCCGTCCCACGCAACCGTAAAATCGCGCATATTCTCTGACAGTTCGAACTCCGTCCGCGGCAGCATAATGCCCTTCGCCGCGTAAGCGTTGATCAACTCCAGCAACGCCGGAATATCCTGCATGTTGGCCTTGCGAACGTCGATCTTCGAATTCGACACCGTCGCCGGCTGCACCAGGTCATCTGTCAGAGCGCTAATCATGCTTGAAACACCCCCGCTTGAATCACCCTCGTCCCGGTTTGCTCACCGGCAAACACCCGGGCCACGATGTCTGCGTCGGAGCCCCGAACAATACGAACCTCGCCCACGCCCCCGGTAACCGCATCGCACGCAGCATTCAGCTTCGCCTGCATCCCGCCCGTGGCCACACCATCGGCAATCAGCTGCTGGCAGTCAGCCACGGTGAGCAACGGCAGAATCTCTTTCGCGGCATTCATCACGCCCGGAACATCCGTCAGGAAGACCAACCTGTCCACCTTCCAGCCCGACGCCACTGCCACCGCCATGGAATCGCCATTCACGTTGTAGACTTCGCCGGCCTTGCCACCCGCCACGCACGCCACCACCGGAACATACCCGGCTCCCGTCAGCGTTTCCAGCAGACGAGGGTCAGATGACTCCACTTTACCCACAAAACCCAGCTCCGGATCCAGCTGCACCGCCGTCGCCACGCCGGAATCGATCCCGGTAAGCCCCACGGCGCGCAAACCCACCGCGCCCAAAGCCGCCACCAGCTGCGTGTTCACCGTGCCGGCCAGAACCTTCAGCACCGCGTCAACCGTCTCGTCAGTGGTAACCCGAAGCCCGCGAACAAACGAACTCTTCACGCCCCGTTCTTCCAGGAACCGGGTCATCTGCTTGCCGCCCCCGTGGACCACCGTCAACTGAACACCGGACGCCGAAACCGCCGCCAGTTGGCGCGCAATATCCGACCGTGACCCAGGGTCATCCAGCAGACTTCCGCCAATTTTAACCAGCGCCTTCATCACAGCAATCCCGCCGTTTCCTCAAATCCCATAATAATGTTCAGATTCTGGATTGCCTGGCCAGCCGCGCCCTTGCCCAGGTTGTCGATGGCACTCACCACCACACCCCTGCCGCTCGCCGCATCCACCACCACGCCGATATCGCAGAAATTCGTATGTGCCACCGCATGAAGATCCGGCACATGCCCTGGCTCATAGATGCGCACAAACGGCTCATTCTCGTACTGCTTCTGGTAAACGGCCACCACATCCGCAGCCGTCATACCTTTCACGGCCGTCCGGAAGTAGATGGTTTCCAGAATGCCCCGGTCAATCGGGATCAACTGTGCAGTGAAGCTGAACTCCGACTCTTCCAGTTCACTCGTCATCAAAACTTCCGGCACATGCCGGTGGCGCAGGATCGAGTACGCCGAAAAATTCCCGGTCACTTCGCAGAAGCTGTTCTTGATGGTGGCCTTCCGGCCCGCGCCGCTCACGCCGCTCTTCGCGTCGCAAATCAGGCCAGCCGCACGGTCAATCACGCCAGCCGCCACCAAAGGTCGAATCGCCAGATTCGCCGCCGTGGGATAGCACCCCGGATTCGAAATCAGCCGAGCCCCCACAGTCTGCGCCCTGTTGTATTCCGGCAGACCATACACGGCCTCCGCAAATAACTGCGCCGCCGTGTGCTCTTCCTTGTACCAATGCTTATAGGTCTCAGCGGTCCGCAAACGGAAGGCCCCGCTCAAGTCAATAACCTTGATCCCGGCGTCCAGAAATCCCGGCGTCACGTCCATTGAGACTTCCGGCGGAGTCGCCAGCAAGACGGCCTGTACGCCAGCCGCGCGGGCGGCTTCGGGCGACACGGCAGCACGCCGGGGCCCCGCCTTCCGGACCAGCTTCAGCTCGTCGCCCGCATCCTGCCGATGTTCCAGCAGAACAGGCTCAAATTCAGGATGACGCCCGAGGATTCCTACCGCCTCAACGCCGGAGTAACCGCGAAAACCAACTACACCAATGGGGATGGACATGGATGATTATTTATTCAGTGAAATGAATATTTATTCTACAACGGTGGCGCTGTTGCCGCAACCCTGCTAGGAGCCTGTCGGGATGAAAAAAGGCGACATGCATTCGGAATCATGTAAACCGGATCGGCGAAGCGGTTACCGGGCATTTTTCGACTGGCGGTGCGAGGAGACCGGCGGGACCGAGGCTGATGAGTACCTGATGGGCA
>CAIYVZ010000016.1 GCA_903929755.1 uncultured Acidobacteriia bacterium
CGCTAGACTCTCACCGGATTCCACAAGCCGTATCGCTTCCTGCTTGAACTCCAGCGTGTACTTCGCTCTCTTTGCCTTTTCCATCTTTCTCCCTTTGCTGATTCTCAGCTAAGGGATACGTTTTCCGCGGGCAAGGTCACATGCAACTTCGGGAAGAAACACGTGAACCTCTTCCTGGTGAGTGGAACGCTCCTCTGGAATGGGGAGACGGTCTTTCAGGAGGCTTTCGAGGTAACCGCGTATCGCATCCGGGGCCATCGCTCTCGCTTCCGGCAGCGTCGCGCCTTCCGTAATGAGGCCCGGCAGCGCGGGACAGGTCGCGACGAAACCACCTTCTTCGGTTGCCTGGAAAAGTACGGTGTAACTGAGTTCGGCCATGGGAGTCTCGCTTACTTTATGAGGATACGACTATCAGCGGAGCTAAAGGTTGTCCGAGTCTCTTCCATTGCCAGATGAGCCTGAACGCGTGGTGTGTTTCGAACGCAAGATGAGCATGGAGCAGGGGGTGCCCGGTAAAGTCGGGCCAGGCCGGAATGCAGGCAGAGAGCAAAAGAAAGAGGCCAGCGTTGCCGCTGGCCTCCTTCTTTTGTTCGTGCTCGACAGGATTACTTTATTGACACGGTTGCCGTGCTTTGGGTGGGTGTCCCGTTCACAGTGAGGACAACGGGGACAGCGGTTCCAGCAGCTACGCCAGCAGGGATCCGCAGATTGAACTGCTGCAGACCGTCTGTTGCGCCGGGCGTGTTGCCCGCATAAAGAACGGTTGCATCCACGCCCCCGAGAGTTGCTGTTACCGTGCCGGCAACAGTCTTCAAGCCATTCGCCCCCGCTTCATTGAAGACGCCGAAGCCGGTGCCGTAGACCGACAACCAACTGCCTCGGGTGGCCGGATTCGTGCTGCCATTGACGATGCCGTCACTGTTGACGACAGCCGCCTGACCCTGGCCGGTTCCTGTCATCGTAAAGATGCCCGGCACCACGGCTGCGGTTGACAGACCATTGAAGGTCCACGCCACAGTGCCGTTACACGCCACGGTTAAAGCCGCGGGCGAGGTGATATTGGCAGGCACTACATAGTTGATCTGCCCGGGCGCATAGGAACTCCAACTCACCGCTGTGCCATTGATGCTGACCACAGGAGCGGTGGCGCAACTGAAATTCGTCAGATACAAGGACACGATCTCATTGGGCGCAACGGTGTGATCCGGACCTGCTGCGGTGCCCGAGTTCACCTGCTGCGGCAAGGTGGTGAAGAGGCCCGACACGGCCATCTTGACCGGTACGGTGACACTGGCAACTCCCGGGCTGCTGACCACGATGGAATCGGTATAGGTTCCTGGAATGGCTTTGCTGGGGTCGAGCGTGACCGTGATCGGCGTCGGTGCGATCCCGGAAGCGGGACTTACGGTGAGCCAGCCAGTCGAAGATGGCGAGGTGGAGACCGTAAATGCCAGACCCGGGGCTCCAGTTTGGAGGGTGTAACCAGCGGCCGAGCCAGCCGGATAGCTGGAGGCCATGGTGATGGCGGTGGGATTTGCGGTGAGTGCTGCAGGGCTGTTTACCGTCAACGTGACGGGAATGCTGATGGTCTGTACGTCGCCCAGAGCGGCACCGGCCACCGAAATGCTGCCGGTATAGGTTCCTGCCGCCAGACCGGCTGCATTGGCCATTCCGGCGACAACGCCCGGAAAGGCACCGCTGCTTTGTGTTAGGGAAAGCCAGGGTGTCGAGGTAGTTGCTGTCCAGGTTCCACTCTGATTCGCCACCACTGTGGCCGCGCCAGTTGCCAGCAATGATTGATTGGGCACTACGGTCATACTCACTGAGCTCAGGGGGGTGATCTGTAGTGGGGCAGGTGGGGTGACAATGGCAGGTGGGGGGGGCAAAACATTAACGATCAGAGTAGAATTGGGAATGAAATTGGTAATGTTCCATGCGCAACTGTAGGCGTAGGCGCCCACGGACAAACCCATCCCGGCAATTGTTTGATTTGGAAATGTAACGCTCGTCGTGCCTAGTTGTATAAGCCCCGTGGTCGTACCCCAGGGAACAAATAACTTATCTCGATAGAGGCCGAAGGTGATACTTCCATATTGACCTTCGGTATACGACCCTGACCCAAGGTTTCCACTGCAGGTCATACCTGAGTACAGGTCGCCCGAACTTTGCGGTTGAGTTACCATGAGCGTAGGTCCAGGAGACGCGTTCGGCTGCATGCGAGCTCGGGGAATATACATTCCGATCGGGTCTTTTGTCAGCCCAGCAATGTTATACGTTCCGGAAAGGAAAACAACCACATTAGGACCAAGCTGGACGATATCAAAAACAGCCTGTGTTGCCGATGTGGCCGTGGCCACACCAGAGATCAATAAAAACAGGCTTATCAGCTTCTTCATCTACTTACTTACTCCTTAGTTTTGGGGCGTCAAATTTGAAGATTATTGCCGCAACGACAGTCCAATTGACGAGTAGGGTTCCGATAAATGAAAAACTGGTTAGGTGACTGCATCACCCCTACACCATACGACCGAGAGACTTTCTGACCAGAACTTTACCGCTTACAGAACTAGATGTTCTGGAAGTAACAATACTATCAGTACTGATTGTTGGCCGTCAACAGAATGCTGGTGACGAGGGGATAAGCAATGCCACTGGGCTGCCGGAATGAACGGTGCTGTGACACGTTCCAGCGGGCGGGCTTCGGCACTGTCCTGCGGGTGCGGGACTAAAAGTGGAACTGGCGGCAGGCGTGTGGGGCAGCCTGCCAGTGTGCGCGACGGTTGGTACCCGCCGCTTTCTGCTGCAAACACAGAAGACAAGTCGATTGACAATCGGCCGCAGCTTACCAGGTTGCCCCACAAATAGCGGCAGCGGCTAGATCGCTTTCGTCTTCATCTGCTCGGCCAGGTACTCCGAGGCGCGCATGGCGAGGGCGAGCATGGTGAGGGTGGTGTTTTGCCAGCCGCAGGTGACAAAGCAGCCGCCGTCTACCTGGAACAGGTTTTTGACGTCGTGGCTCTGATTCCATTTATTGAGAACGCTCTTCTTCGGATCGTCCCCCATGCGTGCGCCACCGACTTCGTGAATGCTGTAGCCGGGCGGGTGGAACTTGTCGGTTTTTGACAGGATGTCCCAGCCGGCGGTTTTCAAGATGTCCTCGGCGGTATCGGCGGCGTCCTTCGCCATATTGTGTTCGTTGGCGGAGTCCTTTACGTCGGCGTGCAGGACGGGGATGCCCCAGGCGTCTTTCACGTCCTTATTGATGCGGACGTGGTTTTCGTAGCGGGGGAGGCGTTCGCCGTAGATGGAGGCCGTCATACAGGCTCCGGCATGGAGGTCGAGCTTTTTCTGGAGCGACTCGCCATAATCCTGGAAGAAGCCGGGCTGGGCGGCGCCGCCGCTGGCGATCATCATGCCGTAGCCCTTGGAAAAGTTGTTTTTTTCGCCTTTTTGCAGGTTGCGGAAGCGGGGGAGGAGCGCGGTGCCACCCATGAGACCTTCGGGCGGGGTCCCACCGCGGGCTTCGGGGACGGACGCTACGACCTGGACACCGTACAGCTGGTCGATGACATAGTGCCCGAGCATGCCGCTGGAATTGGCGAGGCCGGAATTCAAGAGGAGGCGCGTACTTTCGAGCGACCCGGCTGCGAGGATTACCACGCGGGCTTTGACGTGGAGTTCCTGCTTCGAGTGTCGGTCGAGGAAGTTGGCGCCGTTGACGAGGCCGGTATTTTTGTCGACCGTGAGTTCGCGAACAATGGCATTGGGCACGATCTGTAATTTGCCGGTGGCGAGGGCATCGGGCAAGAGGAGATTTACGGAACTGGCCTGGCCGTTGCGGCCGTTGGAGGCGCGGATTTTGGAAACGAGATAGCCGCGAGACTGGGCGATCTGGGTAACCTTTTGGACGGTGGCGGAATCGGGGCCATAGTCGGCATCGAGGAAGTTGCCGTCGGGGAAGTGGGGTTTGCCTTCTTTGCGGCCGGAGACGCGGAAGATGGCTTCGACGCGGGAGTAGAAGGGGTCGAGATCGGCGTGAGAGATGGGCCAGTTGTCGCCGACACCTTCCTTTTCGCCAGCTTTAAATTCCCAGTCGCTCATGCGGAAGGACTGACGGCCCCAGAAGAGGCTGCGGCCACCGAGCAAGCGGACGCGGACCCAGTTGTAGGGCGTGGCGGGATGGTGGGTGTAGGGGACCTCTTTTTCGTCGACCCACTGGTTGGCGTTGAATTCGTTGGCCTGGACCACGTGGGGCAGACGGCCGGGTTTGTTCATGCCGCGGTAGGGCAGTTCCCAGGGGTTCCGGGTGGCCCGGTTGGTGGCGAGGTTGACTTCCGGCCCCGCGTCGAGCATGAGACAGGAGATACCCTTCTGCGTAAGAACATTGGCAGCCATGCCGCCGGAATGGCCGGAGCCAATAATGAGAACGTCGAACTCTTGTTTGGCCATGGGAGTGAGAAGGGGCTAGCCTTTGTAAACCGGGGCTGGCGGGGCTGGCGGGTAAACCGGGTCCACCGGGAAGAAGTAGAGTTGTGCGCCAACGGGACGGCGGCCGGCGGCGATGGCAGCCTGGGTCCATTCGCGGGAGTTGCGGGTAGCGACGCGGATATCGTCGTGGGCCGCGGCCATGAAGCGCGCGCCGGGCTCCTTTGGCAAGTCGAACTGCCAGGGCACGAGGACGAACAGAGGCCGGATAATGGTGTCAGCCTGGGTTGCGTCGAGGGAGGCAAAGGGCTTGCCGAACTGGGTGGCGGAGCGTGAATTGAGCAAGTCCAGACCGGATTTGTAGAGTTGCTGACGGTCGGTTGGTGACTGGCCGACGAGGAAGTCGAGGAACTGGGGAACGGCGGCTTCGAGGGCACCGGGATTCCCGTTCATGGGAGGCATGAGGAGGTGGCAGAGCTTGTGCAGGGCGGCGAAGCGGGGGGCGGTGAAGAAGTGGGAGACGGGGTCGGCGACGGCATCGCGTTTGCCGGTGGCGAGGGGGCCGGGGGGGCGCGGAGGGGGGGACTGCGCCTGCACAGATTGCGGGGTGAGCAGAGCGGGAGTAACGATAGCGGGAACTGCGGGCGCGGCAGCAATCGCCTGCATAAATCGACGGCGTTTCACGTTGAACAGGTTAGCAACTGAGGTACGGCTCGTCAACGCGGTCCGGGCGGGCTTGCGGATAGAAGCATATTCTGATGGAAGGATACAAACCTGGGCTGCAAACCGCCGGGTACAATTGTGGGGACGCCTGTCGCGCACGAGACAACATATATGAGCTACGTTTTTCCACCTTCGCCTACCGTTTCCCTCCCCGTTGCGGGCACTGCCGAGCGCTTCCCGGTGCACCGTATTTATTGCGTGGGGAGGAATTATGCCGAGCATGCCCAGGAGATGGGCTACACAGGCAGGGAAGCCCCGTTCTTCTTTCTGAAACCGACCGATGCCATTATTGCGGTGGAGAATGGGGAAGGGGTGACGATGCCGTACCCCCCGCTCACGAAAAATCTGCACCACGAGGTGGAACTGGTGGTGGCAATCGGCGTGGGGGGCGCGAATATCCAGGCTGCGGACGCACAGAAGCATATCTTCGGCTACGCAGTGGGGCTGGACATGACGCGTCGGGATCTGCAGACTGACATGAAGAAGCAGGGTCGGCCGTGGTGCATCGGCAAGAGTTTCGACCAGTCGGCGCCGACTGGCCCGATTATTCCGGTGGGTGAGGTGGGCGACATTGTGAAGGCAGGCATCCGCTTGTCGGTGAACGGCGAGGAGCGGCAGACGAGCACGATTTCGCAGCTGATCTGGAATATTGGCGAGGTAATTGAACATCTTTCGGCGGCGTGGACGCTGCAGGCTGGCGATCTGATTTTCTCCGGCACGCCCTCGGGCGTTTCGGCGGTGGTTTCCGGGGACACGATGGTGGGCTCGGTGGACGGTGTGGGTTCCATCACGGTCCGGGTGGGGTAAGCGAGGGTGGCTGTGTGGGGCAGATTGCCCCAGGCTGTGTCGCAATCTCCGAATGCCCTATATTGGTTCTTGAGGACTGAATCAACGTGAAACGCATACTCCTGATGCTGGCGGTGGGGGCCCTCGCCTCGCTCAGCGCCATTGGTGCCGACGTGGCGGGTGCCTGGAAGTGCCCGAAGCCCAGCCAGACCCTGAATATGAAGCAGGATGGTGCCAAAATCACGGGCACGCTGCAGAACACGATCGGGAACCTCCGTATTGCGGAGGGCAAGATGGAGGGCGACAAGATCACGCTCCTTTTCATGGTTGTTCTGAGCAACGGTGTTGACCCGCTGGGGGTGGCTGGTTATGACTCGCTGGCGGAAGAAGGCCAGGTAACTGAAATCACTTACAAGGGCACTATCGTGGGCGACGAGATCAAGTTCAAGATCACCCAGGAACGGCTGGAAACAGTCCGTGAATTTACTTTTAAGAAAACTACCTAAGCCAGCGCTGCTCTTCGCGCTGGCGCTGCCGTTGCTGTGGCTGCGGTTGGGGCACTGGTTTTATCTTTCGCTGGACGAAGGGATTTCGCTGGAAGGGGCGCGCCGGGTTGCTGCGGGCGAGGTGCCGTACCGCGATTTTTTCACGATCACGGGGCCGGGGGCTTTCTGGCTCTATGGCGCCGTATTTCACTGGTTTGGAACGTCACTGGCGGCAGCCCGCGCGGTACTTTGCGTGGAACTGGGAGCAACGTGCGCGGCCATTTACTACCTGGTGGGCCGCACGACGGGCAGGATGTTCGCCGCCGCCGCGTCGCTGCTTTATTTGGCGATGCTGCTAACCACGCGGTACCCCCTCTACATCACGCACCGGTGGGACGGTAATACTTGTGCGTTACTGGCGCTGTGCTGCATGGGGGCAGCTGAGACGGACGAGCTCCGGGCGGGCCGCTGGCTGGTTGCGGGCGGGATTTTGGCGGGTGCCGCCGCCTGGATTACGCCGCCGCTGATCTTGATGGTGCTGGCGCTGGGCCTGTGGATTGCGTTCTCGCCGCGGCCTCTGCGCGCGTACGTGGCCGGGATCGCGATACCCAGCGGTGCGGCGGTTGCCGTTCTTGTCTATACGGGTGCCCTGGGGGGCCTTGTGGAGGCGCTCCGGTGGGATACGTCGCAGTACTCGATGGCGAATCGCCTGCCTTACGGGGCGCTGGCGGGCACCTTCCAAAGTTTCCGGGCGCAGGGCTCGGTGGCAGCTGCCGTTGTTCACTACATGGATTCGATTCTGCCGAACGTGCTGCCGGCATTGGCGGCGGTGGCGACAGTGATCCCCGTGCTGGCCAAACCAGCCTTTGCGCCCCGACGTTTTGAGGCGTTACTCTCGGTTGGGGCCTTCGCGGCGCTGGCGGCCTGCTATCCCCGGCTGGGGGCGGCGCAACTTCTATTTGCGAGTAGCTTTTTGTGGATTGTATGTGCGACGGCGGTGAACGAGCTGTTGTCGCCGGGGTCCCGGAGCTGGGTGGCGGGGGTGGCCTGCGTGGCCGCAATGGCGGCAACCGCAGTGGGGTGGCCCCGGGAACAGCTGAAGAGCCTCAAGACGCCCGTGGGAACAGTGCGGGTCTCGCGCCGACACTTCATTACGCTGAACGATTTGCTTTCGACGACGCGCCCGGGGGAAACAGCGTTTGTCTACCCGTATCTCCCCTCGCTCTACTTCGTGACCGGCCTGCGCAACCCGACGCGGTATGCGTGGCTGCAGCCGGGGATGATGACGGACGGAGACGTGCGGGGGGCGATTCATAGTCTGAAAACGAAGCCGCCACGCTGGGTTATCTGGCACGAGTTCGCGGAAGCCTATATCCTGAAAAACTGGCCGTCGAGCGACCAGACCCGACTCCGGTTTCCGGAAATGGAAAGTTATTTGCAGACGAACTATCACGTGGTGGTGCCGGACGGAGTGCCGACCCTGGGCTACAAGCTGATGGAGCGAAACCCGTGAAACTGGTGGTGGTACTTCTGCTTACTACTTCGCTGGCAGCTCAGTTGCCGAGCCGTGCAGCCATTGCCGGGAGCAATCAGGATGAAGCGGCGGTGGAGCGCGGATCCGCCCTGTTCGCGGCTCAATGCGCCACGTGTCACGGCCCGGCTGGGCGCGGCACGAATCCGGCTACGGACCTGATCCGGTCTGCGCTGGTTCGGCGCGAACAGACCGCGGAGAAACTCGCGACGCATCCCGATGCGGCTTTCACCAAAGGGCAAATGGAAGATCTGGGCGCATGGCTGAAAGTGCTGCTGTTTTCGGTTTCCAGCAAAGGCAACCAGGACTTTCTGAACATTCTGACGGGAGACGCGGGGAAAGGCGGGCGGTTCTTCGCGGCCAATTGCGCCGGGTGCCACACACTTCACTCCGAGAAGGCGACAGGCGACCTGGCGGGAATGGGGGAGAAATATGACGCGTCCGTGCTGCAGTCCCTCTGGCTGAATCCGCGGCGGGCGAAGACACCGAGGACCGTGACGGTGACTCCGCCTGGAATCACCGGGACGCTGGAGCGAATTGACGAATTCAGCCTGGTGCTGAAAGACGAGGCGGGAACCCGGCACACGGTGCGGCTGGACGATGACACGCGGGTGGAGATCAAGGATCCGCTGCAGGCCCACTACGATTTTTACCCGCGCCTGACGGACGCCGATATCCACAACGTGACCGCTTTTCTGGCTTCATTGAAATGACCGTACGCAACCTGATCACGGCGCTGCTGATGGGCAGTTCGCTGCTGGCCCAAACGCCGGACGAGGCCTGGCCGACGTATAACGGAGACTACTCGGGACGGCGTTTTTCGGGGCTCACCCAGGTAAATACGGGCAACGTGGAGAAGCTGGCGCTCGCGTGGGCTACGAAGGTGACGAGCGGGGCGACAGGCTACGGGGTCCGGATCTCGGCAACGCCGCTGATGCTGGAGGGGGTACTTTACTTCACGTCGCTGGATAACGTGTGGGCGGTGGACGCGCGATCGGGCCGGGAGATCTGGCGTTACTACCGGGAAGCGAAAGGCGACATGCCACGGACGGGCAACCGGGGCGTGGCGCTGTACGGCAAGTGGCTGTACTTCGTGACGCTGGACAACAACCTGGTCTCGCTGGATGCCGCCACGGGCAAGCAACGTTTCCTGGTTCAGTTCGCCGACCCGAAGCAGCTTTTCTTCTCGACCGTGGCACCGGTGGTGATTCGGAACCACGTGATCATCGCGACTGGAGGCGACTCGCTGGATATCCCCGCATATATTGAGGCCCACGACCCCGAGACCGGGGCGCTGCAGTGGAAATGGCGGGTGACGCCGGCGAAAGGCGAACCGGGGTTTGAAACCTGGCCGAGCGAATACGCGGCGGCTTCGGGTGGGGGGCACCCCTGGATTTCGGGAACCTACGACCCGGAGCTGAACCTCTACTACGTGGGGACGGGCAATCCCGATCCCGTGGGAGCCGGGCAGAGCCGCAAGGGCGATAATCTCTACACGTGCTCGATTGTGGCGCTGAACCCGGATACGGGGAAGCTGGTCTGGCATTTCCAGGTTTCGCCGCACGATACCCACGACTGGGACGCGGTGCAGACGCCGGTGCTGATTGATGGCGTGATTGACGGCAAACCGCGAAAACTGGTGGCGCAGGCGGGGCGGAACGGATACTTCACGGTGCTGGACCGAACGACGGGCAAGAACGTGCTGACCACCCGGATGCTTCCGACGCTGAACTGGTCGAAGGGCGTGAACAGCGCGGGCCAACCGATCCCGGACCCGGCGAAAGAGCCGCAGCCGGACGGCACACTTGTTTCGCCGCCGACCAGTGGCGCCACCAACTGGCCACCGCCGAGCTTCAGTCCGCAAACCGGGCTTTTTTATGTGGGGACGAACGAAGGGTTCAGTCTGTATTACCTGACCGACCCCGACCAGCAGCCGCAAGGGTTCGCGTTCCGGGAAGCGGGCCTGGGGGGGAATAAATCCGCGCTGGTGGCGATCGATTACAGGACCGGAGAGCCGGCGTGGAAGCATTACTGGAGAGCGCCGGGGGGACCCAACGGAATCCTGACGACGGCGGGAAATCTGCTGTTCACCGGACACGGGAGTTATTTGATCGGGTTCGACGCGACCACGGGGAAAACGCTTTGGCACACGACGATGGCCAACGCGTTGACGAACGGCCCCCTCACGTATTTGCTGGACGGCAAACAATACGTGATTGTGGGGGCCGGGGATACGCTGTACGCGTACGCGCTGCATGCGCCAAAACCTGGCCCTTGAAATGCAGTATTCTCCCCTGTTGACCCAAGTGAGAGGGTCAAAAGAAGGAGACTCGACTCATGACGCTTACGCGCCGAGGATGCATTTCCGCTGTCTCAGCCAGCCTGATGGCGGGCACCTCATTCCGACTGGATGCCTTCCAGAACCAGGGAGCACGCCCTCCCGGAGCCCATGAAGACAAGACCGACGGTAAGACCTGGATTCAGCGGCTCGAGCGGCCAGACCGCATTCCTGGCCTGAAAACGGACCAGGTAATCCAATGCCTGAAGCTCAGGCCCGGCATGGTCGTGGCCGACATCGGCGCGGGAACGGGCGCGTACTCGATTCC
This sequence comes from uncultured Acidobacteriia bacterium, assembly GCA_903929755.1. Taxonomy (GTDB): domain Bacteria; phylum Acidobacteriota; class Terriglobia; order Bryobacterales; family Bryobacteraceae; genus BOG-234. The sequence continues at coordinate 10,557 of CAIYVZ010000016.1, forward strand.
CTTCGCCAAGGCCGTTGCCCCATCGGGAAGATCGCTGTCCGTGGATATCTGGCCGGAACTTCTGGAGTACGTGGCGGGAAAAGCAAAGAAGCAGGGAGTCACCAATCTGCAGACGGTGCTGGCCAAACTCGACGACCCCAACCTGCCCCGCAACCAGGTGGATCTCGCCTACTTCCACGACGTCTTCCACAATACGAACGACCGGCAGGCCTATCTGAAGATTCTGGTCTCGGAATTAAAGCCCACTGGCCGCATCGCGATCGTGGAGCAGGAATACGACGACCCGATCGCCAAAAAATGGGACCACGACGTGGACCGGATTCAGAAGGGACAGGTGGACCAATGGATGGCCAACGTCGGCTTCAAGCTGGTGGATCAGTTTGACATTTTCGAAGGCAGGAACAACCCTGCGGGCACCGGCATGCCCGCGCGCTGGTTTGTAGTTTACGGCCGTTCCGGCAATTGAACGGACATACGGTCTGGGGCGATGGTTCGGTGGCGGCTGGCAAGCTGAGTCAGTTTTCTTGTTGAGGCCTTCCCCGCGAAGCCTAAATCAGTGATAGGCTTTTACGTCGGGAAGGAACAAATGCGTACACTCGCCCTCAGCATCGCCCACTTCATCGCCCTCACGGGTGCTCTTGCAATACCCAGCCTTGCGGCAGACACAGATTTCAATGGACGGTGGGACCTGATCGTCCACAATAATCCGGGGTGCACGGTCACGTGCGCCTGGTGGCTGGAGGTGAATGGAGCCGGGACGCCAACCGCCAAAGGATCGTTCGTGGGCTTCCCGGACGGCAGCCTCCACGACATTGACGTTGCGGTAAAAGACGGCGTGCTGCGCTTCGTGTGGGACCGTGCGTCAGCGCCGGGGCGCAACGGCGGTGCACCATCCCCTGCGCAGCACATTGACTATGAAGTACGCCTTGCCAACGGCAAGCTGGAGGGCGCTACGAAAGGGGCGAAGCGGGACGTCACCTTTACCGGAGAGCGAGCCCCGGTGATTGACGAACATGACGACGGCAGTTGGGTGAAGGGCAAAGCGATCACGCTGTTCAATGGAAAAGACCTGAGCGGCTGGGGCGGCATCCTCTCCCCGGACGCGGCAGGCTGGACCGTGGAGAATGGCCTGTTGACCAGCAAAGGCCACGCGGACAACCTGATCACCAAAGAGAAGTACTGGAATTTCGAGGTACACGCCGAGTACAAGATTGAAGAAGGCAGCAACAGCGGGGTTGGCTTGCGGGGACGGTATGAAGTCCAGATTGCGGCGGACTACGGCAAGCCTCCGGGGATGCATGGTACCGGGGCACTTTATACGCGCATTCTGCCTCCTGTGAACGCGGGTAAACCGAACGGAGAATGGCAGACGTACGACATTCGGCTGGTGGGTCGCGAAGTGACGACAACGCTAAACGGCGTGAAGCTTTACGACAAAGGCACGATTATCGGGCTGACGGGCATCGCCTACGATCCGTATGAAGGAAAGCCTGGGTCTCTGGAACTACAGGGAGACCACGGAGCGGTGCAGTTCCGCAATATTGTGCTTACGCCGCTGACGAAGAAGGCGAAATAAGGCTACGCCTGGAGACGTGCGCATCAGGCCGGGGACTCATCTGGAGTCGGGCGTCTGGTTGACGTTAGCCTTTGGGGGCGACAGGTAGGTGACGAGGTATTTCAGGACTGCGGCATAGTCGGCGTCACTAATGGTGACGCCTCTCTCTGTGGTCATATTCGCGACCATGCGGTCCCATTCGGCCTGGCCCAGGCGCGTGGCGGAGAACATTTCCGCGCCGTGGCAACCGGTGCAGACGCGGACGGCAACCGGCTTTCCGGGGCCATCAGGAAGGTCTTTTTGGGCGAATGCGGGAACGGCGAGGAGGGTAGCGAAGGTGATGAGGGTTTTCAACATTTTGTACCTCTGAGGCAAGTGCCTCTGAAACTCTGGGAGCACGTTTCTGACCGTATTGTAGCGCCGGGATTGCAGCACGTGTGAACAACGCCAATTACGGTAGTCGGCCGATTGACAATCGGCCGCAGCTTACCAAGCTGTCCCACATGGGCAGCGGCGCGGCTCGTTTTCAACAGAGCCGATTTCAGGAAGCCGTCATCTTTTTCTGCAGGTCTTCGAGGGAGACGCCACGTGTCTCGGGATACCAGAAGAACACGACTACGAACTGGAGGACCATCATCGCTGAGAAGAAAGCGAAAGGCGCAGCGACGTAGCGGGCCGCGACTGCCGGGAAGATGCCCGAGATGATGGCGTTGGCGAACCAGTGGGAAAAACTGCCCAGGCTTTGGCCTTTCGCTCGAACCGTGGTGGGGAAAACCTCGCTGATGTAGACCCAAATGACGGCGCCCTGGGAGAAGCCGAAGAAGGCAATGAAGCCGATGAGGAGCCAAATAAGGAGGCCTTCATGGGAGCCAGAGCTAAAGACCCAGGCAACGGCGGCAAGGCAGGCTGCGGTGCCGACGGACCCGGTGAGCAGAAGGGCTCGGCGGCCGAATTTATCGATGACGGTGATGGCGGCCATGGTGAAGAGGAGGTTGGTGATGCCGATAGCGACGGCCTGGAGGTCACTGGAGACTTTGCTGAAGCCTGCTTTGAGGAAGATGTCGTTCAGGTAGTAGAGAATCGCGTTGATGCCGGCGAGTTGGTTGAAGAGGCCGATGGAGATGGCAAGGAAGATGGGCAGGCGGTGCTGGCGGCAGAAGAGTTTCTGCGCATGTGCCAGTTCTTCGTCGCGGTTGGCGGCGACCATGGCGTCGAGTTCGTGGCGGGGGTTGTCTTCACCGATCTGCCGGAGGACGGCTTCCGCTTCGCTGAGGAGGCCTTTTCGGGCGAACCAGCGGGGGCTTTCCGGGATGGAGAAGAGCATGAGCACGAAACCGACGGCGGGGAAAGCGGCGACGCCCAGTTTCCAGCGCCATTCCGTATCGCCCAGGCCAGCCAGACCTACGAGGTAGTTGGACAAGTAAGCCGCGAGGATACCGAAGACGACGTTGAACTGGAAGAGGCCGACCATGAGCCCTCGGGAGCGTGCCGGGGCAATTTCGGCGATGTACATGGGGCCAATAACGGAAGATCCGCCGATGGCGAGGCCTCCGATGACGCGGAAGATGAGGAGCGAGGTCCAGTCCCAGGCGAAGCCGCTGCCGAGGGCTGAGACGACGTAGAGGAGGCCGAGGAGCTTGAGCGCGGTGCGACGGCCCCAGCGGTCGCCAGGAATGCCGCCAAAGAGGGAGCCGAGGACGGTGCCCCAGAGCGCGGCGGCCACGGTGGCGCCGAGGAGTTCGGGGGTGAGGTGGAAGACGCGGGTGAGATCCTGGGTGACGCCGGCGATAACGGCGGTGTCGAAGCCGAAGAGCAGGCCGCCGAGGGCTGCAGTAATGGCGGAGCGCCAGAGGATGAATTTCATGGTATCGGGGACTTGCTGAAGAGTATATGACGCGGGGGGGCGGGACTGCAGCGTCAAGCAGCGACCAAGATTCGTCAACTGACCCAGATTGGGCGGACAGCCGCTGGCAGAAAACGAGCGGACCGGTCCGTATAGTGCCAATTGGCGCTGAGATTGGCCCGTGGGCGGAGATTGGAGGATAACGTGTATAGCTCTCCAGCGGTTGCGGAATGCAGCCGAGGTGGATACATGCACGACAAACAGGCCGTAGTTGCTGTTTATGACAGCCATGACGCTGCGGAAGAAGCGGTGAAGGAACTCCAGAAAGCAGGGTTCGACATGACCAAACTTTCGATTCTTGGTCGTGATTACCATGCCGAGGAGCATGTTGTGGGCTACTACAACGCCGGAGAACGGATGAAGAGTTGGGGCGCTGCGGGAACCTTCTGGGGCAGCATATGGGGGCTCTTGTTTGGCTCGGCCTTTTTTTCGATTCCGGGCCTGGGAGCAGTGCTGATGGCGGGGCCGGTGGTTGCGGCCATGGTCGCCGCACTGGAAGGCGCGGTGCTGGTGGGCGGGCTATCGACGATCGGGGCGGGGTTATTCAGCCTGGGGGTACCGAAGGACAGCATTCTGCAGTACGAGACGGCGATCGCGGCCCATAAATTCCTGCTGGTGGCCGATGCGAGTGCGGGAGATTTGAGTGATGCGCGAAGACTCATGAAGTCGGGGCTGGCGCACGAAATGCAGGAGATGACCGTCGCGGGCGTCCTGTAAGGGGCCGTTTGGGTGCGTGCGGGAAGGTTCAGGGGATGCCGATGAAGGCTTTCGGGGCGGGCGCGGGGAAATAGCGATAAAGTAATACTGATCGCAATGCTCACGCCACGTTTGAAATCCTGCGCCGCCACAGCGGCTGTTTCCCTTGCCGCGTTGCTCGGACTTCGGGCTCAAAGTAAGCCGGACTTCAATAAAGACATCCGGCCGATATTCGAGACCAGTTGCTATTCGTGCCATGGGGAGAAGGTGCAGAGTGGCGGGCTGCGGCTGGACCAGAAGGCGTCGGCACTGGCGCATCTGACGGCGGGGAATTCGGGGGCGAGCGCGATTTATCTGCGGGTGGCGGGCGTGGGTTCTCAGCAGAAGATGCCGCTGGGGGGTGCCGCGTTGACGGCGGCTCAGGTTGGTCTGATCAAAGACTGGATCGATGCCGGGGCGGGGTGGGCGGATGCACCCGCGACGAGCGCGGTTCCGAAGAAAAAACATTGGGCGTTTGTGGCTCCGGTGCGGCCCGCGCTGCCTGCGGTGAAGAATGCGAAGTGGGTTCGGAATCCGATTGACCGGTTTGTATTGGCGAAGCTCGAAGCAGAGAATGTAGCGCCTTCGGGAGAAGCGCCGAAGGCATCCCTGTTACGGCGCTTGTCGCTGGATCTTACTGGCCTGCCCCCCACTCCGGAAGAAGTGGACGCGTTCGTGAAGGATGCCAGTCCGAAAGCCTACGAGAAACAGGTGGAGCGGTTGCTGGCTTCCCCTCATTACGGCGAAAAATGGGCGCGGCAGTGGCTGGACGGGGCTCGTTATGCAGACTCCGACGGCTATGAGAAAGACAAGCCTCGGTTCGTGTGGGCGTATCGCGATTACGTGATCAACGCGTTCAATAAGAACCTGGCGTATGACCGGTTCGTATCCGAGCAACTGGCGGGCGATCTGATGCCGAATGCGACGCAGGACCAGAAGGTAGCGACCGGTTTCCTGCGCAATTCGATGGTCAACGAAGAAGGCGGCATTGACCCGGAACAGTTCCGCATGGAAGCAATGTATGACCGGATGGACGCGGTGGGCAAGAACATTCTGGGCGTAACGATTCAGTGTGCGCAGTGCCACAACCATAAATACGATCCGCTGCAGCAGGAAGAGTATTACCGGATCTTTGCGTTCCTGAATAATTCGCATGAGGGTGCGATTGCGGTGTACACGCCGGCCGAACAGATGAAGATTTCGAACATCCTGCGGCGGACGAAAGAGATTGAGGCGAAGATTCAGCAGCGGAATCCGGCGTGGCAGGACGGCATGGCCCGGTGGGAAGACGCAGCATTGAGGGCCCCGCAGCCGGAGTGGACGGTGGTGAAGCCGGAGGTGGATGACATCTCGACGGGCGGCCAGAGGTACATTCTGCAGGAAGACGGGTCGTTGCTGGCGCAGGGATACGCGCCGACGAAGCATACGGTGAAGCTGACGGTGAAGACTCCGCTGAAGTCCGTTGCGTCGGTTCGGCTGGAACTGCTGAATGATCCGAATTTGCCGCTGGGTGGGCCGGGGCGCTCGATTCGCGGGACGGGGGCGTTGTCGGAGTTCACGCTGGAGGCGGCACCGCTGAATGATGCCACTGCGAAAGCGCAGAAAGTGAAAGTGGCACGGGCCACGGCGGATATCAATCTGCCGGAAACGCCGCTGGATCCGATGTATGGGGACAAGTCGACCAAGAAACGGATGATGGGACCGATCGGGTTCGCGATTGATGGTCTGGATGAGACGGCGTGGGGCCATGACGCGGGGCCGGGGCGACGGAATGTGCCGCAGAAAGCTGTGTTCAATCTGGCGGATCCGATCACGAATGAGGGCGGGTCCGTTATTACCGTTTATCTGAAGCAAAATGCGGGTGGCTGGAACAGCGACGATAACCAGAATCAGAATCTGGGGCGGTTCCGGCTGGCGTTTTCGGCGGATGCGAAGGCCAGTGCGGATCCCCTGCCAGTCGCGGTTCGGGAAGCGCTGGCGATTGCGCGAGAGAAGCGTTCTCCGCTGCAGACTGCCACGATTTTCGGCTATTACCGGACGACGGTACCGGAGTGGAAGGACGACAACGCGACTATTGAGGCTCTCTGGAAGGAATACCCCGAGGGCGCTTCGCAACTGGTGCTGAATGAGCGTTCGAATGTTCGCGAGACGCACCAGTTGACGCGCGGCGACTTCCTGCAGCCGGGCAAACTGGTGACGGGCGGCGTGCCGTCGTTCCTGAACCCGCTGCCGACCGACGGCCCGGTGAACCGACTCGCGTTTGCGAAGTGGCTGGTATCGCGGGATGCTCCGACGACGGCGCGGTCTTACGTGAACCGCCTGTGGCTGGCCTATTTCGGGATCGGCATTGTGGAGACGGCAGAGGACCTGGGGTCGCAGAGTTCGCCGCCCTCACATCCGGAACTGTTGGATTGGCTGGCTGTGGAATTCATGGATAAGGGCTGGGACGTGAAGGCCATCCAGCGCCTGATTGTGAACTCGGCGACCTACCGGCAGAACTCCGTAGCCTCAGAAGAATTGCAGGCGAAGGACCCGTATAACCGGCTGCTGGCTCGGGGGCCGAGGTTCCGCGTGGATGGCGAGATTGTTCGCGACATCGCACTTTCCGCGAGCGGGTTGCTGGACACGAAAATCGGCGGTCCCAGTGTGAATCCTCCGGCTCCGGCGTTCCTGTTTATGCCGCCCACCAGCTATGGACCGAAGGTTTGGAATGAGGCGAAGGGGAGTGAGCGGTATCGCCGGGCGCTGTATACGTTCCGGTTCCGCAGCGTTCCGTATCCGATGCTGCAGGTGTTTGATTCGCCGAACGGGGAAGCGGCCTGCGTGCGGCGGTCCCGGTCGAATACGCCTTTGCAGGCGCTGACGACGCTGAATGAGCCGATGTTCCTGGAAACCGCCCGGGCTTTGGCGCAGAAGACTTTGAATGAGGCCGGGGCGGAAGATTCGCAGAGACTGCGGTTCATGTTCCGGCGCGTGCTTTCGCGTGAGCCCTCGAAGGTGGAAGCGGACGAATTGCTTTCGCTGGTGGGCCGGGAGCGGCAGAATTTTTCGACTGCGGGACGGGATCCGTGGAAGTTCGCGGCGAATGACCCGGAGCACCCGCCGACGCTGGCGAAGAACGTGACTCCGGAGCAGGCGGCGGCATGGACCGTTGTCTCACGCGTGCTGTTGAACCTGGATGAGACGATCACTAAGGAATAGGCGATGACACAGAAATTCGAACCAGTAAATCCGATTAAGCTGAGTCGCCGTTGGTTCTTTGAACAGTGCGGCGTGGGGGTTGGCGCGGCGGCGCTGCATTCGTTGCTGGCTGAGTCGGGGTATGCGGCTCAGGTGGACCCGCTGGCTCCGAAGATTCCGCACTTCGCACCCAAAGCGAAGAACGTCATCTTCCTGTTCATGGCTGGTGCGCCGAGCCACCTGGAAATCTTTGACAACAAGCCGATGCTGAAGAAGTTCGACGGCACGCTGCCTCCGGCTGAGCTGCTGAAGGGCTATCGGTCGGCGTTCATCAATCCGAATTCGAAGCTACTGGGACCGAAGTTTGAGTTTAAGAAGTACGGGCAATCGGGCGCGGAACTGACGAACCTGGTGCCGCACCTGGCCGAGATCGTGGATGACATCGCCATCGTGAAGGGCATGGTGACGGATGCGTTTAACCACGCGCCAGGCCAGGTCCTGATGAACACCGGCGCGATGCAGTTCGGGCGGCCGAGCATGGGCGCCTGGGTGACGTATGGCTTGGGGAGTGAGTCTCGTGACCTGCCTGCGTTTGTGGTATTCAGTTCAGGCAAGAAAGGTCCGAGTGGCGGCAGTTCGTGCTGGGGCAGCGGCTTCCTGCCGACCGTGTATCAAGGCGTGGAATTCCGGTCGGCTGGCGACCCGGTGCTGTATCTTTCCAACCCGGCGGGCGTGGATAACCAGATTCAGCGGGAGAGTCTGGATTCAATTCGGAAGATGAACGAACTGCACCTGGGCGCGACGGGTGACCCGGAAATCGCCACCCGTATCAATTCGTTCGAGATGGCTTTCCGGATGCAGTCGAGCGCGCCGGAACTGATGGACATTACGAAGGAATCGAAAGAGACCCTGGAACTATACGGGGCAGAACCGGGTAAAGCGTCCTTTGCGAACAATTGCCTGCTGGCGCGTCGCCTGGTGCAGCGGGGCACGCGCTTCGTGCAGCTTTATCACGAAGCCTGGGATCAGCATTCGGCGCTGGTGAAAGACATCACCCAGAACTGTAAAGATACGGACCGGGCGGCGGCGGCGCTTATAAAAGACCTGAAGCGCACCGGGTTACTGGATACGACACTCGTAGTTTGGGGCGGCGAATTTGGCCGGACCCCCATGGTGCAGGGCGGCGAAGATGGCCGTGATCACCACCCGAATGCGTTCACTATGTGGATGGCGGGCGGCGGCGTGAAGCCCGGAATCACGCTCGGCGAGAGCGACGAGCTAGGCTTCAATGTGGTGGAAGATAAGGTCCATGTGCATGATTTACATGCCACTATGCTGCATCTTCTCGGCTTCGAACATACGAAGTTGACCTACAAGTTTCAGGGCCGGCCTTTCCGGTTAACGGATGTGCACGGACAACTGGTGCCGAAACTGTTGGCCTGATCTTAACTCGACAGTAATCCGGTTGTAACACGGACTTTTTAACCTGAAGGTGTCGTATGACGCCTACAAAACTATTAGTGTCTCTAGCCCTGTTCGCTGGTATCGCCTGCGCGCAGATGGATCAAGCCCGGCTCACCGGGACCGTTTCCGACGCCTCGGGAGGTGTTCTCCCAAACGTCACTGTCAAGATCACCAACCAGAAAACCGGCGCGGTCCGAGAGGCGGTTACCAGCGCTTCCGGTGTTTATTTTGCCCCCGGACTCTCCCCGTCTTCTTACGCTGTCCTTGCCGTTAGCCCCGGCCTGGAAAACTCCCAATTTACCGACATCAACCTGGCCGTTGGCCAGGAACGGACCCTGAACATTACGATGCAGGCCGCCGGTGTTGCCACCTCAATCACCGTTTCAGGCGGCGACCTCGCCGTGGTTGAAACCAGTTCCGCCAGCGTGGGCACGAACGTTAACGCCCGCGAAGTGGCGCAGATGCCCATCAATGGACGTCAGATCTCTCAGCTCTACCTGCTCACGCCTGGCGCGCAGACCGCCGGCGGTGGCACCTTTGACAACATTCGCTTCAGCGGCCGCGCCAATCAGCAGAACGCGGTTCGGTTCGACGGCGTGGAAGCCTCTTCTATTGTCGATGCTTCTCCCGGTAACCTGAACGGCCAGATCTCCTCCAGCTTCCGGCTGCAGGCGAGTCTGGAAACGGTGCAGGAATTCCGCGTGGAATCGAGCAACTACCCGGCCGAATACGGTACCGGCACCGGCGGTCAGATCAGTATCGTGACCAAGTCCGGCGGCAACGAGTATCACGGCAGCATGTTCGAATATCTCCGCAACGACGCCCTTGATGCCCGCAACTACTTCGACGGTCTCAACAAGAACCCCCTCCGCCTGAACCAGTTCGGTGGCTCCATCGGTGGTGCCGTGATTAAGGACAAGCTGTTCTTCTTCAGCCATTACGAAGGACTTCGCCAGCGTGCGGGCTTCTCTCTGGTGGGCCAGACGCCTTCGGCCGCGGTTCGCAACCTTCCCGTTTGCGGTACTAATGTCGTGGGCCGCTGCGTTGACTCGCAGATCAAGCCTCTCTTCGCAGCCTTCCCGACCGGGAACCGCGGGGCAACAACCAACCCCGATTTCGATCTGGCCCAGCTCGATGGCCGAGCTGTGGTGAACGAAAACTCCGAGAGTGTCCGTCTCGACTATCACCAGAGCGATAAGAACATGTTCTACGTTCGCTGGTTCCGGGATGACGGCACTTCAACGGCCCCGTTTGACGTCTCCGGCAGCGCCTTCGAACAGAAAGCCCTCGCTCAGAACGGCGTTCTGAGCTTCCAGCGGATCATCTCCGCCAGCATTGTGAACGAAGTGAAGTTCGGCTACAACGGCCCCAAGACGCGCACCAACGGCGTTGCTCCGGCGGTCCCCGGCCTTGACCTTTCTGCCACCACCCTGAACATCACGGGCGCCAACGTTCTGGTCGGCATCGGTGGTCAGGGTGCCAGCGCCGGCATTTCGATTCCTTCGGGTCTGGTTCGTGCCAGTTCCGCCACGAACGGTCGCGCACAGCCTTACACGAACTACTCCCTCAGTTATGTAGACACCCTGAGCTGGATCAAAGGAAACCACAACTTCAAGTTTGGCGGCGAGTTCCGTCAGGTTCGCCTCTACACCGACCGTCTCGGCGGCGTGACCTATGCATTCGGCAACCTCGATGCATTCCTGGCCAACACGCCGTCCTCAATCAGCGTCCTTGGCGATGTCAGCGCTCCCAGCCCGTTCAATAACGGCGCGACCGGCAATCGCCTCGGCAAGACCGAAATGTTCAGCGCCTACGCTCAGGATGAGTACAAGATGACTCCGGAACTGACGCTCAGCTACGGTCTGCGTTACGAATACTACACTCCGATGCGTGAAGACCGCAACCTGGTCGTGCTGTACAACATCGTGACCGGCAAACTGGATGCTCCTGGCAGCCGCCCCTTCTATCAGACGGACAAGAAGGCATTTGGCCCGCGCCTGGGCATCGCGTACGCCCCGAAAGCCCTCAAGGGCAAGACGACGCTCCGCATCGGTTCCGGCTACTACTTTGGCCCGGGACAGGGTGAAGATCTGATCCAGCCGATCGAAAGCGACCGCGTCAGCGTCAACGCCAGTGGTCGTTATCCGATCGATCCGCTGCCCATCATCAAGAACTTCAACGTGGCGACGGCGACCGGCATCGGCGTCCGCGCCTATGCTCCGGGCTACAAGGTTCCGGAAAAGATCCTCTCCTTCACGGCCTCTGTGCAGCAACAGTTGCCCTTCGGCGCCGTCCTCCAGGTTGCCTATGTTGGCAGCCAGGGCCGCAACCTGTTCCTCCGCAGCATCGCCAACAAGATCACGGGTTTCACCATGAATCCGACGACCGGCGCCGCGACGGCTGTCCGTGAATTCGGGCCCCAGTTCGGTGAGATCGACTACAAGACCACCGGGGGCACCGATAACTACAACTCGATGCAGTCCACGCTCAATCGCCGCTTCAGCAAAGGCTTCACGCTGGGCGCGCAGTGGACTTATTCGCACTCCATCGGTAACACCGGCGGTTCCAACGAAGCCAACACGGCCACCAATCCCTACAACTTCAAGGCGGACCGGGGAAACAACGCGTTCGACGTTCGCCACTCGGCGAATTTAACCGCACTGTACGAATTGCCCTTCGGCAAGGGCCAGCGCTTTGCTTCGAACCTGAACAAGGCTGCGGACGCCATCATCGGTGGCTGGCAGATGGGTGGGATCGTCAATGGGCGCACCGGTCTTCCGCTCGACATCCGCATCACTCGTCCGGACATCGTTTACCGCGATACCCGGAATAACACCATCGTCAACTCACCCATCGTGGTCAACGGCACGCCGGTTACGGTCCCCGTGATCAACACGCCTGGCGGCGGCAACTCCCGCGACGTGCGATTCCCGGATGTGGTGGCGGGCGTGAATCCGTTCCTGACCAACGCAACGGACAAGCGCTTCATCATCAACCCGGCCGCATTTGCAACCCCGGCCCCGGGTACTTTTGGGAACCTCGGTCGCGGTGCGCTGCACGGCCCCGGCCTCAGCCAGTTCGATATGACGCTGCACAAGAAGCTCAACCTTACCGAACGTGTGAATACGGAATTCCGCATCGAAATGTACAACGTGTTCAATAAGGGGAATTTCGCGAACCCGGCTGTCCGGCTCAACAATGTGCTGGGAACTTCCGGCAACACGCTGCAGCCCGGCCAGCCTTACACAGCCACCACTGGTGGTTCGTTCGGCTCGGTGCTTTCCACCGTGGAAAGCGCGGTTGGCCTGGGCGCACAGCGTCAGGTGCAGATGTCACTCCGCGTGAACTTCTAACCTTCGCAGCAGTACTCAAAGGGCCTTCCCCGTAAGGGGGAGGCCCTTTTATATTTGTACGAGGGCTATGCCCTCTGACTGATGGAACTCAGAGTGGCCGAAACACGGTTCATCTGCCCGGCGATTTCATTGGTTGCGGTCACCTGTTCCGACACAGTGGCTGCAATCGAGCGAACGTGCAGATTCAGACTGTCGATGGACGAATTGATCAGGCCGATGGCCTTTTCCACGCTGCCGGTTACCGAGGCAATCGACTTGACCTGGTCGCCAATGGTTCCGGTCGCGGTCTGAGTGTGCCGCGAGAGGGTACGAACCTCGTTGGCTACTACGGCGAAGCCTCGGCCGCTTTCGCCCGCATGGGCGGCTTCGATGGTGGCATTCAGCGCCAGAAGGCGCGTCTGACCGGCAATACCATTGATCATCTGCACGACTTCCTGAATCCGGTTTGAGTTCTCCGACAGGGCGCCGACAGCGTCCTTTGCGAGATGCGATTGAGCAACAGCTTGTTCGGTCAGACCAGCTGAGTGGTTTAGTTGCAGGGAGATTTCCCTGCTGCTGGAGGTTAGCTGCTCGCAGGCGGCCGCAACGGTGTGGGCGGAGGAACTGACTTCGCGCACCAGCGCCTCCCGCTGCCGCTCCGCTTCCTCACGCCGCAGTTGCGAGTCGCGCATCTCGACCGTCGCGTTGTTGATGACAACTGCCGCGCCCCGATACGCCCCCTTCATGGCCCGGACCAGAACCGGGCGGTGGAACTCGCGGCGGCTGCAACATTCCAGAACCGCCTGGGACTCCCGCACGTAGGAATCAATCACGTCAAGCAGAGAGTTGATGGACGTACAAACGGTACCCCAGCCCTGCTGCGACGGCAGTGGCACGATGCGCGCTTCCAGATCACCCTTCGCGGCCCGGTCACAGATCTGGGCAATTTGTGTCATTAAATCCTGTTCGGTCATGCTGCCAGAACTCCCACTCCCGTGAATCTCGAAAGTCCAAACACGAACTCACCATACGATTTGCCTTGCTGCCGCAGAAGATCCGACAAAAGCTTTGACGACGCCTCAAGCCCCTCCTTCTTCGACGAGTACTTTCGCTCCTCGCCCCGCAGCCGGGCGTAGAGTGTTTTGACCGCCGGCAGAGCATCGGTATAAGCGGCTCGGCGGCTGGAATGATAGCCAATGTGGTTGCCCGAGAGATCGAAGCTGGGTGTCGCATGGGCCAGAACCCAGTAGTGGCCACCGCTCTTCGTAAGGTTCAGCACATACGCGAAAATCTCGCGGCGCTGCTGCAAAGTGTCCCAGAGCAGACCAAACACACATCCGGGCATGTCCGGATGCCGGATCAGATTATGGGGTTTCCCCAGCACTTCGGCCTCAGAGTATTCCGACACCCGGACAAACACGTGGTTGGCGTACGTGACATGTCCCTTCAGATCCGTTTTGGTGACAATGATGTCATCCTCGGAAAATCCGACCTCTCGCCCCGTTGGGGTGATGCTCGCCATGTTTCACAACCCTCCTACCAGTTTCTTATCGCCATTCGTGGATGATAACTTTAGAATTTTCGTACGACTTTGTCCTACATGAAAAGGGAAGGGCAATTTGCGATATTCTTGCCAAGAGCCCCCATGTTGGTTTCGCGCCGAACAATACTACTGACCGTCCTGATGCTGACCCCTGCCCTGCTCCTGGGCGCGGACGGCACGGAGTTTTTCGAGACACACATCCGGCCCGTGCTTGCAGAGCGCTGCTACGGTTGCCACAGTTCGCAACTGCGCGACCCGAAGGCGGAGCTTCGCCTGGATGGCCCGGCACCGACGGTGGTTGTCCCCGGGAAGCCCGAAGAGAGTAAGCTGCTGAAGGCAATTTCGTACACCGATTTCCGGTTGCGAATGCCCCCGACCGGCAAACTACCGGATTCGGTGATTGCGGATTTCAATGAATGGGTGAAGATGGGTGCCCCGGACCCGCGTCCGGCGGTTGCGGTGGCGGTGAAACCGCTCCCTCCCGGGCTGGATCTGGAGCGGGGACGACGTTTCTGGGCGTTTCAGCCGGTTGCGGCGGCGCCTGTCCCGGTGGTGAAGAACAAGACCTGGCCGAAGGGGGATGTGGACCGCTTCGTGCTGGCAGCGCTGGAAGCGAAGGGGCTGAAACCGGCCGGGGAAACGGACCGCCGCGCGTGGCTGCGTCGCGTCACGTTTGATCTGACCGGTCTGCCTCCCACCAAAGCCGAGATGGACGCTTTCGTGGCGGGTAGCAGCTATGAAGCGGTAGTGGATCGGCTGCTCGCGTCCCCGCACTATGGCGAGCGCTGGGCGCGGCACTGGCTGGATCTGGTTCGCTATGCGGAGACGAACGGCCACGAATACGATAACAACAAGCTGGACGCGTGGCAGTATCGCGATTATGTGATCCGGGCTTTTAACGAAGACCTGCCGTTCCCGCAGTTTGTGCAGGAGCATCTGGCGGGAGATTTGCTCGCCCGACAGCGTGTCTCGAAAAACGGGCGGTTTCTGGAGTCGCCGATTGCGACGAATTTCTACTGGTTCGGGGAGGTGCTGAACAGCGCCACAGACTCGGCGAAGTCGAAGGCGGATAACGTGGATAACCAGGTGGACGTGATCGCCAAGAGTTTCCTGGGGCTCACGGTGGCCTGTGCGCGATGCCACGATCACAAGTTCGACCCTATCCCGACCCGCGACTATTACGGCCTGGCGGGCATTATGCACTCGACGGGGATGCGCGAGGTGGTGATCGATTCGCCCGCACAGGTGGCAGCGGTTCACCAGGCGCATGAAAGTGCAGCGCCGGTGGTTCGCAAGCCGGGAAAGGCGACGATTCAACTGCGTCCCGGCGAGACGATGTGGGAGGATTTCAACGACCTCTCGACTAACGGCTGGTACCAGAGCGGCGAGGCGTTCGCGCACGGAGTCCGCGATGGCGTGATCGATTCAGCCGGCCTCGGGGTGAATGAACTGGTCGGCTCGCTGACTTCGAAGAAGTTCAAAATGCCGAACCACTACGTGCATGTCCGGTTGAACGCGACGAAGGGCGATCCGGGCCTGATTGAGCGCGAACCGGTTCGGCTGACGCTTGTCGCCGACGACTATAAGAGTGTTCACTATATGGGTTCCGGCAAGACGCCGGGGAAGTTCGAATGGGTCACTTACCGGATGACGTTGCCCTTCGAACGCCAGTGCTATTTCGAGATTGTGGACCGGTCGCGGACGGGCAACATTGCGGTGGATGCGATTGTGTTCTCGGAAGAAAAGACCCCGCCGCCAACCGTTGAAGAGGAGCCAGCTGTTTGGAATGAGCCCGCCGCCCAGCTGCAGATTCCGGAATCGACCTTCGGCATGATCGCCTGGGACGAGGCTCCAGGTAACACGAAGCTGCATATTCGGGGCAGTCATCTGAACCTGGGTGACGAGGTGCCGCGGCACTTCCTACAGGTGATTTCGAAGGACGGTGAGAAGGTGGCAGTGTCTGGCAGCGGGCGGCTGGAACTGGCGCAGTGGATGACCGGCGAGGCTGCTCCGCTGCTGGCGAGGGTCTACGTGAACCGTCTCTGGGAACACCACTTTGGTGACGGCCTGGTGCGGACCGCCGATAACGTCGGCGTGATGGGCGAGCGGGCGGCGAATCGTGATCTGCTGGATACGCTGGCGGCGAAGTTCATTGCGGGGGGCTGGAGTACGAAGAAACTGCAGCGGGAAATGGTACTGTCGGCGGCGTATCGGATGAGCAGCAAGGGTGACGCGGCGGCTGCGAAAGCGGATCCGCGCAATGACCTGTTGCACCACTACCCCGTGCGGCGTTTAGAAGCGGAGCAGATTCGCGATTCGATTCTGGCTGTGTCGGGCGCGCTGGATGACAAGATGTACGGGCCGAGCGTGGTGCCGCATATCAGCGAGTATCAGAATGGGCGGGGTAAGCCGAAGTCCGGACCTTTGGATGGCGCGGGGAGGCGGAGCATTTATATCGAAGTGCGCCGGAACTTCCTGACTCCGCTGTTCCTGGCGTTTGATTATCCGCTGCCGATCTCGACGATTGGCGTGCGGAACCGGTCTACGGTGCCATCGCAGGCCCTGATGCTGATGAATAATGAGTTCGTGTTGCAGCAGGCGGCGCGATGGGCGGACCGGCTGAGTGGCACACCGGAACCGGAACGCATTTCCCTGATGTACCAGCAGGCTTTTGGGCGGCTGCCGGAAGCGGGGGAGCAAAAGGAAGCGGCGGCGTTTCTGGCGGATGGAGGCACGCTCGCCGGGCTGGCGCACGTGCTGATGAATGCCCCGGAGTTCATATATGTTCAATAGACCCTTGTTCAATCGACGGGACTGGCTTTGCCGCGCCGCGAATGGCTTTGGCGGCATGGCCCTGATGCAGATGCTGGCGCAGGCGGCGACAAAGAATGGCACGCACCACCCGGCGAAGGCGAAGGCCGTGATCTTCCTGTTTATGGATGGCGGGCCGTCGCAAATGGACACGTTCGATCCGAAGCCTCGCCTGCGGACCGACCACGGCAAGAAACTGCCGTTCAAGCCGCCCACGACGGTCTTCAATATCAGCGATCAGGTGTTCGGGTCGCCCTACGACTTTAAGCCTTACGGCCAGAGCGGGGCCACGGTGAGTGAACTTTTCCCGCATGTGGCGAGTTGCGTAGACGATCTCGCCATTATTCGCTCCATGGTGGCGGACCACTCGGAACATACGGCGGCGAATTACTTTATGCACTCGGGGTCGGGGTTTCAGGGACGGCCGAGTATGGGCTCGTGGATCAACTATGGGCTGGGGTCGGAGAGCGATAATCTGCCGGGGTTCATTGTGCTGGAAAGCGGGTTGATTCCTCCGGGCGGCCTCGATTGCTTCTCCAGCGGGTTTCTGCCCGCGAGTTACCAGGGCACGGTCTTCCGTAAGGGCGAGCACCCGATTGCGGATCTGACGCCTCCCGCTTCGGAAGCTGCGGCGCAACAGCGCAAACTGGCGCTGCTTGCGAAGCTGAATAAAGGGGCTGTCTCGCGATTCGGCGAAGTCAGCGAGATTGAAGCCACTATTCAGAACTATGAACTGGCATTTCGGATGCAATCCGCCGTGCCGGAGTTGCTGGATCTTTCGAAGGAAACGGAAGCCACGAAGGAACTGTACGGTCTGAACGACAAGATGACCGAGGAGTTTGGGCGCGAGTGCCTGCTGGCCCGTCGTTTGGTGGAGCGTGGCGTGCGGTTCGTGGAACTGCTGACACCGGCGCGCCCTGGGCTGGACCGGTGGGACCAGCACGCCAATCTGACGAACGGGCACCGCATCAACGCGCAATCGACCGATAAGCCCATCGCCGCGCTCCTGAAGGATTTGAAAGCGCGCGGCATGCTGGACCAGACGCTGGTGGTGTGGGGTGGCGAGTTCGGGCGGACCCCGTGTGCGCAGTTACCGGACAACGGCAATATGACGAACGTGGGGCGGGACCATAATCCGTATGGGTTCACGATGTGGATGGCGGGCGGCGGCGTGAAGCCGGGAATCGTGCACGGCGCGACCGATGATTTCGGGTACTTTGCGGTGGAGAATAAAGTCCACGTACATGATCTGCACGCGACGATGCTGCATTTGTTGGGCATGGATCATAAGCGCCTGACGTTCCGGTATAGCGGGCGGGATATGCGGTTGACGGATGTGGCTGGGAACGTGGTGACGGAGTTGCTGGCGTAGGTTGAGGCAGGCACCCGTTGAGGTGGTGTCCTCAAATCGGGATGCCGACGAATTGTCAAAGTGGACCGGTGTAGACTCGGATCATGAACTCACCGCAACGGTTAACGGCGATTATCGAACGCGAGGACGACGGATACGTTGCGTTATGCCCGGAACTTGATATCGCCAGCCAGGGTGAATCCATTGAAGAGTCGCGAGCGAACCTGATTGAAGCCTTGACGCTGTTTTTCGAGATGGCATCGCCATCGGAAATTGCCCGTCGCGCTCACTACGACGTTTTTGTAACCCAGGTCGAGGTGCCGGTTGGGTAAGCTCCGGGTTTTTTCGGGCCTGGAAGTGTGTCGAATTCTCGAACAAAACGGATTCGTCGCGGTCCGTCAGCGAGGCAGTCATCGGATCATGCAAAAGCAGTTGCAGACAACCACGATCACGGTTCCCGTGCCGCTGCACAATTCGCTGCGGCGCGGTACGCTGGCAAGCGTCGTTCGACAGTCGGAACTCACGAGATCGCTTTTCGAGGGAGAATAGGCTCACACTGATCGCGAATGTTCGGTTTGCCAGCGAACCGGCCAAGGGGTTTCGCGGACCGGAGCGGCAAGGAGCGTGAGGCCGAATGTTCTTCCGATTTTTGCAACTGAGTTTTGCAACATCGCCGAAACCGCAACAGCGCTGAGGGCGAGCCGAGTTGGGCGCTCCATTTTGCATCAGAGATTTGCAGCACGCCAAACCCTTTGTTGACAGGCTCCGCGCGAATTATGCAAATCTTACCCTTTGTGCGACACAATGCCACACCGTAAGGGCGGGGAAGGCCGGCAAATCAATCTTTAGTCGAGCGGTCGAACAAAATTCTACTTTCGTAAGCGAATAGTCCCGGCATCGGAAGTGCCACCGTCCCTGACCTCAATGATAAGCACATGATCTGCAACGACGGAGTCTTTCTGGACGACCCAGCCGCCATTGTCAAAGAAGCCCTGTTGAGTTCTAAGGATCCACTTTAACGGTGGAAGACCGGAAATTCGGAAGTCGCCCTTATCGTCGGTACTTACCTCGGGCGGCGTACCTTGATCGGTGAAAAAGACTGAAAGCTTCAGTTCTCCTTTTTCAACTCCGTTAAAGACGACGGCCGTCACCTTCGTCCCGGACACGGGTTTGCCCATCTCATCAACAAGTTTGCCGACGATTGTGCCCTTCCCTTGTGGGGTTTGCGCCCCAGCAAACTGGGCGCACGTAAAGGCCACGAGGCCGCCCGCAATTGCTGCAAGGGCCTTTCGTCGCGTCGAGAATTGCATACTGTTCACCTTCCTCACATCCGAAATATGTATATCGTATCGGGATGCTGAGAGGCTTACGGTGGCGGGCACCTTCGCCGTGCTGGCAGGTCCAGAACGCCTCGGCGGCTGTTGCAAGACTTACCCTTTGTGCAACGCTTTCTCCGCTTTGAAGTGTAACGCCCTAACCTCCGAAGTGGCGTGGGCGTTCGGCTTCGGTGGATCGTCGGCTACGGGTACAGTGTTCGGATCCCCAGACTGCGGTGTGGGAACTTCGGAAACCGAGCGCCAAGGAGTAACGATCCTCCGGCAGAGCCGGAGGCTTTCCGATTGCTGGAAGTACGACAACGTCCACCGCGCGGCTTTTCGGCGGCTTAGCTCACTCGATGCGGCCACGACCCTGGGTGATCTGTCAGGCGGTGGGATGTCGCTGGAACCGCTCAAGGGAGATCGGATCGGGCAGCACTCCATCCGGATCAACCTGCAGTGGCGGATCTGTTTTGTTTGGCAGAATGGAAATGCCGCAGAGGTTGAAATTGCCGATTACCACTAGAGGGAAAAATCGTATGCCACAGAAGCCCGTCACCTCGCCAGTCCACCCGGGCGAGATCCTGCTTGAGGACTACATGAAGCCAGAAAAGATCTCCATTAACAGGCTGGCACTTGCCCTGCAGGTGCCGGTCACCCGGGTTAGCGAGATCGTCAATGAGAAGCGGTCGATTACGGCCGATACAGCACTCCGGCTTGGGCGGTATTTTTCGACCACGCCGCAGTACTGGATGAACCTGCAAACGGCCTTCGATATTCGTACTGCGGCAAATATTTCTCGGGACGCGATTGAGCAGTTGGTTCGCCCCCGCAACGCGGCGTAAAACGGCGAGGCTTAAGGCAGGATAATCCGCTTGGGGGCCTGGCCGTAAATCCAGTCTTCCAGATCAATGCCATCCTTCGCCTCGCGATATTTGCGAATGGGGCTGCCGAGAGCCATTTGCACCTGTTCCTGGCCCATGCCCACTTCCAGGTGGTCCATCAACCGCCGCCCGCTCTTCAGGCCACGGTTGATTTCGAGGCCCAGTTTGTCTCCTTCGAAGGAAACGTGGGGGATCTTGATTTGGTCGCCATCGCGAGCCGCGACGGCGGGTCCGCCCGCATTGGTGAGCAGCATAGCCTCACAGCGGCTCCGTATTGAGAACGCCCGCGCAACCGAGACGAGTGATAAACTTTGCAAGGACATGTTCTCGCTCGTGCCCATTGCCGCCGCGATCCGTCGCCTTTTGGAGACGCCTGCAGGGGGCCTCTGGCTGATCCTGTCCCTGACCTGCCCTTGCGCCCTGGTGGCTGGGAATCACGACGCCCTGAAAGCCGATGCCGGGCAATACTTTCGTGACCGCGTCACGCCCTTCGTCAAAACTTATTGCCTTCCCTGCCACCGGAGTGAGCGACCCACAAGGGCCGGAGTGAATTTCACGCCAGCCCTCAAGACTCCCGAACACGCCGCGTTTACCGAACAGTGGAAGAAGGCCGACGCCCGGGTAAAGGCGCACGACATGCCGCCCAAAGGGGCGCTCCTGCCGTCCGACGACGATCGCCGGATGTTCGCAGAGTGGTTGCCTAAGCTGAAGTACCTCAGCGACAAGGAACCGGGACCGTTCACCATCCGGCGCCTGACCAAACCCGAGTACGCCAACACGCTGCACGATCTCTTCGGCGTGCCCACGTCCATCGCCGATGGACTACCCGATGAAGTCGCGGGCCAGGGGTACCTCAATTCGCTCTCGCCGCTCCAACTCGAACAATATCTCGCCATCGCCGAAAATGTCCTGCGCCAGATTGTGGCGCCGCGCGGCCATCGGCGCACGGAGACGGAGAAGCGGCTGTTCGGCCGGTCGGCCCGGCCAGTGGGCGCCCCCAGGCGGGCAGCGCGGGAAGTCGCCCGGTCTCTGGCCCGCAAAGCCTACCGCCGGCCACCGACGGAGGCAGAGCTGGATGTCCTGGTCGCCACCTTCGACCTGGGCACGCGCAACAAACTTGCCTACCCGCAGGCGCTTGGCCTGATGCTGAAGGGCATCCTGGTTTCGCCTCAGTTCCTGTTCATCACCCCCGCAGGAGGAGCCGAGCCGGGCGCTGCCGGGCCGGGTGATGGCGAGCAGGGAGGGGGTATCGTTCCGCTGGATGACTACCAACTCGCCTCGCGTTTATCCTATTTCTTATGGGCAACCATGCCGGACGAAGAACTGATGACTCTGGCCGGCCGCAGACAGCTGCACGTGCCCGCGGTTCTGGAGGCGCAGACGAAACGCCTGCTCGACGATCCCCGTTCGCGGGCTCTGTTCGATGGGTTCGGCGCTCAGTGGCTGAACGTGGGCGGCCTGCAGCGCCAGATCTTCGACCCGGCTCTATTTCCGCAGATGACCCCCGCCCTGCGCCTGGGGATGTATGAGGAAGTCCGGCTGTTCTTCCAGAGCATCGTCCGGGACAACGAACCCGCAATTCGTTTCGTGGATGGCGATTACACGTATCTCAATGGCACGGTGGCGGCGATTTACGGCCTGGAAAACACAGTGCAGGGCCCCGAGATGCGCAAGGTCCGGCTGAGCGACAGCCATCGCGGAGGAGTGCTGGGCATGCCGGGCATTCTGGCGGCCACCTCTTTGCCCAATCGAACCAGCCCGGTGAAGCGCGGCGTGTGGGTGCTGGAACAGGTGCTCGGCGAACACGTGCCGGCCCCTCCTCCGGACGTCCCGGCGCTGGATAAGCAGGATCCTGCGGCGGTCGCCCATCTCACACTCCGGCAGCGGACCGAACTCCATCGCACGAATCCTGTCTGCGCCAATTGCCATCAGATTCTGGACCCCATTGGGTTCGGTCTCGAGAAATTCGATGCCATCGGACGATGGCGTGAGCGTGACAGCAATGGCCAGGCCATCGACTCATCCGGTGAACTGCCCGGCGGTGAACGGTCAGGAGCTAAGCGCTTTTCGGGTCCAGCGGATCTGAAAGCCATCATCGCTGAACGCAAGGGCGACGTGGCTCGTAATCTGGTGGGGCAGATGTTGGCCTACGCGTTGGGCCGCAAGCTCGAAGGCTACGACGAAATTGTGGTGGATGACCTGATGGGCGAGCTCGCCGGCGATGGGTATCGTATGCGGGCTATTATCAAGGGCGTTGTTTCCAGTTATCCTTTTACATATCGGCGCATTGAAGCGCAGAGGAGACTCAGTGAGAAGAATTAACAGGCGGGCTTGTTTGAAGGGGTTGGGCGTTTCCCTGTCCCTGCCGTGGATGGATTCCCTGGGTTGGGCGGGCGTCCCGGCGGGCAAGGCGGACAAGCCGCCCGTGCGCCTGGGATTCATGTATATGCCGCACGGCGTGATCATGAATCAGTTCTGGCCGGCCAATCCGGAGAGCTATCTTTTGTCGCCGCCGCCGGCTCTGGAATCGTTGCGCGGGGTACTGGATCAGTGCGTGGTGATGAAGGGGATTTCGGGCGTACCCATCGCGCCCTTCAACGGGGCTCCGCACGCACTGGAGCTGTCTACCTGGCTGACGGCAACGTTGCCGGCTCCCGAAAAGCGGAACGAGATCAATATCGCCATTTCCGCGGATCAGATCGCCGCCAAGCACCTGGGCGCTTTCACCGCGCTGCCCTCGCTTGAGCTGGCCACCATGCCGCAAACCTGGAAAGAGAACCAGGAGGGCCTGAACGAGGGCTATTACTCGCATTGCAGCTTCAGTTCCCCCACGCAGGCGGTGCCCGCGGAGGTCAATCCGCGCAACGTGCTCAATCGCCTCTTCAGCAAACAGGAGCCCAATAAACAGGAGTCGACGCCCCTGAGCGAACTCGATCGCAGCCTGCTTGACATCGTGCTGGGCGGCGCCCGAGACCTCCGGAGGACCCTGCCCGTCTCGGACCAGCGCAAGCTGGATGAATACCTCGACAGCGTGCGCTCCGTGGAGCGGCGCATCGCCGCAATCGAGGCTCGGCAGAAGGAGGCCTCGTTGGAGAAGGCCGGCGTCCGAACGAGCAAACGTCACGCCTCCGATTCGCCACCGATCGAGATCCGGATTCCGGAAGGCGAAAAGCGGAGCGAGTACATGCAGGTGATGTGCGACCTGAACATCCTCGCGTTTCAGACCGATATGACGCGGGTCAGCACCTACATCGGTTCCACGCCCAACGGGGCTTCGTATCCGGAACTGGGTTTCAACGACCAGCATCACTCCAACACACATCACAATAACGATCCGGAGAAGATCCGCAAGATCGCCCTGATCACCGAATTCAACATCAGGCAATTTGCGTACATGGTGAAGAAGATGGCGAGCCTGCGGGAGGCCGACGGCACGTTGCTCGACAACTGCATCATGATGTGGGGATCGGGGCTCGAGGATGGTAACATTCACGCTCGTGAAAACCTCCCCTTTGTGATTGCCGGCAAGGGCGGTGGTTCGATCCGGACTGGACAATACTTCGCAGATACGAAGGGAAATCAAGGCGATTTGCTCACCACGCTGCTCGCCTGCGCCGGTGTTCCGAACGACCGGCCCGTTGGGATCGCGACGAAGCAGATCGAGGAACTCAAAGCTCGGGCGTGACAAACACAGTCGCCCGCGGATACGCTGTTCGAGACCAAAGGCGTCGCCGTCCGGCTTCGGCCCGGTCAGACCGGCGAGCGCGAGTGCGGAGTTCTCCAGTGTGGGAACTTCTGAGACCGAGCGCTTAAGGCTCAGGGCACGATAATCCGCGTGGGGGCCGTCTCGCTGCCCAGGCCCGCGTACTGTTCCTTCACCTTCACAACCTTCAGGCCCTGGAAGGTGACGAAGGTGATCTTGCCGGGGGCCTGGCCGTAGATCCAGTCTTCCAGATCGATGCCGTCCCTGGCCTCGCGGTATTTGCGGATGGGCCTGCCGAGAGCCATCTTCACCGCACCGTATGAACGCGCAATCGACCGATAAGCCCATCGCCGCGATCCTCAAGGATTTGAAGGCGCGCGGCATGCTGGATCATGGATCACAAGCGCCTGACGTTCGATTATAGTAGCCGGGACAAGCGATTGACGGAGGTGGCCGGGAATGTGGTCGGAGTTGCTGGCTTAAGTCTGTTTGCCCGCCGCAGGACGCTATTCGGCAGCGGCGCCGACCGGCACCGGTTCGGGCTCCTCACCCAGATCGTCGAAATCATTCGGGACGAGATACTGCAGAACCTGATCGAGCCTGGAATGCAATACCTCGGCCGAAGCGCCCGCGGACAAGTGTTGTTTGAGCGCCATCATGCCGTTGACCACCCGCAGCCGCTCCTGGGCCGCCTCCTCAGATAACCGCGCCTCCATACTGCGGGCGTCCAGCTTGCTCAGTTCGCGCATGTCGCCCCGTATGATCGATTCCAGAGACTCGATGAGCCGGGCCATCATCCGATAGACGGTGGCGGCTGAAAACCCACCGAGCATCGCGAGGCTGGGCTTGGCAAATGTGCGGAGCGACGGCGAGACACTTCCTGAAAGCGTGGTCGCCAACATCAGGCCCGCCATCAGGCCGAGAACGAAACGGATCCAATAAGATGAGTTGTATTTCGGGTCGAAACTGGTGTTTGCAACAAACCTGTTGGCGACAAAGAGCGCAGCAAACGACGCGCCGAGGCCAGCCGCGGACAGGTAGAATAACTCGTTGACAAGAAGCACGATCCCACTGGTTTTCAAAAAATCGCCTGCGTCCGCGCCATCCGACACGTCCGGCGAGAGACTGACGCAGATGAACGCGACAATCGAAACAATGGCGACAAGCATTAAATGGCGAACGAGAGGCACGGGTCCCAGGAATCCCAGGATTCCGCCGCGATTCGATTCGCGCTGGAAAAATGCGATCGTTTGGGGCGTTGCCGGAGCTACAATTCGCGTTAACTTCTGATGCGCGACCGAAAGACGGCGCAGTGCCTGCAAAAGCCATGCGCGATCGGAATTCCTGGCGGAGTTCAGGTCGCTGTACTGCGTCACAACCTGGATTACTGCAGGAGGCACGGGCAATCCGGAGCTGAACGCGTGGCGGGACATCAGTCGGCATTCATTGAGCAGGCTGGGGAACATACCTACGGACCCTGACTCGTTGCCCGCACCACCGGCCTTTATGTTTGGCGCTGTAACCATGGCATGCCTTCTTTCCTTACGGAACAAATCGCGAGACTCCTGAAATATCGCGAGGCTGGGTGCACTCCAGTCCATAATGCTATGGGCTGAGCGCTACTGCAACTGAAATTATGGCGCGGGACGTAATAAGTAACCGCATTTCAGAACGCGCGCCGTTACGGGACGATAATCCGCGTGGGAGCCGTCTCGCTACCCAGGCCCGCGTACTGTTCCTTCACCTTCACAACCTTCAGGCCCTGGAATGTGACGAACGTGATCTTGCCGGGGGCCTGGCCGTAGATCCAGTCTTCCAGATCGACGCCGTCCTTGGCCTCGCGGTATTTGCGAACCGGGCTGCCGAGAGCCATCTTCACCTGATCCCGGTCCATGCCTTCGAGTGCCCGCTTTTCCGTGATGGCCTTTTGCATCTCGGGCGGAAGGGTCTCCATGTAGAGCTTCGAGACCGTGTGCAGATCGAACGTCATCAGCGGCAACAAAATCCTTTTCACTTCAGCCGTTGAGAGGTTTTCCATCGGCTTGTGAAAATTCACCGCGATGTAAGTACCTGTGGTGGCGACGCCGCTGTTTCCGGAAACCGGCCGGGTACTGTTGCCCATGCCCACTTCCAGGTGGTCCATCAACCGCCTGCCGCTCTTCAGCCCACCGTTGATTTCGAGGACCAGTTTGTCGCCTTCGAAGGATACGTGCGTGATCTTGATCTGGTCGCCTTCGCGAGCCGCCACGCCGGGCCCGCCCGCATTGGTGAGCATTTGCCAGTGAGCCTGGTCCCAGGTACCGTTGGCGTCGAAGTCGAGAGGGTTTTTGGAACGCGGCAGGTAGGTTTTGGCTTTCGCGTATTCCGCCGTCAGATTCCGCAGGATTTCGATCCGCTCGTCTTCAGTGAGCTTGTCTTTTTTGGGGATGACGGCCGCGCCGAGCGCACCAGCGGCTAGAGCGGCGAGGAGACAGACAGATCCGGTTCTTCGCCATCGAGGAGATAAGCCCAACCCCTGCGGACCGGGACGTTCCACACGGCCAGCGCCAGCAGCACCAGTACGGCCGAAGTGAGCACGCTCGCTTCGGGGCCGTATT
Organism: uncultured Acidobacteriia bacterium; assembly: GCA_903929755.1. Lineage (GTDB taxonomy): Bacteria > Acidobacteriota > Terriglobia > Bryobacterales > Bryobacteraceae > BOG-234. The sequence continues at coordinate 36,931 of CAIYVZ010000016.1, forward strand.
CGCCACCACTCCAGATGTTTCCGGCTTTCCATACCAGCCTGTACTCCGTAACTCTAATTGTAAGACCACTCAGCTCCACTCCGAGGAACGGTAAAACGACATTCCAGCCGAAATGCAGGCCGGTGGCGAGCCACAGATCTCGGGTACGAAGTATAGAAGCGCCGAAAATGATGCCGAAAATGGCGGTGTTCAGAAGGCCGAGGGCACTGGCTGCGGGATTAAAGTAGTGCGCGACGCCGAACAGGGCTCCCGCGCCAAGGATCCCGGCCCACGCGCCGTAGCCGCGCATCAGATACTGCTGGACGAAGCCCCGAAAAGCGATTTCTTCGCCTGCAGCACCACAGAAGAGCAGGACCGGCATGAAAAGCGCGGCGCGCCAACCGATATCGGCATTCGGCAGGGTTTCAAAGTGCGCCAAGCCGAGTCCGACTGCGGGCAGAATGACCAGGGCTGCCGAAACGGCACCTAAGACGCAGCCGGTGAGTAAATTTCGGCCGGTACCTTCGCGCCAGGCAATCCCGAGGTCACCAAAACTCCGTGATTCGAAGATCGCCATCGCCAGGGCACCGGATACGGCAGCGGCAACCAGGGGCGGCACGGTGATGGCAACCATCTCACCGCCCAGAAAACGGCCCATGGGGACCACGATGTTGAGGACGACCCAGTACAGCAGGGCGCAGGTACCCACGCCCAGGATCGGACGCAGCGGGTCGCGTTGCTTCCGGGGCGGCTCCGGCACTCTAACGCACCTTCACGCCCTGCGGCGCAACTTTGGCATCCAGTACCTGCGCGCCGGTTTCGGTGATCACTTTGGCAACCTTTTCCTTGGCGTCGGGTTCCACCAGGAACACTACACATCCGCCGCCGCCCGCGCCACAAACCTTGGCACCGGTACTGCCGGCACGCCGGGTGACCTTGATCATCTCATCAATCAGAGGCGTGGTGATGGTGGGGATATTCTTGCGGCCGCTGGCCCAGTCCTCGCGCATCAGGCGCCCGGCTTCTGTCCAGTCCTGGCGTTGCAGCGCGGCGCGCATGGCGCAGGCAATGGCGGCGATGCGATCGAAATTCCGGTGGACGGCCTTGTCGCCGTCGATGTGCGCCTTCATCACTTCCCAATTGTTGATGCCCGAATTACGGGGGATACCCGTATAGGAGAGGACAAAACGGGCATTCAGTTCTTCTGCGGCAACAGGAAGCGCGTGATGCACGATGCCGACCGGCGAAAGATCAATGGCGGAGACTCCTCCGTACATGGCCGGGTAGTAATCCTGCGCGCCGGTGGGAACCCGAATCACTTGAGCTTCGATGTTCTGGACGATTTCCCGGAGCTTTTCGAGCTTGTAGCCGCGGCCTGTGAGTTTGTTGAGCGCGGCGGCAACCGTAATCATGAGGGCGGAAGAACCGGAGATCCCTGCTCCTGCGGGCGCTTCCGAATCCGATTCCAGCGTGATGCCGATTTCGGGCGCAAAGAAATCCACCAGCAGCGCCAGCAGGCGAAGCTTATAGCTTTTGGCAGCGCGCAGGGCGGTGAGGGAGTCGAAGGACTCCTCCAGCTGCAGATCGCGCGAGCTGAGCACGATGCGCGAATCGTCGCGCGTTTCGAGCGTGCAGGAAGTATAACGGTCTACCGCAAAATTTACGGTAACTGCGGAGGCATGAAACAGGTACAACGGCCAGATGTCGAGGGTAGCCCCGGCCAGATCTACACGGCAGGGAGCCTTAGCTGAGATACGCATGAATTCCGAGAGAATAGACGAACATAGCATGGTGAACGGGTTGGGCACCACGTTTTCGGGCATAATCTGCCATCATGAAGGAACATGCAGTACTGGACCTCACAGCTGAGAACGGCCGCCTTGCTTCTGCTGGTTCTGGCGGTGTCGGCGCTCGCGCAGCGTTTTGGCGGTGGAGGCGGAGGGTTTGGCCGTGGCGGCCCGCGATTTCAGGGACATGGCGAAGGTCCAAAACCTGTTTTTCCGGCGAAGGGCGAGTTCCATTTCATCCGGCTGGAATATACGGACATGCCACAGTTCCACAGGGGTTTCGGCTTCGGCTCGCGAAATGGCGAGGGCACTGGCTGGTGGCTGGTGGACTGGCCGGATTCCGATGAGCATTTCTCGCAGGGCGTGCAGCGACTCACCCGCATGGAAGTGGGCGAGCCCAGGCACCTGCGCCTGACTGACGACCGTATTTTCGAGTATCCGTGGCTTTACGCAACGCAGACCGGCTGGTGGGGACTATCCGATGTGGAAATCGCCCGGTTGCGGGAGTACCTGCTGCGCGGCGGCTTCCTGATGGTGGACGATATGTGGGGTCCGGACCCGACCCAGTGGCAGGTATTTACCTGGACCATGAACCGTGTCTTCCCGAACAAGCCCATCACGGAGATTCTGGAAGGCGACGCCGTGATGCATTCGCTGTACGACATTAAGGATTCAGATCGGTCGTTCATTCCGGGAACGAGGCACCTGCGGATTGGAGCGGGCGGCGCGGTTACCGTGATGCAACCGCCAGGGACACAACCCGCCTGGCGCGCGATGCATGACGACAAGGGCCACCTGATTGTTTCCGTGAATTACAACACAGATATTGGGGATGCCTGGGAGTACGCGGATGCGCCGGAGTATCCGGAACACATGACGACGCTGGCGTACCGGTATGGGTTGAACTATTTGGTGTACGCCGTCACGCATTAAACAGGTAGCACTATGCTACCATTCGGCTATGAGCCAACCCGTAAAACTTTCCAACAGCCTGGTGCTGGATGCGCGCCTGGCGGGTGAAGCGATGGAACGCTCGATTGCGGGGCAGGTAGAGTTCTGGGCTCGTCTGGGCAAGTCGCTGGAAATGGTTCTGGAGGGTGCGCAGGTGATGGCGCTTCAGCAAGCCGGGAACGTTCGACCGTTGGCGGAATGCCTGGAGTCAGCCGACTCGGCAGTGGGGCGAGAACGGCTGGAGACGCATCTGGCGGGGTTGCAATTTCCACACTATGCACCGCATCCGAACAAGGCTGGCCTGTTGATTCGAACGGACGCGAACGGGAAGCAGATGACTGGACGGTTCGTGAAGCGGGAGTTCGTGGAAGTATCTGCAAACCGCGGGGTGAAGTGAAGTTACCAGCGGGGGCGCTCCCCGTTGTGGTGGCGCTAGCCGGGCCCAACGGCGCGGGGAAGACAACGTTTTACCACTCACAACTGAAGCACGCGGGGCTGCGTTTGGTGAATGCCGATGTGCTGGCTCGCGCGGCTGGGATGGACGCCTATGCGGCGGCTCGGGCAGCGGCGGTTGTCCGCGATGAGTTGGTACGGCAACGAGAGAGCTTTGTTTTTGAGACGGTATTTTCAGACCCCGTGGGGGAGAAGGTGGCGTTCCTGCGGGAGGTCCGTAAGGCCGGATACACCACGGTGCTCTGCTTTATCGGCGTGTCAGGGCCAGACCTGTCTGAGGAACGCGTGGCGATGCGAGTCTCGCAGGGTGGCCACGACGTGCCGACAGAAAAACTGACTGCGCGTTTTCCCCGAACCATGATTAACCTCCGACTGGCGCTGGAGGTAGTGGACGAGGCCTGGATTTTTGACAACAGCGACCTTCGACACCCCTACAAGAAGGTGGCCGTAGTGAAAGGCGGACGCGTCGTCAACAAGGTTCGGTCGTTACCGAACTTTCTGAAAGCGATAGTCGCGGAGTTGCGTTAGCGAGTCAGGCCCGGACGCCGATTTCGCGCAGGCAGTGGTCGATCCACATCTTCGTCAGCTTCTCCTGCGCGCCGTTCTGGGAAAGGCGGGTCCGGAGGCTGCTGAAGTCGACGTGGTCTAAGGGCTGATCCTGATTGAAGCAGGAGAAGACGACGGTCTCTTCGCCGGTCTTTGGGTTCTTGTGAACCTGAAGGCACTGGGCGCAGATTTCCTTCATCATGCACTGCATGGGCGAGTTGATGCTGCCGATGGCGTGGTGGTCGGGCTTGATATAAGGCCGCAGAACCGTGTGGCGGGCCTGCTGCACGGCCTTCATCATGCCGTCGGAACCGATGGCGATGAGGCGGTCCACGTTGCTGAGTTTGATTTGCGTTTCGCCCAGTTCACCGCGTCCGTAAGCCAGCATCGCTTCCACAATGTTGCCGACAAAGGCGGAGTCCTGCACGCGGCCGGCGGTAAAGCCGGGGGCTTCGTCGCAGACCCAAACGACGCCGTCGGCGGCGCGTTCGATTTCTTCCACTTTGTAGCGGTCGATGATTTTCTTGTAGCCCGCGAAGTAGATGACCCGCGAACCTTCTTCCCGCAACTTCTGGCCGATGGAGAAGAGCACCGCGTTGCCGAGACCGCCTCCGGCGAGGAGAACGGTTTCTTTGGACGGCGTTTCACTGGGGGTACCGGTGGGGCCCATCAGGATGACGGGTTCGCCTTTTTTCAGAAGGGCGCAAAGGTCGGAAGAACCACCCATTTCAAGAACGATGGTGGAGAGCAGGCCCTGTTCCTGGTCGACCGAAGCGCCGGTGAGCGCGAGGCCTTCCATGCCGAGGACCGTGTTCTTCGTCCTGGTCGCGAGCGATTCGTAGTTCTGGAGGCGGTAAAACTGTCCCGGCAGGAAGGCTCGGGCGGCAATGGGAGCGCGGACAATCACTTCGATGATGTTCGGGGTGAGCCGGATCACATCATGAACGGTGGCGCGAAGTTCATCGTCAAGTTTCGCGATGAGGCTTTCCGGTCTGGAGGTGGCTGCGACCTTCGCCAGCATGCGGGAGACCACGGGGTAGCCAAGCTTGGCCGAACCCATCGCCTTCACTACGTTACCGGAGAAAGAGGGGTGCAAGTCGCCAAAGAAGCTGATGGAGCGGCCATCTTTGTGGATGGACATGAGGACTTCCACCTTGGCGGGCTTGGCGCTGCGCTCGGGCTTCACTTTTTCGCCATCTTCGCCATAAGCCTGGAAGTAGCGGCCATCCAGCAGCACCTGACCGTCTTCGCGGGCCAGAACGGTGTTCGGCTGCGTGCCGGCGGCGACCAGAATAGTGCGGGCCGGGAGCGTGATCATCTCGTCAGTGGCGACAAGCTTGCCGGTGGCCTCATCGTAGTGGTGCCTGCGGCATTTGAGAGCGGCTGCGGTGCCGGCTGCATCCACTTCCACCTCTTCGGGCGACAGGCATTCGGCAAAGCGAACGCCTTCTTCAAACGCCTTGGAAACTTCTTCGTGGTTGAGCGTATAGCTGGGCGCATCCACCAGGCGGCGGCGGTAGGCGAGGGTGGAACCACCCCACGAATTCAGCAGGTCAAGGAACTGGGGATTGCGGCCTTCCGCGGAGGCTTTGGCACGCTCGGCGCGCAGAGCCTGGGCGTGGGCAATGAATTCCTTCGCGGTGACGGCTTCATCCGGAGTCCATGCGGCGCGGACTGTGGCCTCGCCAAGTTCATCCACAAGAGCCTCGTACCGGGCAAGGAACTTCTCCACCTGGACGACGTAGTAAGCGAGCGATTCCGTGGCCGTATCGACAGCGGTCAAACCACCACCAATCACGACAATGGGCATGCGGATCTGGAGGTTCGCGAGCGAATCGGACTTGGCCGCGCCCGTGAGCTGCAGCGCCATCAGGAAATCCGACGCCTGGCGAACACCTCGCACCAGACCGTTCTTCATGGGAATGACGGTGGGGCGGCCAGCGCCGGCGCACATGGCGATGTGGTCGAAGCCAAGGTCGAACGCGGAGTCGATGGTGAGCGTGCCACCAAAACGCACGCCTCCGTAGATGGAAAACTGGCTGCGGCGTTCCAGCAGGAGGCGGATCACCTTGAGAAAGTTCTTATTCCAGCGAACCGTGATGCCATACTCGGCGACGCCGCCGAAACCAGCCATCACGCGATCCCCGAGACGTTCAAAGATCTCCGTCACGTCAGCGATGGGACGGAATGGAACGCGCTTACCCCAGGGATCCACGCCAGATATATCGGCGGGCAGGGGTTCTATTTTCAGACCGTCAATGGCGGCGACTGTGTGGCCGTCGTTCATCAGGTGGTGCGAGAGCGTGAAGCCCGAGGGGCCGAGGCCGACCACGAGAACTTTCTTGCCGGAGTTCTCGCGCGGGTAGGGGCGGTCGAAATTGAGCGGGTTCCAGCGCGTGAGCAGCGAATAAATCTCGAAGCCGAAGGGCAGTTCGAGGACGTCTTTCAGCGTGCGGGTTTCAATCTGCGGGATGTCGACCGGTTCCTGCTTCTGGAAGATGCAGGCCTTCATACAGTCATTGCAAATACGGTGGCCGGTGGCGGCGGCCATCGGGTTATCAATGGTGACGACAGCCAGCGCTCCGATGGGCACGCCGTGTTCCTTCACGACGTTCATTTCGGAGATTTTTTCTTCCAGAGGGCAACCGGCCAGGCGGACGCCGAAAACGGAGTTCTTGAAGGCTCCGTCCTTTTCTTTCAGGCCGTGCGAGCAGGAGTCCTTACCCTGGTTGTGGCACTTGATGCAGTAGTGTGCCTGATCAAGGGCGTGCGGGAGTTCCATACCCGGATCGGTGAGCGCGAAACCTTCGCGGTGACGCCACTGGGAGGATGCAAATTCGATCTGGTGCAGGCCATGGCGCTCTACTGTTTGAGACGGCACCAGGTGGAACATGTCGAGCTTATGCGGCGTGCGGAACAGGATGCCGTCATGGTGCTTCGCCTTGCCGGCGGGGGTAAAGACGGCCCAAACGGCGTACTGCTGGGCGATGCGGAGGCTTTCGGCATTGGCAATTTCGTCGGCCAGCCAACCGTCCACATGGTCAGCGAAGGCGGCTTCGGTGATGGGGCCGCCGAACAGACCTTCCAGCTGCTGCACCACGGTGGGACCGTCAATGAGCGCCGCTTTCTCCGGATTTTGGCCGGTGAGAGCCTTTTTCTGGATGAAGCGGCGCTTCACAGAATAGAGCGGCGCGAGCGAGTGGTGGCTCTGCTGCAGGGTGCGGAGTTCGGCTTCGATGCTGAAGAGCTTGCCGATGAAGTCGTCCAGATAGGGGGCGACTTCGATGAGGAGTTCGGACGCAGTTTTGAGGGCGAGGGCGGTGGGGTTCTCGCGGGCCGCGAGCAGTCGAGTATGGAGCTCGGGAGCGGCCTCCGCGACGGAGGAAAGGAATTGTGCATCCAGACGCACAAGGCCATCGCGGGAGTAGAGATCCTCAAAGGAGAATCCGAAGGAGAGAGAAAGGGTACGGTTGGTCACGGGGTTATGCGGGAGGCGGAGGAGCCGCCTGTTTATATTTTCTCAGATGGGGTGATTTGGGGGGGAGCGCCACGATTTGTGCTTCTTCAGGCACCGGCGCGACGGAAGGTGCCTGAAGTCATGCGTGACGGGAATCGCCCGGTGAGGCAGGCGATTTCTATACGGCTACCCGGGAACGGGGAAGCGCGTAAGCTTCAGGCTTTTCTTGCTCTTAGACATGCCAGGGTAAACGCCGTGAGCAGCAGGATGACCGGGTCAATGGGGTGGCGGTAGCGGGGCGGGGCCAGCGCCAGATAGTAGACAAGCGGGAAGACGACCGGAAATGCGGCCAGCGGAAGCAGGTATGGGTTTCGGCGGCGGTATAGAAGAAAGAGCGCGACGGCCGCAGCCAGAGCGGCGGCTAAGTTGAACCCGACCACCAGATAAAAGCGGATCGATTTGGCCCGTGCGAAATCGGCAATCGGGTGGGCGGTGCCTCCGGTCCAGATGGCGGTGAAGCGCTCGGCGACCATGCGGGCTTCCGCAGCGGGATGGGTCACCAGATAGTCGATGGCCAGGCCCTGCTTTTCCCGCATGTAGTCCATTTCCCCCAGTTCGACGTAGCGATCACGTTCGGACTGGCTGGTGATGGGGTGGAGACGTCCGGGCGTGAGAGTGAGCGCCTGATCGTTGTTGCCCAGCCAAAGAGCCAGGCCGGCAACGGAGCGCAGCGGGACGAATTCGTGGAAAACGAGATAGTTGCGGACAGTCCACGGCGCACAGCAGAGGAGTGCCAAAGCGGCGGCCAGGGCCGGCATCCTGAAAGTAAACCCGTTACGCTGGTGCGCTCTGTACTCGGCCCAGCCGAAAAGAATCGGCAGCAGGGCGATCAGCGAGGCGTTCGTCATCAGCGCCAGACCCCAAACGAGACCGTAAATCGCCCAGTTGCGCCTCCCCGGAGCCTCTGAGGCAACGAGTGTCAGCCAAAGCAGCGTGGCGGCCAGAAGCGCTGAGAGAGAGGCATCGAAGATTGACTCGTAAGGCAGCAGAATCGCGTTGGGAAAGATAGCCCAGAGCCAGGTGGCACCTGCGGCTATGCCGGGCCCGAACATGCGCCTTCCGGCTGCATAAAGTGGCAGGCAGGTGAGGGCGGAGAAGACGACGTTGAGTCCGGAGGCGGCAAGGAACGCCTGCAGCGTATAAGTTCCGAAGATCTTGAAAATGCCCGCAAGGATGAGGGGATAAAGGGGCGTCATCCACGCCGTGGGGCCGGTGTCAACACGGAAGGGATTGGCAAACCCGTGGCCCGTAGCCAGCGCGACCGCTATGTTACCGGGTTCGAAGAGAAACGGGATTGTGGAGAGCGCCCGCGGGGCATGGTGAACGACATAGTCGTAGAGAAAACCAACGCGCAGGAGAAGCGCGAAGCAGAAAATGAGGGGCAAGCTGCGCAAACGGGCCAATTCACTATTTTAGAGCCGCCTGGTGCCGCCAGGGTGAACCGCGAACAAATCCCCCCCAGATCGCCATTTGGCCAGCTTTCTACACTTAGCCAAAACCTGAGGACGCCACGACTGCGGACCGGGCAAGGAGCCAGCCGTAGGCAGCAACCGCTGTCAGCTTTGTTGCCGAAATCTTTCGGGTCCGCAATGGTGTGCCTCGCGCTTTGTTCCTCCGCCCTCGCGCAACCCGTCGACCCGCAACTCTAAGCCGATATGCACTGGCGCCAGATCACAGCGGCAACCCTTGCCGCGCGTTTCGCCGCGCCCTTGCCGGTATGGACCGGGGCCGTTGCCGCCATGGCGCCTTTGGGGGTACTGTCGATCATCGAAACGCTCACCGGCGGCGAGCTTCGGCCCTGACTAATCGAAGGAGCTAACCTGATCTCATGATCGAAATCCGGCAACTGGATGGTAATGACATTTGGGGGCAAATCGAAGGCCTGTCCGCAGTTCTGGTGGACTGCGTGGAAGGCGGCGCTTCGGTCAACTTTATGTCCGGGTTCTCCATGGACGACGCCGCTTTGTTCTTCGAAAGCGTGGCGGACGCTGTGGACCGGGCAGAGCGCCTGGCGTTCGCGGCCTTCGACGGTGAAGAAGTTCTGGGCACCGTGCAGGTAATGCTGAGAACTCCGCCGAATCAGCCACACCGGGGCGAGATTGCCAAGCTGCTGGTGCGGCGCGCATCCCGCGGTCAGGGTGTCGCGCAGCAGCTAATGGAAGCAGCCGAAGAGGCCGCGCGCGAAGCCGGAAAGACGTTGCTAACCCTTGATACGGCAAGCGACGCGGCGGAACGGCTTTACGAACGGATGGGCTGGACCCGCGTGGGCGTTATTCCGAACTTCGCGCTGTTGCCGGACGGGGCACCCTGCGCCACCACATTCTTCTGGAAGCAGCTTTAAGCGGCGCTTCTATTCGAAGCGCCACGCGGAGAAGTTCGGCCACTTCGCAATGTTCTGCTTCGCCCAGTCAGCGTTCTTGTCTTTGTGGCAGGCGGTACACGCCACAATGTTCGCCTTGAAAGTATGCGCGCGAACATTCACATCGGCGATAGTCTGCTCAATCTTCGGCATGTGGCAGCCGACGCATTCCGCACCGGCGCTGCCGCCCTTGTGATTGGAGTGGGCGACGGGATCGATATTGGTATGGCAAGACTGGCAGAGTGTTGACGACGAACGAATCAGATCGGCGTTGTTCGGCGTACCGTGAACGTCGTGGCACGTGGAGCACTTGATGCCGTGCAAATACATCTGGCTCTGCACAAAGTCATTACCCTGCATGCGGTTCTTGTGGGCGGTGCCATCGGGGAAGTGGGTAAAGGATAGCTCGCCCAGCTTGTGCTCTTCCAGCTTCCAGTAATCGGAGAGCTTATCGCCCGCCGTGTAGCCAACCGGCCAGTCATAGTGGCGACCATCGGCCTGCGGATTCTTCAGGGGCTGGCCCTGCGTGTGGCACTGCATGCAGACATCGTTGGCGCGAACTGTATCGAGGCGGGCCGGGTTCACCACGTTCGTCTTCGCAGGCTTCGCAATGTGGTCACTGCCGGGCCCGTGGCACTTTTCGCAGCCCACGTTCCATTCGGTGACGGTGTGGTTCGCGACGTTGTAGTTCACAGAGTGGCAACCATCGCAGAGAGGCCCGGTGGGGCGCTGGGCCATGTCTTCGGGATAGATATTCGTCCACCAGTCCGTACCTTTGGCCAGCTTATAAGCGCGCCAAACTTTATTGGTTACGTCCCACTGAACAGGGTAGACGAAATAGTCGTCACCCTTTTTGTAGAGATAGCGTTGCTTCCACTTATCACCGTACATAAAGGCGACGTCGGAAAGCTTGAATGTCACAAGCGGGTTCGGCTTCGAGAAATCACCAGCCACGGCTTCCGGATGCACCTTCGGATCCCGCACCACATTCGCCATGCGGGTCTTCGCCCATCGGGAGTACGTTTCCGGATGGCACGTCTGGCACTTCTGCGAGCCCACGTAAGTGGCTGCGTCGAGTGTCGTTATAGTGGCCAGAATCATGGCCAGTTTCAGAAGCTTCATTGGACCCTTCCGCTGCAAGTCAAACCGCCCGGGCTGGAGTTAGCCCGGGCGGTTGCGTTACGTTCATGATAATGTGCCGTTGCTTGCAGCGCCGGGTTAGTGCTGGAAGGCTAGAAGCGGAAACGAACGGCGGCCTGGGTCACACGTGGGTCACCAGCCGAAGTGATCTGGCCAAAAGCCGCTGTACCGAAGCTGGTAGTGGGGTTCGCGAAGTTCACGTTGTTGAAGGCGTTGAACGCTTCGAAACGGAGATCGGCAGAGATCCGTTCCGTGAGCGAAAACCGCTTCACCAGGCTCAGGTTCATCGCAAACAAACCAGGGCCGATAGCGGGATTGCGAGCGGAGTTGCCGGGAGTATTGAGGGCCTGAACCTGGAACGCGGAGACGTTCAGGAAGGGCAACCGATCCATTTTCGGATCAAGGCCGCTGTTGGCCACACCGACATAGCTGCCGCGGGTGACGGGCGTGAAAGTGGCATAACCATCGGACGTGGAATCGCGCTGGATGACGATCCCGGTGGCGACGTTGTTCAGGGTGACTTTGGCTTCGGCGACTGCGCCGTTGCTTGCGTCGGTGACGAGAACACGAACAGATCCTGAGTCGGTCTGGGCGAACGCGGTGGCGCAGCACAGAGCCAGGAAGAGGATTAGTTTTTTCATTTGATTTTGGTGTTTAGAACGGAGGCGAGATCTTCGTATTGGTCGGTTGCAATGAGGTTAACTCCGGCGGCAATCGCGGCATTCCATCGCTGGAGAACCGCCTCGCGGGAACCGAAGTTGTAGCCACGGTCCCACCCGAGGCCGTCGGCCTGGGCGAAACCATCGAGGGTGTAGAAGCGAATCCAGAAGCCCAGTTTGTGGGCATGGTCGACAAGAGCACGGAGCCGGGCGTCGTCGGCGGGCGTCCAGTCACCGGCTTTAGTCTGGCCACCTTCTTCCACTTCGTACCAGGAATTATTCCACCAGCGGCGATAGTTGGTGGGCTTCTCGGTGAGGAGCTTTTCGGGAGCGGTAGTAGCGGCCAGACGAGTGCGCTCCTCGCGGGTTCCACCTGCAGGCATGGCGGCGGTATGGGCGGAGCCAAAGAGGCGAAGTTTATCACCGCTCTTCAGTGGCTTAAAGAAGACTTCTTCCTGTGCGTCGGAGTCTTCGGTCATCACCAGGAGGGGTTTTACGTCGTAAGGCATCAGGACGTGGGGATCAGCGCTGAACTGCGCGGTTGTAATCCACGGCTCGTATTCGCCGAGGAGGTCCCAGACCGCATGGAGCAGTTCGGGACGATTGTCCTTTACGTCAAAATGAACGACGATCAGGGGCCAGGCGGAGCGGTTGTTTTCGCGCAGAGCTTTTTCAACAAGCGGGCGAACGTGCTCAAAGAAGTACTCCCTCAGCGTGGGTTCGCTGCCGTTAGTCTGCTTCTGGTGAGACACCACGGGACGACCCTGGCCGGTGGCCTTGTCAATGCCCCAGGCAAGATCCTGCTCAATGCCGACGGGGTAGCCGGTTTTGAGCGCGCGGTCCACACGGTCCGCCCACTTCCCTTCGTAGGGATAGCAGTTATGGGCATCCAGGATCGGACGATTGTGATTGATCGTCTCGAGAGGCCCGGCAGACTGAGCAAAGAGCACGCCCGCGAACAGGAATACGGAGAAGACAAAGGGGGGGAGGCTGCGCATGAATCCCAAGGCTACAGACTATGTGTGACACCTCGATGAGGACAGTATGACGGTTGAATTTTTCGCCATTTTGTAATCATCCTTTCGCAATCGCTTGCCATGATGGGGTTGAATGAAACCCCTCCGTTTACTGCTGTTTGTTCCCGTTCTTTTCATTTCGCTGCTGATTGCGCAGACGCCACATCCCATACCCGGTGGCTTCTCCCTGCCGAACGGGTGGCAGATTACGCCGGTGGGCAAGGCCATCCACACGGAAGATTTGATTCTGAACCTGAGCGCGAGCAAAGACGGCAAGGTAGTGATCGCGCAGCACGGGGGCTTCAATCCGCACGGTCTGGTGGTGATCGATACGGCGACCGAAGAGGCAGTGCAGAGGATTCCTCTGCGGTCCGCCTGGCTCGGTCTGGCCTGGTCGGCAGATGGCTCGAAGTTCTTTGTTTCGGGAGGCAACGCACGGACGGAAGTCGCCCCTGTTTATGTGTTCAATTATGCCAACGGGCGGCTGAGCGAGAAGCCTGTTGCCGAGTGGAAAGATTCGGAGCCGGCAGATGGCGTTTACTGGAGTGGCCTGGCGATGCACCCGAAGAAACCGCTGCTGTACGCGGCGAACCGCGGCGCGGAGCCGGAGCGTGGCTATATCGCGATCTTTGATACGGCCACCGGCCAGGTCACCGGGAAGATTCCGGTGGATGTGAGCCCTTACGATCTGCAATTTAATAACGATGGCTCGGTGCTCTATGTGAGCAACTGGGGGAGCGATTCCATCTCGGTGATCGACACCGCGAAAGGCAAGGTGGTGAGCACAATTCCGACGGGCGGCAACCCGAATGACATGGAACTGGGTGCGGATGGACGCCTCTACGTTTCGAATGGCAACGAGAACACCGTCACCGTAATCGACACGAAGAAAAAGCAGGCGATAGAGACGATCAATGTGGGTCCGACCGCACGTGCGCCGCAGGGGTCCACGCCGAACGGGCTGGTGCTGGACCGCCGCAACAACATGCTGTTTGTTGCGAACGCCGATAACAACTCGGTGGCTGCTGTGAATGTGAAGGAAGCGGGCAAGAGCGAAGTGCTGGGCTTTATCCCGGCCGGCTGGTACCCGAGCGCGCTGCATTTGACGCCGCAGATGAAGCTATACATTGCGAACAGTAAAGGCCTGGAAGCGCATGCGACGCCAATGGGGCCGGCCAGTCCGCTGCTGAAGGAAGGGCAGAAGGCCGAGTCTGTGAAGGTAGTCCAGAAAGGTACCGTGAACATCGTCTCGGTGGCGAATCTGAGGGGCGAGATTAAGGGCTGGACGAAAAAAGTCTACGAAAATATTCCCTACAAGGACGACTATCTGACCATGGCCCGGGCTCCGAAAGAGCCGAGCATTGTGCCGCAGGAAGTGGGTGCCGGCTCGCCCGTGAAGCACGTAATCTACGTAATCAAAGAGAACCGGACCTACGACCAGCTCCTCGGGGATATCAAAAAGGGCAACGGCGATCCGCGGCTGACGATTTTTGGCGAACAGACCACCCCAAATCATCACGCGATTGCCAATGAGTGGGTTCTGCTGGATAACCTGTACTGCGATGGCGAAGTCAGTGTGGACGGGCACTCGTGGTCAAACTCGGCCATTGCGACGGACTACAACGAGAAGATGTGGCCTGCAAATTATGGTGGCCACAGCAAGGCGTCCACTTCGAACGCCAATGTTCCTTCGGCAGGGCATTTGTGGGACCTGGCAGCGAAAAAAGGGTTGACTTACCGCAGCTATGGCGAATACGCGGCGCGGTCCAGCGATGGCACCACTATGCAGGCCGCGAAGGGTGTAGGTGGCCTGCTGAATCATGTATCGCCAAAGTTCAAGCTACCGGGGATGCGCGACACCGACAACGTGAAGGTGTTCTTTAGCGAACTGGATGAGTATGAGAAGAACTTCAGCTCAAAGGATCCGCAGAAAAGACTGCCAAATCTGGTAGTGATGAGTCTGCCGGAGGACCACACAGTGGGGACGCGCCCCGGTGGGTTTAGTCCGCGCGCCATGGTGGCGAACCACGACTACGCGATTGGACAATTAGTGGAACGGATGTCGAAGAGTCCGTATTGGGCAGAGACGGCGATCTTCATGATTGAAGACGATGCGCAGGATTCACCGGATCACGTGGACGCCCGGCGAACGGTGGGTCTGGTAGCTGGCCCCTTTGTGAAGCGCGGGTTCGTGGATTCGACACTGTACACTACCTCCGCCATGTTACGGACGATGGAACTGCTGCTGGGCCTGCCTCCGATGACGCAGTATGACGCGGCCGCGCTGCCCATGTACAACTCGTTCCGGGAGACACCGGACATGCATCCCTATGCGGCAATTGCCCCGAAGCTGGATGTGAATGAGAAGAACACAGCGAAGTCGTTCGGGGCTGCAGCGTCATTGAAAATGGACTTCGATGACGTAGATCGCGCGCCCATGTTCGCGCTGAACGAGATTATCTGGAAGAGCGTGAAAGGTGCGGATTCACCGATGCCGCTGCCGGTTCACCGGTATTGGTTCCAGCGGCGGTAGATGCTACCGCACGCGCCCGACGTGCAGGGCGACGATGCCGAAAGTCATGTATTCCCACTCGACCACGAAGCCGATTTCCTTCATCATAGTGGCCAGTTCCGGCGCATTGGGGAACTTACGGACGGATTCCGGAAGGTATTTGTAAGCCTCAGGCGCGCCCGAGATCATGCCGCCAAGGATGGGTAACACTTTGCGCGAATACCAGTTATAAAGCGCCGCGAAGGCCTTGTTCGGCGGCTGCGTGAACTCCAGAATCGCCAGCGCCCCGCCCGGCCGCAGCACCCGGCGCATCTCGATGAGGCCTGCACGATAATTCGCGAAATTGCGGTAGCCGAACGAGATGGTGATCAGATCCAGACTGGCGTCGCGCAGAGGGAGCGCCAGGCCATCGCCTTCGAAGAGCACCGAGCGAAGCCCCGTCCGGTTGAGCTTTTCCCGCGCACCTTCCAGCATGGGGTGGCAGAAGTCGCTACCGACGAGAGCGCGCCCCGCTTCGCGTTCCAGCGCGACGAGAAGATCGCCAGTGCCGCACGCCAGATCAAGGACGCGCGAGTCGGAACGCTTAAGAATGTCGCGAACACGGCGGACGGTGACATTGCGCCAGTGCTTGTCGATGTTGGCCGAAAGCAGGTGGTTGGCCAGATCGTAGCGCGGGGCCACGCGGCCAAACATGGAGCGAACCCAGCGGGAAGCTTCGCGCTCCGACGCGGTACCGTCAGGAGTAGTTCCGGCTACCGACATTATTGACAATCCGCCAGGGCGCGTTCAATGGCTCGTGTCGCCTGTGCCGGCGTGATGTCGCTGCGCACAATCACTTCGCCGATCTTCGTCGGCAGCACGAAGTGGATCTTCGACTGAATCGTCTTCTTATCCTTCACCAAACGCCCGGCCAGGGCTTCGGCGGAGATGCCGGCTACGCTCGGGATGGGACCATAGCGGTCCAGTACGGCAAGGATGGAAAAATGGTCCTCCGGCGGCAGCATTTCCAGTTCATGCGCCAGATACGTCGCGGCCCGCATTCCCCAGGAAACGGACTCGCCGTGCAGGAACCGCTTGTATTGAGTCTCTGCTTCGAGAGAATGGCCGAAGGTATGGCCGAAGTTGAGAATGCGACGGAGCCCGGATTCGCGTTCGTCAGCCGAGACAACTTCCGCCTTGATGCGGACGGATTCGGCGATGATGTGATCCACAATGTGGTGCCGCTGTTCCAGGACTTCATCCCGGCCGGAAGCGAGGAGGCGGAACAACGGTTCACTGGCGATAATGCCGGTCTTGATGATCTCGTAAAGTCCCGCGTCGAATTCCCGCTTGGGCAGCGTGGAGAGAACGCCGGGGTCGATGAGAACCGCCAGCGGCTGGTGGAATGCGCCGATGAGGTTCTTGCCCGTGACCAGGTTGGCGCCGGTCTTGCCTCCGACAGCCGCATCCACCTGGGCTAGAAGCGTGGTGGGGATCTGAATCACCGGGATGCCGCGCATGAAGATGGCGGCGAGGAAACCACCAAGATCCGTAACGATGCCTCCCCCGAAGGCGATAACGAGGCTGGAGCGGTCCGCGCCACCCTCCGACATCTGCTCGGCCAGCGCCTCCACATGCGCCATGCGCTTGTTTTGTTCCGAGCCGGCGAAGAAGAGCGTGGCGTAGTCGTGGGAACCCAGCGCATCCCTGAGGTGAGATCCATGTAGTTCCCAAACGTCAGCGGTCGTCACCACGAAGATTTTGCCGAAACGAGGCGGAAGGAATTCCGGGAGGCGCGTAATCCCACCTCGTTCAACTACAACGGTGTAGGTTCGCTGCGGGGTCGAAACCTGAAACTGGGGCATTTATCCCATTGTGGCATTGGGGCGGCGAACTAAAGCCTCCGTGTGAAGTCATCCAGGCTAACTTCGATCTCGCGCAGGATTTCGCGGATCAGGGGACGTGCCAAGTGGCGACCGGCATGGTCCGGGACAGTGGTGGTCCTGCCGTCACCATATCGCTTAGCGAAGCCCGAACGTGAAGATCGCGTTGCCTGCGGGAATAGAGATGTATTGCTTGCCGTCCACCGCGTAGGTGGTGGGACCGGCCGAAACCGCGCCACCTACCATCGCCTTCCACAGCGGAGCGCCGGTCCGGGCGTCGAGAGCGTAGAAATAGCCCTCGCGACCTCCCGCGAAGACCACGTCGGAGGCCGTCACCAAAACGCCGCTGTCCGTCACGTCCATCATCTTGAATTGCCATTTGACCGCACCCGTCTTCGGATCCAGAGCCTGAATCGCGCCCCACGCCAGTTCCGGCAGACGCTTGTTCGTCGGCCCGGGCCGCAACGCCGGGAGTTCGTGGGTCGCACTGCCACCATTGAACGGGGCGCCCTCTTTGTACGTCTCCACGCGACTGGTGTTGATGGAGTGGGTGTCCATCCAGCTGGGAACGTAGAACAGGCCCGTGCGAGGACTGTAAGCCGGGTTGTACCAGTTGGTTCCACCCTGATTTTCCGGGTAGATCAGGCTGCCTTCGGGTGTGGAGTGCCCCACACGATTCGGACGCCCTTTCGCGTCCAGCCCGTCCGCCCACGTGACCTTCACAAAAGGCTTGCCCAGAAGAAACTCGCCCGTCTGGCGGTCCAGCACGTAGAAGAAACCATTACGATTGGCGAAGAGCATCACCTTACGTGGTTTGCCCTGCCACGTCAGGTCGGCCAGCACCGGAATCTGCGTCGCATCGAAATCGAACTCGTCGTGGGGCGTGAACTGGAAATGCCACTTCAGCTTGCCTGTATCGGGGTCAAGCGCAATCACCGAACTGGTGTAGAGGTTATCCCCGGGCCGGACATCGCCATTCCAGTCGGGGCTGGCATTGCCGATGCCCCAGTACAGGAGATTCAGGGCCGGGTCGTAAGAACCGGTGGTCCAAACAGACCCGCCGCCATGCTTCCAGGCGTCGTTCTCCCAGCTTTCATGCCCCGCCTCACCAGGCTTCGGAATGGTATTAAACCGCCACAGTTCCTTGCCTGTCTCAGCCGAGTAGGCGGCGAGGAAACCGGAGATGCCCAACTCTCCGCCGGCGGGACCGGCAATCACCAGGCCCTTCACCACGAGCGGCGCAACGGTGACCGAATACGAAGCTTCCGGACGCCCGACCTGCGTGCTCCAGATCATGTGGCCGTCGCGGGCATCGAGTGCGATCAGATTCCCGTCGATGGTACCCATAAAAAGCGAGTTGCCCAGGATCGCCAGCCCGCGATTGACACGGCCACAGCAGAGGCGCGCAGCGGGCGAGGGATTATATGCGTACGTCCAGAAGATCTTGCCGTTCACCGCATCCAGCGCCACCACCACGTTGGGCGGCTGAACGGTATAAAGGACGCCGTCGTTCACCAGCGAAGTGGCTTCGTATTTGCTGTTCGGTTCGGCGGGAGCGCGGGACTGCAAGACCCATTTCAGCTCCAGATCTTTCACATTCGCGGGTGTAATCTGGGTCAGACGGCTGTAACGCTGGCCGTCCAGAGTTCCGGAGTACGTCAGCCAGTTCGCCGGGTCTTTATCGGCATTTAGGATCCGGTCAAAAGGCGTTTGCGCGGCAGCGGTTGCCGCGATAATCAGAAACAGAAACGTACAGCGCATTAGCGGAGGCCTTTCAGGGTAACAAGGTAGCTGATCACGTCAGATAGCTCCTGCTCCGAGAGCTTGTCTTTGAAATTCGGCATGGGCGAAGTCTTCAGGAATTCGTATTCGCGCAGATTGCTCTTGTAGAGCGACCGAAGCTTGCCCTTGCTGTCCAGCATCTGGATCGTGTACGTATCCTGGTTCATCAGCGTGCCTGCGATCTTCGTACCATCTTTCGCAACCGCCCGCACTGGCCGGTTTTCGGGCCGAATCTCCGCGCTCGGGTCCAGCAACGCCGTCTCAATCTCAGCCAGGCGGCGCGTACTGCCAATAGCCGTCAAATCCGGCCCCGCCACCGTCCCCTGGCTCCCGATCCGGTGGCAGTTCAGACACTGGCCCTTCGTTTCAACAACGGCTTTCCCGCGACCCGCATCCCCGGCTGGGCCTGTTCGTTTTGATTTGGCCGAACCTGCCATGCTCCGGAGATAGACGACCAGAAAATTGGCCTGCTCATCGGTATACGCGCCAGGGGGCATGGCGGTACCGGGGATCCCCTTCTGGATGATCTGAACCAGATCGTTATCCGACTGCGCGCGGCGGAAGCGGCCGGAAGCCAGGTTCACCCCGGAGATCTGGTCGCCATCGGGGCCATGACAATTAATACAAAAGGAGGCGTAGGTGAAGAGTCCGCGCTGGATATCGGCCGGCGTAATGCCGTGCCCCTCCTGCGCCACCGCCGGAAGGGCTGCCAGAACCAGCACGGAAAGACAGTACTGCAATCGTTTCAAGGCCACCAGAGGGTTATATCACAAAGGGCCTGAATCAGATCCGACGCTATCCTGAAATCAGCTATGAATAAGGAAATTGCAACGGCGGAAGAAGCGATTGCCGATATCCGCGACGGGGCGAGCATCATGATTGGCGGCTTCGGGCTGTGCGGCATACCGGAGAATCTGATCGCGGCGCTGGTTGCGTCTGGCCCCCGGAAACTCCACACAATCAGCAACAACATGGGAGTGGAAGGTTTCGGCATCGGCCTGATCCTGGAAGCGGGCATGATCGCGGAACATACTGGCAGCTACGTGGGTGAGAACAAGATCATGGAGCGGATGATCCTTGCAGGGGAACTGAAGGTAAATCTGGTGCCGCAGGGAACCCTGGCGGAGCAAATTCGCGCCGGGGGAGCCGGAATTCCGGCCTTCTATACGCCGACGGGGGTAGGCACCATGGTCCAGGAAGGCAAGGAAGTCCGCGAGTTTGACGGGAAGAAGTACCTGATGGAGCGAGCCCTAAAGGCCGATTTCGCGCTGATCAAGGCCTGGCGCGGCGACCGGGCGGGGAATCTGGTTTACCGGAAGACGGCGCAAAGCTTCAATCCGGTGATGGCGCCGGCCGGACAGATTACCATCGCCGAAGTGGATGAGTTGGTGGAAATCGGCGAGATCAATCCCGACCAGGTGATGACGCCCGGTATTTATGTGGACCGAATCTTCGAATCGCCGTTTTCGGAACGACGAATTGAACGGCTGATGGTCAGAGGAGGTGAAAAGTGAGCTTACCGAACCTGACTCCGGAACTGCGGCGGCAGAGGATCGCGGCCCGCGTCGTGCATGAGATGAACCAGGGCTACTACGTGAACCTGGGGATCGGTATCCCGACGCTGGTGGCGAATTTCATTCCGCCCGATATGGAAGTGGTCCTGCAATCGGAGAACGGCATGCTCGGTACGGGCCCGTATCCGGAACTGGGCCAGCAGGATGCCGATCTGATTAACGCGGGGAAAGAGACGATCACCGAAATTCCAGGGTCGTCATTCTTCTCAGCGGCGGAGTCATTCGCGATGATCCGCGGAGGCCACATGGACCTGAGTATTTTGGGGGCCATGCAGGTGGATGAAGAGGGCAGTCTGGCGAACTGGATGATCCCGGGGAAACTCGTGCGCGGCATGGGCGGGGCCATGGATCTGGTGGCGGCGGCGAAGAGGGTGATTGTGGCCATGGAACACAGCACGAAGACCGGCGCTCCCAAGATTCTGAAAAAGTGTACTCTGCCGTTAACGGGCTACCAGGTGGTGGACACGATTGTGACCGAACTGGGCGTGATTCACGTGCGGGATGTTGGTCTGGTGCTGGCGGAACTGGCGGACGGCGTCACGTTTGACGATATTCAGGGCGTGACCGAGGCTACTCTGCTGGCCAGTCCGGGACTAAGGGAAATGAAGGGATAAACGCACGAGTTGGGGCGGAAAACTCCCGTCCCAACTCGTGCGTCGTTACTGCGGGAACGACTTCGGTTCGGTGATGCCGCGCCAACCCGTGCCACTGAGCGCCCGCATGAACGCGATCAGGTCGGCCTTCTCATCCGCGCGTAAATGGCGCGGCTTGATATGGCGATCCAGGTTCTTGTTCGGCGTGCCGCCCTTGTCGTAGTAATCCACCACTTCTTCCAGCGTTTTCATGCTGCCATCGTGCATATAGGGAGCGGTATGTTCCACGTCACGCAGGGTGGGTGTCTTGAAAGCGCCCCAGTCGGCGTCATCTTTGGTGATGCCGTAGCGGCCCAGGTCATGATTCGCACTATCGATGCCAACCCCGATGTTCGAGTACATGTTCGAAGTGAAGTTCGCACCCTCGTGGCACGAATCGCACTCGGCCTTCTGGAAAACATGGTAACCACGCATAGCTGCCGGTGACATGGCGCTGGCGTGGCCAGCCTTCCACTTATCGTACGGGGCATTTCCCGAAACCACTGTACGCTCGAAGGTCGCAATGGCCTTCGCCACACGGTCGATGGTTACCTTCTCATCGCCGAAAGCGGCCTTAAAGAGCGGCTTATACCCTTCGATGGTGGCGAGCTTCGCCACCACAGCTACGTGCGTAGTACCCATTTCGATGGGGTTCGCAATCGGCCCCACCGCCTGAGCTTCCAGCGTCGCCGCGCGACCATCCCAGAACTGCGCCAGACTCCAGGCTCGGTTAATAACCGTGGGTGCGCTGCGGCCACCCTTCTGACCGCGAATACCCGTAGAAACAGGAGCGCCGTCAGTAAAACCATACTTCGGATCGTGACAGGTGGCGCAGGAGATTGTATCGTCAGCCGAAAGCCGTTTATCAAAATAAAGCAGCTTACCGAGTGCCACTTTTTCCACCGAGTAAGGGTTGTCGGAGGGCCAGGAGATTTTTGTGAAACCCAAGGGAGGGTTGGGCGGTGCTACGGGCGACGCGCCAAAGACGAAAGCGGCCAGCACAAGTGTGCCAGCCGCTGCAAAAGATTTGATCATAATGGAAGGTCTACTTCTTCAGAAAACCCTGAACGAAGACAGCCTTAGTGCCATTCACTGTGGTCTGCGTACCGGTAACGGTCATGACCTTGGCGAAGTTGTCGGCGGCGGCGGCGCGGAAAGTGGTGAGGCCGTCACGGCGGGGATCATGTTCTTCGTCGATCAGCAGGTAAACGTCGCCGGCTTTGGTGACGAGGCCGATGGGCTGGCCGCCCGTGATGCATTTCTTGCCACAGGTGGCGTGCTTGTCGCCGTGCTTGCCGAGCTGCAGGTAGCAGGAAAGGTCGAGGATTTCGCCCGTCAGAGTAACGGCCTTGCCCGCGACGGGCTTGTTGTCAACAGCGGCGCCATTGGTGGTATTAGTCCAAAGTTCACCACCCTTCTGGCCGAGATCGCCAGCGGGGGTCCAGCCACCGGTGGGTTCCATGCCGGGTTGCAGAATGCCGGCAGCAGCCTTCGGGGCGGGGGCGGCAGCTTTATCCTGGGAAAACGCGAGGCCGGCGGCGAGGGCCACGGCAACTACAGTAAGTGTGAGTTTTTTCAACATTTCGGTACGGACTCCTTGAAGAGATTCAGACAGGGGACACCACTACTACTTCAGATTCCAATGCTATGAGATGCCAGGAAAAGGCTCGGGATGCAAAAAAATTACGACAGAAGCATTTCCAGGTCTTCTTTTTGCAGATTCCGGATCAGACTGTTGTCCGCCGTAATGATCGACGACACCAGATCGCGCTTCGACTGCTGTAGTTCAATCACCTTTTCCTCAACCGTATCGGTAGCAATCAGCCGGTACGCAAACACCTGCCGGGTCTGCCCGATTCGGTGCGTCCGGTCGATCGCCTGGGCTTCAACTGCAGGATTCCACCACGGATCCAGCAGGAACACATACCCCGCCGCCGTAAGGTTCAGCCCCACGCCGCCGGCTTTCAGGCTGATCAGGAAAACCGGGCATTTCGGATCGTTCTGGAAACGCTCCACGTGATCCTGGCGGTTGTTCGTTTTGCCGTCCAAATATTCGTAGACGATGCCCTGCGCGTCCAGCCTTTTACGAACAATGTCCAGCAAACTGGTGAACTGCGAGAAGACCAGCGCCTTGTGTCCCTCCTCCACGATCGGCGTGAGATGGTCCATCAAAAGATCGATCTTGGAACTTGGTTCTTCGGTACGAGTCTTGTCGATCAAGCCCGGGTGACACGCTGCCTGCCGCAAACGCAACAGCGCTTCCAGAACGTGAATACCGGACTTCCCAATACCTTCACGCTCAATCCGCCCCAGCAGGGTATCGCGGAAGTGCTGCCGAAGTTCGTTGTAGAGGCGGCGCTCGGTAGGTTCCAATTCACAGCGAAGCGTCTGCTCGGTACGCTCGGGCAGTTCCCGGGCAACCTGACCCTTGGTACGCCGCAAAAGGAAGGGGCGCAACGCATGCGCCAGCAGAGCGCGGTTTTCTTCGTCCGGATTCCGCATGGAACTGCCGGTCATGCGGAACACATTCGCCGAACCCAGCATCCCAGGATTCAGGAATTCGAACAGTGACCACAACTCGCCCAGATGATTCTCCACCGGCGTGCCGCTCAACACCAGCCGGTTACGGCCCTTCAGCAGTCGGACCGCTTTAGCCGATTCACTGGTAGAATTCTTCACTGCCTGCGCTTCATCCAGCACGATGTAATCGAACTGAATGTCCTTTAGCTTCGGAGCATCACGCCGCAGCGTACCGTAAGTGGTGATGACCACGTCGAAAGCTGCCAGAGGGAGATCCGCCCGGTTCGCACCTGTGTAATCGTGGATCGTCAGCTTCGGAGTAAACCGCGCCGCCTCAGCCTTCCAGTTGAAAACAAGGGACTTAGGAACTACTACCAGCGATGGCCCGGACACCGTAACGCCGTCGGGCGAGGCTTCGCGCAGCGCCCGGCGAGATTCCAGCAGCGCCAGAACCTGCGGTGTCTTACCCACCCCCATGTCGTCCGCCAGACAACCGCCGAAGCCGAAGCGGCGGAGGAAGCTCATCCAGCCCAGACCTTCGCGCTGGTAGTCGCGCAACTGGCCCACGAAGCCCTCGGGCTGAACCGCAGCTTCCACGCCCGAAAAGTCCCGCAATTCGGCGCGCATCCGGGTAAAGGTCTCGTCACAGGTAGCTTCCGGCTGCGCAGCAAGCAGGGCGTCCAGAATCCCGGCCTGGGCAAACCCAAATCGCATCTTGCCGTCCACCGCATCGCCCAGCCCGGCAATCAGGCCGAATCTCTTCAGCCACGAATCCGGAAGCAAACCAAAACCGCCGTCCGAAAGCCGGACCACGGTCTCGCCCCGGCGCAGCGCTTCCAGCAGTTGCGGCAGGTCGGCGGTGGCGCCGCCGTAATCCACCTGGCCCCACAAATCGAACCAGTCCACGCCGCTGGTGACTTCCACACGCATGGCGCCGGCTGGGCGGAACGACTTGCCGTCCGTCTCCACGTGCCATTTGTCATTCACCAGCGCCCGAATAATTCGCGGAAGTTTGGCTGCGGGCAAAAGCCAGTGAATGTCGTTGTACCAAGCCTGGTAACGCCCCCCCAGCAATGCCAGGCGTTCCGTAGCCTCTCGTTCCGCTGCCGGATCCCGGCGGATGAAACGACGAGCGGCGGAATCGTAGACCCCCGACCCTTCGGCCTGCTGAAGCAGGGAATGGCCTTCGTAATCGAACGAAAGAATACCCCGAAGGTTACGCGGGTCATCGGCGCTCGAAGAAATCCGCAGAATCGGCCGGGGAGCCGGCGACGTTTCCTCGAACTCCAGCTCAGCCGGGACCTTGATCTTCGGCAGCCGCGGGGCCGACAGGAGCGCGGCCAAAAATTCGTCGCGGTCCGGGTCCGGCACGTCCAGAGTCTGTCCGGAGCGGAAATGATTGATCCATTCCAGACTCGCCTCCGCATCAAGAGGGGAAACTTCGATGCGCACCGCGCCGTCTTTGGCAACGGGAAGGCGAGAAAAAACGAACCCGTCACCGCCGGACGCGCCCGCCGTGATGAGTTCAGCCTCAGCCACGGTGAGTCGGCTACCCTCGCGGCTCAGCATCCCCTGAAGCCGCCAGTTGCCTGCCACGGGTTCAATTTCCAGGGCAAAACCCCAGGGGCTTTCGTTCCAAACCACCGGAACGGCGTCCTGTGCCCCCTGCGCCTCACGCAGCAGCAGACGCCCCTGGCGAGCGGCCGCCGGAACCACAATCCGGGCCAGCGGCGCGTCGATCGCAGACAGCGAGGGAACCGGATTCTGACTGGCCCACCCGTAATTCGAACTCATCATTGTGCCGGAAAGAGCGCCGGAGACGGCGGCCAGAATATTGTGATCAATCTGGTCAGGCAAGCGGGAAATATCGGCGCGGCGCAGCGTGAGAGGGACAATTCGCCCCCATTCGCCATCCGCCCGGCGGTCTCTGAAGTGCAACCCCAATTGCAAGGCCCCGGTGGCTAATGCGCCGTTGCGGTTCAAAACGTACAGGATTTCACGGCCGTGCGGCCAGCGCCAGGTCTCCGCGGGGGATGTGGGAGTGGGGGCGGAAGCCGCAGGCGTGCCGTCAATCAGTTCACGAAGACGAGCCCGCCAGGGCACTCCCGAAGTTGCGACGACGGGCCCGGATTCGAAGTCGGGTTCGCCGTCGGCAGTTTCCGTACCTGCGGCTTGCCCCGGCCCTGGCGCAAGCCGAGTGGCACGGGCAGCCGCCGAAAGATAACGCAGTTTCTCCGCCGCCAGCACGCCGGCCCAAAGGTGACGACAAGGGCCTTCCGTATCAAAAAAGCTGCAATCACAGGAAAGGCGCAGCTCGTTCCCCGAAACCTCGATCATCACCTCATGCGGTTCGGTGCCCCGCACCCGGCCTTCGAATTCGGTGGGGCTGCCATGCAAAATACGCACGTAACCGGCTGTAAAGTAGGCCTGACCACGCTGGCGCACACTTTCGCTAAACCAGGGTGAGAGATGGGAGGAGATGCTCATGGCGTCCGCAGACGAACGGACTGAAGTTATTTTATCTGGCCCACATGGTTTTCGGCGAAAGTTGAAAAACATCTGGCGGTAATTGCCCCCGGGAGACGCCTGTAGAAATGAAAGCGAGACCACAATATGAACTGCTTCATCGCAAACACTCCCAGCCTTTTGGACCGCGTTTACCAGCTGCGGTACTTTTGCTACCAGCGCAAGGGCGCCATCGAACAGTCGCCGGAGGAGAAGTTCCACGACAAGTTCGATGAACTCCGAAACAGTATCAGCGTCCTCGCCGAGTCGGAAACCGGAGAGGCTCTGGCGACGGTGCGCATCTCGGTGGTAAAGCCGTCGGTGGGCTGGGGGGATTCACCTGCACAACACGTCTTCGGAGACCACCCGTGCCTCCAGGCGATCGCCGCTGAGAGCTACGTGGAAGCAAGCCGCCTGTGTTTTGGCCCCAGTGCGCGACGAGACTCCTTCGTCACCCTGCTGGGGCACATGGCGGCGCTTGCCGAGTACTACGAGGCGGACTGGCTGGTGGCCTGTCCCCGAGTCGAGCATTCCGAGGTCTATCAGCGAATGTTCGGCTTCAGGCCACTGGCCGCACCCCGGCAGTACTTCGGGGTGAACTTCCAAACGCAGCTTCTGGGTATCCGCCGCAGCGAACTGGCTGAATATGTACGGGCAGCCCGGCCCATGAAAAACGCCTGGGCCAACGCGCTGGAGCGCCTGATAAAGTCGGCCACGCTCCCCGCGCCAATAGCTTGCCGGGCCGCGTGAAACGGAGCAACCAGCTCAAGCCTTGCGGCACAGGTTCACGCGCCCAACCAGGCCGCGGAAACCCTCTCGCAAATGCGGGCCGCAGCCAGGAATTACCCTTCCAGCCTGCGGCCCGCTACAGAAACGAACTATTTATCAAGCGTGAAGGCAATGATGCTGTCGTCCACCACGGGATTATTGAAGAACCCGCCGCCCGTGGCCGTAATCACCACGTACTGCTTGCCGTCGGCTCCCTGATAAGTCATCGGCGTAGCTTCGGCGGCACCCTTCAGCTTGTACGTCCAGACTTCCTTGCCCGTCTTCGCATCGAAGGCGCGGAAGCGTGCGTCATCGGTGGCCCCAACGAACACCAGGCCACCAGCAGTAGCAATCGTGCCTCCGTTACCCGGCCTGCCGGTGTTCTGCTTATCGGCAGGAAGGCTGTCGGTAACCCCCAGCGGAACGCGCCAGGCAAACTCACCGGTGTTCACGTTCACGGCCGTCAGCGTACCCCAGGGTGTCTGCTGGCAGGGGAACTGCTGGGCCGAATTGGGGGCGGGCGGAAGGCTGAAGCGACCGCCGCCAACACTATCGTAAGGGCCGTCAGGATCCACACGATTGCCTTGGCCGCGTGAACTGGCGCGAGCCGAACCGGCTTCACGGTCCTTCAGACCAGAAAGCTGCCCCAGTTCGTTGGCGTTGATGAACAGAAACCCGAGTTGGGGATTGAACGAGGTCCCAAACCAGTTCACGCCGCCATGGTTCCCCGGAAACTGGACACGCAGACGGTTGTAGCTGGCAGGCAGGTAGGGCCCGCCCAGCTGCACACCTTCCATCAGCTTGCGGCAGCCAGCCTCGATCTCGGGCGTAACCGTCGCCACCTCCTCCGGCTTCATGGCCATACGCGAAAGTGGTGGCGGCTTCAGCGGAAAGGGCTGAGTCTTCGAGGTCCGTTCCAGCGGCACTTCACTCTGCGGAACGGGGCGTTCTTCCACGCCGTAGATCGGTTTTCCCGTTACGCGGTCCAGCAGGAACAGCAGGCCGACCTTATTGATGGCGGCGACGGCGGGGATGGTCCTGCCGTTGCGCTTCACATCGATCAACGCGGGGGCCCCGGTCATATCGTAATCCCAGATGTCGTGATGCACAAGCTGGAAGTGCCACAGATACTTGCCGGTATTCGCGTCAATGGCAACAAGAGTAGTGGAGAAAAGATTGTCACCGGCTCGGTCGCCTCCGTACTGGTCAACGGACGGAGCCCCGAACGGCAGGTAGGCGATGCCGCGCTGGGCGTCCACCGTAATGTGGCCCCAAATATTGACGCCGGTACGATTGATCCAGCTGTCTTTGGCCCAGGTATCGTTGTACTTTTCGCCGGCCTGCGGGATGGAACGGAACTTCCACACCACTTTGCCGGTACGCATATCCCAGGCGCGGATATCGCCCGCTGGCCCGAGCGGCGGATTCTCCTGCGTGGTGCCACCCGCAATCACCAGATTTTTGTAAACGATGGGCGGCGCTGTAAGACCATTCACACCCGGCAGACCCCGCATAATGTCTTCGGTGTTCATGTTGACGATACCGTTATCGCCAAAGTTCATGTTCGGCTTACCTGTCTTCGCATCAATGGAGTACATCTTGCCGTCGCGCGCACCGAAAACGAGCTGCGGAGGAGTTTTCCCGTCACCGCCCCAGTATTCGACCCCGCGCGTGGAAGGACTCCCGGTGGGGAGCTGGTAGTTCCAGAGTTCCTTACCCGTCACCGGGTCAACCGCCACCAGCCGCTGGTAAGGAGAGGAAATGTACATCACGCCGTTAATGACGAGGGGCGTATCCCCCGAGGGCAGGAAGCCCGCGCCGCCACGACCTCGTCCGCGACCGGCTGCGGGGGGCGCGTCAGGGTTGTCGCCGACCGGCCCGCGCCCAGGCGCGCCAAAACCGCCGCGACCGGCCGGGGCAACAAAGCCTTCAGGTTTCATGTGATACGTCCACGCAACCTTCAGCGTGCCCACGTTGGCCGGAGTAATTTCCGTGAGGGGAGAAAAACGCATCCCGCCGGAGTCGTGGCCGTAAGTGGGCCATTCTTTTGAGAGTTCGGGAGCTTTTGACTGCGCGAAGGCGCTGCTTGTCGCCAGAATCGCCAGCGCTGTGCCGACGAAGAGTGAGCCTGGAAATCGCTTTGTGGTGTACATGTCCGGTCTGATTAACTGCCAGTTTATCAGCGCGGATGTTGCTGCGAACCAGCTTTTAGATGGGGCCGAAAAGATCGTGGAGCGTTGCGGCTGTGAGGATGCGGTCGGAAAGGCTCTCAATTTCACTTGCCGACATAGAATCCAGGCGTTTCACCACGGCGGTGGGGAGTTCTCCAAAACGCTGCGCCAGCATCCGCAAGACCAGACGACGCTCCCCCTGCTCCAGTCCCCGCTCCAATCCCTGCTCCAGTCCCCGCTCCATGCCCTGCTTCAGCCCCTTCCGGAAGGTCGGGCCGAGGATGTTGTGGTCTTTCAGATCGAGGAGAATGGGCATCTGGTCAATTTCCTTTCCTATTATCGCTCTTAATCTGCGCAGCCCCGCCACCAGTGTCAATTCTGAGAGCAGAGTCTGCCGGGTTTCAGCCGGAGCAGCTGCAATCCTGCCCAGAATGCGCCTGATCGTGTCGCCCTGGTTGGCGAAGCGCGTCAGAACCGCCAGAACATTGTCTTCCGGAAGGTTACTGCTGAGAAGGTTCTCGGTCGGCACATCGCGGATATCCACGATCTGGCACCGGTACGTCCAGCCCAAACCGGAGAGCTCCGGTTCCATCCGAAGCGGCTTTTCTCCCAAATAAAGGACGATCTGGACCGGCAGCGACTTATACCGGCGGCAGATCGCCAGCGCGTATTCAGCCATCCGCAAGGCCATCTTCGGATCGTTCGTTGCCTGCAGCTCCACATGGACCAGCACGCCTTCACGGGTCCGGCCCAGCAGGTCCGCACGGCGGGAACGGACTTCATCAAGCTCCGTCCCCAGCCATTCCGTGATTTGCAGCCCCGTGAGGATAGAGAGATAACCACCCTCCATTTGACGCTGGAGCAGATTTTTCAGCGCGACGTCAAATTCGTTCATCTTCTATAAACAAAAGTGCATCGCGCCAGGAAATTTCTCTGCCTAAGTTCCGGATTTCTCCGGGAGGGTGAAGAGCCACGAGATCAGATCCTGCATCTCCTTCGTTGCCAGAGGATAAACCGGCATGGGCGTCCCCGGCGAGAGTTTCTGAGGATTGACGAAATGTTCCGCCGTCCACGCTTCCGTCCTGCGGGCCGCCAGACCATTCAGATTCGGCCCAATCTTCCCACCGACACCATTCACGATGTGACATCCGCCGCAGCTGTATTTCTGATAAACCACCGCCCCTGATGAAGCGAACTCCGGCGTAATCGCCACCAGATCGCCACTTTCCGGGGTCAAAGCCGAAACAGCCGCCGCAAGGTCTCCCATTTGAGAAGCCGTCAAATCAACCGGCGGCATGGCCGTGCCCGGACTGGTCGACTGCGGATCGGAAAAGTGCTTCAGCATCCACTCCCTGTCATGACGACGCGCCGTATCGGCCAGCACGGGACCAGCCTTGGCTTCCCCGCCCCGCAGCACGTTATGACATCTGCTGCAATTTTCACGCTGAAAATAATGAACGCCCGCAAGCTCCGCCGGCCTCAGTTGCATCCACTGAACAGGTCCCGAAAAATCGATGGAACCGGCGGCCGTCTGCGGAGGAGTCCCGCGAACTGCCGCAAGCGTGAGGCCGCTCCAGCCGATACCGGCCAGCGCCACAATCCCAATCGCCAGAGTCCGCTGCCGAACCCGCACCAGCCGGCTGCGGTCAATAAAAGGTGTGGCGATCAGCGCCAGAATCGCGAGAGTCGGCAGAACGACCGTCCCAACCAGCTCCAGCGGCCCCTCAAACAGCTTCAGCGACTGGAACAGGAACAGGAAATACCACTCAGGGCGTGGAATATAGCTGGTATCGGTGGGGTCCGCCATCCGTTCCAGCGGAATCCGGGCCACAGCCGCCAGCGTAAACAAGATAGCGAAGGCAACAAAGATGGCGACTGTATCCCGGAAAACCTGCTGCGGGAAAAACTTCTTCTTCGGCTGGCCCTCGTCTTGCGGCTGAGGCGCAACGCCGTGCCTCCGAACCAGGAAGATATGAAAGCCGATCAGCAACATCGTCAGGGGCGGCAGGAGCAAAACGTGCAGGGCATAAAACCGGGCGAACGTGACAACCCCGATCTCTCCAGAGGAACCCAGCAGACGGCTCACCCAGGGTCCGGCGCCGGGCACGGAAGCGCCAATCTGCGTGGTCACCACCGTTCCCCAATACGCGCGATTGTCCCACGGCAGCAGATACCCGGTGAGGCCATAAGCCAGCGTCAGCAAGAGCAGAATCACACCCGCAATCCATGTGGCTTCGCGAGGCTTTTTGTAGGCCCCCCAAACGAAGACCTGCACCATGTGCAACACCACAATCACGATCACCATACTGGCACCCCAGTGATGGAGCCCGCGCATCAGCCGGCCGCCAGTCACTTCCGTGATGATGTAACGCAGGCTGTCGTAAGCCTGGCCCGGCGTGGGAGCGTAGTTAAACGCCAGCAGGATGC
Source organism: uncultured Acidobacteriia bacterium (assembly GCA_903929755.1). GTDB lineage: Bacteria > Acidobacteriota > Terriglobia > Bryobacterales > Bryobacteraceae > BOG-234. Next base: position 68,091 of record CAIYVZ010000016.1, read on the forward strand.
CCGTGAAGAACTGCACCAGAATCATGAACAGCGCAACGCTGCCAAAAACCTGGTGCCAGCCGCTGGACGCGGGGATATCCTCGCCCAGAAAGTGGCGGATTCCGGACGGAATCCCGGTCCGGTCGTCAAGAACCGCCAGAAAATCATCAAGACGCCGCTTCATGCGGCACTTCCAGAGGTCGGTTCCACAGACGCCGGTTCCACAGACACCGGTGCCACAGACGCCGACTCCGTCGCTTGCCGCAAAGCCCCGAGGAGCAGGCGGCCGTTCTGAACCCGAGCCACATAGCGATCCAGCGGTCGCGGCGCCGGGCCCGAAATAACCTTCCCCTGAACGGAAAACAGCGAAGCGTGGCAGGGACAAACGAACTGTTTCGGCTGGTTTTCCCAGTGGTACGCGCAGCCCAGGTGCGTACACTGCGGACCATAAGCAATCACCTCGTTGGCTGCGGTCTTCACTACCCAGGCGGTCCGCTTCTCGGTAAGAACGCGCCAGCCATCCACCCGGCTCTGCTGGAAACGCAGCTCCACCGGTGCGCCGGGTGTCAGTTGCGAGACGTCACCGGCGTCAACCAGGGTTTCTTTCTTTCTGCGGCCCGCCGGGACCAGCAGATAAACGAGAGTTGGCACCGCCAGCGCCGCCCCGAGAAGCGCATTGAGCGCAAAAATGGCCTGAGCATAAAAGCCCCGCCGGTTGATCGTATTGTCCGAAGTCATTGAGCCTGAAGCCTTCCGGACCCATCTTGCACGATCCGGAGGAGGCTTTTGACGACGGCAAGGTGTTTTTACAAACTCATTACACCCCCGGAACAGAACACAGGGTTTCGGCAGATAAAGCTGCCGCCAAAAGGCAAAATGCGATATATTGGACCGGGGAGGAAAACCTTCTATGGCCTTCAAACTCAACGTAAACGGGCACACAACTTCGGTTGATGTGCCAGCAGATATGCCCCTCTTGTGGGTTCTTCGTGATGTTCTTAACCTGAAAGCGGCCAAATTCGGCTGTGGCATGGCACAATGTGGCGCCTGCACGGTCCATGTGGGCGGACAGCCAGTCCGTTCGTGCATGTACCCCGTTTCGCAGGTGGGAACGAAAGCGGTCACCACGCTCGAAGGGCTTTCAGCCAACGGAACGCACCCCCTGCAGCAGGCATGGGAAACGGTTGACGTACCGCAGTGCGGTTACTGCCAGGCGGGACAGATCATGTCCGCCGCAGCGCTTCTGGCTAAAACGCCGAAGCCGACCGACAAAGACATTGACACCGCCATGAGCGGTAATTTGTGCCGATGCGGAACCTACCTGCGTATCCGCGAAGCCATCCACAAGGCCGCTGATATGGGGTCCAACGCGGCAGCCAAAACCGTGCAAACGGCCGGCAAGGAATAGGAGAGGAGACCGGACATGAAGCGAAAAGATTCCACTCAAAACGTCCTGAATCGACGTTCGTTCTTCAAAATCAGCGCAGTTGCCGGCGGCGGAGTGATGTTCAGCTTCCCCTTCGCCTCCGACCTGTTGGCGCAGGGCCGCGGTGGAGCCGCACCGCCTCCGCCTAACCCGAACAATTTCATCAAGGTCGCCCTCGACGGCACCGTCACCATCGTCGCGAAGAATCCGGAAACCGGCCAGGGCGTCCGCAACATGCTGCCCATGATGATTGCCGATGAACTGGATGTCGACTGGAAGAACGTCCGGCTCGAACAGGCCGACTTCGACGATACGAAGTACGCTGCCCAGTCCTCCGGTGGCAGCACCGCCACCCCGAACGCCTGGACCCCCATGCGCCAGGCCGGTGCCGCTGGCCGCGCCCTGTTTATCACCGCAGCAGCCCAGAAACTGGGTGTTCCCGAGGCAGAACTTACCACGGGAGCCGGCAAGGTGAACCACGCGTCGTCAAAACGGTCCGCCACTTATGGCGAGCTCGCCGCTGCCGTCGCCAAGCTCCCCCCCCCCGATTTCAGCCGCCTGAAGCTGAAGGATCCCTCCGAGTACAAGATCATCGGCAAGAAGCATTCCGCCTATGACATCGGCAAGATCGTCACCGGCGCCCCCATCTTCGGCGTCGATGTTACCCTCCCCGGCATGCTGCACGCCTGCTTTGAAAAATGCGGCGTCTTCGGCGGCAAGGTGGTTAAGGCCAACCTCGACGAAATCAAGAAACTGCCCGGCGTGAAGCACGCGTTTGTGGTGGAGCGCCCCGTCATCACCGACGCGGTCCTCCCCGGCGAACCGGGTCTCGAAAACGGCATCGCCATTGTGGCCGAAACCTGGTGGCACGCCAACAGCGCCCGCAAAAAGCTGGTTGTGGAATGGAACGAAGGGCCGAACGCCGGCGACAGCAGCGTGGGGTATGCCAAAAAGGCCGAAGAACTGGGCAAAGCGGCCCCCCAGCGCACCCTGCGCGCCGACGGCGACGCCGACGCTGCCCTGAAATCGGCCGCCAAGGTGGTGGAAGCCTCCTACTCCTATCCGTTCATCGCCCACGCGCCCCTGGAACCACAGAACTGCACTGCGGTGTTCAAAGACGGCAAGCTGGAAATGTGGGGCAACAGCCAACAGCCCGGTCGCGGCCGCAAGCTTGTTGCCGACACCCTGGGCGTTGCGGAAACCGACATCTCCCTCCACATGGTCCGTGCCGGTGGTGGCTTTGGCCGCCGCCTCACCAACGACTACATGGTGGAAGCCGCCTGGATCGCCAAACAGGTTCCCGGCGTTCCCGTGAAGCTCATCTGGTCGCGTGAAGATGACATGCGTCACGATTATTACCGCCCCGGCGGCTGGCAGAACCTGAAGGCCGGCATCGACGCTTCGGGCAAGATCGTGGGCTGGAAGAATCATTTCCTCAGCTATGGCGATGGCGAGACGTTCGCGTCTTCCTCCGCCATGGGCCCCACCGAGTTCCCGCAGCGCTTCGTTCCGAACTACACGCTGCAGTCCTCGGTTCAGCGCCTCGGCATTCGGACCGGCGCGTTGCGCGCTCCCTCCAGCAACGCTTTCGCGTTCGTGATCCAGAGCTTTATCGATGAACTCGCGCACGCCGCAGGCAAGGATCCGGCTCAGTTCCGCCTCGATCTGCTCGCCTCCGGCGCCCCGCTCCCCGCCCCCCCCGCAGCCGGTGGTGGCCGTGGAGGCTTCGCGCCTCCGGGTATGAACGCCGACCGCATGATCGGCGCCATGAAACTGGCGATGGAAAAGTGCGAATGGGGCAAGAAGAAGTACCCCGCCGGCACCGCGCAGGGTATCGCGTTCCATTTCAGCCACATGGGCTACTTCGCCGAAGTTGCCGAAGTTACCGTTACCGGCACCAAAGTGAAGGTGAACAAGGTTTGGGTGGCCGGTGACATTGGCAGCCAGATCATCAACCCCAGTGGCGCGGAAAACCTGGTCCACGGCGGCGTGATCGACGGCATGAGCGAACTCATGTTGCAGGAAATCACGGTCGATAAGGGTAAGGTCGTGCAGGGCAACTTCAACACGCACGGCATGGTTCGCATCAACCAGGCTCCCATCGCCATCGAAACCCACTTCGTGAAGTCCACCGCGTCCCCCACGGGTCTCGGCGAACCCTCACTGCCCCCCGTTCTGCCGGCGATCGCCAACGCGATCTTCACCGCCAGCGGAAAGAGGCTCCGGCAGCTCCCGCTGTCGAAAGCCGGGATGAGCTGGGCCTAGTCGTGTTTCTCAACCAAAAGGGGGCTCGCCGGTTTGCCGGTGGGCCCCTTTTTTCATTTTTGGCCCTGCTGCTTGCGATGAGCGTCGGCGTAAAGGCCCAGGACCTGAAGACCGTCAAGTCGCCCGATGGCAAGCTCGAATTCCGGATCTTCGTCTCGAGCCAGGAAGATACCGCCCTGTTCCGGCTCGCGTATCAGCTCTGGTATCAGGGAAAGATCCTCCTCGATACCTCCTTCATGGGTTTCGATATCTGGGAACAAGAACCGCTGCTGGGGGAAAATGTGGGCCTCATCGGCACGTCCTCAGCCTCACACCCCGGGTACAACACATTGAGCGGCAGGTACATGCAGAACGGGTCGCTGGGCAGGGCGCTGGAAGTGGAAACCCGGGTTTACAACACCGGCGTCGCCTTCCGCTACCACCTGATGCGGTCCATGCCCATGTCCGACCTCTACGTTTCGGAAGAAACTACCGAATTCGCTATCGGCGCACCGCTGCCCCCCGTGCCTTCCCTGCCCCTGCGGACCGAGCGTCCCGGTGTCGGCTGGATGGAGATCGATGAGATCCCCCTGAAGGGTTTCCCGAAAATGAACCTCGCCAGGGTGACCGATACTGTCCTCGTCTCGCGGCTTTCCCGGGAACTCGGCAATCAGCGCTATGTTCTGGCCGGGAAAACGCCCATGACCGGCCCCTGGCGAATAGTCGGGGTGTCCACTACCCGAGATACCGTCACCACTCAGGGAGTACGCTCAGACCTCCTGCAAACGATGCCGCAGTAATCAGGAGATGCCGGTACTGGTTCACGGGGCGGGGGGCATTGGCGGGCACCTCATTCGTGATTTGAAATCGAAGGGATATTGGGTCCGTGGTGCCGATTTGCTGCACCGCACAACTATTCCCCGTCTTTGGCGGAAGCCATGAATGCCGAACTATTGACAATGGATTCGGGACTGCGCAAAATAGCCAGTCCCGAATCCGGCTGAATCTCAATGAACGTCTACAACCGGCAAATCAGCAGTTCGCGCTCGTAAACAATCTCGGGCGGAAGGTGGTCATGAAGTTCAATAAACAACTCCTCATGCCCGATCACCTCCAGCTTCCAGGCCGCACGATCCACCTCCTGCAGCTGATCAAAGATCTCGACCGGGAAATCAAGCCCCTTCCACTCAATGTCTTCATAGCGGGGAACCCAGCCAATCGGCGTTTCGCGCCCCGCGGCACGACCCTTAGCGCGGTCCACAATCCACTTCAATACGCGCATATTCTCTCGGAAGCCGGGCCACAGGAAGTTGCCGTCCGCATCCTTACGGAACCAGTTCACATGGAACACGCGCGGAGTCTCGGAAAGTAACCGCTGTACTTTCAGCCAGTGCCGGAAATAGTCGCCCATGTGGTAGCCGCAGAACGGCAGCATAGCCATCGGATCGCGCCGGACCTTGCCCACGGCACCAGCGGCGGCGGCAGTCGTCTCCGAGCCCATGGTGGCTCCGGTGTAAACGCCGGAACTCCAGTTGAACGCCTGGAAAACCAGCGGCATGGTGGTGGCGCGGCGGCCACCGAAAATAATCGCGCTGATCGGCACGCCATGGGGCGATTCCCAGGCCGGATCAATCGTGGGACATTGTGATGCCGGAGCGGTGAAACGGGAGTTCGGGTGCGCCGCCTTCGTGCCCTTTACCTTCGCAATCGAGGGCGTCCACGGATTGCCCTGCCAGTCGGTGCAATGATCTGGCGGCGAGTCCGTCATGCCTTCCCACCAGACGCCGCCTTCAGGCGTCAAAGCCACGTTGGTGAAGATGGTGTTGCGTGACAACGCGGCCATCGCGTTCGGGTTCGTCTTCATCGACGTGCCCGGAGCCACGCCAAAGAAACCGGCTTCGGGATTAATCGCGCGCAACTGCCCCGTCTCATCGGGCTTGATCCAGGCAATGTCATCGCCGATGGTCCACACCTTCCAGCCGTCGAAGCCGTCGGGCGGAATCAGCATGGCGAAGTTCGTCTTGCCGCAAGCGCTGGGGAACGCGGCTGCCACGTAAGTCTTCTCGCCTTCCGGATTCTCCACGCCCAAAATCAGCATGTGCTCAGCAAGCCAGCCCTCATCGCGGGCAATGTTCGACGCAATCCGCAGCGCGAAGCACTTCTTGCCCAGCAACGCATTGCCACCATACCCGGAACCGTACGACCAGATCTCGCGCGTTTCCGGGAAGTGGACGATATATTTTTCTTTATTGCAGGGCCACGTAACGTCCGTGTCCCCCGCAGCCAGCGGCGCGCCCACCGAATGGACGCAGGGCACCACGCGCTTCACGTCCTTGTCGATCTCCGCGTAGACCGGCATCCCGATGCGCGCCATGATCCGCATGTTCACCACAACATAGGGCGAATCGGTTAGTTGCACGCCAATCTGCGCCATGGGCGAATCGATCGGCCCCATGCTGTACGGCAGAACGTACATCGTTCGGCCCCGCATGCAGCCGGAGAACAGGCCCTTCAGCTTGCGGCGCATCTCGAAAGGATTCACCCAGTTATTCGTGGGGCCCGCCGCGTCCTTTGACAGGGAGCAGATATAGGTCCGGTCTTCCACGCGGGCCACATCGTCCTTGTCCGAGCGCGCATAGAAGCAGCCCGGCCACAAATCCTGATTCAGCCGAGTGAACGTGCCCGAGACCACCATCTGGTCACAGAGCATGTCCCACTCTTCCTGGGAGCCATCAACCCAATAGATATTGTCGGGCTGTGTCAGTTGGGCCATCTTTTCAACCCATTTGCGCAGGTTCTTATTGCGAGCCAGCGGAGTAGCAGGATTGCGTGTTTCAGGAGCCGCGGATGAAGTTGCCATTTGTTATTTCTAAAATACCAGCATGGTCGCAGAGGCGGAGGCGATTGCGGTACGCTCGAACAGATGAGACACCTTTCCTCCGCCCTGCTGCTTACCCTTGCGCTATCGGCAGCCACTGTTCCTGAAACGATTCAGGCCTTCGGTCATTCGTGGACCGTGCAAATGGCGTCCGACTGGTCCGTTGAAAATGGAACCCTGCGCCTGAAGGTCGCGGGAGAGCCTGCCGCCGGGCAGCCGCGTCGCCCTCAAAAGTACGCGATCCTCAATTCCAAGCCGTACCGCAAAGTGACGGTAGAAGCGGAAATGAAGCACAATGCGCGGAGCCTGATGATCGTCTACGCCTGGCAGGACAAGGACCACTACAACTACGCGCACATCTCCACCGATGAAGCCGCAAAACAAAACGTCCACAAAGGCATGTTTCACGTCTTTAGCGGAGAGCGCGTCCGCATGTCCGCTCTCGACGGCGCGGCATCTTTCGCAACCGAGGAATGGACGCCCGTGAAGCTGACCTTCGATGGCGATACAGGCAAGTGTTCCGTGGAAGTAAACGGCAAGCGGAATCCCAGCCTGGAAGCGGTGGACATGAGCCTCCGCTGGGGGCAGGTCGGCCTCGGGTCCTTTAATGAAACCGGCGACTTCCGCAATGTGAAAATTACCGGCGAAACCCGCGAACCCGACATACCCGGCCGCCAGTAACCAAAGCCAGGCTTACCGGCGGTGGCAGCGGCTTCACGTCTCAGGGGCCAAGCCCCCCGGAGCGCTGAACGTGTGGAGCTTTCGTCTGCCATGATATTCGCTGGGAGAGACGCACGCATGAAGGGACAACAGAAGAATGTATCAACGCCCGAAGAGTACATCGCGGCAGTGGGGGAAAGGCGCCGCGCGGATATCGCGGCGCTCCACCAGTTGATCCGCCAACATGCCGCGGAACTAAAGCCGTTTATTCACATTGGTATCCTGGCCTACGGCCCGTATCACTACAAATACCCGAGCGGCAGGGAAGGCGACTGGTTCCGCATCGGCATCGCCAGCAACGCCAGTTACATCTCGTTGTACATTACCGCCATGGATGAAAACGGCTATGTTGCAGAACGCTTCAAAGACACGCGGGGCAAGGCGAACGTTGGCAAGAGCTGCGTGCGCTTTAAGCACCTCGGCGATCTCGACGAAGAAGCCCTTGTGAAGCTCATCAAAGCCGGCGCGGAAGCCGCAGAGAAGGGCTGAACCGCCTACGCAAGGGCGGAAATGATATCGCGGAAGAAGGCATGGTCCACTGCGAATACTTCTTTCCTGCGCACGCCCAACTGCCTCTCCTGACAAAGCCTCACGGGGCGCTCGCCATCGATCAACTCAACAGTATGAGTGCCATGGCCATTGGCCTCCCGAACCGCTTGCCGAGTAAAACGACCGGTGTTGATCATGATCAATTTGTCCGCGCGGTTCGCGCAGAACCTCTAAACCCGGCTGGAGGCACAACCGTCTCCGACCGTGCGGCCTCGGCTTCCACATTGAGAGCTGTCTCCCGAGCGGCGGGCACCTTTGCAGTTCCCTTCCCTGCGTCGGGTTCGGAGGCAACAGCAGTCGTCGGTTCAGAGCCAGCAAGGAGATCCTGCCGGGCTTTCCTGGCTTCGGCATGGATTCCAACCCATTTCTTGAAGAGGACCGAGGGGGGGGGCGCCAAATATCGGCTAAAACGACAAAACCCCGAGGCCGTGAAGCCTCGGGGTTTTGTTTTGGGTTGGTTATTTCAGCTTAGAAGTACAGCTTCAGAGCCAACTGCAGGCTGCGGGGCGAGTTGATCTGGCTGCCCGCGCCGCTGAGGACGCCGAACGTTGCACTCTGCAACTGCGTGCTGCCGGTACCGAAACGGACGCGGTTGAAGACGTTGAAGGCTTCCGCGCGGAATTCCAGCTTCATCTTTTCCCAGATGGGGAAAGTACGCGTGATCGACAGATTTTCGTTCAGGTTATTGAACAAACGCAGCCTCGGGTTGAACCGGGTCACGTTGCCAATGCTGTTGAAGCCGGCGACGCCGCTTCCCTGAGTGGGGAACGGGCCGCTGCCGTACGGAACGAAGAACTTATCCACCGAGGGATCAAACTTTCCGTGCGTCCAGCTGGAGGGCTGCCAACCGTCATAAGAGGTGACATAGGCCGGAACGCGTCCACCGGAGCCGCTGGCGTAGATGGGCAGCGTCAGGCTGGTGCCGATACCAACCGGCGTGCCGTTGGCATACAGGTTGATGGACGACACGCGCCAGTTGCCGACAATGTAGCCGAGCGGACCGCTGGTCAGATACTTCTGGCCCTTGCCGAAAGGCAGGTCATAAGTAGCGGCGAACTTGAAGTCATGCGACACGTCGAAGGCGCCAATCGACTTTTCCAGACGACGGTTGAACTGGTCAGCTGCAAAGCCGCCACCCCAGGCCGTATCCGAATCGGTGATGATCTTCGAGAACACATACGATGCGTTAAAGGAGAGACCCTGCGAGTAACGCTTCGAGAGTTTCAGAATCGCGGCATGATAGGTGGAGTGACCGCTATGGTCTCCCTGACCGGCATACGTATCGATCGAGTTGTACTGCGGGAACGGACGGAGAGCCTGTGCAACCGTGCCCTTAAAGGTCGGGTACGGAGCGAAGACACCGGCGGTGTTCGCAGCAGCTGAACCAACCTGGCTGTTCAGGACCACGATGCTCTGGGCAACCGTGCCGAACCGCGTCAGATTGCTGGGGCTGATGGTGTTGTACTGCAGCAACTGCGTCTGCAGGTGCGAACCCATCACGCCGCTGTAACCGATTTCGGCAACCATCGAGTTCCCAACCTGGCGCTGAATGGACAGGCTGAAGTTATCGAAGGCAGGCAGCTTGGTGGTTTCATTACCCTGGAACCAGGCAACGCTCGCGCCGTTCGAGACGGACGGGTTGATGAAGGGAGGGGCGGTCCAGGCCGGCAGACCAGCGTCCAGCGTGAAGGACGGCGTTAGACCGGCGTTCTGGTTGGGGAAGCTCTGCGTCAGGGTGTAGCCCGAGTTGTGGGTGGAACCGCTGACCGAAACGAGCGCGCCGAAGGAACGAGCATACGCGCCGCGGATAACGGTCTTGGTGTCCTTCGAGTAGGCGAAGCCGGCGTGGGGACCGTAGCCCTTGGTCCAGAAATCGGCCAGACGGCGAGTGCCAACGCAGCCCTGGCAGTTGCCCGAGAAGATCACAGCGCCGGGAATGTTGCCGGCAGCGGGATTCGGGGTTGTCGGGCTGAAGTCGGTCCAGCGATTTTCGAGGCCGGTCGGAGGCAGGTTGCCATCCCAGCGGAGACCCAGGTTCAGAACCAGCTTCTTGGTCACGCGCCAGTCGTCCTGGAAGTAACCGCCGAAGTAGTAGAACTGCTGACCGATGAAGCGGATGGTATCGAGCGAACCCGTATCGGCATGGCCGAGCAGGAACGAAGCAAATTCATTGCCGCCCGCGTTCGGGTTGGAGCCGCCGGGGACGCCGGTTTCCTGATAGCTGAAGCCAACGCAACCCGAGATGCACTGACGGCCGAAACCGTTGTAGTGATTCAGCTGGTACATACCGCCGAACTTGAACGAGTGGTTGCCATGGATCCAGGTAAAGTCGTCGTTGTAGGCGTAGGTGGTGTTTTCCGAACCGTTGTCGGCGTTGCCGCCCCACTGGCTGTAACGGTTGCCCGTGCCGCCGGTGAAGAGGTTGACCAGGTTATCGTTACAATCCGGCGTGTTGGCCAGGCAGAACTTGCTCTTCCAGTTACCTGTGTATTCCTGTGGCGGTTTGTGGTCCTGCGCCCAGTTGTTGCCACCGGAGTAGAAGTGGTTCAACTTGTTGGGGCTGAAGGTCCAGTCCCAGCTGAAACGGACAACGTCGGAAGCCTGCAGAAGATCGTTGTAGTTGGTGTAAAGACCGGGCAGCGTGGCGGGGCCGTCGGGACCAGGGGTCTGGTGTTCGCGGTCATGCGCGTAATAGCCGCTGATGCGGTGCTTGTCATTGAAAATATGGTCGCCCTTGATGCTGGTCTTGTTCACGGGGTAGATCTGCGTCCCGTTGGTGACCAGGTAGTTGTTGGCGATGTATGCGGCGGTGCCGGCTGCGGCACCGTTGTTCGGAACCAGCGGAGAACCACCGTTCTGGAAGACGCCGAGCGCCTTCACTGACTGGGGGCTCCACAGGCTCTTCGGAACCTGATTGCCCGCAAACGCCTGACGCGACACGCTGCCATCGGGATTCGTGGTCTGCGTCAGAGGGTTAAAGATCGGAATCTGCGCACCGGCTGAGGTGACCCACTTGGTGAAGTCGCCGTTGTACATTTCAGCGGTCGGGACCGTGAAAGTGGCGCCGGAAGCGCCGGAACGGTTGCGGAAACCTTCATACGAGAAGAAGAAGAAGGTTTTGTCCTTGCCGTTGTAGATTTTCGGAATGCGGACCGGACCACCCGCGGTGAAGCCGAAGTCGTTCTGCTTGTAGATGGAGATCGGGATGCCGCTGCGGTTGCTGAAGAAGTTGTTCGCGTCGAACGCGTTGTTGCGGAGAAATTCGTAAGCCGAACCGTGGTACTGGTTGGTGCCGGACTTCGAGACGAACGTCATGTTGCCGCCGCCTGCGTGGCCGTATTCGGCTTTGAAACCGTTGGTATCGACGGTGAACTGCTCGATCGCTTCCACGGAGGGTGCGTTCGAGGAAACCCAGCTCTTCGAAAGAGCGCGGCTGGTGTTGGTGGAAACGCCATCGAGCGACGTACCGTAGGAAGCCGCCTGACCGCCACCGAGACTGAAACCGTTATCGCCGCCGAGGTTCTTGGCGTCCGGGATCAGGGCAGCAAGGTCGAACGGGGTACGGATGGTGCCGCCGACAACGAGAGGCAGATCGTTGACGAGTTTATTCTGTAGCGTGACGCTGGTCTTGGCGTCTTCCGTCTGCAGAGTAACAACCGAAGCCGTGACTTCGATGGCCTGTGTGGAGGTACCAATTTCGAGCGTTGCGTCCACACGAACCGTCTGCGCGGCATCGAGCGAAACACCGTTGGTGACGGCGGGACGGAAACCTTCTTTTTGCATGCGAACCGAATAGGTTCCAGGAGAGAGGCTGGGGGCGGCGTACTCACCCTGCGGGTTCGTAACGGCTCCGACTACGACATTGGTTGCGTTGTTGGTGATGGTAACTTTGGCACCAGGAACAAGGGCGCCGGAACTATCGCGTGCAGCACCAGTAATGGTGCCGCGTTCAGATTGAGCAAAAAGACTAAGACTCAGAAGCGAGAGACAGGCGAAAAATCGCGCCGCTCTCCGAGTAAAACGTGAATTCATCATTGATTCTCCAGATAACGAGATGGACGTGGGAAGAGACAGCGGACGCGCAAACGGGCACGCGGATGCGACGGGCGCAAAAGGACCCAATTGGGGACGGCACTGAAAATACTGACACAACCTCTGTTATCTGAAATTTATCACGTAACGCAACTGAAACGCAAACAGGAGCCGCTAAAGTCCGGCTGCGAGGCGCATCCACGAGGCATAGCGGGGCGACGATTCATCCCTGTGCGCGCAGTCGGGCTCGGCACGGTGGGTGCAATCGGCGAAGCGGCAGGTGCCTGTGTTGAAGTCAGGGAAAGCGGCACGAAGCTCGTCTAAAGTTAACTGCCCGGGGTCAAAAGAGCGAATCCCGGGCGTATCGATCACCCGGCCGTTGTCACCAAGATCCACCAGCGACGACGTGGTGGTGGTGTGTCTGCCCCTTTGGCTGCCTTCGCTGACACCGCCGATGCGGGCGATAGCCGCACCGGCCAGGGCGTTCAGAACCGAGCTTTTGCCCACGCCGCTGTGCCCCGCCAGGACTGCGAGCTTTCCGGCCAGCAACTGGCGTAATTGCTCCACGCCGTCTCCTGTTTTAGTGGAACAGCGGACCCAGGGAATGGCAAATCGGCTGGCAGCGGCAGCAATTTGTTCCGGAGCGGAAAGATCAGCCTTGTTGATGCAGAGAATGGGCTCGATCCCACCTTTGGCCGCTGCGACCAGATAGCGGTCCACCAGTCCAGGGCGAAAAGGTGGATCGTCAATGGATGCCACTACGACGAGCAGATCGAGATTCGCCGCAATAATCCGTTCGCGGTGCTTGTTGGCGGGGTCGGTCCGGGCGAGAGTAGTCCGCCGTGGCGCGATGGCGACCACTTTCTCATGCAGCACCGACACCAGATCTCCAGGCGCGACCTGCATTTCACAGCGGAGGCGGCTGACACGTCCATTTAGAGTGACGGTGCAACTGCCTTGTCCAACCCCAATAACCAGCGAGGTGGCAGGAGGTGCAACCTGCGTGGCCGTTGTTTTTTTGATTCGGAGCTTCCGGACGCGTTCGTCCTGATCCCAGTTGCGTAAATCAGACAAGCTGCACTCAGTCCTTCGTCTTCGTGATGGCGCGACCCTTTAGCGCCTGCGGTCCCCGGGCGTCACCGTTGGGGAAAAGCGCGTGGAAGCGAGCAAGCTGGGCTTCCGACATTTGTATGGTCTGCCGCAGGACGACCCAGGAGACAACCTCCGGCAACTGGCCGGAAACCAATTGCTGCGTTTCCCCGCCCGGCGGATTCGGACAGCCGCCCAGATGCTCCGGGTTAACGGGCGCTGTGAGGGAACCGGGGTAGCGGTAGGAATCGTCGAGCCCGGTGAGCACGTTCATCACCGTGAAGTTATCCACTTTGGTAAAAACGCCGTATTGCGGAGGCAAACTGACGGTGGGGCCGAAGATCTTATTCAATTCAGTATTGGCGGCGCCCTTCGTGATTCTTTGTCCCACCACCAGAAGCTGACTCGCACTGCAGGGAGCCGCATGTTCATTGGCGAACACGAAATGCACTTCCATCTCTGTTACCTGGCCATTCACCAGATGCTCCGAGGGGGTGTGAAAGTGGAACTCGTCCAGTTTGTAGTCAACGCCGCCGAACTTGATCTCTGCAGCTGCCGATGCGGGCTCAGGATATGCTTTCAGGCTGGCCCAGCGGTTATCGGCGAGGCGGTAACCCGTGGTGTTTCTCAGCAGGAAGCCCTTCGGCAGCCTGAGTTGCGCGATATCTTCGAAAGCCGGGGCTTGCGGATCCAGACGGACTGGACCACTGATGTCAATTGGGGACTGGCGATTCCCGATCGACTGCGCCCTCGCTCCCAGACCAGGGACCAGAAGCAGAGCGATAAACAGAGTGCGATTTGTGAGGTTCCGGGGCATCTAGTTCTTGATCAACTCAATATCGAGCGTTATTTTCACTTCGTCACTGACCGCAACGCCACCGGTTTCCATGACGGGGTTGTAGAGGATGCCGTATTCTTTGCGGCTTATCTGGGTGGTGGCGGTGACGCCGACCTTAATGCGGTTCTGCGTGTCCTTGACCTCGTCGGTCGGGCCATCAAGCGTCAGCACTACCTGCTTCGAGATGGCGTTGATGGTCAGATCACCGATGACCTTCAAATTGCCCCTGCTGACTACCTGGACGCTCTTCGACTTGAACTTCATGACCGGGTATTTCTTCACATCGAAGAACTCTTCCCCCTTCAGGTCGCTGTCCCGCTTGGGTTCGCCCGTGTTCAGCGTGCTGCAGTCGATGGTTGCTTCCACCGAAGAGGCTGCGGGGTTCTTCGCGTCGTAGATAATGGCCCCCTTCACCCCTCCGAAAGTACCCCGGACGGTGGAGATCATCATGTGGCGGACGGTGAAACTCGCCTGGCTGTGCAGCGGATCGATTCGCCAGGAGTTGGCCGGAGCTTGTGCAAACAGCGCGGCTGCGAGCAGGAACGAGAGGACGAGAGCCTTCATTTTTTTGGTTTCCACTCGCTGGCGCGCTTCCGTGCCTCGGCGAGTTGTTGGGGAGTCATCAGCTTCGTGATGTCGTCGAGCATGTCGGCGATGGACTCATGATCCCCGCCTTTGGAACCTTTGGAAGCCAGCGTGTACCACATGCAGGCCTCCACCATATCGGCCTTCACACCCTTGCCGAACTGGTAGAGGATCGCCAGACCAGCCTGCGCAAACGGATCTCCCTGCTCTGCCGCCATCCGGTACCAGTGCTCGGCCTGCACCATGTCCTTCTTCAGGCCGATGCGACCGGTTTCCAGGTTCTTGGCCAAATCGTACTGAGCCTCCGCCTCACCCTTCTCCGCGCGCTCCAGCAGACGCTCGCGAAGGGGCTTTTGGGGGGCGGCCTCCTGAGAGAAAGCCATAGCGGCAAGGGCGAGGGAAACAAGGATCAGGCGCATTAGAATTTGGGAGCGTAGTAGCCCTTGCGGGCACGAACGACGAGGTCTTTGCGGGATTTGGTTCGCACCTGGACGGGGTGGTAGAGACCATCTGTTTTCAACGGTTCCGGGCGATAGAAGATGTTGTACTGGTGGCGCAGTTCGTTGGCGATGTTCTCGAAGCTCTGGTCCAGATCCTCCACTTTGAAGGGGAAGAACGACTGGCCGCCGGTCTCTTCGGTCAAATACTTCAGCACCTTGTCGCCATCCTGATCGTCGCGCTTGGTGTTGGTGGAGATGGCGTAGATGACGACATCCGCCTTCTGAGCCATTTCGAGAGCCTGATCGCGGGTATAGCGGCTTTCGGTGTCATCGCCGTCGCTGATCAAAATCAGGGCGCGGCGAAACTTGTCGCGAGGCTGATCGAGCATCAACTTGTCTTTGCAGGCGAAGTAGATGGCGTCGTAAACGGAAGTACCGCCACCGGGGCGCATGCCACGAATGCCTTTTTCAAGGGCGCGCATGTCGTTGGTCAGGTCGCTGACGAGCGAAACCGCGCTGTCGAAGCCGACCAGCATCATGCGGTCGGTATTGGGCCGCAGAACGCTCTGCATGAAGCGGATGGCGGCTTCCTGTTCAAACTTGAACTCGGTGCGGATACTGTTGCTGGTATCGACCAGAACGGCAAGGCGGAGAGGCAGGTCGGATTCAGCGGTGAACTCCTGAACGGTCTGCTGCTTCTTGTGTTCAACAATCTCGAAGTCGTCTTTACCGAGGTCGGTGATGAAACGGCCTTTTTTATCGGTGACGGTGAAAAGGATATTGACGCGGGTAACGTCGAGCGTGATCCTGGTTTCCCCTTCCTGGCCAGCCGCGCCTGCAACCTGTTGGGTAGACATGGACTGCTGTCCCGCCACCGGCTTCTTTTCGTTTTTTTGGGCCAGCAGGGGCTTTTGGACCAGCAGAACACTGGTGGCGGTCAATACCAGCGC
The DNA here is from genome assembly GCA_903929755.1 of uncultured Acidobacteriia bacterium. Classification (GTDB taxonomy): domain Bacteria; phylum Acidobacteriota; class Terriglobia; order Bryobacterales; family Bryobacteraceae; genus BOG-234. The sequence continues at coordinate 83,821 of CAIYVZ010000016.1, forward strand.
TAGTCGCTTCCGCAATCTCATATCCCGTCATTCTACCTGTTCGGGAGGGTGCGGGTGTAAGCCGGGTCGGGGCAGTGACCGTTTCCACTCCAGGAGAGCGGGCGGAAGCGGGGCTTCCACGGTGACAGATTCGCCCCTGGCGGGGCTGCGGAACGTGAGCCTGTGAGCGTGGAGGAAATAGCGGGCCCAGTCTGACCGGGCACCGCCGTACATCATGTCGCCAGCTACCGGATGCCCCAAAGCTGCCATGTGGGCACGGATCTGGTGGGTCCGGCCGGTCCCGAGGTGGATGCGGAGGAAGGTGTAGCCGTCGAAGTTCTCGAGGACTTCCCAGTCCGTGAGCGCGGTGCGTCCACGGTCCAGACGGGCGGTCATACGCATCCGGTTGGCGGGATCGCGCGTAATGGGCTTGATGATGCGTCCGGAACCTGTCAGGCGGCCTTCCACGAGAGTCAGGTAGATTTTGGTGACCTGGCGGGAGGAGAACTGCAGGGCGACATCGCGGTGGGCTTCGTCATTCCGGGCAGCGATGAGGACTCCGCTGGTGAAGCGGTCGAGGCGGTGAACAATGCCGGGGCGGACATCGCCGCCGACGGACGAGAGGTGCTTGTAACGATGCAGGAGGGCGTTGACGACAGTGCCGGAGTGCACGCCCGCGCCCGCATGGACCACCATCCCGGCGGGTTTATTGATGACCACGACGGAAGGGTCTTCGTAGAGGATTTCGAGAGGAATTTCTTCCGGGATGGCGCTCAGGCCGGGGATGATGCCGATCGCGAATTCGACCATGTCGCCCACGCGGAGGACACGGGAGGGCTTTTCGACCTTACCGTTTACGGAGGCCTTGCCCTCTTTCACCCAGCTCTGGAGGCGGGAACGGCTGTATTTGGGTAGTTGGTCGTGCAGGAAGGCGTCGAGTCGTTTGCCTTTATCGCCCTCTTCCACAATCAGTTGCATGCACATTCAGGATACGCGCTGTGATATGTTCAGCGCTTGACCCAAACCAGGCCGCTTCGCTGGGCACTACTCACACTCCTGACGCTTGGCATGTTTTTCTGCTACGCGCAGAGGGGCACGCTGGCCCCCGCCGCGCCCTTTATGATGAAGGAACTGCACCTGAACGCGGCGGTGATGGGGCTGCTGCTCTCGGCGTTCTCGTGGACATATCTGGCGGCGCAGATCCCGGCTGGCTGGCTGGTGGACCGCTGGGGTTTCGCCCGAGTTTATGGGGTGGGCTTCACGATCTGGGCTGTAGCGACGGCGCTGATGGGCTTTACGGCTTCCACGCTGGGAATTCTGGCGGCCCGACTGCTGGCAGGGTTCGGCCAGGGGGCAATCTTCCCGGCCAGTAACCGGGCGGTGGCGACCTGGTTCAAAGCCAGCGAGCGGGGTGCCGTTACCGGTGTTTACATTGCAGGGAACCGCCTGGGGCAAGCCGCGATTGTGGCGATTGGGCCGCTAGCGATCAGGACGTTCGGGTGGCGGTACTTTTTTCTGGCGGCGGGCGTGGCCGGGCTGGTGTGGCTGATCCCGTGGCTGTTGCTGACGCCGAAGTGGGAACCCGAGCTACCGTCGGTTGAGACGCGGCAGGGGTCTGCGGGGAGCCTCCGGCTGCTGGCGAACCGGAACATGGCCGGGATCTTCTTCGGGTTCTTCGCTTACGATTACGCGTGGTTCCTGTTCATTACGTGGATGCCGGGTTACCTGATGCTGGAGCGGAAGTTTGGTCCCCGGGAGATGGCCATCTACTCGGCGGTGCCGCTGGTGATTGTGTCGGTGGTGATCCTGCTGGCCGGCATCCTGGGCGATTACCTGGTGAGGAAGGGCATGGACGAGGTAGTCGCACGCAAGGGTCTGATCAGCATCGGGCTGGCAGTTGCGTGCCTGATTGTTCCGGCGGCGCTGGTACAGGACAACTACACGTCTGCGCTGCTGCTGGGGCTTTCGCTGGCCGGGCTGGGCGTGGCGGCTCCGAACACCTGGGCACTGACGCAGGCGGTTTGCCCGAAGGAGTTTGTGGCGACGGCGAGCGGGATGCAGAACCTGGGCGGCAACATCGGCGGGGCGCTGGCTCCGGCGGTCACCGGGCTGATTGTGCATCAGACAGGGTCGTTCGTCTCGGGGTTCCTGCTGACCGGGGCGATTCTGGTTGTGGGAATCGTTTGCTACTGGGTCCTGATTAGTCCGGTAAAACAAGCCTCGGCATGGCAGCCACAAGCCGACGTGTAAAGGGGTGTTGCGGGGTCCGGAAGACCGCCACCGGCGGGCCGGATTCCACGAGGTGGCCTTCGTGCAGGATATCGACCCGGTGACTGATTCCGGCGACTGAGAGCAGATCGTGGGAGATGAACAGGATGGCCGTTCCACGTTCGCGATTGATCTTTGCGAAGAGGTCCAGAATGCTGGCCTGGGTGATGGCGTCGAGAGCGCTGGTGGGTTCGTCGGCGATGAGCAGCGCCGGGCTGTGCATCAGAGCGAGGGCGATGAGGAGCCGCTGCCCCTGCCCTGTGGATAGTTCGTCGGCCCGCTTGCGGAGGAAGACAGCGTCCGCCGGCAGCTGCACGCTTTCAAGCAGCGCCTGATGGTTCGCGGGGCCAGCCGCGTGGGCGCGCCAGGTTTCGTGGAGCAGAGTCTGGACACGAAGACGCGGGTTGAGAGAGAGGCCTGGGCTTTGGGGAACGTAGCCGATGCGGTGCCCGCGGATGGCTCTCATTTCACTTTCTGCGAGGGTGGTGAGTTCGCGCCCCTCAAGGCGGATGCTGCCGGTGACCTGGCCACCGCGATAACGCAGGAGCCGGAGGAGGGCGAGAGCCAGGGTACTCTTGCCGGACCCACTGAGGCCCACCAGCGAGACAATCTGGGCGGGCGCAAGGGCGGCGGCCACTTCGTGCAGGACTTCAGTGGCTCCGTAGCGAGCCGAAATGCGGTATTGCAGAACGGGCCTACTCAAGCCGGAGCCACTCCGCGTTCCAGAGGATTTGAGGCGGGACAACGGTGGGTACAACACCTTTGAGGGACGGCGCGACGGCGACCAGGTAGTCCGGATTGAGGAGGTAGATGATGGGTTCCTGGTCGCGGACAATCTTCTGGAATTCATCGACCAGTTTTTTACGTGCGGCACGCGTGGCCTCTGCGGCCTGGTTCAGCTCCAGTTGATCGATACGCGCCTCCCAGGGCGTGCCCGGAGTCTTCTGTGCGGGCCACCAGGCGTGCTGGGCACCGGAACTCAGCCAGACGTTCATTTCCTCACTGGGGTCGGCCTCCACGTTGGCAAAGCCGAGGAGCGCGGCTTCGTAGTCAAGGGACTTAGCGATGCGGTCGAGCATGGAACCGAAGTCGAGGGTGACGACATTAACCTTCACGCCGATGGCTTTAAGATCGTCGGCCACGAGAGACGCCATGCGTTCGCGGGGCCGGTTGCCGGCCTGGGTAATGAGAGAGAACTCGACGGGGTGGCCAGCCTTATCCCGAAGAATGCCCTCTCGAAGGGTGAAGCCTTCTTTGGTGAGTTCCGAGAGGGAGGCTTTGGCGTCGGTAGGCAGGGGCTTGAGACTGGCATTCACCCAGAAGCGATTGGCGGGCGAAATGGGCCCCACGGCTGGGTGGGCGTGGCCTTTGAAGACGATACGGGCCATATCCTCCCGGCGGATGGCGGCGCTGATGGCGTGGCGGAAGGTGGCGGAGGTGAACCAGGTGTGTTTCCAGTCGGGCAGAGTTTTCGCGGGTGCCTGATTGAACCAGAGGAACTCGCTGTCGAGAGAGGATCCCAGAGAGGTTGCGTGGCGGGTGCCGGACCGAGAGAGATTGGCGTAGCCGTCGGCATCGATTTTATTGATGAGGTGCAGTTCACCGCGCTCGAAGCGGGTGAGTTCGATGTCGCGATTCTGCTGGATGTCGAGGCGGATGGAGTCGAGGTACGGGAGCTGGACACCTTGGGGATCACGTTTGAAGTAGTGGGGATTGCGGCGGAGAAGCACGAAGCTGCCGGGCTGGTATTCGGCAACGAAGAAGGCTCCGGAGGAGGTGGGCAGTTTGGCTTGGGTGGCGGGGGTGATGCCAACGCTGTCGAAGAGCCGGTCAATGTTGGGCTTGGGAGCTTTGTAGCGGAGGGTGATCTCGCGGGGCCCGGCGACGGTGATTGCAGGGACGGCATCGCCGGCACGGAGGGTATCGCCGGTGGGGGAGCCGGATTGGGGGTCGAGAGCGCGACGGAGGGTTCGCTCCACGTCGGCGGCGGTGAGGGGCGCACCGTCAGAGAATTGCAGGCCAGGACGGAGTTTGAAGGTGATAGCCCGGCCCGCTTCCTTCACGAGGAAGGACTCGGCGAGTTCCGGCTGCACGACGTCGGTGGTGCGGTTGACCCGGACCAGGACTCCGGCCGTGAGGTAACGAACCGTCTCGGAGTTGCTTTCGGCGGCCATCAGAACATCGAAAGTCCTGGGGTCGCCCTGGATGGCGAAACGGAGTTGCTGCGGGCCGGCGGCGGAAAGAACCAGGGGCAGCAGGAGCAGGAGGGGTTTCACAGGGCCACCTTTCTGGAGGGCGCGAGAACTTCGAGGCAGATCATGACGAAGACGAGCAGGCCGAGGGGGGCGAGGGTCCAGGGATTGGCCTGGACGACGTCCGGGTGCTGGAGATCCTGGAGGAGATTACCCCACGAAGGCATGGGGTCGGCGACACCGAGGCCGAGAAGGCCGAGGCTGGCTTCCGAGAGGACATAGGCGGGGATCAAAATTCGGAACTGGGCGAGCGCCAGGGCCCAGAGGTGGGGCCAGGCGTGGGAGGTGGCAATACGCCAGGGTTTGAGGCCGGCGGCACGAGCTTGAAGGAGCCAGCCAGCGTCTTTCATGCCGAGAATGGAGGCGGTGAAGGCCCGGGAAGGGACGGCCCAGCCGGCAACGCCCATGAGCGCGAAGGTGAGGGTAACGGAGACGACAGGGTCGGTATTGAGGGGGAGTTTGGCCCGGAGAATGATGAACAGGAAGATCCAGGGTAGGGACAGGAAAATGCTGTTGCCAAGAGAAAGGCTCCAGCGCAGGGTTCGGGAGGGAGTGGCGGCAAGGGCAGAGAGCAGCAGGGCGACGAGGATGGAAATGGTGGCGGCGGCGGGCGCGAGCAGGACCGAGACGCGAGTGGCGTAGAGGAGGCGCGAGAGACGGTCGCGACCGAGGTCATCAAGGCCCATAGGGAAGCCGGGTTGGGGGGCGGTGGTGGTGAATTCGCGGATTTGCTGAGCGTAGGGGTGGGGCGCGAGCCAGGGTGCGGCGAGGCCCAGAACGACAACGAGACAGAGGAGGGTAACAGCGAGACGAGTCATCGGGCGAGGTCCCCCAGCCATTGGACTCCTGCGACGAGGGCTGTGATGATGAGGCCGAGAGCGGAGAGGAGGGGGAGGTCCCGGGCGAGGGCACCTTTGAGGGCGAGCTGGCCGAGGCCGGGAACGTCACAGAGGCCTTCGATGGGAATGAGGGAACCGAAGGCGAGGACCACGGCGACTCCGACGAGGGCGGCGAGTTGGGGGGCCGCCGGAGCAAGGACGTAGCGAGTTGCCAGGGTGGCGGAACCGAGGCCCCGCGCACGAGCGGCCAAAAGGGCTGGGGACGCGTACCAGGTTCCCAGAAGACTACGAGCTGTGCCGAAGACTCGGGGGAGCAGCGCCAGTGCAACGGCCAGCCAGAGGGGCCATTCACGGAAGAAAAAGAACAGGGCGAGGACAGCGGGCGGGACGGCTAAAAGAAGGCCGCTGGCAACGGCGGCGGGGATTTCGAGGATGACGCGGCGGGGCCAGACGGCAAGCCAGGCAAGAAGGCCACCCAGAACGAGGCCCCCGAGCGTGCCCCCGGTAAGCAGGCTGGCGCTGACCAGCACGCGGTTTTTCAGAAGTTCGCTGACCGGGAGATTGAAGGCTTCCGACTTGCCGAAGTCACCGTGGGCGGCGCGGGAAAGGTAGCGAAGGTAGAACCGGGGGAGGCCGTTCTCGGTTTCGAGTCTTGCGTGACGCGCCGCGACAGTGACGGCGGAAAGATGAGGATTCCAGGCGTTCTCGTCGATGTCAAAACCGGGGCTGTAGCGGACGAGGGCGGAGGCAGCGAAGCCCCCAAGGAGAACGGTGGCCAGAAAGGTGAGTAAACCGAGGGCGAACCGGGTGGCGAAGGTTGACTCGCGACCGGCGGAGATCATGACGCAACCGGGAGGGCCGACTCACTCAGGTCTGCCGGGGAGGTTGAAACAGGAGCTTCTTTGCGGCGGAGCCACTTGCTGCGATACATGCGGCGGTCGGCTTCCGCGAGGAGGACTTCGGCTCCGGTACCATCTTTGGGATAGATGGCAATGCCGACGCTAAGGGACAGGATGCTGGGTTCCGGGGTGGTGTCACCTGCGCTGGCCACGACATCCCTGAGGCTGGCGACCTTCTCTTCGAGGCGATCGAGGCCCGCGCCGAGGATCAGAACCACGAACTCGTCACCGCCGAGACGTGCGACGTAATCGGAATCATCACATTTTTCGCGGAGGCGGTCGGCGATGACGCGAAGAACTTTGTTGCCCGCGAGATGGCCAAAACGGTCGTTGACCAGCTTGAAACCATCCAGGTCACAGACGACGACGGCCAGTTCCGTGTTCTCACGCTGGGCGCGTGAAACCTCGTTGTCCAGGGACAAGAAGAGTGATCGGGCGTTGGGGAGGTTCGTAAGGTAGTCGGTGGTGATGGACGTTTCGAGAAGGCGGTGGTGCAGAGCGTTCTCGATGGTGAGCGCGACTTTCGAGCAGATGGCGAGAAGGATCCGGAGGTTTTCACGGCTGAAAGCATCGCGTTCAGCGCGATAGAGGGCCAGGACGCCCAGCGTGCTGCCGGTGCCGTTGAGGGGTACGGCGAGGGCGGAGCGAAGAGTGCTGTATTTGGTGGGGTCGTTTAGGTAACCGGCTTCAACGGACGGGTTGCCGTTGAGAATGTGCCGGTTGTTCTCGGCTACCCAGCCGGAAAGACCCTGGCCGACAGGAATTTCGAGGGATGTAAAGAGGCGGAGGTTATCGCCAGAGACGTACTCGGGAATCAGACGATCTTCGCGACGGATATAGATTGCAATTGTGTCGTAAGGAATGAGCCGCTTCAGGCGAACGCTGACGAACGCGAGGGCCTCGGGCAGGCTGAGGGCGTTGCCAAGATCCTGAGTGAGTTCGTAGAGCATCTGAGCTTCCTGAGTGGCAGCTGCAATGGAAGAAAGAGGGTCGAGGGCGGCTTCAGACACTTCACCGGGGAGGGCAAGAGTACGCTGCGGCTCGTTGGATTCGGCGAACCCGGTAGCCGGGGCCAGGCCTCGTTCGATGCGGATTTCGGTAGACAGCTGTTTGGACTTTTCACCACCCGTGCGCACGGCGAGTTCTTCCAGTTCGCGGTAGCGACGATGGATGATATCAACAACCATGGGGTCGAAGCCTTTGCCGGACTCGGAGACGACGATGCCCATGGCTTCATCGAGGGGAAGCGCCCGGCGATATTGCCGGTCGGACGCGAGCGCGTCAAAACAATCGACTACAGACAAGATTCGGGCCCCGAGAGGAATTTCTTCGCCTGCGAGGCCGAACGGGTAGCCGGAGCCATCCCACTTTTCGTGATGGGCGCGAACGATGGGGACTACGGGGTAGGGGAATTTGACTTCCTCCAGAATTTCGGCACCGACAAGAGGGTGGATCTTCATCTTCTCGAATTCTTCGGGAGTAAGGCGGCCGGGTTTGGAGATAATGTGCTCGGGGACGGCGAGTTTGCCGATGTCGTGCAGGAGCGCGGCGGCCTGGAGGGCGTCGAGATCAGTGGGGCACATGCCGACTTCTTTGCCGATTTCGAGGGCGTAGACGCGGACGCGCTGGAGATGCTCGTGGGTAGTGGCGTCCTTGGCTTCAATGGCGAGCGCGAGAGCCTCAATGGTGCGGAGGTGAAGACCGGCCATGTCCTCGACGTGCTTCTTGTCCTTTTCGAGGCGGTCCAGGTAGAGGCGGTAGGAGCGGTAGACGAAATAGACGATGGGGAACAGGACGAGCGGCGCGTGCCAGCTTTCCAGTTCGCTGAGCATGACGATGAGCCAGGCAACGGCGGCGGCCGTCATGTGATACGGGAAAACCCAGTAATAGGTACCGTACCAGGTCTTGTAGATGGACTTGCCTTCGGTGAGCCCGATGACTCCGGCTACGAGACCGGTATTGACGATGTAATAGGTGGCGGCTGCGATGCCCAGGCGCAGGGGGTGGAGCGGGCCCAACCACTTGAAGTCAAGCCAGACATGGAACATCTGGTGAGCAGCCATGGTGGCCAGCACGATGGAGCAGGTGCTGAAAGCGATTTGAATGGCACGCGGGCGGACCTTGGGACGCCAGAGGCACTGGATGAGAGTACCGGCGGCGCCGAGAGCCATCGCTTCGGGGAGGCTGAATTTCGCAACGCCGACAAGAATAAAAAGAAAATTGACCGACAGGGTGGCGAAGACCATCGGGAGGCGGACTTTGAAGCCCGACGTGAGCACGGTAACAAGGAAATACAGCCAAAACTGCAACGGGTCGTGCGAGGTGAAGCGCAACGTCTGCATGGCGAAGGCCGCGCAGCCCGTGGCAATAATGAGGGCGATATATAGGCGTGCCCGAATCGGCATTTGGCAAGTTAAATATAACATTTTTCAAGCGCCTGTCGATGCTGCCTGGGTTGGGTTTGGAGGTATTCCGGGTACAGTACCGGAGTAGAACACAGGGGTCGGCTAAGCTGCAATAGTTCTGCAAAAGAGAGGTGGGCTATGGTAGTACTTTTCACATTCCGTTCGTGGCGGAAAGAAAAGAAGAGGCGGAAACAAAGGAAAAGGAGCCGATGACCCCGACAGCAGGGTAGCGCAAAGAAGAGCGAGTTGAAGAAGGGAGGAGTGAAGCAGAAACTGGCAGGAGATCAGGATCTGGTGAGAGCGTTATTGGCCGAGGCTCTGCCGCAGACGCTCAAGCGGCATAACAAAGAAAAAGGGGACCGCCCGGTGGTGTCAAGCTTTTTGTGTAAACGTCGATTCGCCAGATGTCTTTTTCTGGCCCGCCACCCGTAATGCTTACCGGATATGACCGAGCCTTGGATTTTCTCTTACCCAGGCCGTTCTGCTCTGAGAGCGGGTCCGGTCA
>CAIYVZ010000017.1 GCA_903929755.1 uncultured Acidobacteriia bacterium
GCCTCGATCTGACTCAGGCTGCTTACTTCCGTGTCGTTCATGCTGATGATCAATCCCCAGCATCCAACCCCTTCTCCTCAGGCTCACCTTGCGTGAGAATCCGTACCCCCCTTCAGGCTCATCTTGCATGAGACAAGAGTGTCTGCGCTGGTTGGCGAAAACCGGTGGCAAAATGGGTAACAGCGGAACGGCGGAAGCCAGCGTGACCATCGGCAATCTGCTGGCGTTTGTGGTATGTCTTCCGGTGGCGGGCGGCGAAATTGTCGGCGCTGCGGAACCGAAAAACGCCGCGCTGCTGCTCTATCTGGGTATTTTTCAGATTGGACTGGCGTATGCTCTGGTGGTTCGTTCGGTACGCCGCGTTCCGGCGTTCGAAGCGGCCGCGCTGTTGCTTCTCGAACCGGTTTTCAATCCGATCTGGGCCTGGCTGGCGCAGGGTGAGAAGCCGACGCCGCTGGTGGTCGCGGGCGGCGCGGCAATTCTGGCCGGAGCGCTGGGAGGCACCGCTGGCCGGAGCGCTCTGCGGCGCGCTGCAGCAGAAGTTTAAGCTATTCGCCTGCGAGCGGATTCGCTGCGGGTGGATTCGCCTCGGGTGCGGCCGGAGGCGGCGTTTTCTCCACTACAATCGTGAACTTCGCCGCCATCGCGGCAATGGCTCCCACGGCTGCAACAACGGGAGCCAGAATCGCTCCCACAGCCGCTACGCTCACCGGAATCTCCACAAACGTGTTGCCGTGTTCGTCCTTAATAATGATCCGGCGGACATTGCCCTCATGGATCAATTCTTTGACCTTTGCTCCCAGCTCATGGCTCAGAACGCGGATCTCTTCAACGATGGAATCGAGCTTCAACATTTTAGAAAACTCCTCTCAGAACTCGGGCGGGCAGAGTGACGAGAGCCCAGACAGCGGCAAGTACGCCCCCCACCGCAATCCCGACGATGCGGAACGGCAACAACAGCAACCAGACGATTGGGTACAGAACCAACGCTACCAGCGCCAGCGGCCAGCACAAGAGTAACAGGATGCACCACAGCAGAAACTTGACCATCGCACCGTTAACTACGCATCCAGGGCGGCAAAAGTTCGCCTGGGCCCCGAAGTGTTATCCTTTTGTCAATTTCGTCTCCGAAAGGAACACACAGATGACCGGAAAAATCGTCCGATTTGCGCTCGCAGCAGGGGTTTGCACCGCCATGGCATTCGCTCAGGATCCCCCCGCGGAGCCGCCGGCAGGTGCCCCGCCCGCCGCTTTGCCTGGTCCGGGACGGGGTGGTGCCGGTGCCACCGCCGACCCTCAGCCCTACGAACGCGTCATCACGAAAGACGCAAAAACGAAGGCCGGCATCTTTACCGTCCACCAGATTAAGGACAAGTTCTACTTCGAGATGTCGAAGCAAGAGATGGAGCGTGAGTTCCTTCTGAACGTCACTATCGTCAAAACGGTGGCTGGCGTCGGGTATGGCGGCGACCAGTTGACCGACCACGTGGTGCGCTGGGAGCTGAACGGCAATAAAGTCCATCTCCGCGACGTGAACTACGCCGTGAAGGCGGATCCGAAAACGCCGATCGCGCTGGCCGTGAAGGCTGCCAACAACAACACGATCCTGATGACGTTTCCCGTAGCCGCGTTTGCGAAAGATGGCTCGCCGGTGATTGATGTAACCCGGCTTTACAGCACCGATGTTCCCGAATTCGGTATCCGTCAACACCTGGGTGCAACGGCGATGGATGCCTCGCGATCCTACATTGAACATGTCTCCGCCTTCCCCGAAAATATTGACGGCGAATCCACCCTGACCTTCACCCGGGCGCAGGCGCCGGCGGGTCTCGGGGCGGCAGTGCCTCCGGCTGGCCTCGGCGGTGGCCAGATGCGTCCAGGTTCGGCCAGCATCGTGGTCCACTACAGCATGGTCAAGCTGCCGGAGCAGCCCATGATGCCCCGCTTGTTTGACGAACGCGTGGGGTATTTCACCACCAACGCGATTGACTACAGCAAGGAAGAACACCGTGCCCCGCGCGTTCGATACATTGCCCGGTGGCGACTGGAGAAAAAAGATCCTGCAGCAGCCGTTTCTGAGCCGGTGAAGCCCATCGTTTACTACATTGACGCCGCCACGCCCGTGAAATGGCGCGACTACATGAAGCAGGGTGTGGAGAGCTGGCAGAAGGCCTTTGAGGCTGCCGGTTTCCGCAACGCCATCGTCGCAAAGATGGCGCCGACGGCCGCCGAAGACCCCAATTTCAGTGCGGAGGACGTGCGCAATTCCGTGATCCGCTGGATGCCGTCCACAGTGGAGAACGCCGTTGGCCCGCACATCTCCGATCCCCGGACCGGCGAAATTCTCAACGCCGACATTCGCTTTTATCACAACATTATGAACCTGCAGCGCGCCTGGTATTTCCTGCAGGCCGGACCCCTGGATCCCCGCGCTCAGAAGCTCCCGTTGCCGGATGATCTGATGGGCAAGTTGCTGCAATATGTAGTGGCGCACGAAGTCGGCCATACGCTGGGCTTTCAGCACAACATGAAGGCCAGTTCCATGTACGAACAGGCCAAGGTTCGGGATAAGGACTGGGTTCACAAGATGGGCCATACGCCGTCGCTGATGGACTACTCGCGCTTCAACTACGTGGCGCAGCCGGAAGACGGTATTGCCGTGGACGATCTGATCCCCGGGATTGGCCCCTACGACGTTTGGGCCACTAAGTGGGGTTACTCGCCCATCCCGGCGGCCAAAACTTCGGAAGAAGAAAAGCCGACGCTGAACGCCTGGGCCAAAGAGCAGGACGCCACGCCTTGGCTTCGTTTTTCCACCGCTGGTTCGGCCGGCGCGGATTTCGGGGAACAAACCGAGGCTGTCGGCGACGCGGACGCCGTCAAATCCAGCGCGCTTGGCCTGAAAAACCTGCAGCGCGTGGCGAAGATGCTGATGCCCGCCACTACCGCCAAAGAAGGGGAGCCGTACGAGGACCTGGCGGAACTCTATGGCCGGATGCTGGGGCAGTGGACGCTCGAAATGAACCACGTTGCCTCCATCGTGGGCAGTTTTAGCTCGCAGACCAAGTACGTGGGCCAGCAGGGGCGTGTGTTTACTCCAACGCCGAAGGCTCGGCAACAGGCTGCCGTTGCTTTCCTGGCGGAGAACGCCCTTGCAACTCCGAAATGGGCTATCGATCCTGAAATCTCCCGCAGAATTGAGCCCGTCGGCGTTCTGAACCGGATTCGCAATTCGCAGACCAGTATGCTGAACAGCCTCCTCTCCAGCCCTCGTTTCGCCCGTTTGGTAGAACAGCAGGCGGTGGACGGCGCGGCCGCCTGGGCGCCTTCCGACTTCCTGGCTACCGTTCGCAAAGACGTGTTTTCCGAACTCGAGAGCGCGCAGGTGAAGGTGGATGCGTATCGCCGGAATCTGCAGCGGGCGTATCTGGATCTGGCGAATACCAAACTGAACAGCAATACGGCGCTTCCGGCGGGGTTGCCCCCGGAGCTGGCCGCGCAGTTCGGAAGCAGCGGCGATGAGCGGCCTTTCTACCGCGCCGAGCTGCGCTCCCTGAGCGGCCAGGTGACGGCGGCTTTGGTAAAACCCGCGGATCGCGAAACGAAGGCCCATCTGGAAGGCGTCCGGGACCAGATTGCCCGCATTCTGGACCCGAAGTTCGCCACCCCCGCCACAGCGGGAGCCGGAGCGATCCGGATCGGCTTTGACAGTCTGGCCGGCGCCGAAAGCTGCTGGCCGGACTACGTAATCAACCCGTATTGATAGCTGCGGGACAGGGGTGCAGGCAAGTCCTTTACCCCTGTCCTGTTCACGGCTGCAATAAGTACGTTAGACTGGAATCACGTGCACCCGTAGCTCAGCTGGATAGAGCGATTGCCTCCGGAGCAATAGGTCGCAGGTTCGACTCCTGCCGGGTGCACCAATTAACCTCTCCCCTTCTTTCTCCCCTCGACCGCCTGCCTTCGCAGGCCGCTTCCTCTCCCGGGCTCTTTTCATCTGAGAGCGGCATTTCGAGTTCATCCCCCCAGTGGATTCCGGTTTTCTTCCCCTACCCGAGACAGGGTCCCCAATTCGATATACAATCAGTGATCGGAAAGACCCAATCCGAAAAGGACGTTCCCAATGAAGACCCGTTTCTTCCTCGCCGCCGCTCTCCTCGGTGGCACCCTGCTTGCGCAGGTCACGTACGACCGGCTTCTCCATGCCGACCGCGAGCCGCAGAACTGGCTCACCTACTCCGGGGGCTACGCGAGCAATCGCTACAGTCCGCTCAACCAGATCAACCGGAGTAACGTCAAAAACCTCCAGATGAAGTGGGCTTATCACCCGCTCCCCACCATCCATGGCGGCAGCGCTCAGAAGATGGAGAACACGCCGCTGGTAGTGGATGGCGTTCTCTACGCGGGTAATGCCATGGAGGTTGTGGCGCTGGACGCCGTGACCGGGCGGCAGTTCTGGCGGGTGCAGCACGAGCTGAGTTCAACGAATTATTACAACGCCTACGAAGTCAATAAAGGCACCGCGATCTCCGGCGACACGCTCTTCTGGGCCACCCTCGATTGCCACCTCATCGCCATCGACGTCAAAACCGGGCATGTGAAATGGGACATCGTCATGGCCGATTGGCGCAAGGGATATCAGTACAACGTGGCGCCGCTGGTGGTGCGCAACATGGTGATCCTTGGGCCGGCCACCAACGAAGCCGGCGCCAACTGCTGGGTCAACGCCTATGATGTCAACACCGGCAAGGAAATCTGGAGGTTCTACACCAACCCCACCTCCGCCGATCAGCCGGAAGCGAAGACCTGGGCGGGCGACAGCTGGAAGCACGGCGGCAGCCCGATCTGGAACGGCGGCACTTATGACCCGGAGACGAATCTGACCTACTGGGGAACGGGCAATCCGAATCCAGGCTGGAGCGGCGACGTCCGTTCGCCGGGCGACAACCTCTGGTCGGACTCCGTCATCGCGCTCGACGCTACCACCGGAAAGCTGAAATGGTATTTCCAGTTCACCCCCGGCGACGAGTACGACTGGGACGCCACCCAGGTCGCCGTCCTCGCCAACATGGACTGGAAAGGCAAGCCCCGCAAAGTGCTGATGTGGGCCAATCGCAACGGCTTCTTCTACGTGCTCGACCGCGCCTCGGGCCAGTTCCTGATGGGCAAGAATTTCGTGAAGCAGAACTGGGCAGTCGGCCTCGACGAGAGTGGACGCCCGGTCAAGGAACCGAGCCACTGGCCGAAACCGATCGGCGGATCCTACACAGAGCCAGGCACGCAGGGCGGCACGAACTGGTATCCGCCGTCATTCAGCCCGCGCACGGGCTTGATTTACATCCCGACCTGGGAAAATTCGGGTGCCCAGTCGGCCAAGGGCGATCCGGGTCCGTGGGTGGAAGGCGAACGCTACACGGGGAATGGCCGCGACAGGGCTCCGGACGGCAGCATCCCGCGGCCTCAATATCGGCAAGCGCACGGACTTCCACCTGTCACGGGGGGAGGGCGCGCCGCCGCTGGCCGCGGTCGGGGCCCAGGCCGGGCCTCGGCGATGTACAAGACGGAAGCGGAGGGCTATGGCGCCATCCGCGCCATTGACCCCAAAACCGGCGAGAAGGTGTGGGACTTCAAAATGGTGGACTACACCGAGAGCGGCGTGCTTTCCACGGGCGGGGACCTGGTGTTCGGTGGCGGCCGCGACGGCAGCTTCACCGCGCTCGACGCGAAAACCGGCGAGCAGCTCTGGCACGTCTACCTCGATGGCGCCAATGCCAGCGGCCCCATCAGCTACGCCGTCAACGGCAAGCAGTACATTATCGGCACCGGCGGCGGGATTATGTATTCGTTCGCCTTGCCGGATTAGCCGATTCTGCTCGACGCGCCGGTGGTGCACTATCGGCGCGTCGAGTTCGATGAGAGAAGCTACAACCCGAAACAAATAATATTGGGCCCCGCCGCCACCGCTACATACTGATTCCCACCCACAGAAAACGCCATCGCCGACGCCGCTCCTGATCCCTGGCTTGGTCAGCGATGGGTCATTCTGAAACATCTTTTTCCCTCGCAATCCAGCTAACCTGAAAGTATCTGCTTAGTGGCTTGCAGATTGGCAGTTTGCATCACAGGAGCTTTGGACTCCGAAAATGCAAAACCCCGCTGAAGAGAGCGGGGTCTGCAAATCCCACCGGAGTGGAAAGGAGGGTCTATATGATTCTTCTGTTACTGATCGTTGTCCTGCTGTTACTCAGGCGACGCCGAACCAGAATTCAGTTCAATCTCGAACTGTAATCTGACCGAAGAGGGCGGGTGGGCAGCCACCCATCCGCTCTCTCAGTAACGAATATATCACCAAAACGCCGATCCAAGCCAGCCGCTACAGCCCGAAACAGATGATATTGGGTCCCGCCGCCACCGCTACATACTGATTCCCACCCACGGAAAACGTCATGGCCGACGCCTTCATCCGCACGTTGGTCGGGAACTCCCACAACGATTTCCCCGTCTTCTGGTCCACCGCCGCGAAGCCGCCGTTCGGCCTGCCGTAGAAGATCAAACCGCCGGCCGTCGCCAGCACGCCGGTCCAGGTTTTCGCCCGCGCCGCGCCCGGCTGCGCCACTTCCCACGCGATTTCCCCAGTCTCGATGTTCAACGCCCGCAGAAATCTCTGGCCGCTCTGGTCCGGATACCCGCCGGGCTTATCCCCCACGCATTCCTCCAGCGCCATCAGGTAATAAAGCTTCGTCATTGGCGAGAACGCCGTGGCATCCCAGTTGGCCGCGTCGCTCGGGCAACCCTTCGGATCCTTCACCACCGGACGCCCATCCGCCCCAATGCTCGTCGCCCAATCCACCCGGCGCAGGAAGGGCTTCGCCAGCAAAATCTTGCCATTCGTCCGGTCAAACACATAGAAAAAGCCATTCCGGTCCGCATGCAGCAGCAGTTTCGCGGGTTTCCCTCGATAAACCGTGTCCACCAGAACATTGGGCTCCGTGGCGTCACGATCTTTCACATCATGCGGCGTGAACTGGTAATACCATTTCAGGTCCCCGGTCTTCGGATCCAGCGCCAGGACGCAGTTCGTGTACAGATTGTCGCCCGGGCGGTCGCGGTCGTCGCTGTCCGGCCAGGGGTTACCCGTCGCCCAGTACAGCGTGTCGGTGGATGCATCATACGACCCCGTCAGCCAGCTGGACCCGCCGCCAGCCACGGGCTCCGGCCCCGTCCACGTTTCAATACCCGGCTCACCTTTCTTCGGAACCGTCCAGCGACGCCACGCCAGGCCACCGTTATCGGGCTTGTAGGCCGCGATAAAACCGCGAATGCCATGGTCCGCACCCGCTACGCCCACGATCACGGTGTCATGCACGATCAGCGGCGCAATCGTCCCCCCGTACGGCTGCTTCTGCGTTTCGGGGACCATCGCGGTCTCCCAGACCACCTTGCCCGTGCCCCGGTCCAGACCCAGCAGATGCGCGTTATCGGTAACGAAGAAAACTTTGTCCCGCAGGATGGCCACGCCGCGATTCGTGCCAAGTTTCGAATCGCCCAGCAGGCCAGGGCTCGCGGGACGAGAGTAGTGCCAGAGCGAGGCCCCGGTCAGCGCGTCCAGAGCATACACCTGATTTGGACCCGTCACATACAGCACGCCATCCGCCGCGATGGGCGTTGTCTCAATGCCGAAGTACTGAATGGGAAATACCCACTTCACCTTCAGTGACGCGACGTTCGCCGTGGTGATCTGCTTCAGGGGACTGAACCGGTTCCCCGAGTCATTGCCGTTGTAAGTCGGCCAGTCGCCTGGTTGCAGCGGCGCAAATGTTGTTTTGCGCGGAGCTTCAACCGGGGGCGGGCTGATGATGGTTTCCACGTTGAGGCGGCGCAGGTGGCGCACCAGGGCAGCGCGGTCGGCAGTCGGCAGATCGGAAAATGAAGGCATCCCCGCCGCCGGATTCCCGCGCTCCAGATAGGCGCCCAGCTGGTCAGCGGTCTGTTCCACGATTCGCGGATTCCCCGCCAGCCCCGGGCCCTTGCCGGAGCCGCGGCCATCTTCTCCATGGCACCCGGCGCAGTGGCGGTTAAAAATATCCTGCTGGCCGCTCAGGGCCAATGGCAGCAGCAGAAGGAGTGTCGCGGAGATTCTCATGTGGGGTTTCCTCGATTATTACTTACCGAATATCGGCAGGAGTCAGACCTTTAACGTGCGTCCCAAAGCCAAAAGGGTGCGGGCGATAGTCGCCAACCAGGCCAACGTCCAGGCCGGGCTTGATCTGCTTCTCCATGCCCAGCGCCCAGTAAGCGGCATTCACCAGCATTCGCCGATTCGCTTCCGTGAGCAGATCCTCCGAAGTTCCCAGCGTCGTGGTGAAAATGCGGGCCGTCCGTCCCGCATTTCCCGTATAGGTCTTCACCCACGCAATTGGCATCATCGGGTCGTTCGGCGGGCCTGCCACCGGGGCGTCTTTCGGTTCCATTCCGGAAAGCACCTGGCCAAGAACGAGCGTCCTGCTGTCACCCGGTAAGGGCAGTTTCGCCTCGTAGACGTCCGTCTTGCTCCAGATTTCGCCGGGCCGAATGCCCGTTAGAATCGGATGGCTGGCTTCTGCCGTATTGATCACGCCGCGCGAACTCTGTTTCCCGTGCTGACCGTGGTGTTTGATCCATGTCTCCCCCAGCACCACCCGCCCGAAGCCGCCATCGGCAGCATTCCAGGTGTATTTTGCGTAAGTGGGGCTCGTCTTGAGTTGGAAGGCATGTGTCGCCGTCCGAATCCCAACAATCGGTTTGCCGGATTCGATATACGCGGCCAGGTGTTTCATTTGGTCGTCGGGCAGGTCACGAAAGCGCGTCAGCAGGATGAGCAAATCGGCTGAATCGAGAGCTTCCAGACCGGGTATGTTGGTCGCTTCCACCGGGTTGATCGTGCCGTCTCTCTTATCGATGGCGAACAGCACTGTACACCGGAAACCGTGGCGGGCGGAGAGGATTTTGGCAAGTTGGGGCAGCGATTCCTCTGACCGATATTCTTCGTCGCCGCTGATCAGGACAATGTTGCGGCCCTTCGTCTTGCCCTGCGGCGCGAACACCAGAAATGGGTCGGCAGCGGACAGCGAAGCGGCGAGGAGCACGAAAAATAATAACAACCGGCGCATAGGGTAAGCTCCTGTTCAGCATACTCCTGACCAAATATTCTCATTCTTATGGCTTCGTGGCTGCATCTAAAAAACCAGTATGCTGCCACTTCTGCTTCTGGCCGTTTCCATGAATCCACCCAAAACCGTTACCATTGGCGAACCCTTGTCCGCGCTGAAAGGCGAGTTTCTTACCGGAAAACCAGCCGTCCTGCCCGATGCCGCGAAAGGCAAAGTGGCCCTGCTGGCGCTCGGCTTCACCTACGCTTCACGCTTCCCCGTGGAAGCCTGGGTGGGCCGCTTTCGCAAGGATTTCGATCACAACCCAGCCGTTACTTTTTACGAAATTCCGCTGATTGGCGGTATGGCAAGGATGGGCAAGTGGTTCATCGATAGTGGTATGCGCCGGGGGACGCCGGTGGCGGACCGGGAGAATGTCATCACTGTCTACGGCGGGGTGGATGCCTGGAAGACAGCCGTTGACTGCAAGGATCCCAATCAGGCCTGCCTCCTTCTGCTCGACCAGCGGGGCGTAGTCCAGTGGCGATATGCGGGTAAGTTCGATGACAAAATGTACGCCGAACTGGCCGAACAGGTTCATCGCCTCACCACCAGGAAATCAGAGAGCAAGTGACAATAGGAGTTGGAAATGACTCCTGAACCCATTGCCGCCGCCAGTCGCGAACTGCTCAATAACCTCCGGGATCTTCTGCTGGAGCAGCACAAGGTTCTTCTGGACCTGGAAAAGGCGCGGCACGAAGAAGCAAACGGCCCCATTGGCGGTCCCGGACCGTTCCTGAACCTGGTTCTGGGAGATCCGGGCTTCGCCTGGCTGCGCCAGATCTCTCGCCTCGTCGTGGATATCGACGAAGCCCTGTCCCGCCGCAGCAAGGCTGGTCAGCCGGACGCGGATGTCCTGCTCCAGAGAGTTCAGGAAACTATGTCCCCGCAAGAAACTGGCACCGACTTCCAAACCCGTTATTACGCGGCGGTCCAGGAATCTCCCGACGTGGTGATTTTGCAGGTCCGGATCGAACGTCTGCTCGGCTAAAGAGCTCAACCTTTACCAGTCGGTTGGCTTGTAGTCCTTCAAAAACTGGCCCCACATATGCTCGCCCGTGTTGATGCCGGAGATAATCGGGTCCAGAATCCGCGCCGCGCCATCCACGATATCGAGCGGAGGGTGGAACCGCATCTCCGCCGTCTTCCGTGCCGCAATCTCTGCCGGATCCTCATCCGTAACCCAGCCCGTATCCACCGCATTCATGTGGATTCCATCGATCTGGTAATCCGCCGCAGCCGTTCGCGTCATCATGTTCAGCGCCGCTTTCGCCATATTTGTATGCGGATGCCGCGTGGTCTTGCAAAGCCGGTAGAACTGGCCTTCCACTGCTGAGACGTTCACAATGTGCTTCTCGCGCCCTGGGGTTTTCATCATCAGAGGCTTCAGCCGGGCATCAATAATGTACGGCGCAATCGCGTTGATCAGCTGAACTTCCAGCAACTCAACCGTGGAAACCTCGTCCATCACCAGACGCCACGAATTCCGGCCCCGCAGATCAATCTGCTGCATATCCTGATCGAGCTTGCCCTCAGGGAACAGATGTTTCGCCACCGCATCTTCCGGCAGCAACGCCACTTGCGATAACTCCGCCGCCCTCGCAATGCCTTCCTGCAATGCCAGCGCCGAAGTGTTTCCCGGCAACGCCTCGCCGCGCAGTTCTTCGTAAGCCCCCAGCAGCTTATGCGTGGTCTCCGGCATCTGCTGCAAGGCAGTCCGCTCCCCTTCCATCATGTGGGCGTAAAACTCTGGCGGACGCCGCACTGTCTGGCAGGCGTTATTGATAATGAAGTCGAGCCGCGGCAGCGTCGTCAGCAGGTGGCTGCAAAGAGCCTCCACGCTGGGCGTATGGCGCAGATCCAGACCATAAATCTGCAGCCGGTGCGACCATTCGCCGAAATCCGCTTCCTGCGCATACCGCTGGGCGGAATCTTTCGGAAAGCGCGTGGTCACAATCAGTGTCGCCCCGGCGCGGAGCAGCTTGATCCCGGTCTGGTAGCCGATCTTGACCCGGCCACCGGTCAGCAGCGCCACGCGGCCCCGCAAATCCGCCAGTTCGGTCCGTTTCGCGTAGTTGAACTCCGCGCAACTCGGGCACATCTGGTCGTAAAAGTGGTGGACCACGGTGTAGTGCACTTTGCAGACATAGCAATGGTGCGAGTCCGTGGTTTCGGTGAACTTCTTCTCCGGCTCGGGCTCGTCCAATAGGCGCGAATCGAACCCCGGCTGCGCCAGGTTATCCGGCAGAAAATAGTTCGGCGTGGTGAACACGGGCTTGCGGCGCAGCGTCCGGATGCCGGTCTCCTGCAGCACCGCATCAATCCGCTGGAGCTGCGCCTCCGTCCGTGCCCGCTCGGCAGCCTTCGCCATGCGGCGAAGCTCCTGCTTGTCAGGATTGTGCACCTGCGCTACCACACGGTGCAGCCGCTCACGGTCCTCGGAAGACAGCTTGTCCAGCAGATAACGGCCTGTCGCGATGGATTCAAGAACTTCCATGGCGGCCCGAACGCGCTCGGTAAACGCCTCGTAGGAAGTATCGGTTTCAGTAGGGATCAAGAACCATTATCGCGTTGTGGGGGTGTTTGCCGCGTCCCGGCGGCTGGACCGATTGGCAAAAAAGAAGCGCTGCAGCAAGATTGTGGCCTCCGCGCCCAGCACTCCCTCGGTCACTTCCACCCGGTGATTCAGCACCAGCGAATCGGCAATTTGGAACTTACTCCGCACCCCGCCGAAGCGCAGATCCCGCGCGCCAAACACCAGCCTTTTCACCCGCGCGGCCACCAGGGCACCTGCGCACATCACGCAGGGCTCCAGCGTGCAGTAGAGTGTGGCGGTCTCCAGGCGATAGTTTCCCAGCGCCAGCGCACCCTGCCGAAGCGCCATCATTTCCGCATGCGCTGTGGGGTCCAGCAGCTCAATTGGGGAATTGCGGCCCTGCCCGATCACCTCGCCATCGGCCACCAGAACGCACCCCACCGGCACCTCCCCGGCAGCCTCCGCTTCCTCCGCCAGCGCCAGCGCCTGCCGCATCCAAACCTCATCGGCGCCAAAATTGTGGTCCATGGCCATAGACTCAATATATGCGCATTCTCCTGATACTTGCCGCTGCTGCGGCCATGGCGTGGGCTCAGTCGGCGGCCGGTCTGAAATGGACAGCCCCGAAGGGCTGGGTTTCGAAAGGGGAAGCGCCCATGCGCGCCGCGCAATACACCGTTGGTGAGGCCGAATGCGTCGTCTATTTCTTCGGCCCCGGCCAGGGTGGCACTGTGGACGCCAACATCGCCCGCTGGTCCAGCCAGTTCGCCAGCACTGACGGCAAGCCGGTACCGGCGAAAGTGACGAAATCCACCGTCCACAACCTCCCGGTCACCCGCATGGACATCAGCGGGACTTACACCGCCAGTGGTGGCGCCGCTATGACCTCACAGGCCCCGAAAACCGGCAGCCGCATGCTGGCCGCCATCGTGGAAGGCCCGGGCGGCAGTCTTTTTATCAAATTCAGTGGCCCCGTGAAGGCGGTTACCGCGCAGGCCACCGCTTTTGACGCCATGCTCGCGTCCTTTCAATAAATAAGAGGCCGTGCCATGAAATATTCCCTGATCTCCGGGAATAACCTGGCCACCAGTCGCCATGTACACGGCCCTGCGCGAAGTGTTTCGCAAAATCGAAATCTGAAACCTAAAGCGGGCGCACTCTCGAACGCACGAACGACCGGTCCAGTTGCGACACTGCTGACACCCCCGACATGCCCATATCGGTAGCCAGTTCCGCCCGCAGCAACTCAATCACCCGCGCCACTCCGCGGTTCCCGAACGCCGCCAACCCCCACAGATAGGGTCTGCCAATTCCCACCGCCGACGCGCCCAGCGCCAAAGCCTTGAATACATCGGTGCCGCGCCGGAAACCGCCATCAATCAGCACCGGAATCTTGCCGCCCGCCGCCTGCACACACTCCGGCAAAGCCTCAATTGTGCCGCCCACCTGATCCATCTGCCGGGCCCCGTGATTCGAAACCACCACCCCCGACAAGCCATACTTTACGGCCTTCTCCGTGTCCTCGCCCGTCAGCACGCCCTTCACAATCACCGGCATATCCGCCGCTTCATGCAACTGCCGCAGCGTATCCCAGGTCGGGGTCGGGAAGCGCAGCACCGGCGGCATTTCCCCGCTCGCCCAAAGAATGTCGTCCGGCTTGTAATCCACTTCTCCGCCCGCCTTGCGCGGAATACCGTTCAGATTGCACCACGCCCGTACCAGCCCGTTATGCATGCTCCGTTCCCTGTGCGAAACGTGATAGATATCCACCGTGACCGAAATACCGGTACAGCCCTTGTCTTTCAGCGAGGCCGCGAAATCGGCCATCTTTTCTTTCGACCGGAACTCCGCCGCAGTGGTGAATTGCCACCAGACCTTCGGACCTTTACCCGAGCGCAGCACATCGTCAATCCCGCCGCTCGTCACCATCATGGTGTCCTGCGCGCCCGCTGCAATGGCTGTTTCTTTCTCGCCGTCCTTCATCACACAGTTCTTGCCACCCGTGGGACAAAGGTAAATCGGCTGCGGCAGTTTCTTCCCGAACAGAGTCGTCGAAACATCCACACGGCTTACGTCGCGATCCAGAAAATGAGGCCGGATGATGAGTTGCTCAAACGCCGCGCGATTGGCTTTCAGCGCCGCTTCATCCTCGGAACCCTCGTCCACGTAATCCCAGGCGAGAGGGTCCATTTTCGCTTTCGCCAGCTTCGCGAAGTCAAAAACATTCACTGCGTCGTGCAGCGCGTCGGTCGGATCGCTGTGTTTCCGGTCGGCAAACATCCGCTCGGAAAACAGCGGCGAGGCCGCAAAAAACTGTGCCAGATTGCGAAGTGCGTTCCGTCGATCCACATGAAGAGATGTATCACACAAAAGCCCCTTGCTGCGAGCCCCTCCCCGGATCTGGTAGAATGCAGGAGATCTAAAGGTATTACAGGGGCATTGCGAAATGTTCAAAACAAAAGATGAGATTTCCGTCGCCACACCCGAGAGCGGTTGCTTCTCGAGTGGAGACGTAGCGCGTATCGCAGGCGTCAGCCTCCGCCAACTCCAGTGGTGGGATGAGCGCAAAGTTGTGTCCCCCAGTCATCAGGGTCACCGCCGCGTGTATGGGGAAAATCAGGTGGTTGAAGTTTCGGTCATCGCCGAACTCCGCCGCAAAGGTTTCTCGCTGCAGAAAATTCGCCGCGTCCTCCGCTTCCTGCAAAAGGAAATGGGCAAGCGCCTGGCCGACGCTGTGGGTTCCGAGAGTGAGATCCACCTCATTACCGACGGCAAGAACATCTACCTGGAAGACGAACCTGGCCGCATCATCGATATTTTCCGCAATGCCGACCAGCCCATGTTCCTCGTCTGCGTTACCGATCAACTGAAGCGTGCGCAGGAGCCTCTGGGCCGCAAACCCGCCACTTCTGAAGTGACACCGCAGGTTGCCACCCGCAGGCGTGCAGGGTAGCTCGTATGGCTGGAGGAAAGTGCCTGCACTGTAAACAGTCCGGCCAATGCCCGGAATGCTACGGCAGCGGTAAAAACTCTCGTCTGAACGTTCCGGGCGACCTTTGCGAAGCCTGCAAGGGCAGCGGGAAATGTGTTGTCTGCGGCGGTCGCGAGCCAAAGAACCCCATCACGAAGCTGATGCTCTGGCTTCGCGGCGACGACTAAACGGAAAAAGGCCGCGGCAGCCATCCGGCGCCACGGCCCTTCAGAAAATCAACAGCAGGGAAAGCTTACAGAGTTTTCAGGTAAGCCAGCAGGTTCGCTTTTTCGGGGGCGCTCAGCATTTCCTTGTAAGCCGGCATCCCGTTGCCGCCTTCGT
The DNA here is from genome assembly GCA_903929755.1 of uncultured Acidobacteriia bacterium. Classification (GTDB taxonomy): domain Bacteria; phylum Acidobacteriota; class Terriglobia; order Bryobacterales; family Bryobacteraceae; genus BOG-234. Next base: position 15,038 of record CAIYVZ010000017.1, read on the forward strand.
CAATCTTGCCGCCCACGGTGGCATCGCTCGGAGCCTTTCCGGTTGATTTCATCTTGGCGGCTTTGTACAGCCCCTTCAGGCCGGGCCCCATCTTCGCTTCCGTTGAATCCGCGTTGTGACAAACGCCGCACTGCTCGAAAACTTCCTTGCCTTTGGCCGCATCACCCTTTTGTGCATAGGCCTGGACGGACCCCGCGATAAGGGCAACAGCGATAGCTAAATATTGAGATTTCTTCATGATAGGTGTCCTCTCCCTGCCTTCAGTCTACAAGAGTTATCCCCGTTAGTCGAGACCCGATTCACGGCCACAGAGATCCTCCACCGATAATGGTAATTCTCACCGTGTGGAACCTTCGCGCTATCTTCATCACTGCCCCGGGCATCATCTTCGGTACTATTCTGTTCGGCAGCATCTCGCTCATTTCGTCCCTTTGGGATAAGAGGGGGCATACCCAGCACCGGATCGCCCAGGCCTGGGCTCGCTTCCTTGTCAGAGTGGCCTTCGTTGAGGTGCATGTCTCTGGCCTGGAAAAACTGGACCCCGAAGGAAGCTACGTCTTTGCCTGCAATCACGCCAGCTACTTCGATACGCCGGTTATTCTGTCCGTGATCCCCCACCAGTTTCGTTTTTTTGCCACGGTGGGCCTGTTCTCCATTCCGTTCATGGGCTGGCACCTCGCGCGCGCCGGCCATATCCCAGTGGTGCGTGACGATGTCCGCAAGTCGCTGAAATCCATGGGTGCCGGCGCGAAAATGCTGAAGGAAACAGGTGTCTCGGCCCTTCTGTTCCCCGAAGGCGCGCGCACCGAGCACGACATGAAGCCTTTCAAAGAAGGCGCGGCTTACATCGCCATCAAGGCGCAGGTTCCCGTGGTCCCCATCGGCCTCCGCTTCACCCGTCGGGCACTTCCCATGCACCACTGGCGCGTGCGTGGCGGCCCCGTGGAACTCCGGATCGGTGACCCGATCGAGACCAAAGGCATGACGCTGCAGCAGCGGGGCAAGCTGACGAAGGAAGCGCAGGACATGGTCTCCCTCCTGTCCGATCAGGTTGTGGACGAGTCCGAATAATAGACTGTATCTCAATGGACGCAACTACAGTTCCACAACTCCTCCGCAACGCCGCGGCGGAACATGGCGACCGCGTCGCACTTCGCCAGCCCTCCGGCAAGAACGTCCAGACGTGGACCTGGAATCAGTATCTGGCCGCCGCTGAAGAAATCGCGGCCGGTTTGCAGGCCCTGGGGCTCGGTAAAAGCGACCACGCCGCCATCTGTTCGGAAACCACGGCAGAGTTCTATCTCATCGATCAGGGCATCCTGATGAACGGCTCCGTTTCGGCGGCGCTTTACCCCAGCTATCCCCCCGATGAACTGGTGGCCACTGTCGCCCGTGCCGACGCGAAGATCCTCTTCGTGGAAAATGCCAAAATGCTGGCCAAGCTGAAGAACGCGCCCGTCAGCCACATCATCCTGATGGCGGGCACAGCGGAAGGCTATCTGTCGCTGGCCGATCTTCGCACCCATGGCCGCTTTGCCGCCGATGTCGCCCCCGGCGATAACGCCATCCTCTACCTGACCTCGGGAGCCACCGGCGACCCCAAAATGGTGATGACGACGCACGCTTCCCTGGCCGGTAACGTCAACATGGCTCCCGGCGTCGTGCCACTCGGGCCTGACGACTGCACCATCGCCTTCCTGCCTTCCGCCCACATTGCCCAGCGCGTCGGCGTGGAACTGCTGCCCATCCGCACCGGCACTATGGTGTCGTTCGCCGAAAATCTGAACCGCCTGCCAAACGAGATCAAAGCCGTCCGGCCCACCTTCTTCCTGGCCCCGCCCCGCGTCTGGGAGCGCATGTACAGCAGTATCCGGACCGAGGTTCTGAAAAAATCGCCGCTCGCCCAGAAAGCCTTCTACGGTGCTCTCGGCCTGGGCCTCGCCGCCGCGCGCTACAAGCATGCGGGAAAGCAGGTGCCGTGGCGCATCGCGGCCCCTCTCCGTCTCGCTAACAGACTAATTTTCAGCAAGATTCGCGAGCGTCTCGGTGGCCGCCTCCGCCTCGCCGTCTCCGGCGCTGCGCCCCTCGGGGCCGACCTGATGGAGTTCTACGACGCCATTGGCATCCCGCTCATCGAAGCTTTTGGGTTAACGGAAGGCGGTGTTGCAACCATCAATCCCGTGGACGCTCCCCGCCCCGGCAGCATTGGCAAAGTTCTCCCCGGAGTTGAGTTCTCGGTCTCCGAAGAGGGCGAACTCCTCATCAAGAGCCCGGCGCTCTCCAGCGGTTACTACAAGGACCCCGAAGCGACCGCCGAACTCTTCGCAGGTGGCTGGCTCCATACCGGTGATATCGGCACTATAGACCCCGAAGGCTATATCCACATCACGGGCCGCAGCAAAGAGCTGATCGTGTCTTCCAACGGCAAGAAGATCTTCCCCGCCCGCGTGGAGGCTCAATTCAAGTTCGAGCCCCTCATCAACCAGATCCTGCTGGCCGGGGACCGCCTGCCGCACCTGGTCGCGCTCATCACCATCCACCCCGCTGTCGCCCAAACCCTGCCGGACGCGGACGCTGCCAGGCCACCACACGAAGACCCCGCCGTTCAGGCCGAAGTCCAGAAAATTGTGGCCCGCATCAACAAGCAGCTTGCCCCGTTTGAGCAGGTGAAGCGCTTCCGCCTCCTCCACCGCGAATTCTCCATCGAGCACGGAGAAGTTACCGCCACCATGAAGATCCGCCGCAAACGAGTCATGGAAAACTTCCGCCCCGAACTCGACGCGCTCTACAATCTGAGCGCGTCGGGCCGGGGTGGGGAATAACGGCTCAGAACCTGGGGCCGCGTCCACCGGGGCCGCCCGGACCGCCAGGCCCCATGCCTTCCGGCGCTGTCACCAGCCCCAGGCCAAGCGCTTCCCGAATCGTTGGCGCCAGCGCAATCACCGCCTGCAGCGTTTTCAGTTTCGCTTGCTGCGCAGTGGTGAGCGAAGCCGCCGCCTTCACCTGAGCCTCCGTCCCCTTCTGGGTAATCTGCTTGTGCAACGTCTCAAGTGCCAGCGTCGCCGTGCCAATCGTTGCAGCCGTTGCACTGCCGCTTTGGATCGCCTGCCGCAGAGCCTGCTCCTGCTGGTGCAACTGCTCCGCCAGAGGCTGAATTGCCTGCATCGTGGTCTGGCGCAGAGCCTCCAGATTGGCGACGTCCGTATCCGACAGCCCCAGATACTGCTTCGCGTTGTCCACGGTCGGGGCCTGCGCCGGTGCGCCATTCATCCCAAGGCCATTCCCAGGGCCATTCCCAGGGCCATTCCCAGGAGGCGGTCCGAAGCCGCCGCCGGGGGGCTGCGCGATCGCCAGCGCCGTAGTCATGGAAGCGATTATCAGAGTCTTGCAGAATGTCGTATAGGTCATGATTTGTCTCCTTCGCCGGTTGTTTTCTCCGGTAATTCCATTTACGCGCCGTTTGCCCATTGGGTGGGTTAAATTCAAGCAAAACCAGGGGTTTACACTCTTAACATTCGTTTGCGTGGCGTTAACCTTCGCGCCTGGCTCCAGGCCGCTAATATAGAGCCATGCCAATCCGGCGCCAGCGCGGCATTCTCACCGCCACTATCGTGTGCACGGCAGTCCTTTTGCCTGCGCTGGGCATCCTCCAGTTTCGCTGGATCGGCGAAGTCGGTCGCGCTGCCCGCCAGCAGATTCACTCAGACCTGGAACGGTCCGCCAACGCCTTCCGCGAGGATTTCGACGAGGAACTGCGCGGCGCTCTTCAGCCTCCACAGGGTGGTGGTCCCCCTGGCTCGGGGCCTCAATCCCCCTACATCAGCCACGCCTACATCGCCGCCCGCACGCCCGTCGGTTTCGCCCTCCTCGAATTGGATCGCGAAACCCACGAAATGCGCGGTCTCGACTGGACCCCCAACCTCGACCCCATTCGCGTGGCCCTTGAAGCCGGCGCCCCTCTACCTCGTGATCCTTCCATCGCTGTCGAGCAACTCCCCGGTGGCCCTCCTCCCGGCGGTCGCGGCATGTTCGAACCACCACCACCGCGCGCCGGCCCCCGCCCCCCCACCCGCTGGCGCATCGCCATCCTCGACCTCGATGCCATCCGCCAGCGACTCATTCCCCAGCTCGCAAAGCGCTACTTCGGTGACGGCTCCACCTGGGCGGTTCGGGTCCTGCGCACCGGCGAAGTCTACTTTCAGTCATCCACCTCCGCCGATTTCATCCACCCCGACCTCGAACTCGAACTCTTGGCCGATCCCGCCGGAAGAGGCCCGGCCAATCGTGCCGACCTGGGCGTCTGCCTCCTCCAGATCCGCCGCCAGGGAGCCTCTCTCGACGACGTTGTTGCCGCCACGCAGCGCCGCGACCTGCTCATCAGCTTCTCCGGTCTCGGCCTGCTCGGCGTCAGCAGTGCGTTCCTGATCCTCGCCGCCCGCCGCAGCGAAAAGCTCGCCCAACTCCGCATGGAATTCGTAGCAGGAATTTCGCATGAACTTCGCACCCCCATCGCCGTGCTTGCCTCCGCCGCCGATAACCTCGCCGATGGCATCGTCTCCCCCGATTCCGTGCCGAAGTACGGTGCCCTCATCCGCAAGGAAGCCCGCCGCCTGAGCCGCATGGTGGATGACGTCCTCACCTGGTCCGGGCTGGAGCACCGCTCGAAGCCGCCAAATCCGCAAACTCTCGCCGTCGCCGACATCGTCGCCCACTCCCTCGCTGCCTGCCGTCTCGAAATCGACCAGGCCGGTTGTGCTGTGGAAACCACCATCCCCACCGAGTTGCCCGCTATCTCCGGCGACCCCGCCTGGCTTGAACAGGCCCTCCGCAATCTCATCGGCAATGCCTGCAAATACGGCGCGGCCGGCAAGTGGCTCGGCGTCAGCGCCTGGCAGGACGCCACCTCTGTCTCTATCTCGGTAGCAGACCGCGGCACCGGTATCGAACGCAAGGACCTCGCCCGAATTTTCGAACCCTTCTACCGCGCCAAATCCGCCATGGACGCGCAAAAGCCCGGCAGTGGCATCGGCCTCAGCGTGGTGCGCCGCATCGCCGAAGCTCACGGCGGAACGGTGGATGTTTCGAGCGCGCCCGGCCAGGGAGCCAACTTCATTCTGCGCCTGCCAAAGGAGACGAAATCGTGAGAAGCATCCTGCTCATCGAAGACGAAGAGGGGCTCATTCTCACCCTCACGGACCGCCTGAAAAGCGAAGGCTACCACGTGGAATCCGCCACCGATGGCGATACCGGCCTCGCGCGCGGTCTGGCCGGTGGTTTTGATCTGATCCTCCTCGATATCATGCTCCCCGGCCGCAGTGGTTTTGATGTCTGCCGCCGCCTTCGGCAGGGCGGGATCGCGACGCCAATCCTCATGCTGACGGCCCGCGGCGCCGTGGTCGATAAGGTGGAAGGTCTGCAAATTGGAGCAGATGACTACATGGCCAAGCCCTTCGAAATGGCCGAACTGCTGGCCCGCATCGAGGCCCTGCTCCGCCGCGCCATCGCCTGGGCAAAACCAGCTTCCGACACCTTCCGCTTCGGTGCCGTCACTCTGAATTTCAGCAAAACCGAAGTCCTGAAAGATGGCCGGCCCGTGGCCCTCTCCGCCCGAGAATTCCAACTGCTCCGCTACCTGATCGAGAACCGGGGCAAGACCCTCTCTCGCGAAGAACTTCTCGAAAAGGTTTGGGGCTACGATGCCAGCCTGTTCACCCGAACGATCGACGTCCACATGGCCTGGCTGCGCCAGAAACTCGAAGTGAATCCCAAAGCCCCCGAGTATCTGCTCACCGTCCGGGGCACCGGCTACAAGTTCGCCGAAGCCTGACTGGCTCTACTGCGAGATGTGCTTGTCGCATTCGGCAATAGCGGCCAAAGCTTGCTTCATGCGCCGGTCCGATTCTGCGGTAGTCGGTTTCCAGTACTTCCATCGAACCACGTTTTTCTGGAACTGGAGGCGCGCCCAGCCGTAGTTCTTGTTCTTCGCCAGCATCCGTCCGTACAAATGATCGGTGTCGGACGCCGCTTCCGTCGCTTCAAGCGTGGGGCGGGGAACGCTCAGAACCTTCGCCGCCAGCTTTTCGCCCTTCTCCACCAGTTCCCCGGCCTCTTTGCCATTGCCGGCCTTGAACTGTTTTTCCGCCTCCCCATTCGTGGCCACCAGCTCAGTCACGGCGTCCTGATACCAGGTCGCGCTAACCTGCGGGGCCTTCGGCTTCTTCGGTCGCGGGTAGGAGGTGGTATCGAAGACCGCGTAAGCCAGCAAAGCCAGTGCCGCCAGAAAGCCCAGCACCATGGGGGTGGCCTCAAAGCTGGGCGTGGCGGGGATACCGAATTTCCGTGACATGGCGCTGGAGCCATTATCACTCCTTTGCGCGATCCGGCCTCAGTGGCGGTGGACGGTGATGGCCTGGCAGCGGAGTCTCAGGTAGCCCTCGCTGTTCGGGACGGAGTTGTTTAACTCCAGCGCGTCTTCAATGTAGTCGCAAACCTCAAACTGCTCCATGTCGCCTTCGCTCACTGCCGCCGAAATGAAGTACTTGCCGCTGGCCAGCTCGGGCAGGGTCAGGTGAAAGTCAACGCTTTCCTCGTCGTCCGCTTCGAGCGCCGCTACCGGGCAATTTTCCCGGGCCGTGTTGGTGCCGAAGATTGTCTCGCCTTTTTCGTTGCGCACCAGATAGCCCACAATCGGAGATGCCACGGCCGCTGAGGCCCGGAACCGCACCCTCACTACCGCCAGACTCTTCCCCTGCCATTCGGTGAGTGGACCGCCGTCGCCAGAACTTACTTCAATCCCTGTTACGGAAGCCCGGCCATTGCCGAAACGATGCTTCCCGGCGAATGCGTCCTGCGAGTTCCTCACTGACGTGTGAACTCTGCTGCCCCGGTCCACCCGGCCTTCGTCTGCATCCCGCTCCATCGCCGAACGAAGGTACTGTCCGATCACTTCATCGGTGGGGCCCAGCATCCGGACACGGCCACGCTCCAGCCATAAACAGCGCTCGCACAAGGCTTTCACGTCGCTGGTGTCGTGAGAAACGAATAATATCGTCACACCCCGCGCCCGCAAATCGTGAATCCGACGCATACAGCGCTGCCGAAAAGCGATATCTCCTACCGCAAGCGCTTCATCCACAATCAAGACTTCCGGGTCCACATGTGCCACCACCGCAAAAGCGAGGCGCAGCACCATGCCGCTCGAATACGTCCGAATTGGCTGGTCAATGAAGCTGCCGATCTCCGCGAAGCGCTCAATCGTTTCGAACTTCGCCGTGGTTTCTTCCTGTGTCAGGCCCAGAATTGACGCGTTGAGAAAGACGTTCTGGCGCCCGGTGAACTCGGGCGAAAACCCTGATCCCAGTTCCAGCAGTGCAGACAATCGCCCGTTGACTTCCACCTCACCTGACGAAGGCCGCAGTATACCCGCCACAATCTGCAGCAGCGTACTTTTCCCTGAGCCATTCGTGCCCACAATGCCGAATGCCTCGCCCTTGTTCACCGTGAACGTGACATCAGAAAGCGCGTGAATACCCTGCTCATCGAGTGATCGCGAGCCAGGGTTCAAAGCCTGGCGAAAGCGCGACCACGGCGAGCCATCCACCGGATACGTCTTCGAAAGCTTCGTCGCGCGAAGGGCAATCACGGCCGTGTCTTATTCGCCCGCAGAATTACGCGTTCAAACTGGTAGCCTGAGGGCCGAAGTGCCCCTTTGTGGAAGCCCACCTGGTCAACACTGGCGAACCCCAGCTTCTGCAGCATCTGCATCAGGCATGAGAGATTCGGATGCCACCAGGCAACTTCGTCATTCGCGGGATCCGAACCACCGATGTAAACCATGGCGGGCGGTTCCTGCGGACCTTCCGGCAGCACACCAGCGAATACCAGTTCGCCCCGGCAAAGCGGAGCCAGTGCGGCCAGCGCCTTCAGCGGATACAGCGTGTGAATCAGGACATCGCCGATGAATACAAGATCGAAGCCTTCGCGGACACCCGTACGCTCCAGGGTGATGTCGTAGACGGTGGAATAGCAGCGTTCCACACGGGAGCCCAGCTTTTCCCGGCAGTACCGGAACGGGCCTTCCAGCAAATACCAGTAGAGGTCGCGTTCCGTGTAGGGCGTACGTTTGAATTCCGGCGAATTGAGCGTTTCCGGGAACATCATGTTCTCAATCTTTCGCAGGGAACTGTCTACGTCCTGTCCGGGAAACCGGTCCAGATCCCGCAGCGACGGCAGTTCCATCGACACCACGCGGGCTCCGCGACGCTCAAACTCAAACGCGAAGAAGCCGGTAGCGGAGCCAACATCCAGCACCGTCAGCCCCGACATATCTTCGGGAAAGCCAAATGCCGAGACGGTCTCGCGATAGTCGTAAATGCCGGGTGTCACCAGGCCGTTGCCCAGGTTCACCGCGTGATACCAGTAGTAGCGTTCCGCGTCGGCCAGACCATCGGCTTTAGCCGCGGCGTTGAACTGCTCTTGTTCCTGAAGGAATGTCATTTATAGGCCGCGCAAACCACGCGCTTTCCTCTGGCATGTTGCTCATAGGCGCCGGGCGCCGGCGTCAGGATTTCGGCGCGTTTGAAGCCAGCTTGCCGCAGCATGAACATCAGGGCCTTGGGGGAAGGACAGGTCGCCATGGGAGTCACGCCGGTTTCCCGAACCCCGGCATCAAACTCGCCGCCTTCATCAATCAGCGCGATGATGCCCTGGTACGGTCGCGTCCATTCCTGCGAACCCCACTCGGAGTGCCCTTCCACTTCATCCACCACCTGGGTCTCAATCACACACAACTCCCGCGTGACTGCCGACACCTGTCGCAGACACAGCATCGGGTCTTCCACGTGATACAGCAGGCCCAGGAACAGCGTCAGGTCGTACTGTCGACCCTCATCCGCAGCCAGCGTTTCCACGCGACCCTGCCGGTAGGTCACTGAAGACCCCAGGGCTTCCGCCACGAAGCGCGCCCGCAGCAGGTTCTCTTCCCGCGCGTCCATGCCTTTGCTCCGGAAGCCGAGCCGTTCCATGGCGAGCGAGTAGTAGCCCTCATGGCACCCGATATCAAGGCATTCCAGCCCCTCCGCGCGTGAGCCGAAATGGTCTTTCACGGCACGCTCCACCATTTCGAGGCGCGTGTCATGAATCGCGGTAACATGCACCGGAATCTGCGTGGTTGTCTTCAGGCCGCCACCGAAATCGTGGATGTAAAACCACGGCCTCAGCTCTTCTATCCCGCGGCGGATGCGGTCTTGTTCAGCAATCGTCACAATCTTCAGGATAGCCCGCACAGGGCGAAGGCTCCGTTGTGCGGCTGCATCAGTTTAGAAGGTCGCGGATCAGGACGGCCGGATGGACCGCTTTCCTGCTGCCGAGTTCCAGAACCTGGTGCCTGCAGGACGTTCCGGTAGCCACCAGGACATCGTCCGGACCCATGTTGCGAACGGCAGGCAAGAGCTTGCGCTCCGCGATGGTTTTCGAGACCTCGTAGTTGTCTTTCATGTAGCCGAATGAGCCAGCCATGCCGCAGCAGCCAGCGTCCAGATCGTGGATCTTTGCGTTGGGAATCTTCTGCAGCAGCGACACACTGGCCGACAGCATGTTCATCGACTTTTGGTGGCAATGGCCGTGCAACAGGATCTTCCCCGGCACTTCCCTGAGCTTCAGGTCGAGCCCTGCAGCGTATTCGTCGAACAGGATGCAGGCCTTCGCCACTTCGCGGGCTTTGGCCTGCATGTCGCCACGGAGCAGCCCAATCGCATCCTCCTTGACCGACGAAAGGCAGCTTGGTTCGCAGAACAGGATCTTCTCGCCCCGCGCGGCAATCGGTGCCAGCGCTTCCACAATTTGCTCGGCCTGCGCTCGGGCCTGTTTCAGCAGGCCCTGTGAAATCAGCGGACGCCCACAGCAACCCGGCCTCACCACGCTTACCGATACTCCGCTCCGCTCCAGAATCTCCACCGCTGCCATCCCGATCTCAGGGTCGTAGTGGTTTGTGAACGTGTCGTTGAAGATAGTGACACTTCCACCGCGTTTATCACCCACCTGTTTCTCGAAGGTATCGCCCCGCCACGTTGGAACATGGCGTCGCGAATCCACGCCCAGCAGCATTTCGTTCACCCACTTCACCACAGGGTTGTTCGCGACCGCATTGGCCAGAGCCGGGAAGCGGCTCGCCAGTTCGGCGGTTTTATGGACATTGCCCAGCGCGGTTGCCTTCAGGGGTACGCCACGGCGCGAGTAGTAATCGGCCAGGAATTCGCTCTTGAAGCGTGCAACATCCACGCCTACCGGGCACTCGGCCTTGCAGGCCCGGCATTCCAGACACAGGCTCAGGGCATCATGAACGCCTTCGTCTCCCAGTCCCGATTCGCCCATTTTGCCGGTCATGGCCAGACGCAGAACATTGGCCCGGCCACGGGTTGAATCCCGCTCGTCTCTGGTCGCCATAAACGACGGACACATGTTCCCTGACAGCTTCTTCCGGCACGCGCCGACGCCGCTGCACATCTCCACCGCGCCGGCCATCCCTCCGAACTCAGAGTAATCGAAGAACGTGAACGGGTTCGAGGTCTTGTAGGCCGCGCCGTACCGCAGATTCGCCGTCATCGGAGGCGCATCCACGATCTTCCCAGGGTTGAAGATTCCCTCCGGATCGAACGTGCGCTTCACCTCGCGGAACGCCTCGTAGAGCGTGCTGCCGAACATCTGCTTCATGAACGGACTGCGCACCAGGCCATCGCCGTGCTCGCCTGAGAGCGCGCCACCGAACTCCAGCACCAGATCCGCCACGGCGTGGGCGACAGACTCGAACTTCGCCACGCCATCGGCAGTCTTCATGTTGATGACCGGCCGTACATGGAGGCATCCAACGGAAGCGTGTGCGTAAATGCCCGCCGTGGTCTCGTGCGCCTCGATGATCTGCAGAAACCGTCCAATGAACTCGCTCAGCTTCTCGGGCGCGACTGCGGTGTCTTCTACAAACGAGATCGACTTCGCATCGCCTCGAGTCGCCATCGAAAGCCCGAGCGCGGCCTCCCGGAGACTCCAGATGCGAGCCTGCGCCGGTATGTCGGTTTCGGCGTGATAGTGGTACCCCAGACCCCTGGCCCGCAGATCCGCTTCGAGGGCGGCAAGGCGTGGCGGCAGATCTTCCTTGCGGTCGGCGTAGAATTCCACGCACAGCATCGACGCCGGATCGCCCACCACAAAGCTGCTGCGGATCTTTTCGAGACCCGCATTCTGCCGAGTATTGTCCATGATGGCCTTGTCCATCACCTCAATGGCAGAGGGCTTGTGTTTCAGAATCACGGGAGCTGCGGCGAGGGATTGCAGCAGGTCGTCGAACAGAATCGCCATCAGAGCCTTGGCCTTCGGCAGCGGCACCAGTTTGACTTTGGCTTCCAGCACGATACCCAGCGTGCCTTCCGAGCCCACCATGATCTTCGCCAGATTCACCGGGGCGCTGCTGTCCACAAAACGGTCCAGGTTGTACCCGCCAACACGGCGCAGGATCTTTGGGTACCGGCGGTCGATCTCTTCGGCGTGTTCTGCCGAAAGCGCAAGCACCTTTTGGTAACAGCGGGCTTCCAGGGAATCGTCCATCGGAACAGCCGCGCGCGGGATTTCACGGAACTCCACAATACTGCCATCCGAAAGCAGGACGGTTTGCTCCAGAACATGGTCGATCGTGATGCCGTACAGAACGCTGCGGGCGCCGCTCGAATTGTTGGCCATCATGCCGCCAACCGTCGCACGGCTCGCCGTCGAGATGTCGGGCGCAAACCGCATCCCCGTCGGAGCCAGTTGCGCGTTCAGTTCATCCAGAACAATGCCCGGCTCCACACGCGCCCAACGCTCTTCCACGTTTACTTCGAGCAGCCTGTTGTAGTACTTCGAGGTGTCGATCTGCAGGCCTTCGCCGATCGCCTGGCCCGCTTGCGCCGTGCCGCCACCCCGCATGGTGATGGAAGTCTGATGCGTTCGGCAGACGTCCAGCGCCTGAATAATGTCTTCCCGGCACTTCGGGATCAGGACGCCCACCGGTTCAATCTGATAAACACTGGCGTCCGTGGAATACAGGACGCGGGACACCTTGTCGAACCGAACCTCGCCCTGAACGGCCGCCCGCAGGTCTTGTTCGAGGGACATTACGCCAGACCTCGCCGCAGTGCTTCCAAACCCCGATCCAGAACTTCGCCGCCGCTGGCGAACGAGACGCGCAAAGTACCTTCACCGCCTTCGCCGTAGGCCGCGCCATGCACCACCACCAAACCCTGTTCCTGCAGCAAACGCCGCCGAACATCATTGGAAGATTGTCCCAAAGCGCGGATATCAGCCATCGCGAAGAATCCGCCTTCGGGGGCCAGTGCGGCAACCCCAGGAATCCCGTCCAGCGCTGCCAGAACCTTCGCTCGACGGGCGGTGTACTCGGTCCGCATGTCATCCACACAGGCCTGCGAGCCGCTCAGGGCTTCAGCCGCCGCATCCTGAATGAAGGTCGCCGGACCACGGCTGGATTGCGCCAGCACCATGAACATCCGGTCTATCATGGCCGCCGGACCCGCACAATACCCGACGCGCCAGCCCGGCATTGCGTAGGTCTTCGACAGGCTGTTGACGTGGATGTAGCGGTCCTTCAGCGACGGCACGACAGCGGGCGCTGACAGGTGTTTTGCGCCGCCATAGGTGATCGCTTCATAGATCTCATCGCCGATCAGCCAGACGTTCCGTCGCTCACAAAACTCAGCTACGGCCCGAAACTCATCTGCCGTTAGGACACTGCCCACCGGATTCCACGGCGTATTCAGGATGAGAACCTTCACCCGAGGTGTCCAGGCGGCTTCCAGCGCTTCCGCCGAGAGGGCGAAACGGCCGTTCACGATCTCTGACCGCACCTTTCGCACCACACCACCCAAAAGCAGGACCGGCGACTGGTACGCGTCATAAACCGGGTCCTGCAGCAGGACTTCATCGCCCTCTTCGAGCAGAGCAGCCAGCGCGGCATAGATGCCGAAGGTGGCACCGGACGTGGCGAGGATCTCGCGTCCCGGGTCATACGTGAGCGCGTTATCTCGCTGCAGTTTGAGGGCGACTGCGTCGCGAAACACCTTTTCGCCCCGGTTATCGGGATAGCCGGTTCGGCCATTCGCCAGCGCCCGGGTACAGGCTTCGGAAATGTGCGCTGGAGTCCGGAAATCGGGTTCTCCGCGCATAAGCGAGACAATCTTCTGACCCTGTGCCTGCAGGGCGCGGACTTCGGCGAGAATGGCGTTGACCGCCGTGGGCTTGAGGGTTGCGATACGATCCAAGACAATCCGAGAATATCAGTTGGCACTCACAAAACAATCCATCCCCACCCCGGCGCTCGTTGTCGACCTAGACCTTTTGGAGGCCAACATCGCCCGCGCCGCGTCCGATGCCGCCGCTGCCGGGAAGCAACTTCGGCCCCACATGAAGGCCCACAAATGCGTCCCGCTGGCCCGCCGGCAGATCGCGGCCGGGGCCTGCGGCATGTGTTGCGCAACCGTTCCAGAAGCTGAACTGCTGGCGAAAGCGGGTATTTCCGGGCTGCTGCTCACCTCGCCGCTGGCCGATCCCCGCAAGATGGCCCGCGCCGTCGCTACCGGGGCCATGGTGGTGGTTGACCACGTTACTCAGGTCCGCTGGTATCAGGAAGCGGCTGCGGAGGCTGGCACGCAGGTTTCCGTCCTCGTCGATCTCGACATTGGCGACCACCGCACCGGTGCGGCGACGCTCGATCAGGCGGTCGATATCGCCCTCGCCCTCGATCAGGCGAGCCACCTCTGGCTGCGCGGGATCCAGGCCTATTCGGTCAGCGGTTCCCATGGCGCGAACGAAGCAGAACGCCGCCGGATCTCGGCCGATTGCTTCGCCCAGGCCGTGGCCGTCCGGGATGCCTTCGCGTCGCATGGCCTCCACACCGACATCCTTTCCGGTGGCAGCACCGGTACGTGGACCGTCGATGTCACGCTCCCCGAAGTGACGGAACTCCAGGCCGGGTCATACCCGCTGATGGACCTGGCGTATCGCAAGATCGATGCCGGGTTCGCGAACTCGATGACCGTACTGGCCACCGTCATCAGCGCCAACCACGCCGACTTTGTGACCATCGACGCGGGTTTCAAGGCATTTTCCACGGACCGTCCCTTCGGACCCGAACCAGTCGGCCTGCCCGGGGCGGGGTATCGCTGGGGCGGCGACGAGTTCGGCTATATCGACTCCGCGAAACTCCGCGTGGGCGACCGTGTGGAACTCCTGCCCCCGCACTGCGACCCGACTGCCAATCTATATGACAGAATTTATGCTTGCCGGGGAAACAACGTAGAAGAAGTCTGGCCCGTTATGGAGCGTATTCAGCTATGAAGATCGCAGTTGCTTTGCTTGCCGCCCTGCCCGTTTTGGGGCAGTTGAGCGGTGTTGTGGATATCCACGCTCACTCGGGTCCGGACAGCGTCGCCCGCTCGATTGATGCCGATGAACTGGTGAAGCTCGCCCAGGCCCGCGGGATGCGAGGGATCGTGCTGAAGAACCACTACGAGCCGACCGCGTCGCTGGCCTGGATCGTGAAGAAGCAGGCTCCGAATCTGGAGGTCTTCGGCGGTATCGACCTGAATCGTTCGGTTGGGGGTGTCAACCCGGCGGCCATCGAACGGATGGTGATGGTGGAAGGGGGGCTGGGCCGGGTTGTCTGGCTGCCGACCTTCGATTCCGAGAACCAGGTCCGCTATTCGAAGGAGAACCGGCCCTTTGTTTCGGTCTCCCGTAACGGCGAACTGCTGCCCGAAACGAAAGCGGTGATTGCGTTGGCGGCGAAGCATCACCTGATGCTGGAGACGGGCCATTCCTCGGCGCAGGAAGGTCTCATGATCATCCGGGAGGCGAAGCGGCAGGGAGTGGAGAACGTGGTGGTGACGCATGGCCTTATCGCGCCGGTCCAGATGACCATTGCGCAGATGAAGGAGGCTGCGGATCTGGGAGCCTACATCGAGTTCGTCTACAACGGAACGTTAGGCAAGAAGCCTGAATTCACCATGAAGCAGTATGCGGAGGCGATGCGACAGGTGGGGCCGAAGCACTGCATTCTGTCGAGCGATTTGGGGCAGGCGAACAACCCCCTGCACCCGGATGGCTGGGTGGCGTACATGGCGGGGTTGCTGAAGGAAGGTATCTCGCAGGCAGATATCGATCTGATGTCAAAGACCAATCCAGCGCATGCACTGGGGTTGAAGTGATGGACAGACGTACCTTCCTCGCTGCCACTTCTGCCGCACTGACTGCTTCTGCCCAGACGCCTCCGCTGACCATCGACTCACACGTCCACGCCTTCAAACACGACCCGGCATTTCCATTCGCCGCCGGGGCAAAACCTCCCGCCGAAGACGCTTCCGCAGAGATGCTGCTTGACCTGATGAAGGCCAATGGCGTTGCCCGGACCGTCATCATTCAGGTGATCCACTATAAGTGGGATAACAGCTACCTGGCCGATGTTCTGAAGCGGTACCCGAAGACGTTCCACGGTGTGGCCCGTGTTAATCCCGAAGACCCGGCAGCCCCCGACCACCTGAGCAAACTCACGGAGCAGGGCTTCCGCGGTGTCCGCATCAGCCCTTCAGCCAACGCCGACGGCAACTGGATTCAGGGTCCGTTGATGCCGCCGCTGTGGAAGCGCTGCGCGGAGCTGCAAGTCCCGATGACGGTCCTGACACCCGTTACCCGGATGCCCGACTTAGTGCCACTCATCGAGCGCAATCCGGAACTAACCGTAGTTATCGACCACATGGCCGATTCGCCGCTGGCCGACCCCGCGAAACTTGACTTACTGCTCGCTTTGCAGCGTTATCCGAAGGTCTACGTCAAGATCTCGCATATGTGGTCGCTCTCGAAGCAACCGTATCCCTACCCCGACTCCAGGACCCAAGTCAAACGTCTCTTCGACCGTTTCGGAGCGAAGCGGCTGATGTGGGGTACGGACTGGCCGGTGTCCCTAAAAGAATTGACCTACGCACAAGCCGTCGAACTGTTCCGGAAGCATCTCGACTTCCTGAACAGTGACGACCTGGCGCAGGTCCTTGGCAAGACGGTTCAACAGGTCTGGCCTTTCGGCCTGTAACTACAACTTCGGCTGCGACGGGTCGCGGTGAACCCACTTATAGGCGGCGAGTGAGTTCTTCCAGAAGTACTTGTTGGCCGCTTCGGCTCCCTTTGCTTCGAAGTAGGCGCGGACGATTTTGAGCTCGACGGGGTACTCGGCGTATTGGTCGCTGTTGGGCCAGTCGCTGCCGTAGAGGAGGCGATCTTCGCCGAACGTCGCCCACATTTCGTCAATAGTGGCTTTGTAGACGGCCGGGTTTTCTTCGGTCTTACCGTTGACCTTCTTCACGACACCGGAGACTTTGGCGAAGACCTGTTTGCGCTTGCCCAGTTCGGCGAGATCCATCTGGTATTTGCGGAGAACCTTCGGGTCGGAGGGGCGTTCCATTCGCGGCAGGTGGTCGAGAACGACGCGGAGGGTCGGGACCTTGTCGGTGAGGCGGACGAGGTCGGCGATGAGCTGGGGCGTGGGGTTGGCGGAGTCCATCACGAGATCGGCATCGGCGAGGGCTTTGATGCCGGCGATGAATTCGGGCTTACCGATCATGGCGGTGAAATCGCGATCCCAGAGGTTTCCGTAGCGGATGCCACGGAAGATGGGGTTCTTGTGGAGACGGTCGAGTTGCGAGCGGAACTCGGGCTTTTCGGGTTCCAGGTCGCCGATGTGGCCGACGAGGAACTTCTCTTTCGCGGCGATGTCGAGAACCCACTGGTTGTCATCGAACCAGGGGCTGGCTTCGACTTCAATGGCTCCGACGACGCCGAGGGGCTGGGCGATCTTTTTCAGGCGATCGGGCAGCGCGGTCTTGTAGAGGACCGTGTCGGTCTTCGGGGGCCACGGCACGCCCTGTTTGCGATTCACATCGAACAGGTGGATGTGGCAATCGATGATCGGGATCTTCATGTCAGCGTTCAGGGCTGCGGCGGCGACACCTGCCGCAGCGGAAGTTTGGAGAAAAGTTCGTCGGTTCATTTCAGTCCTTTGTACCAGATGGCAGGTTGGCGGCAGTTACGGGCTCGCATCAGAGGGGTGTCCCCTTTGGTGTCACGGGCGTTGATATCGGCTCCGCAGGCGAGAAGGGCTTCGGCGATGGCGTTGTGGCCGCGGCGGGCGGCCATGTGAAGCGGGGTGCAGTGTTTGACTCCATCGGCCGCGTTGGGGTCGGCTCCGGCGTCTACCAGGGCACGGACTACGTCAGGGCCCGTTTCGGAGCCGCATTCGTTGGCCACGCAGTAGAGCGGGGTGTGGTGGCCAGCTGTTTGTTCGTTGGGGTCGGAGCCGAGGGTCAGCAGGAGATTGACGAAGCGGAGGTCTCCGGCGGCGGCCGCGTTGTGGAGGAGGGTTCGTCCGGCGAAGCGTTCGCGGATGATTTGTGCATCGGACTGGATGGCTGCGGCGGCGTGGTCGTGCAGTCTGGGGCGGTTGCTGCGGAGCATCAGAGAGAGGATTCCGCAGCGTACGGAGGCATGGAACAGGTTCAGGTCGGGGTAGTCGGCGAGGGCGATGGCTTCGTCGTCGTTGTTGCTTCGCACGGCTGCGACAAGCGCATCAAGCATCGTCTGGGCGGTCCAGCGTTTTGCCAGTTCGGGTGACTTGAGGGGACCGGGTTCCTGGTGGATGAGGTACTTAGAGGTTTGGCGGAAGAAGTCGAGGAGGTCGGTGTCAGCACAGGCGTTTTGCATGCAGGCCAACCAGGCGGCGCGGTGCTCGGGCGTGAGTTTGAAGCGTGCATGGGACTCGCGCAGGCTGAGCCACCAGCGCTTTTGGTCATTGCCGCCCGTATTCAGAAACTGCATGAGGAAAGCGGCGAATTCGTTGATGGCGCAGGTGAAGGTTTTGCCGGGGAAGAGCGGGCGCAGGACTGGATTGAGCGCAACTCGGGCGTAGAACGCAGTCGAGAGGCGCTGGCAGTCCTGCGGGCTCATGCGAGCAGCTCCGGGATGAGGTTGCCTTTGACGTCGGTGAGGCGGTAGTGACGGCCCTGGTACTTGTAGGTGAGGCGTTTGTGGTCGATGCCGAGGCAGTGCATCATGGTGGCGTGGAGGTCGTGGACCTCGACGGGGTTCTGGGTGATGTTGTAGCTGAAGTCGTCGGTTTCTCCGTAGCTGATGCCGGGTTTGATGCCTCCTCCGGCCATCCAGAGGGAGAAGCAGCGGGGGTGGTGGTCGCGTCCGTAATTGACGTCGGTGAGGACGCCCTGGGAGTAGACGGTGCGGCCGAATTCCCCTCCCCAGACGACGAGGGTGTCTTTGAGGAGGCCGCGGCGCTTGAGGTCGATGACGAGGGCGGCGGAGGGCTGGTCGGTCTGCAGGCACTGGCCTCGGACCTCTTTGGGGAGGTTGGAGTGCGCGTCCCAGCCACGGTGGAAGAGTTGCACGAAGCGGACGCCGCGCTCGGCCATGCGACGGGCGAGGATGCAGTTGGCGGCGTAGGTTCCGGGGGTGCGGGAATCGGGGCCGTAGAGCTCAAAGGTGGATTCGGGCTCGTTCGACAGGTCAGTTAGTTCGGGGACGGAGTGCTGCATCCGGTAGGCCATTTCGTACTGGCCGATGCGGGCTTCGATTTCGGGGTCGGGATCGGCGGCGGTGCGGATTTTGTTGAGCTTCGCGAGGTCGTCGAGGAAGTGGCGACGGGCGGAATCTTCGTAGCCTTCGGGGTTGGAGAGATAGAGGACGGGGTCGGCACCGGAGCGGAATTTGACGCCCTGGTGTTGGGTGGGCATGAAGCCGGAGGACCACTGGCGGTCGGCGAGGGCCTGGGTGTTGCCGACGCCCTGGGAGACCATGACGACGAAGGCGGGGAGGTCCTTGTTTTCGGTGCCGAGACCCCAGGAGACCCAGGAGCCGATGCTGGGGCGGCCGGCGAGCTGGAAGCCGGTCTGGAAGAAGGTGACGGCGGGGTCGTGGTTGATGGCGACGGTGGTCATGCTGCGGATGACGCAGATGTCGTCGGCGATTTTGGAGGTATGGGGCAGGAGTTCGCTGAGCCACTGGCCGCTTTGGCCGTGTTGGGCGAATTTGAAGATGGAGGGGGCGATGGGGAATTTTGCCTGGAAGGCGGTCATGCCGGTGAGGCGCTGGCCCTGGCGGATTTCGTCGGGGAGGTCTTTGGCGAACTGGGTTTTGAGGGCGGGTTTGTGGTCGAAGAGGTCGAGCTGGGAGGGGGCTCCGTGCTGGAAGAGGTAGATGACGCGTTTGGCGGTGGGGGGGAAGTGGGGGAGCGCGCCTGGGGTTTGGTCGTCTGCGAGGAGCGTGGAGAGGGCGGCGGCTCCGAGGGTCATGGAGGGGAGGCGAAGGAGGTCGCGGCGGGAGAAGGGGCTGGTCATTGTTTGGTTACCGTCTCGTCGAGATTGAGCATGAGGGAGGCGATGCTGGCATAGGCGGCTAATTCCTGCGGGGCTAGTTTGGGGTCGGGTTTGGATTCGCCCTGTTCGAGGAGTTTGGTGGCTGCGGCGGGGCGGGTCTGGAAGTAGTCGCGGTGGTAGTTGAGGCTGGCCTGCAGAGCCTTTGTTTCGTCCGCGGTGGGGTAGCGGGAGAGCAGGAGTCGGAAACCGTATCGGAGGCGTGCGACCGGATCCGGCGTCGCCTGCATCATGCGCTGGCCTAACGCTCTGGCGGCTTCGATAAAGGTGGTGTCGTTCATCAGGTTGAGGGCCTGCATGGGGGTGTCGGTGCGGGATTCGCGGACGACGCAGGTTTCGCGGCCGGCGGCGTCGAAGTTCATCATCATGGGCGGGGCGATGGTGCGCTTCCAGAAAGTATAGAGGCCTCGGCGGTAAAGGTCGTCGCCGTGGCCCTGGGTGTAGTTCATATCCTGCATGGCGGTCTCCTTCCAGAGGCCGGCGGGCTGGTAGGGCATGACGCTGGGGCCTCCGACGTGTTCGACGAGGAGCCCGGCGGCGAAGAGGGCCTGGTCGCGGATCGCTTCGGCGGGGAGGCGGACGCGGGGGCCTCGGGCGAGGAGGCGATTTTCGGGGTCGCGGGCGGCGAGATCGGGGGTGGCGGTGGAGGCCTGCCGGTAGGCGGCGGAGGTGACCATGAGGCGGACGAGGTGTTTTACGTCCCAACCGGAGCGGACGAATTCGGTGGCGAGCCAGTCGAGGAGTTCGGGGTGGGAGGGGGTTTCGCCCTGGACGCCGAAGTCCTCGGTGGTCTTGACGAGGCCGACGCCGAAGATGGTCTGCCAGAGGCGGTTGACGGCGACGCGGGCGGTGAGCGGGTTTTTGCCGTCGACCAGCCATTGGGCGAGGCCGAGACGGTTGCGGGGCGCGTCGGGGGCGAGCTGGGGGAGGGGCGAGGGGACGGCGCGCTGGACGGGTTCGCCGGGTTTATCGTAGGCACCGCGTTCGAGGAGGAAGGCGGGGCGGGCGGTGGGGAGGTCCTGCATGACCATGACGGTGGGGAGGGAGCGCCGGAGCGCGCTGAGTTCGAGTTTCAGGTCGGCGACGGGTTTGGCGGGGCCCCAGGTTTCGAGGAAGGCGGCTCGAAGCGCGAAGGCTTCGGCAGGGGTTCGCGACGCTTCGGGTTTGGCGGCGATGTCAGTGAGTGGGGCGCGAAGGGCGAGGGCGGCGAGTTCATCGGCATCGAGTTGGCGATTGTAGACGCGGAGGTCTTCGAGTTTGCCTTTGAAACGCCGCTCGGGACCCCAGCCTCCTCCGACGAGGAACGGGTCTTTGAAGATGGCCCCGGCGTTGCGGAGGGGGCGGTAGAGGGTGGCGTTTTCGATGCGGAGATGGGCGCTCTTGCCGTCGATGGTAGCGGCGACGCCGGTCGCAAGGCGTCCACCGTCAACAGTGACGGCGATGTGGTGCCACTGGCCGGGGGAGAGGGTTTCTTCGGATTCGACGCGGATGGCGTCGTCGGCCCAGACGCTGGTCATGTTGAAGTGCAGGTGACCTTTGTTGAGGTGGACTCCGTAGCCTTTGCCGGTGGGGTTATCGACCATGCGGCTGGCGATACTGCCGTCCGCGGTGGCACCTTGAGGCACCTCGGCATAGAGCCAGGTTGCGATGGTGAAGGGGTCGGCGATATCGAAGGGGGCGATGTCGCCCGCGTTGAGGGGTTTGGTGCCGTCGAGCGTGAGGGTTTCGGGGCCGGGGGTGTAGACGAGGCCGCTGGCGGGACCCCAGCGCGTGGGCTTCAGGGTGGCGGTCCAGATTTGTTGGGCGGCGCGGATTTCCTTCTCACGGGCGGCGAGGGTGGCGCGGGCGGTGGCGAGTTTGCTTTCGAGGGCGTCCAACTGGTGCTGCTGCGAGGTGGTGGGGGCGGGCATGAGGGGCGGCGAGTTGCCGTACTTCATGCCGCGGCCGAGTTCGGGGAGGCTGTTGAAGAAGGCGAACATCTGGTAGAAGTCCTTTTGGAGGAGGGGGTCGTATTTGTGGTTGTGGCAGCGGGCGCAACCGAGGGTGAGGCCCATGAAGACGGTGGAGGTGGTTTCGACGCGGTCGACGACCTGTTCGACGAAGTACTCTTCGGGGACGATGCCGTCTTCGGTGTTGATGCGGTGGTTGCGGTTGAAGCCGGTGGCGAGGATCTGGTCGGGTGTGGGCTTGCCTGATCCAGAGCCGGGGAGGAGGTCTCCGGCGAGTTGTTCGATGACGAACTGGTTGTAGGGTTTGTTGGAGTTGAAGGCCTGGATGACCCAGTCGCGCCAGCGCCACATGTCGCGGGGGCCGTCGTATTGATAGCCGTTGGTGTCGGCGTAGCGGGCGGCGTCGAGCCAGCGGGCGGCCATGCGTTCGCCGTAGCGGGGGGATTTCAGGAGACGGTCGACGGCGGTTTCGAAGGCTTTGTTGGAAGCAGAGCCGGGGGCTTTGTCGTTGAGGAAGGCGTCGAGTTCGGCGGGGGTGGGCGGGAGGCCGGTGAGGTCGAAGGTTGCGCGGCGGAGGAGGAGTTCGCGGGGGGCTTCGGGCTGGGGGGTGAGGTGGTCGTGATCGAGGCGGGCGAGGATGAAATTGTCGATTGGGTTGACGGGCCAGGTGGCTTTTGACGCGGGCGGTGGGGTGACAGGTTTGGGGGCGATGAGGGACCAGTGGAGCTCCCATTTTGCGCCCTGTTCGATCCAGCGGCGGAGGGTTTCGATTTCGGCGGGGGAGAGGGTGGACTGGGTGTATTTGGGCGGCATCCGCTGCGCGTCATTGGGGGTGGTGATGCGGGTGAGGAGGATGCTGGCGGCGGGGTTGCCTTCGACGATGGCGTGGCGGGGTTTACCAGAAGCGGCCGATCCCAGGTCAGCTTTGGCGAAGGCTTCGCGGTCGAGGCGGAAGGGGACTTTTTTGGTGGCGGCGTCGGGGCCGTGGCAGATGAAGCACTTGTCGGCGAGGATGGGGCGGATATCCCGATTAAACTCCAGACGGTTGGATTCGAGGGTCTGGCTGGCGAGGGGCAGGGCCAATAGGAGCAGGAACGGGGCGCGACGAAGCATCGTTCTGTATTTTACGGCTTTGTGGGTGGGGCGTGGGGAGGCTGGGATCGGGTGCCGGGAAAACCCGGCAAAACCCGGCGAAATGGGTGGTTTTGGGGTGAAAAACCCGGCGAAACGGGGGTGCTGGATTTCGGGAAGCCATTTGTTTTGAGGCAGATCAGTGGGTTCGTTTCGTAAAAAACACATTTTGCCGGTTTCCAGGGGGTGGGTAAGGCGGTTGGGGCCTGGATTTTGCATTGCGTTCTTCATCTCGATTGAATTGGAACATGGGGGACGTGCAGGATCTGGCGGGTGGGGATGTAAGTGGTTGATTCTGTGGGTGGGGATTCCGAGGCATGTCGATCAGCATTCCGAAGTGATGTCGATCACGATTCCGAGATGAAGCCGATCAGCATTCCGATCTGATGCCGATCACTTTACGAATGTAGTATCGGAATGGTGATCGGCATCAGATCGGA
>CAIYVZ010000018.1 GCA_903929755.1 uncultured Acidobacteriia bacterium
ATCGTTTCCATCACCCCCATTGGCGTCGCAGGGGCAGAACCGTTTGTCGTTGCTGTCGTGAACATACCGAGTCTTCTCTTTCCCGCCCTGCTCTCTAATTGCGGTTAGTCAAGATGTCTCAGTCATGTTGGCACAGAGGGCGGGGCCGTTTTGTTGGTCGGGATGGTGGCGCACGCACAACAAGGCGTGCCTGCGGCCCCAAAACAGGCAAGTCCCGCACCGCTCTACAACACGGTTAAGGCGAAGCTGTTGGCCGGTAAACAGGTCTTCAGCTTCACACAATCGACCTTCGATCCCGCAGGCTATTGCGAGAAAGCGAAGCACTACGATTACACGTGGTTTGAAATGCAGCACAGCACGCTGGAGTTCAAAGACGTCGAAGCTATGATTGCGGCTTGCCCGCACGCAGCTGCGATACCTATGATCCGACTGCCGGATGCGCAGGAGTGGCACATTCAGCATGCCACCGATATCGGCGCCCTTGGCGTGGTTATTCCCACCGTGGACGATGTCGATCGCGCACGGGAAGCGGCGAAGTGGGCGCGCTATCCGCCAGTAGCGCGGCGCAGTTCCGGCCAGGGACAGGCGGCAAGTATCTGGGGTATCAACGGAATTAACTACCGGCAAACTTTCAACGACAACATGCTGGTTGTGATCATGATCGAGACACCCACGGGCGTGGCAAATACGTTCGACATCGCCTCGGTTCCCGGCGTAGATGTGGTAATTACGGGTAATAACGATTTGAGTTCGTTCTCCGGGTTTCCGCAGTCGGACGACCGCTATCAGGCAATGGTGAAGAAGGTGCATGACGACACGATAAGGGCGGGCAAGATCTTTGGACAGGCTGCGGCAACCTACGCAACCGGACCCTACAGCTATGACGCGCGGTTTTTCCAGAACGGCAAGTCGAACGATGGCTATGTTCCGCCGGGCGGACGTGGACGCGGGCGCGGCGCCATCAACGTAAATGCGCCCCCGAAGGGCGAAGAGCCGTAAGCGACAGCGTGTCAACCGCGGCAAAAAGCCAGCACAATCGAGGGAGCAATGAGTAGAGCGTGGATTCCTGGGTTCGTGCCTGGAATACTGTTTGCGCCGCAGGCCGAGTGGTTTGCCTCTGGTGAAACCGCTGAGGGGAACCATGGTGGCAATCGAGGATCGCCAACGGTGATACGCCCGATTCCGTAAAAACTCATCCGCTGCTGAAGGGGCTCGACATCAGCAGGACAGGCAGGCCATCGCGATCTCCCCTTATGGTGAAGAAGACACTCTTGTTCTCCGCCGATGGCAACGATCTTTTCAACGGCGTGGCGGGCGGTGGGGGCAATACCTTCCGCGCCATCGACAAGAAGACGGGCGCGGTGTTGCACGAGATGCAGTTACCCGCCATGGCCGCGGGAATTCCCATGACTTACATGGTGGAGGGCAGGCAAGTCATTGTGGTGGCCGTTGGGGCGGCTAAATTAGTCGCGCTGGCACTGCCGTAGGGCGACGCGGCGCGAAACCGGGGACCGCGGATTCGAATTGCATCATCGATTGATTGAAGACGAGGCACAGGCAGGTTCTTCGATTACTTTAAATGCAGTTCGACCTTCTCAACCTTGACAGACTGAGAGGGTGTGAACGGGCCTTTCCGGTCCACGGCAATGGCGATGCTGTTTTCGCCGCGTTTCAGCATTGCAGGGGAGACAAGGAACTCCAGGCGAGTGAGCTTCTGCGCGGCAAGATTCTTGACGAGCGCGCCGGGGGTCACGGTGGAGGGCTGAGGATCGGGGGAGAAAATGCGTGGGTCTTTCCACCGCGCATCGACTAAGTCACGCTTCAAGCTGATGCCGTTCAGCTGCACGGAGACTTCGTCGCTCTCGACATGCTGAAACAACACCAGGCGCAGGCGCGCTTCGGTGCCGGATTTCACTGGCTCCCAGACTGGAAGCGTAAGCGTGGATGCGCTCTGATCGTTCCTCAGGTCAAGGGGCAACGGAGCGTCGTTATTGGAGGAGCCGTGCCCTTCGTTGTGGGCATAGCCGCCGCGCCGGTCGATCGGGTAATACCGCGCACTTCCGCTGATCGTCGTCAGGCTGCCGACGGTGGAGAAGACCTGCAGGTCTCTGGAATCAGTCTGGGCCAAGCCGAGTTTCTTTGCCTGTTCAGGCGAGCCGATGATCCCATTGAAAGTGCCCACGCCGTCTGCGCCCTGGTGGAGATAGTTACCATAGACTCCGCGCAGAAGATCGATAGACTGGTCTCCGTGATAGCCATCCGTGGCATGGAAGCTGTCGAAACCTGGCATGAGTTTCACGGGAGCGCCGGCCATGGCTTTGCGGAAGGAGGCCACATCCACTTTGATGGTGCGTGTGCCGAGGATGAGCACATCCACGAGGCCTTCACGTGCCCAGGTCTCGATATCGAGACCATCCGTATGACATCCCTCAACAGAATCGGGGACTCGCGCCGCAAGCAGGAGAGGGCGGCCCCGTTTGTCTGCCTGGGCCTGCAGGGTGGCACGTACTTCACGCAGGAAGTTTGTGAGGTGTTCGCGATTCTCCCACTGCTTGCCGGGCGGCAGATGCGGCGTGTGACGGAGAAAGTCGAGGTGCACGCCATCGAAATCATATTGCGCCGCGACTTCGCGAACAATCGACAAGCGGTAGTCACGTACCTCCTTCACTGCGTAGTTCCAAAACCCCTGCCACCACCAGGAACGGATGAGCCACTCGGGATGCGCCGCTTTGACCGGATTGCGCTGGTTCAACTGGGCATAGGTTGCTATGTCATACACAGCAAGGTCACCGCGCTCGACCTCATTCATGCGTAAGCCCCACCAGATTTCTTTGTTGCGCTTATGGCCTTCCTGGATCAGCCGGGTGAAGTAATCGAGGCCCTGCTCGCGCCATTGCACCAGGCCCGGATGCTGGATGGCGGGCAGGATCTTGCTGGGGTAATGCGCTACGCCCTCATTGGAGACGTCAATGCAGATGGCATCGAGCTGGCTGGCAGGCTGGCTGGCGGCATCAAACACATAACTCATCACGGAATTCATGTCGGAGCCGAAGCCGCCCTTGCGCTGAATATCCGCCGCCGGATCGTATTGAAAAAAGATGCGCCGCTGATGATTCACTGTGGCGGCGTGCCTGGCGGAGAGACTAACCGGCGGAGCAGCGTACAGGGCGGCCAGCGACGACAGCAGCAGGGCAGTGAGGAGGGTGAGAGTATGTTTCATTTCGTTCCGTTCTGGTAATGCTTAGGGGCGCTTCCGGAGGGGGCGGCTGATGAGGTTTTTCAGGCTGGATTTGGGGTTGACGACGGACCTGGCGAGGATATCCTCCTCTGTGAATTTGGCGAACAGAATTTCACCGTCGGTGGCGCGATTGCGATCATAGGAGATATAGATTGAGCCGTCGGGGGCCTCGAAGCCGTCCGGATACGAGATACCTGTGCGCTCGTCAAGCATGAGTCCGCCCTTCCAGGTGAACCCGTCATCGTCAGAGAGCCAGGCTGTGAGTTTGCTGCGGCCCTGGTGCGTGTCGATCGTCTCGCCATGCTTGATGAGAAGAATTCGGCCTGAGGCCAGACGGCGGATGTGAAATCGCGAAACAGGATGGTTGATTTGTGGCGGAAGCGAGGGAGTGGCCCAGGTCTTGCCTCCATCGGTGGACGTGCTTTGCATCAGACCTGTGGTGGTCCGCGCGAGCATCCAGAGGCTGCCGTCTTTCCGTTCCACTGTCATATGTTCGTCCCAGGTGGCGTTTGGGAAGAGCACATGACCGCGCCGGGTCCACGTAGCGCCCTGATCGATCGAGACGAAGAGGTTTGCGCCGCGGAGGGGGTCGAGATCGGTGAACGCGCCTTCGAAGGGTCCGTAGCCCCTGGGGTTGAGGGAGACAGGAAGGAGCCATTCCCCGGTGGAGAGGATGGTGGGCTTATTGAGCGTGAAGCCGTGCCAGATGCGGCGCGGCGCGGACCAGACAGGCGTGGCATCGTCGGGGTTATTGCAGACCGCCGCCCAAACGCCGGAGCGGCCGTCGAATTGCATCATCGATTGATTGAAGAAGAGCCACAGGCGGCCCTGCGGATCGGTCCACAGGTTGCCCACCAGGATGCTGCGGAACATGGGCAGGTTCTTCGATTGGGCGTCGATAACCAGGCGGGGCCTGGACCAGGTGAGGCCGTCGTCGTCACTTGAGGCAAGCACGAAGAACGCCTTCGGACCGTCCTCGCCGGCCACCCAGGCGCTCCACAGACGACCGCCGGGAGTACGCGCGATTCCAATCGTCATCCCGTAGTCCAGTTGGTCGTAGTCGTACTGAGGCAGCGGCGAGGTATTGAGGGTGGGTGGAATCAGCGCGAGGTCGGCGACCTTCTCCATCACTGAGATCTCAAAGGCGCGAGTCTGTGCGGGTGTAAGGTCGAGAGATTGGGCGACCAGCACCGCGGGGAGTAGCACCAATGGCAATTTCCATACTTGGGAATACATTCGAATTTGCTCCTTGCGTGGTCAACGTCTTTTCGGCCGCGGCAGCTTCGCGCCGTAATAAACCGCCCGGTGGCGATTGTCGTCGTAGGCGAGGTGGAGCCACTCGCGATCGCGGCTTACAAAACCATCCGGATAGTTGATCCGGCCGCTGGGCCCGTCGCTTGATTCCTTCACCAAGACTCGTTGGTAAGGCCACGTCTTCATGCCGTCGAAGCTGACCCACAGGGCGAGCGGGCTGCGGTGGAGGGGATTCGGGTTGTGCACTAGCGCGACAGTCTCGTTTCCCAGCGAATACATGGTCGCTTTCGACCCTGGGTTCGGGATCTCGCTTCTGGTGGCGAAGTCGGGCCAGGTGCGGCCACCATCGCGCGATTCGGCGTAATAGAGCACGCCCCCCAGGCCGTCCGCACGAATGATCATTGCGATACGATTTCCGGGCAACTCGACAATGTTCGGTTCCGCCCAGCCGAAATAGCGGTCATTGGCAGTGAGCCGGATATCGCCATGTTCGCTCCATGTCTTACCGTGATCGGAACTGATGAGGACGCCGTTGCGAGGGTTGGTCAGGACGCGTTCCAGAGGTGGTTTGGAGCTCTCATCCTCCGGCCCGATGTAGTGCTGGAAGGGCAGCAGGATGCGGCCATCCCGGGCGATGATGCCGTTGCGGATGAAGGTGCGGTTTTCGAGCCGACCCGGCAGCAGCGCTGGCGCTGTCCAGGTCCGGCAGTTATCAGTGCTGTGGATGACGTACGACTTCCAGTTGTTGCGCCAGTGAAGCGAGTGCGTGGCGAAGTACAAGGAGCAACGCCCTTTGTGGACGAGCAACTCTGTCGGGCCCTGCCCGATGGCTTTGCCCTCCCGCGGAATGCCTACGTTGAAGGGTTCGAGCGGCGTCCAGGTTTTGCCTTTGTCCCGGCTACGGGTCACGCCGGTGTAGTTGAGGGGAGATGGCTCCGTGGTGCCGCCGGCGAGAATGAACAGAATCCACGTCCCATCAGGGAGTTCACGCAGGGTAGTATCGCAAACCATGCTGTTGGGCTTGATGCCATCGTAGGGAATGGTGTTGCGGTCCCGTTTCGCATCTGCGGCCGCCAGAATCGGCCAGTCGGGCTGCCGCTCGCCGGCAACCAGCGGCAAGGATGCCGCGGCAAGGAACGTACGTCTGTTGATCATGCCATTCTCCCGACTCGCCAAACTGACATTCTATGGATTGGGTAATGAAATGTCAATACCACATAAACACATGTTTATAGTGCCAGGCGATCCGTTGCGATCCGTCCGTGGTCCAAACTGAGGTACGGTTCCAACCGGTACATGATTTCTTCCAGATGATGGCGAACGTGCTTTCGAGTGGCGTGGTCGGCTTCCTCGGCCCGACCGGAGGCCACCGCCTCAGCCAGGGACACGTGCCAGTTCTTCGGCAGCCTGCGGGCCCCGACGAGTTTGTCGTAGAAGGAGTTGAACACCAGGTGCTGATTTTTTTCGATCTGCTGTCTCAGGTAAGGGCACGCCGAACCGTCCGCGATCCTGAGGTGGAAGTTCAGGTGGCTGAGCCGCAACAGGTGCAGGGAGGCTTCTGTCGCTTGCTCGGGGTGATCGGCGTTTTCTTCGTAAAGCCCGTCCACATCTGAGGCCAACGAGACGATGTCGCGACGCTCCGCAGCACTGGCCCGCTCTGTAAACAGGCGAGCGGCCTGCGTCTCCAGAGCCTCCCGAACAATACAGAAGCCGCGAATCTCCTGCGGAGTCGGGATCCGAATCCGGGTGCCCACACGCCGACCGCTCTCAACCAGCAACTCCTGTTCCAGCCGCTGCAGCGCCTCGCTAACGGGGAGTACACTCACGCCGAGATCTGCGGCGATTGTGCGCCGGTTGATATCGGCGCCGAGTGGCCAAACTCCACGAAGAATGCGGTCCAGGATGTAATGGTACGCACGTTCCGCGAGATCGCCCTCCTCGCGCGCAGGTATCCGATCAGGATGCTTTGACACAAATCCATCATAAGCAATCCATGCCTTAAATGTCGCGAACGCTGGCGATAAAACATGTTTACCGGTACATTTGACATTTTAATGGAATCGAATCCATACTTGGACCGTGAGTACCTTGAAAACTGGTCTGGCGACAGGAACGCCGCAAATGGGAGTTTGGCTCAACCTGGGATCAGCCGTCTCCGCCGAAATCGCTGCACACGCCGGATACGACTGGCTGCTTATCGATCTGGAACATGGCTCAGGCGATTATCGTGATCTCTCCCAACAGCTCTGGGCCGCCCAGGCGGGCGATGCGGCCGTTATTGTGCGAGTTACGGCCCTTTCCGCTCCGGACATCAAGCGGGTGCTCGACCTTGGACCGCACGGCGTGATGCTCCCGAACATCGAAACTGTTGAGCAAGCCGTCTCTGCGGTGGAGGCTGTTCGGATCCCACCGCTGGGGTTGCGGGGAGCGGCGACCTCCACGCGAGCCAGCCTGTATGGGTACGGCTACGAGGCTTACATCCGGGAGGCCAATTCGTCCATTCTGCTGGCGGTGCAGATAGAATCCGTCAGCGGTCTTGCCAACGCGGCAGAGATTGCAGCGGTGGAAGGCATTGACGTGCTCTTTGTAGGTCCGCTGGATCTGAGCATATCGATGGGAATTCAGGAGCCACAACAGGATGAGCGGTTTCATGAAGCGTTGCTCTCCGTGGTTCAGGCGGCAAACCGCTCCAACAAGGCGGCCGGCATTCTGGCGCGCAACGAATCCGAGGCGGAACGCTATTTGACGATGGGCTTTCGACTGGTGGCCTCTGGATCGGACCGGGGGATTCTGGCTTCCACCATGAGCAAAGGAGCCGCGGCCTTGAAAGCCGTGGCCTCGAAAACGACGGCAGCATGACGGCGGAGTGTATCCTGCTGATCGACCTGGGGACGCAGAGCTTGCGCGCGACTGTTCTGAATCGCAGCGGCGAGCGGGTCTTCAGCAAGTCCCTGCCTGTTTCGACCTGCCGCCAGGGTGCCTGTCATGAACAGGACCCAACGGAGTGGCGTGCCGGGATAATGGAACTGTTGGGCGCTGTTGGGGCGGAACGGGATCTGGCGGGTTCCATTCGTGCGATCGCCGCATGCGGAACTCTTGGCGGGATGGTGGCGGTGGATGGGCACGGCGGACCCTTGCGGCCTGCAATCCTTTACAGTGATCAGCGGCCTTCTGCCTGCATCGGGGAGATTGAGGCAACAGCGTACTTCGAGGAGTTGCAGCGGCAAACTGGCTGGCGCGTGTTTGGTGGCGACCTGTTGCCTCAGGCGCTGTGGTTCGCTCGCGAGGAGCCGGATGTTTACGGCCGCGCGCAATTCCTGCTGGATTCGACTGGTTATCTCAACTTCGTGTTGACCGGCCAGGCCAGCCTGGAGAATTACTCCGGGTATGGTTGTTACGCGCAGCCCTATTCGCCGGGCGTGCCCGCGGGACTGCTGCGAAGGCTGGGCCTGGAACCGACGCGCTTCGGCACGGCTGTCGAGGCTGGCGATCGGATCGGGAGGTTACGCCCTGAGGTCGCGTCGCAGGTGGGGCTTCCTGAGTGCAGCGTCTTCTCAATTCCGTACGACAGCATGACTGCTTATCTGGGAGCGGGACTTTGCGAGACCGGAGACGCACTGGACATTTCGGGCACGGTCACGTCTTTCGGTGTTTTGCACCCTGCGCAAGTCATCGATTGCGAGCGGCGAATTTACTCCATTCCTTTGCCTGCCAACCCGAACTGGCTGGTGAGGGGTTCCACATCCTCTTCGGGCAGTGCGTTGGAATGGGCCAGGCGCGAATTTCTGGGCGACGGCTTCGGTGCATTTGACGGCCTGGTTGCCGCATCGTCGCCGGGAGCAAATGGTGTTTTATTTCTTCCTTACCTGGCTGGAGAGCGGGCTCCGTTGTGGAATGCGGGCGCACGTGGAGTTTTCTTTGGGATTACGGGATCGACCACGCGAGCGGACATGGCTCGCGCTGTCTATGAAGGCCTCTGCTTCTCGTTGCGCCACATTCAGAGCGTGATGCAGGCGAACCAGGTACCGATCGGGAAGGTAAAACTGACAGGGGGCCTCTCGCAGAATCGGCTCCTGAACACGATCAAGGCGGACGTGACGGGAATGACTCTGTTGGCACTTCAAGACCACGAGATGACCACACTCGGGGCGGCTTCTATCGTGGGGCGCGCGCTCGGTTGGTACGCGGACGAGCGGGAGGCCTCAGCCGCATTACTGACTGTAGAAAAGGAGTACGAGCCCAATCCGGCGCACGCCAGCCTTTACGATCACCAGTTCGGTATGTATAAGGAATTGGCTGATCGGCTGACGCCGATGTTCCGCGCGGGTGAAGCACTGGTAATGGCAAAGACGTAGCCTGGAGTGCCCTTAAACCGCGCAGCCGACTGCTATTTGGGACCAGATTTGGGTCGGGGCATGGTGATGAGCAGGGGAACCCCGGCTGGGTGCACTGCGGCGAGCGGCGCGGGCAGGAACACAGGGACGGCCCACTTACCGATGAGGATGGTTTCACCGGCGGCGCAATCTTTCTGAAAAAGGGTGGTGAAGTTGGCATCCGAAACGGGACTGAAGAGCGGGACCTCGGGCAGCGCGACTTTCTCAAAGCCCTGGTCCATCAGCGATTGTGCGACGGAGTCGTGGTTACGTTCGAGCGCGGGAGTGAGGAAAAAGACGGTGCCGGCGAGCTCGCAGGTGATCGTCTTCTGGCCGTCCATCGCGATGGGGAGGAAGTGAACGTTCTTGAGCGCGGCTGGAAGCCCGGCGGCGCTGTAAGCACGGTCGGTGAAGAGTTTCGCCCCGGGGACGAGCGTTTGTGGTTTCGCACCAGCACCGGCGAGTGTGCCCGTCCTGATGGTGCGCATCGGTTTGCCCTCGGCGTTGGTGTGGACGGCGGCGCTGGCGTTCTTCGGAGTCTCGCGGCCGCCGGTGGCTCGGCTGACGAGTTGGCGGAGGCGCACGTCATTAGTGACAGGCTTGCCAGCGGCGACGTCTTCCTCGCGGAAAACCGCCATGAGGATGTTGCGGTCGGTGACGCGGCTGTAGTCGTAGATGATGCGGATGAGACCATCGGGCGTCTGCTGGCCGTCGGGGTAGGACACGCCGGACCGCTCGTCGAGCATGAGTCCCCCGCCCCAGGTCTTGCCGTCGTCTTTGGAAACGTAGGCCGTGAGATGCGAGCGGCTGGTGCGAGTGTCGAGGGGACCGTGTTTGACGAGCAGGAGATTACCCGAGGCCAGGCGGCGGATGAAAAAGCGCGAGGGGGTGTGCAGGATGGCGGAGGGCTTTAGCTCAGGCCACGTCTTGCCGCGATCCGTGGAGACACTTTCGCCGATGCCGTAGGTGGTGCGGACGAGCGCCCAGAGCGAACCGTCTTTGCGTTCGACGAACATGTGCTCGTCGAACTGGCGTACATCCGGCGGCACATTGGGGCCTCCGCGCAACTTCCAGGTTTTGCCTTTGTTGGCCGATACGATCATCTGCGCGCTGTTGTCGTGGGCTTTCCACTTTGAGATGGGCAGCACCCACTCGCCGGAAGCCAGCACGAGCGGCTTGCACATCATGACGCCGTCGCCAACACGGCGTGGCTTTGACCACACAGGCCGCGCGGCGTCAGGCTGTTTGGTCTCGATGTACCAGACACCGAGCTGCGCGTCGGGGCGGCCTCTGTCCATCTGCGCCCAGAACAGGAACAGCCGCTTGTCAGGCGACACCCACAACTCCGGATCGAAGCTGCGCACAGAGCCGCTGCCATCGGGGTCGATGACGAGCACCTCGGTCCATGTCGCGCCGCCGTCTCCACTGGTGCTAAGCACGACGTAGTTATTCTCGTCCTCGCCCGGCGTCACCCCCGCGTACCAGTTCGCCCACAAGCGCCCTTTCGGGGCCACCGCCATGCTCGGGATTCCGGTGAAAGCACGGTTCGTCACCGCGTGTTCCGCCAGGGGCGGAGCAAGGTGTTTGGGCGGATCGAGCGACGTGGCGCTGGCGAGGGGGACGCAGCATGTGACGAGCGTGAGTACGATTAGCCGGGTCATCTCCTCTAAGTTACCGCTCACGGCAGCTGTGAACACGTTTCATGAGCCTTTACGGACTTAGAGTGTGTGAACGTGCCTTTCCGGTCCACGCGATGGCAATGCTGTTTTCGCCGCGTTTCAGGATGGGGGGAAAGAAGGGGCTCGACATTGGCAGGACAGGCAGGGGCAGGACAGGCAGAGCGGGCAGAAGGGCAGAGCGGGCGTTTCCTGCGCCGTTGTGATTTAATAACGGGAGTCGAGAACAGCGCTTGTAGCGACAAATGCAGTTATTGATTGAGGGACACATTCATGAAGACGTTACTATTTCTGCTGCTCAGCGCGTTAGTCGCCAGTGCAGCTCCGAAAAACCTGGAAATCTACTGGATTGATGCCGAAGGAGGGGCGGCAACGCTGATTGTGACTCCTGCGGGCGAGTCCATGTTGGTGGATACCGCCAACCGTGCGCTGGACGATCGCGATGCCAAGCGCATTTTTGCCGCGGCACAGAAAGCAGGCCTGAAAAAGATTGACATCCTTCTCACCACTCATTTCCACGGGGATCACATCGGCGCGATGCCTGTGCTGGCAACGATGATACCGATCGGCATGTATATGGACCATGGAGAATCGGTTGAGATTGCGCGCCCTAACGTCGCCGCTGCCTACCACGCGTATACGGACCTGGCAGGAACGAAGCGTCGGAGTCTGAAGCCCGGTGACAAGATTCCGCTGAAAGGCGTTGACATCGAAGTGGTGATCTCGGGCGGACGGGCGATCACCAAAGCCCGCACGGGTGGGGGGGAGAGCGTCACCCGCTGCGCCGAGTATAAGGCGCATGATCCGGACGTGGATCCTGACAACGATCAGAGCGTTGGCTTTGTGCTGAAGTTCGGAAAATTCGATTTTCTCGACCTGGGGGATCTGACGTGGAATTCCGAGCCGAAGCTGGTTTGCCCCGCCAACCTGATCGGGAAAATCGACTTATTTCAGACGAGCCACCATGGCCTGGACCGGTCGAACTCGCCACAACTGCTGGAGGCAATTCAGCCGACGGTTGCGGTGATGAACAATGGTCCGCGGAAGGGCCCGAACGCCAGCGTATTCGATACACTACGCCACGTGGGCGGCGTGCAGGATATCTGGCAGGGACATCTGGCGCTGGGCACGCCCAAAGAGATGAATGCGCCGGAGGATATGATTGCCAATTTTGAAGCGACGGCGGATTGCAAGGGCAACCTGCTGATGGTGTCGGTGGAAGCGAACGGTAAGTTCACGATGACAAATCTGCGGAATGGATTCTCGAAGTCGTATCAGGCGAAGTGAAGGGGGAGGCGTGCGACGAGGCAAGTAATACGTAAATCAGTGTCGAGCCTGTTGCCGGCCCTGATGCCAGGAGCGATGTCTCCCTGCGGTTCGATCATCGACCCTGAGAGCGCCATCACCAAGGCATCATCTTCGACCCGGCTAAGAGCCGAGTCGAAGATGCGTGGCTGGATGGCCCAATAGAGAGCGCTCAGACCTTACTCTGAGCGCTCTTCAACATTCCGTTCATACAGCCCAGGAGATAAGCCAGGCCTGGGCTCGGTTGATACCCTGCGGTGGCAGCCCCCCCTCTGGTGGTATCCGGGGCGTTCGGCATCACACCGACTGCGGGAATGTGATCGGGAATCATGATGCCGTCGTATTTCACTTCGACCAGAGCCCGCATTACCTTGCTCAAGTCGTAGTAGCCATCGTCGATCAGTGCCTCAGTAAAGTGTGGCAGCGGCGCACTCACGTTGCGGAAGTGGATCTTGAAGAGCTTCTTCTTCGCAGCGAAGTACTTGATCACTTCCACCGGGTCCGCACCGGTTGCGGCTCCACCTTCCAGCCACGAACCCACGCACAGACAGACACCGATGTTCGGACTGTTGGCGATTTCAATTGCCCTCTTGTAGCCTTCGAAATTGCTAAAGATGCAGCGGGGCACGCCGGCCAGCATGCGCTGTGGCGGATCGTCGGGATGAATACCGATTCTGACCCCGGCTTCCTCGGCCACCGGAACTACCTTTTTGATGAAGTAAGTGTAGTTATCCCAAATCTCCTGCTCGCTGAAGACGCGTCCGTGCGAGAGAGGCTGGGTGTAGACTTTCCCGGACCAGTTGCCTTTCCACTCGGGGCTGTTTGCGTCGCCGTCGCGCGCGCTGTATCCCCTGGGGCTAACGGTGCGCCCACTGGACCAGATGCCGTTGCCCATGTGGGCATAAGTTGAGTACGGAACCCCGGCCTTACCCACATAACGGATGTAGTTCAGATACTCTTCGATCTTCTGGTCACGCCCAGGCAGGTTCAGAGTCACCTCCGGCATGTTGTGCAGGCTGCCACTGGGCCCCACACCACTGCCGATGTTGTAGACCTTGAACCCGGCTTTTTCCCATTGCTCACGGAGCCGGATGAAGCCTTCCGCGTCGGCAGATTTCTGCTCCGGTGCCAGGCTGACCCACGTTACGCCCAACTGCTTGAGGTAACTCATATGTTCCGCGTTCGGTTGCCCGGCGCTGACGCCAATCTTGATACCGGGCGGGAGGGGTATCAGTTTGGCCGAGGCCGAGCTCGCAGCGGCCAAAGCTGCGGCGCCGCCCAGAGCAACGTTTCCCAGTTCTCTTCTGTTTATTCCGTCCATGACTAAAACTCCGCTCGAATCGAGATTTGTACGTTCGCCTGCGCGGTGCCGAAGTTCGAGAAGTCTCCCACTACTCCGGTGAACCGCCCAAACGCATTCGCGCTATTCAGGTTATACGATGTGTTCGGGGCGGCGAGGTTGGGCCGCTTCCACGGCAGGTTGTGGCCGTCCACCCGCAGGCTCAGCAGGAAACGTTCTCCCACCGGATGCCAGCTCTTGGTGAGGAAACACTGCATCCACATCAGCGCAGGTGCCTGCAGAACTCTGGAGCCCAGGGAGCCAATCGAATACGCAGCCGGATACGCAAATGAATTGATGTTGATGTACGGGGTTTGCGCCGCCGTCGGGAATCGCTGCCCCATATCCCAGTTCTGCACCTTAGCCTGTTCCACGGTGGTGGTTGGGTTTACCCTGGCCGCCGTCAGATAGCGATTGGGGCTGCCGGCCTGCGAGATCGAAATCGGTGCCCCCGAATTGGTGTTCTCACTCATGCTGAGCTTCCAGCCGCCCAGCATGACATTGGCAAGGCCACCCCGGTTCATCCACTTCTGGCCTTTTCCCACGGGCAATTCATAAACAACAAACGCTCCAAACTGCTTCTGCTGATCGTAGGCAGTCCGCGCTTTCCCCTGCC
Organism: uncultured Acidobacteriia bacterium; assembly: GCA_903929755.1. GTDB lineage: Bacteria > Acidobacteriota > Terriglobia > Bryobacterales > Bryobacteraceae > BOG-234. The sequence goes on from CAIYVZ010000018.1 coordinate 13,802, forward strand.
GGTTGTAATAGGTGAGCGAGTCATCATTGCTGAGAGACTTGGAGAAGTTGAAGCTGGTATTGAAGAGCAGACCCTTGCTGTAACGCTTCTCCAGCGACACGTTGCCGCTGTGCCATGTGTTGTGGTTGAAATTCGAAAGCAGATTCACCGTCCCGAACTGCGGATAGATCATGTAGTTCTGCTGGGCCTGAAAGACGGTATCCTGCAGGGCGCGATCGCCCCCCAAAGCGATCGACAGGGGAATGCCATTGATGTTCCAGTTGCGCTGCAGGCCTACCCCGGCTGATCCCTGGTATTGCATATTCACCAGCCACGTATTCGAAGGCTGATACTGGAAGCCGGCCGACCAGTTCATCACATAGGCGTTGCGCAGATTCGGATCACTCCATGTGGCCGTGCGGCTGCTGAAGTTGGCCCCCGTGTAGGGAACCGTGCCATCCGCATTTACCGCGTATTTGATAGCCCCCGGGCCGTTGGAGAGCTGAAACACATTGCGTGGATCCCCCACAGGCTGCAATATATTGAAGTTACCGGCGTACTCGTCGAAGCCACCCTGAACTCCCGTATTGTCCACCGTCATCATGCCAAATGAGGCACGATAGACCCACTTGGGATGGAACGTCCAGGCCAGGCCAAGCCGTGGCTGGAAGTTATTCAGATCCTTCTTGCCAATCGTGCCTTTCGGGTGCGTAATCGCGCCCTTTCGCCCACTGACCGGATCAATCGCCTCCGGATCAAACTGGGACTGCTGATTCCACCTGGTTGTATAGGGCGAGAAATAGGTCCACCGTACGCCAAGGTTCAGCGTCAGGCCAGGACGAAGCTTCCAGTCGTCCTGAAAATACAACTCCTGATCCCACTGGCGGGGCATGAAGATGGCCAGTTGCTTGGTATAGGTGGCGCTGGTAACCGCGCCCATCATGAAAGCGGCGAAGTCGTTCCCTGTGTTCTGCGCGAACGGCAGCGACGCACCGCCCGCGAAGTTGTATTGGCCCGATGGCAACGAGGTCGCCTTATCGCTGTACAAAGTCCGGATCGTTTCAAAGCCCATTTTCAGACTGTGGCGACCCACGATGTAGGTCAGGTTGTCCTGGATAATCTTGTCTTCGCCGACCTGTCGTGTGTAGCCCATCGGAGCGATGGAATACCCGATATTGAAATAGGGGAAGGTCTCCTTATCCACGCCGGGAACAGAGATCGAGTTCAGGGCGGATTCCGGACGCTCCGGATTCGAAGAAGCCCTCCGGTTGTAGCCCACCCGGAATTCGTTAAACAGTCGGCTGGACAGCACGGACGTGAAACCAAGCGCACCGTTGATATTGTCCGTCGGATTGATCTCACGCGAGGCATTGAACTCCGCCTTCGCAAAGTTATCACCATTTTGGCCCCGGTTATGTCCATGCGAGTAGCGGAAGAACACTTTGTAATTCGGTGAAAACTGGTGGTCGATCTTTTCGTCCCAGCGATCACGATTCAGGCATCGGCAGGTTTCGGCCCTCTGCAGGTTCCCTGACGGGCCTGTTCTGGTGGGAGACCCCGCCTGATTGGGTTCGCGCCAGATACCCAGCGCTAAAAATTTCCCCGCGATGGGATCGATTCGGTTCTTTGGAATGATGTTTCCGGGCAACGGGTCGCGGGTCCACGTGTTGCCAACCTGCCGGGTCGAAAGAGGATCATAAATCGGCAGCCCGCCGCCAGCGGCTTCCCGGAACGAAAAATCGCCGTTCAACATTTCCGGAGTAGGTACCGTGGTAACCCGGACATTGATGGTCCGCTCATGATTGATGGCATAATCTGAGAGCCAAAATGTCTTGTTCCGCCCGTTGTATAGTTTTGGAATCACTACAGGACCACTGGTTACCAGGTCGAATGTCTGGTAAGACCAGGGAACATCGGGCCGCTGGATCTGCTCCAGATAGTGCCGTTGTACCCAGTTTCCATTCAGATACCGGTCTTCAAAGCTGGCATGCAGCTGATTCGTGCCGGACTTGTAAATCATCTTCATGGAACCGCCCGCCGAGTGACCATATTCAGCCGAGGTCCCGGTCGTCAGAACCTTCACTTCTTCCATGGCGTCCGTGCTGCCCTGGATCACACCATCCACCTGGTTCACTGTGCCGGTGTACGGCGACTTGGCACTGATGCCGTCCATCGAGAAGCCAATGTCGTTTTGGGCCTGTCCCTGAATATGAAACCCGGCCTGTCCGACCACACCAATAACCCCAGGCATGTACTGGAGCAAGTACACCGTCCGCTTCATGACGCCCGGCGTTTCCACCAGGGCTTTGGAACCGACCACATAGGCGCTCACCACGTTTTCCGTATTCAACAATGACGCCTGTCCGCTAACGGTGACACTGTCGCTGACGGAACCGATCTCCATCGTGAGGTCCACGCGCTGCACTTCGGCTGAGCGCAGAGTAATGCCTTCGCGCACAAACTCTTTGAACCCTGGCGACGTGACCGTCACCCGGTAGACGCCCGGTGCCAGGAAGGGCACATAATACGACCCTTCCGGCGACGTCGAGTTCTCCGCCTTGAATGCCGTGGCGTTGTTCACGGCTGTCACTTTCGCCCCTGCCAGTACGGCCCCGGAGGAGTCTTTCACGGTGCCAACGAGGGTCGCACCACCCCCGGTTTGGGCGTTGGAACTCCCAACGCACAGCATCACCGCGAGGGCGAGGCCTAATCGACTACTGATTAACGTGCGGAATTTCACAAGCATGATCAGCGGACTAGTCTATTTGGCCCGGGCACCAGAGACTCTTGTCTCATGCAAGATGAGCCTGAAGGGGGGTACGGATTCTCACGCAAGGTGAGCCTGAGGAGAAGGGGTTGGATGCTGGGGATTGATCATCAGCATGAACGACACGGAAGTAAGCAGCCTGAGTCAGATCGAGGC
>CAIYVZ010000019.1 GCA_903929755.1 uncultured Acidobacteriia bacterium
AGCAAAAAACGGTCGCGGAACGGCAAATTCCCTTGACTCATGCCGATCACTGTTTCAGACTGAGAGAGTCCTGCGTCGCCGGGTTCGCAACTGATCGACATCAGATCGGACTGAGTGATCGACATCGTCGGAATACACAGTTTTCTCGTCTTGATGGGCGTCAGCATTGCGGGCTTATCGTGGCGTTTCCCCGGCTTTATGCGGGCGGGTGTCGATTACTCGCTGAACAGCACCATTCACGAACGCCTGAACGCTTCCTTCATGCTTCTTTACTGGATGGACTGGGTTGGGCGCCAGACTCCGGACGGGAAGAACTTCTATTCGTTCGATTCGGCTACATCGAGCGACGCCTTCGACCAGGCTCTCATCGAATACCATAAGGGGAATTTCGTTGGTGCCACGAAAGGCATTCAGGACGTGATTGCCAGCTCCGGTGAAACGGAGAAGAGGGTGTTCTGGCTGGGCATGGCGCAGCTTCGGCGGGGTGAATCTGTGAACTGTCTTCCCAATGTCATGATGACGGGGGACCACGTCATGGACATGGACCACGCACAGTACTGTGCCTTACCGATCCGGAAGTATCATGACGACCCCCAATACGCCCGTGCGGCCGCCAAGACTTTCCTTCACCTGATTGAAACCTGGGGCAAGGACAACCGCCTGTACCACTGGCTGCTGAACTACGCCTGCATGACCTCGAACGATTTCCCGCAGGGAGTGCCACCTGCTTATCGGGTCAGTGCAGCGTTCATGAGCCGCTTTTATGGCGAGGGCAAGGCGCAAGCGGAGCGGGAGTTCGCGAATATCCGCTTCGATGAGCGGGGCGCCGAACTAGGCGTGAATGTTCATAACGCCGGACGGGGCGTCGCTATTGAGGATTTCGATCTCGACGGCCACCTTGACATGATTACGGGTGGCAGCTTTGATAATCTCCGCTACTTTCACAACAATGGGCACGGCGGCTTCGACGACTGGACAGAGCGCGGCGGCTTTGGAGGCTATCGCCAACCATTTTTTATCACCGTCACAGACATTGATAACGACGGTGCGCCCGATATTCTGGTGACGCGCATGTTCCACGATGGCGTAACGCTCTACCGCAATAAAGGCGACGGAACCTTCCAGGACGTCACAGAGGCCTGGGGCCTGCCGGTCCACCGTGAAGATAATGCACTTTCATCCGCCTGGGGCACAGCGTGGGGGGACGTCAATAACGACGGCAAAATCGATCTCTTCATTTCCCGTCTCGGCATGGAAATCCCGTTCACGCAGGGCCTGCTGAGCCGCCCGCGCTTTTACTCCGCACTCTACATCAACGAGGGCGGCAGGTTCGTAGAGCGCACGAAAGAATATGGCCTGTCCGCCGTGGTGCGCGACAAGTATTTCATCGGGGCGGCGTTCGGTGACTTCAAGAACAATGGTTACCCAGGGTTATACCTTTCCAGTCCCATCATCAACGAAAGTGTCTTGCTGGAGAATCTTGACGGTAAACGTTTCGAAGTCTCGGATGCCTATACAAAGTCGAATGGCGGCTTTGTCGGGTCTTTTCTGGACGTGAATCACGACGGCAGACTCGATCTCTTTCAGGGGGGGTTCTCCGACGCGAGGTCCAGCGTTGAGATGGGCATGTTTGGCGCAAACCCTGACGATTACCGCTCGGGGAAAAGCACGGTCCTGGTCCAGCAGCCGAACGGGAAGTTTGAGGAGATCAGGGGGTTCTTCGATATGCCGGGGGGCACCATGGGGTCTTCGTACGGTGACCTGGATAACGATGGCTGTTACGACTTCTACCTGGGAACAGGTAGCCCCGAAGGCTGGTTCATCTATCCCAAGATGATGTACAAGGGCATTCCGGACGGTAATGGTTGTTCGCTGAAGACCGCGAATATCTCGATGACGAATAATTTCGCCAGTGTTCAGAAGGCCCACGGTATCGTCTTCTTCGACTTCAATGAAGATGGCCTGCAGGATATTTACTCCAGCCTTGGCGGCATGTGGCCTGCTGATCGGTGGCCCAATCAGTTCTTCGTCAACCGGAGTGTAACCACGAACACATGGATCAAGCTTCGCCTTCGTGGTCGCAGTACTAACTCTTTTGGTATTGGTGCCCGCATCAAAGTAACGGCTCACGATGCCGCCGGGGGTAAGATCGTGCGCGAAGCGCTGGTTGACCAAAAGACAGCCTTTGGCAGTGGCCCCTACCTGACGCAGATTGGGTTGGGTAAAGCGGTTGCGGTGGATTCTACTGAGGTCTACTGGCCTGTGTCCCGTTGTCGCCTGAGCTACCCAGTAACACTGGGCACGCTCACGGTACTGGACGAAGCCGCCTGTCCGTCGCGCTGATGCCGGTGGGCGGGGACCGGTAAGGCCGCTACATCCAGTTTCGATACTGCTCCCGGCGAAGTGGGCATTGAATGTAAACAACGTGCCAAACAGCCAAACTCAAACTTTGGAGGTTGGTTGCGTGGCGATGTGTCGTTCTGACAGATAAGCCGAACTCGTCAATACGATCCCCGTGCCGAGTACAGCCAAAACGACAATAAAAAACGTTTCCTGCGTATAAAAATACAGCGCCAGCGTGGCGATCCACATGGGGACTCTTGCAATCAGCGTGGCACGGTAAAAGTCTTTGTTCCCGAACCGGATAATGTTCACGACCACCGTGGCAAGGCCGATCATGAGAATTCCAGAAAACCGCACAAACGCGCCAGGGTACTCCCTGGTGGCGAATGCCAGTTTCAGGAAAAGATCAGGAACGAACAGCAGGGCCAATCCAGTGATTAGCAGATATGAAGCAAGATAGAACAAAGTACGTCGGGTTTTGGGCATTGTGTTCGGCATGATGGACTCTTCCTGTAAGCTTAGGCGACCGCATGCGGTGGTCTGCCCGCGTGAACGATTATACTCACCACGGGTCTTCGTCGAGGGCGGCAACATAATGGAGGCGCCAAGCTTACGCATGTCACTTGTTCCGGTGACGACCTACGATGCCGTTAGTTTGTCACTAAAATAGCTTTTCATCGGTTCCCAGTAGAAATCGAGCCATCCCTGGGTGTAGGAATCGGCCTGTGAACCCGGCACTCTGGAGTGCACGAGCGTAACCTGGGTTCCTCCGTTCCTGGGTTCGAAGGTCCATTCCACTTGCGATGGTTCGGCTCCTTCGGGCCATTCTGTGGTTAGCCACGTTTGGAGGATCCGTTTCCCTGGGTCAAGTTCGAGGATATGACCCGAGATGTAGCCATCCCACGCAGTGAAATCGCTGCCAACCGCGGCTTTCCCTGTGGCTTTGCTGCCGATCAGCTTGCTGTGCTTCCTGCCGTCGAGCAGCGCGTCGTAGACTTCCGTTGGCTGGGCGCCCTGGATCAATTCACTCTGCCGGATGGTTTTCGTAGGTGTGGACATGTTTGCCTTAGGGCAGAATAACCGTCGCCGGCGGATTATTGGCCCCCGAGAGGACTACGTTGGACTGGGCATCCGGGTTTTGATAAACCAGAATTCCCGTATACGGCGCGCCCGGCGCCAGGGAAATGTTGACGGTAGCAAAGCGCGGGAGTGCGTCCGACGCATCCTTGCTCCAGGGTCCGAAACCGCTGAAGGTGATGGTGTCGTAATCACCGGGCTTGGCCGTGGAATTCAGGGTATTGGTGCAGGAAACCGCTGCCAGGCTCTTCATGGTGAAGGTGCCGCCGGAAGTTCCGCTGTTGCCGTTCGTGTAAGTAAACGAGAACGGAGCGGCAAACGCGTTGCAGGGTATGGAGAAACTGTAGTTGATGCTGTCTCCCAGACTGGAAACGAAGCTGCCACTGCCTGTCTTGACGGAGGTAGGTTGATCGATGGGATGCGCTGCCTGGACGCGGACGAAGATGTCGAGTTTGGCATTAGGTCCGCCGATGTAAGAGTTCGCGAAGAGCAGATCGGGAGACGGGAACCGAAACGTGGCAAAAGAGCGGTTATGTTCACCGCTGTAACGGAACACCGTTTCTCCGTTCGGGCCCTTCTGGAACAGAGCGTAGTTGGACTCGGCTTCGCCAGCGCGGGGTTGCCCGGCGATGAGGAAGAAGGGGTCGGTTGAAATGCGGCCCGCATTTTGGGCGAAAAGGGCTTCCGCCAGACTCTGGCCGATGAAGATGGGGTATTCCATTTCGCCGATGACGCGCCCAGTGTTCAGATCAATGGCGCCATGGATGACACCGAAGGGTTCGTCTACAAGCGCCACGCGCTGCAGGTAATACGTGGCCTTGGGGAACTTGAGGAATTCCTGCTGCCCGATCAAGCCTGGCTGGAAGCCTGGTCCTGTAATGCTGCTGACAGGTGCGGTGGCAAAGAGTCCGGCCGGGGTCAGGCTCGCCATCGTGAAAGAGACGGTATTGCCTTCGCGAGGTCCGAACTGAACCCCGATCCGGCCCTGGACGTGGGAACGACCGGGCCCGACGCCGCCCAACTGGGGTACATCGATGTCGAAATTATCGCCGAAATTGGAGAAGAATGAGGCGACTGTGAACTCCTGTTGGGTATCGGTCGGGATGTCGGGGCAATTGCTGCCGCAAGGTGTTCCGATCGGGGCCGCAGTGTCGAGGAAGAGGTGGGGGTGGAGGCTGGTGCCACGGGCGAGTACACTGGCGCAGTTGCCGTCAGGACTGCAAAATGGCAGCGGGAAGCGAACCGGGTCACCTTCAATATCTTTGCCAAGGGGCAGGAAGGTATTGCCGCGGAAGCGGAAGTCCAGCAGGCCGTCGGGGCGTTGCTTGAAGGTGGCCCATGCATGACCCCGTGTGCCGGGGAAATTGATGACGGGGCGTTTCAGCTTTGGGTTCACGGCCGCAATGGCGAGCAGGGCAGTGTTGGTGAGGTTTGCGTACCAATCAAGATTGGTGACGCCTCCGGTGGTGAGGTCGAGGTCACCTTGGGAAAGTCGAATGGAATCCGAAACCGTATGCAAATACATGGGCATGGAGTAGCCCAGCGGAGCAGACAGAACGCCATCATCGCCGTTCAGGAGGTGCATCTGCACTACGAAATGGGAGATGTTGTTTAGAGGCGGGTAGAACTGAATAGTGATATTGCCCGTGAGGTGACTATCGGTGATCACCAAGCCGCCGAACAGTTGGTTGCCACAGATTCCGTAGGGCAGATCCGCGTCGTTCGTGCAGTCGACGGCACGCAGAGCATCCCCGAAAAAACTGGATTTGTGGTTGACGGGGAGCGTTTGCACCAGGCCGGGCGGCAGTTTAAGAGGCGTGGCCAGGGGCGGGAAATAGAGGGTGAGTTCAGCCCGGGCGGTTCCGTTCAGGACACCGGTCACCAGGCCCATTACGAACAGCGATTTTGTTATTGCACGTTTCATACAGGGTCCCCTAAGGAGCTACGGTTCGTTAATGTCCAGCCCCAACATGCGGGCACCAAAACTGCCACCGGCTGGTTTCTGGTACGACATGACGGGGTCGGCGGCGGCAATCGCCTGGACGTTGACTGTCGGAAAGCTTGTCTTGTACGTCTGGTTGATGAAAGAGAGAAGGTCATTGGCGATGAGCGCGTGACCTGTGGTGCCGGGGTAGACGGCGTCCAGGGAGTAAAAACCGCCCAGGTAATCCGCTGTCACGGTCCGTGTGCCCACCTGCATGCCGGAAACTCTAAGCTTTCGGAAGAAGGCGTTCAGGTCGTATACCACCGCGTTATTGGCCTTGGCAGCGCTCACAATCTGCGCGTTCAGAGCGTTGATGCGAGAAGTAATATCGGCGGCAACGGCGGCTGTGACGACGGAACCGGCGGGCAACGGGCCGAGGGTACGCTTCCAGAACTGCGAAGAGATGGCCTGCATGCCGTTCCTGGTGATGTAGTCCTGACCCGTGATGTGATAACCGGCGGTGAGGATGAAGGGGGAGGTGGCGACTACAGAAGCCGCTATATCCGGGGTGGCGAAGTACGCTGTATCGAAAGGATTCGGGATGGTGGTGACGATGACCTGCGCCTGCAAGTCGCGCAGGCCGCGGACGACGGTACCGTAAGTAGCCGCGAACGCTGCAGGGTCAGGCATGCGGGTGGGGTCGCCCGCCACCGCCGCGTCGAGAGCCTCATAAAAGCCGAGTTCCACCAGGGACAAGGTGGGGAACATGGCCTTGGCGTAATCGAACTGAGTCCATAGTGGAACGGGGCGCTGGAAGAAGAGCTGCGGGAAGCCGAGAATCATGTTCACCACGGTCTGCTTCATGTTTTTCTGCTGGATGATGGGGGGGACCGGCCGCATGAGGACGGAATCGGCCAGCTTGAGGCCCGGAATGGAAAGATTCAGGACGAACACGGTGGGTGCATCGTCATTCGGATTGGGCTGGGACTGGAACACGCGCACGGTGCCCTGCGGGTAGACGGGCAGGATGGCTTCGCGCATGGGATAGCCGACGACGTCGCCAATGCCGGGTGGCTGGATAAGGGGCTGGGGGAAGGCCGTCTTGAGTTGCGCGGCCACAAGAGCGGGGAAACTGCCGGTCTGGACGGTAGTGCTGAGACCGAAATTCGCCATGCCGGCGGCAAGGCCCTCACCCATGACGACGAACGTTGTGGTGTCGAGCGGGGAAGTTTGAGCCTGGAGCAGGCCGGAGCAGTAGATACCAACCCCCAAAACAGCCACAGGGAAAAACTTTACACCCAAATATTGTGTTTTCATGATGGGATCCTCAATGCTTCTTCATCAGCTTCGGCATGGCGGGCATATCGAAGCGCAGGGCCATGCCGGCCAGGTGGGCAAAGTTGTGATAAAGGCCATTCGTATATAGATTGGAGTTGGCGGCAACGTCTGTGGTCCGGTGCTCAAATACCATGGCTTCGTAGAACATGGTGTAGTCCTTGCCGTTCCTCTTTTTGGTAGCGCCTATCGTAAAGCTGTTGCGATTGGCGTCGGGGAAGAGGGGGCCGACACTTTGATCGGGGACGGGAGAGAGGTCGCGGAGGTAGCCGAGCCGGACTGTCAGGTCTTCGCTGAGGGTGCGTTCCACTCCGACGGCGTAGTGGTAAGAGTTCTTGAAGTTAAACGCCAGGCGCTGTTCGGCGGGCAGGGCTACGTTCTTCTTATTGGTTTCGTTGATGCCGAAATTGAGGGGCACGCTGGAGAAGCGTTTGTAATCCTGCATGCGGAAATCGAAGGAAATTCGCATCTTGTGGACAGACGAATTCGAGAGGCCGATGCCGTAGGTGGCGGGAGTGGTGAACGACCCGGTGATGTTCTGGTTGGGGAAGGCGTTGGTGAGAAAATCGGAGCCGATGTACTGTTGCAGGGGGTAGTCGTTGCCGAAAGCGAAGGAGGCCTTCCCTTTTAGATGACTGGTGATGGCGGAGCGGAAGGTGAGGCCAACGTTGGTCTTCGAACCCTCATCCTTATAAAGGAACCCGACTGAGAAGCCGACGGTATCTGCCGTGCCGGCAACGCGCGACCGGCCTTCCGGCAGAAGGCGGGAGATAACGGCGGCAGCCTGTTCTTTGGGGACGCCGGGGAAGAGCGTATTCGCCGCCTGACGGCCGAATACCAGACCATCTCCCTTTGGGTTCAGGATGCTTTGCTCCAGCATGAGGTGTGTATGGACGAAAGCGGGTCCGACGGCAATTGCCGCATTCTTGCTGACCTTATATGCCAGGGTTGGTTGAAACCAGAACTGTTCGAGGCGAGCTCTTGTGCCGGCGAATCTGCCCACAAACTTGGTCAGATTGGGGTCGCCATCGTGAAAATTCGTGGAGTTGGCGGAGAGGCCGAAGGGGGTGAATATCCCAAAGCCAAAGGTGAGCTTGTCTGACATCTGCGCCGTCATATACATGCTGGCGACGGGAATGAAGTGGGGCTTAATCGATTGGGAATAGCCGTTCGCCGGAACCACCTGGCCGACGGGGGTGGCGGACGGGGTGAAGCGAAAGAGGCCAACCACAACGAGACTATCCATTTCCATATGCTTGCCGGGCTGGAAGGCAATCCCCGCCGGGTTGTAATACAGTGCTGAGCCATCATCGGCGACGCCGATAAAGGCCGTGCCCATACCGGCAGCGCGTGCTCCGAGTTCGGCGATGGAGAAAGCCGAGCCGAAACAGGAGAGCGAACCGGCGGTCAGCAATGCCACCAGGGCCAGAATTCGCGCCCCAGCGGGGCCAGGCATGCGGTTGGCCTCTGGAGCTTCAAGACGTCTCGTAAAATTTCCCATGATGAGTCCCTAACTGCGCCACCCCCGGCAGGAACCCATGCTTGCGCAGGGAGATACCGGCTGAAGGCGACTTTTGCGACTGCGGTTGAGCCAGACGACGCTGGCCTGTCCGCGATTCGACTGCTATTGCGCGATTCGACTGCTATTGTGCGATCCGCTGAACAACCGTGAGATGTGGCGACGGCGAGTCAGGGGGTCACGCGTTTGATGGTGAACTTAAACACCAAAGGGCAGGCGGGTGGTCCTGAGGGACACTGGGCCGGATCGGTAACAAAGCGAACCGGGGGGGTCAGCAGGGGGGCAGTCTCCGGGGGCAAATCAGGAAACTGATTTGCTGTCAGGCTCTGCCAGGCCATCGGGATTTCCGGCCCGAAGAAGATATTGACATAGCCCTGCATGGTGTCCCAGCGAACCGTAGATGCCTGCCACCGGAAGCGGAGCCCGGTAACGCTGGTGGGAACGCTGGCGGGGAGCATAAATACGTAGTCGGCAATAATGTCGGTGCCGCTGGTGGGAATCCATTTGCCGTGGGCGGTGGTGTGTGGGCCAAATGGCGGTCCACCCAGGGCCAGGCTGTCGTTTCCGAGGAATTCCCCGTTTGGATACAGTGTGGGCGTCATGAACAGGGCCACTTTGAAGCAACTGGCCTCAGGCGGGGCGCACAACTGTACTGCCTTTCCGAACCAGGCGCCGACCGCGGGATGTTCATACAGGGGTTTGGCGGTTGGCATCTGGGCGGTTGCTGTCCAACTCAAAGCGAGCGCAGCCGCCAGCATGCGGCCTCCCGCTGCGTGGTGCAATCTGAAAGTCATTGTTATCGCCTCTTCAGCTCGTTGGTGAACTTAGTCGATTGGCCTGGGGTAGGCTTTGATGGCAGAGGTAATTACCCCAACATTATCTGAGTAAATTTCGCCATAGAGATTGCCGATGGCACCGCCGACGGGCCTCGTTGAATTGCTGCCAATCATTTTGCACGGAAACTTGCGACCCACCAGGAACGCATACTTACCGCTGCCCTGCAGTGTCGTGTAGGTGCCAACCAGCGGACCGCCGGTTGGCGACATTAGATTGCCCAGCGGATTGGTGCTGTCAGCGAGTGGGGTCAAGAGGAATCGACCGGTTCCAACATGGGAAAAGAGGATCTGGTCGCCATCGACGTCGGTGATCAGGACTCGGTTATCGAACTTGATGGTGCTCTGCGAGGTCGGGATGAATTGAAAATTAGTGATGGAAGTGCCAGCGATGGCACCTTCCACGGTCCCCATATGGGTGCCAATGCCGGTGTTCGTATCAAAGGTGATCACGGCGTCGCGTTGGGCGAAGAACAACTGCAGGCCGCTGTTGAAGACAGCCTGGGGTTGCAGGTCGTCATGGGCACTGGCGGCAGCGGCGGTGATTCCGCCCATGGTCAAAATTCCTGCCAAAACGTTGCGTCTGTTTTGCATACTCGAATTCTCCTCCGTAATTGATTAACGAGCCGCCGGAAGCAGGGTACCTGATCCAGCGGGTCTATGGATGAGGCGGTGACGGAAGTCCCTCCGTACCACCAGTTGTAAGTCTCGGCGGTGGCAAGGCCAAGGCCAAGACATGCTTCGAAACGGTTTTTGGTGAGTCCACTTGGGCAGGCCCACTGCAGCACAACGCCCTGATCGTGGAATCATCTTCATCTGTTGTAATATTTATAGCTCATGTAAGGATTTTTGAGTTATAAAAAATACTCTATTGGCAAAGTTTGTGAGTACCGGGCATCATAGTACTGTCTGGCATCGCCTCTGGTGCCGGACGGACTGTGCCACGCCCTCAACTTCATATCGAGAGGTCGCTAATCCATTACTCTCCTCCTGTGTGCATCTGAAAACGCGCAGGCTAAGAAATGCCATCGCGAAAACGTGGCATTCCGGTCGCACAATGGCGACGTCCTGGTTTCTCAGAGGTATTTGTGGGTTGACCAGCCTTAGGGGGCCGGCCGACTGGGTTATTGATTGCCCGCACTAGCGGCGGCAATGTTCTCGTAACCCGGCCTTAGCCTACACCCGATTACCTAGCACGTAAATGGCCAGGACGGGGTCGCCTTATGGCGCAATCGAGGGCACTGGCACTCAGAGAGTCTGTCAGGGGATAATACGTTAGATGGCTGACGAATTTGATCGCAAGTACCTGCCGGAGTCTGTCCAGACCGCGTTTGCGGTCTCGCTCGGCGCTGCCTTTACTGGCTTCACCGCCATGCTTACCCCGATGGAGTCGATTCCGAAATTCGTGGGCGAAGCAAAGGCGCTGGTTGATATTCCCGAGGACTGCGACCGCACGCCGCAGGGAATTGCCGAGGCGCTGGCCGGAAACGTGATGAGCAAGGGAGCCGAGTTGATGGCCACCTTCAAGATGGCCGGCGAAAAGTTCACGGAAGACGCGAAGAAGAAATAGAGGGCTTCCGGGCTCGCCCCGGATTTAGACCATGCGCCTCCGTCATCTGGTTGCCTATCTGCAGCGTTTCGTGCAGGTCAACTCCATCGTTCTTCCCCGGCTCTGGCTGGCGCTGTGGCGTTACCTCCGGCATAAGCCGACGGGTGGCGCAGAACTGCTGCGCGACGGGCTGGAAAAAACTGGTGGCTGTTTCGTCAAGTTCGGCCAGATTCTTTCCCTCCAGATCGATACCCTTCCGCGGGAATATTGCGACGCGCTGCTGGGCTTACTGGATCGCGTACCCACTTGCACCCGGGAGCAGGTGGAACAGATTATTTCCACCGAACTTGGTGGTACGCCCGACCAGATATTCGGTGCCTTCGATTACCTGGCGGTAGCATCGGCCTCCATCGGGCAGGTGCACAGAGCCAGCCTGAAAGACGGGACTCCGGTCGCCGTGAAAGTGCAGAGACCTCGAGTGCGGGAGGACTTTCGGCGCGATCTGCAGCTGATGCGCAGTTTCACTCTGCTGATTATGCTGTTTGGCGTGCGCAGTCTTTATTTCGTGCGGGATCTGGTTCGGGAACTGGATTCCTGGACAGACGACGAACTGGACTATCGCCGCGAGGCAACGCAATGCGAACTGCTGGGCCGCAACGCGAAGGGCTCGAAGACGGAGCGGATTCCGCAGGTCTACTGGGAGCTGAGCACCTCCCGCGTTCTAACCATGGAGTTTCTGCAGGGACCGAGCGTTTCCACCTACCTTCGCATGGTGGAGAACCAGGACACGGCGGGCATTGAAGGCCTGAAAAGAGGGGGCTTCGATACTTCGGTTTTCTGCGGCAACATTATTGCGAACTTTCTGCGCGATGCGTTCCACCACGGGGCGTTCCATGCCGATCTTCACCCGGCGAACCTGCTGATCCTGCCCAATAATGTGGTGGGGTATGTGGATTTTGGCATTGTGGCCAAGCTTACACCCGAGGCCCGGCGGAAGCAGATTGAACTAACGATGGCATACGCGGGTGGAGTTCCCGACGCGATTCACCGAGAGTTCCTGAACATCTGCAGAATTACGGATGGTGCCGATGTGGAGGGAATGCGACGCAAGATCGGGGAGATGTCGCGGGCCTGGTATGCGCAGCCGTTCATCAATGGTCAGGTTCGGTTTCGCGTGACGATAACGAAGACGATGATGGACCTGCTGAATATATCCCGGAGCTATGGGTTCCTGGTAGACAGAGAAATGATCCGGTATATTCGGTCCACGGTGCTGGCGGATGGTCTGGTAACGAGGCTTTCGCCTGGTTTCGATATTGCCGGTGCGCTTCGGAGAGCGGTGGAATCGTACATGATCGAGGAATCGCGCCGGAAGGTTCTGTCGGTCGGCGGGGCTTTGTCGATGGTGACGGATCTGACGGTCTGGATGCAGAACGGGCCGGCGTCCATGGTGCGGGCTCTGGATCTCTTCGAAAGACGGCAGGTGGTATTCCGGGCTTCGGTCTCGGCACCGCCGCCGGTACAGAGCGCAGAGTGGCTGCGGATTCAGGCGGCCGCTGGGGCGCTGGGAGTTTTGGGCCTGTTTTTTACCGCTACCGGGGGCTGGAAGGAACTGGTGGCGGGGTCATTTTTCGCTTATATCGCTATCGTTTTTGTGACATCATGGAGTCTCTGGCTGCTTGTGTTATTATGGCGGCAATTTCGATCAAGGCCCGCTTCGGCGGGTGCGAATCATTAAATCGCAAATGTAGGATATGACCAAACAGGAGGTCTCGATTCAATGCAGGAACTAATTAACTCTATTGTGCGACTCTCGGCGGCAGCGACTCTATACAGTCTGCAGCAGGTTCAGAACAGCGTGTCGGAATTCGACACAAAAGAATCTATGCAGAGCCTGGCACAGGTAATGGACGGCGTTACCAGGGCCCTGATTTCGAAGCTGGACGCGCGCAAGAAGGAAATTCTGGACAACATCACCGAAACGAGTGATGAGGTGGCCGGGGCTCTGGAACGCGATTTCAAAGAGATCCGCCACACCGCTGATGAAGTGCTGGACCGCACGATGAATGTGACGCGGGAAATCACCCACCTGGGAATCCGCAAGCCGACAAAGCACAGCGATGTAAAGCCGATGTCGAGCGTGAAGAAGGCTGCCGCAACTCCGCGCAAAGCCGGGACGAAAGCCGCGGCAACCAAAGCTCCCGCAACTAAAGCTGCGGCGAAGGCCTAGCCAGTACCGAAAATTCGGCTGAGCTCTATTAGTGGTAGAGGCCAGCGGTAGCCGCAAGCCCGTTTATTCTGATGAGTAGAGTTTAGTTGGCGCAGTCAGAGGTGGCATCCGCCGCCTTTGGCTGCGCTATCTTTTTCTATAGACCCTTTTCTAAGGCTGCAGGGCCTTTCCCGTTTCCCTTTGACGCGTACACTTCCAGCTCCCGCCACTGTTTTTAGCCGTTTGGGGCTGCGTTCCGATTCGCTGATTCGCCGGTCGGGAGTGCAGACGGACGTTGTCGCGGTACGGTTGCGGCACGCATTCGAAGAGTTAGGCGGCGTTTTTCTGGCCTACGGAGTGTATCTCCAGTGGCGCTCCGATGTGCTGACGTCGGGCGAAATTGAAGCGCTCGGGAGTCTGCAGGTGGACGTGCCGGGAGTGTCTCGCGAGGCTGTGGTTCAGCTGCTCACCTCGGAACTGCCGGGTACAGGCGCTGCGCTGGCGGCCGGGCTTTCAGAAAAACCTGTCTGGAAGACGCTGAACCGAACCGCTTACGCGAGTAAGGTGCAGGACCAAAACCTTATTGTGCAGGTGGCTCACGTTCCGGTAACCGAGGCCGCGGTTGCCGAATTCCGGCAGGGTTTGGCGGCGCTCGGTTTGCCTCAGCTTGTGGCGCTGCAAGCACCTGCTTTGATTGATGAATTTGTGGAGTGGCTGCGTACCAGTGAATCGCTGGAGGACGAGCGGGCCTATCTGGATGCCATTAGCCAGTACGGCGGAGATACCGGCGCGGTCTACCCGGTAGCCATGCCCCTGATGTGCACCCCGAAGCTGCTGGTCTGGGCCCCGGTGGAGGGGGCTCCGGTGGAGAGCCTGGTGGCAAAGGGCGATCCCGCTGTTTGTGGTCTCATCGCCCGGGCGATCTTCGAACAGTTCTGCGCGCTGGGTATGGTGGAGTGCGACCTTCGGCTGGACGGCATGGTGCTGACGCCCCAGGGCAAGCTGGGTTTTCGGCGCGTATCGCGACCTGCCGCCACCCCGCCCGGCCTTTCCTCCGCAGCTCTGGAGTATATTGCGGCGGCGATTTCGCGGGATGCGGCACTCTCGTCCCGTGCGCTGCTGCGGCTCGCCATCTCTTATGAATCTCCGGTGCTGGAAAAACAGCTGATTTCGCAGCTTTCAGCGGTGGATCCGGAACTGAAGGTTCACCGCTGGTTCCCGCAAAGCGCCGAGACTTTTGAGGCGAACTGGCGCGCTATTTCGAGGCTGGGTGTGGATCGCCGCCTGTATGTGGACTGCCTGCACCGAAATCTTGTGGCTACCGGTTACTGGATCGGTGATACGGTCCGGCTGGGGGCTCCGGCGAAGGATCTGATTGCGGAGGCGCAGTGGCCGGTTGTGGGGCGCATTCTGCAGTCGCGCGTTACCAGTTTGCTAAATCCGGACGAAGCGATGCAGTGGGCGGCCAGCAGTGGCTTGCTGATGCTGGGGGTGATGAAAGAGTCCAGCCGCCTGGCCGGAGAAATTCGGGATAACCGGCTCAGCATGGGTTTCGACATTACAACGGCGCGGACGCGAACGGAATCGACGAGGCCTGCGTGGCTGCTCCCGCTGGGGGCGCTGATGCTGGGCGTGTTACTGGTTTGCTTACGCTGGGGGACGTTGGCTCCGGCGGCCATGATACTTCCGGTAAGAGTGCTAACAATTGCCGCGTTTGCCGGGCTGTTTTGGGTAGTATTGAGAATACGCTAAAGCAGGATCAAAAGGGCGAATGAAGCTGAGCGAAATCATCAGGAACATTGAATTCTTCTCGGGGCTGGATAACAAGACCCTCCGCCGCATTGAAGAGGTGGCGCTGGTCTGCCAGTTTGAGCCCGGCGAAACGATTGTGAAAGAAGGCGAGCTGGGGCTCGGCATGTATGTGGTGATCAGCGGGAAGCTGGAAGTGGTGAAGCGGCTGCCGAGTGGAAAACTCAAGCTTGCGGAACTGGGCCCCTCGCAGTTCTTTGCCGAGATGTCGCTGATTGACGACAAGCCCCGGTCGGCCACCGTGATCACGCTGGAAACCACCGAGTGCCTGTTGCTGACCCGGGACAGCTTCCTGAAACTGATGGAGAAGAGTCCGCAGATCGCCGTGCGGATGGCGCGGATCCTGGCGGCACGGCTGCGCGTCTCCGGCGAAATGCAGGTGGCGAGTCACGCTCCGCCCGTTCCAGCAGCGCCGCCCCCGGAAGTCCCGGAACCTGCTATCCAAACCGGGCCCTTGCCAGGCTCGGCGAAAGCTTTGCTGAATGAGCAGTTGATGTCGGCCTTCGAGGCGCTGTATTCCCTGAAAGCCATGACGCGGTTTTCCGTGGCGGTGCTGGGCTGCCCCGTAGAGGGGAGCGCGCCGAACGCCCTTGAAGAAATTCGAATTGGCGAGGTAAAGGTTTTCCTGCTGCCTGCCGATGAGCCGGTAGAGCTGGCCATCTCCGCCTATGGCGCGGGAGAATTCAATCTGCACGTATTTCACCCGGATGCCGCCGGGCCCCTGCACTTTGGGCCGGTGGAAATCCGTGAAGAAGATAGCTTCCGCCTGAGTCTGCCCGGTTTTCGTCTACAACCGATGCAGCCGGAGGCGATGGCGCCGGGGGGATTTTAGATGCGAGGCTTATCTTTGCGAGGTCTGTCTGTAAAGCGCCAGGCGGAGATGACGCTGGGGTGCGACCCGGGCGTGATTTACGACATTCTCTCCGACTACGGCAGCTGGGTGGAGTGGATGCCGAAGGTGCGCAGTTCGAAGGTGATTGGCCGCGAGACGAATTTCGCCGTTGCCGAGATCGAGTTCGACGCGAAACCGGAGTACACGTTCACGCTGGAGTGCATGCACGCGCCGCCGCAGATGGTGATTGCGCGTTCCATGATCGGCCACCCGCTGGTGCTGAAGCTGGAGTGGCGGATTACGTCGCCGGCACCGGGTGAATCGCATGTCCACCTCACAGTGGAAGGCCCGGTGAAGTTCCTTTGGAGGCCGGGTGGCTATGCCACGGTGATGAATCCGGGCCACACGCTGAAGGCGCTGAAACAGCAGGTCTCCACGTTCTCACCGGTGCTGCCGGTGGGCGAGGTACTGATTGATATTTCCGAGGGCGAAGACGGCCTGATTTGCACCTACAGAGGTAAAAAATACAAGATGGAGGCGGTGGGCTAGAGATGGTAAAAATCGCCACCCAAATCAACTGGGAACGTGCCGAGGTGTATGCGGTGCTCTCTAATTTTGCGAATTATCCGAAGTGGTTTCCGGGCTGTGAAGGCATGGTGATTCACAGTTCCGCGGACAACACTACGGTTGTGGACATTACGCTGAACGGCCTGAAGAAGACCGTGATGAACCTGAAGTACGTCTGCGAACCCGATGTTCTGATCAAGTTCGAACTGGTGAAGCCGGGCGACGTGAACGCCTACGTGGGCAGCTATCGGCTGATGAATGCCGACAGCGGCACCGGCGTGGTTCTGGTGCAGGAAGTTGACCTGGACGCCGGTGCGCCGAAGTTCATTGTGGACCGGATGATGAAGAAGTCGCTGGAAGAGTGCGGCGCGGCGCTGGTGAAGATGGCGAAATCGCGTCCCCCTGCTGCCGCCGCTCCAGTTGCCGCGGCGGGCGGGGCTCCGGAGCCTGCTGCGGTTAAGAAAAAGCGTGCCCGCTGTTTACTCCGTGTCGTGAAGATTGACTCAGGGGACGAGGTGGTCTGGTTTGGTGGCAAAACGTTTGTCAGCAAGTGAAACGCAGGCGGGGGAAGCCGAGTTTTCCCGTGATCCACATCGCCGCTTCAATCCTCTGAAGGACGAGTGGGTGCTGGTTTCTCCGCAGCGCGCGACGCGTCCCTGGCAGGGTCAGGTTGAGGCGGTTGTGGCTCCCGCCGTGCTGGCCTTCGACCCGGGTTGTTACCTTTGCCCCGGCAATACGCGATCCGGTGGCCAAGTGAATCCGGCATACACGGGGACCTTCGTTTTTGAGAATGATTTTGCGGTTCTGCGGCCCGACACTCCGGCCTGGGAAATGGCGGACGAAGGGCTGCTGCGCGCGCAGTCGGAACCCGGGCGGTCCCGCGTGGTGTGCTTCTCGCCGCGGCATGATCTGACGCTGGCGCGCATGGACGTTCGCGACGTGGAGCGCGTGGTGGAGACGTGGGCCGGCGAGTACACGGAACTGGGTGGGGACCCCCGAATCAATTCCGTGATGATCTTCGAAAATCGAGGCGCCATGGTGGGTTGCAGCAATGCGCATCCTCACGGGCAGATCTGGGCCAACCGTTCGCTGCCTGATGAGACGGTGAAGGAACTTTCCACGCAGGGTGCCTGGTTCCGGTCTCACGGTTCCACTATGTTGTCGGATTACCTCCAGCTGGAACTGAGGCACCGCGACAGAATTGTGGTGGAGAACGAGGCCTTCGTGGTGGTGGTGCCGTTTTGGGCGGTGTGGCCGTTTGAGGTGCTGCTGATGAGCCGCCGAGCGGTGTCCGCCCTTGATGAGCTGACGCAGGGGGAACGTGCGGCGCTCGCAGCCATCCTGCAGGAGCTGACCATCCGCTACGACAATCTGTTCCAAACTTCGTTCCCCTACACGATGGGCTTTCACCAGAGGCCTACCGATGGCCAGGCGCATCCGGAGTTCCACCTGCACGCGCATTACTATCCGCCACTGCTGCGGTCGGCCACTGTGAAGAAGTTCATGGTGGGTTACGAATTGATGGCCGGGCCGCAGCGCGATATCACAGCGGAAGCCGCGGCGCGGCGTTTGCGGGAAGTCTCGGGAAAGCATTACCTTTCGATATCCTGAACAACAGCAATGCCACAAAATGTAAGCGTTAACGGCGACATCATCACAGACCAGGAAATTAAGGCTGGAGTAGCCAGTCTTCGGCAGGATCTGGAGACGCGTGAAGGTCCCATGAGTCTGGAACAGCGCATGAGCCTGCGCAATCACGTGATCAACGATCTGATTGGTCGGCTGGTGGTGGTGCAGGAAGCGAAGCGGCTTGGGCTGGCTCCTTCCGAAGAGCAGGTGGGGGAACTGGCTTCCACGCTGGTGCCTCGGGGCGATGGCGAACAGGGCTGCCGCGCCGGAGTGGACGAAGAAGTGGTCCGCAAAGAAGCTCGTGAGCGGATTCTGGCGGAGCGCCTGATTGAGCACTGGGGCAAGAACGTGAAACCGCCCACGAAGGGCGAGGTTCGCGAGTATTACCGGAAGAACCGGGAGCGATTCACGCAGCGCGAGATGGTGCATGCGGCGCACATCGTGAAGAATTTCAACTCTCCCGAAGATATAACCCCGGAAGCGCGCGAACTGATGGCCGAGTTGCAGGAACGGCTTGTTGCCGGCGAAGATTTCGCGCACTTGGCCACGCAGCATTCCGATTGTCCGGAGAGCGGCGGCGACCTGGGCTTCTTCCCGCGCGGCACTATGGTGGACGAGTTCGACGCGCAGGTGTTCGAGCTGCCCGTGATGACGCCGACGCCGGTGTTTCAGACTCCGTTCGGGCTGCATATCGCTATTGTTTATGAGCGGCGTCCCGCCGGTTTGGCGACGCTGGAAGAGATCGGGCCCAGCATTGAACAACGGCTGCTGCGGACGCTGCAGGATCACCACGTGGAGCACCAGTTGACGGAGTTGCGGGGGAAGGCTGTGATTCGCACGGAGGGTGTGTAAGTGAGCCTGGTTCCGAACCCCTGCTGTGCGCCGACGAAGGCCCGTGCTGAGGTCTATCAGGTTTCGTGCGCGCGGTCGGCCGAGAGGGTTCGGGCGACGGCGGGGTCCGTGGAAGATATGGTCCGGCTGGAGGGTGCCCGGTTCCTGATGGGCGGCGAGGATTGGGACGCGATTCCGGCGGATGGCGAAGGGCCGGTGCGGCCCGTGATTGTGGATCCGTTCTACATGGACCGGTACGCGGTGACGAACGAGCGATTTGGCGAGTTCGTGGCGGCTACGGGGTACCGGACGGAGTCCGAAGCGTTCGGGTGGTCGTTTGTTTTTGAAGGCCACTTGCGGGGGCAGGCCGGTGAAGCTTTTCCGGAGCATCCGATTGGCCTGAAGTGGTGGCGCAAGGTGGATGGCGCGGCGTGGAAACATCCGGAAGGCGCGGACAGCAGCGTGGCCGGACGCGGGCACTACCCGGTTGTGCATATTTCCTGGAACGACGCGGCGGCTTATGCCGGATGGGCCGGAAAGCGGTTGCCGACCGAGGCCGAGTGGGAGTTTGCCTCGCGCGGTGGTCTGGAGCATGCGCGGTTTCCCTGGGGGGATGAACTGACGCCTGAAGGCAGGCACTTGTGCAACGTGTGGCAGGGGCAGTTTCCCGACTACAATTCGGCGGAAGATGGCTACGCGGGCGTGTCGCCGGTGGATGCGTTTCCGGCCAATGGTTTCGGGCTGTTTGGCATTACCGGGAACACGTGGGAGTGGAGTGCGGACTGGTTCTCGCCGGACTACCATTTGTTGGGGACGCGGGTGAATCCGGTGGGTCCGGCGGAGGGCACGAACCGTGCCATGCGCGGGGGCTCTTACCTGTGCCATGCCTCGTACTGCAACCGGTACCGCGTGGCGGCGCGGACGAAGAATACGCCGGATTCGGCGACAACGAATATCGGGTTCCGATGCGTTCGCGATGTAGCTTAGTTGTACTCGCGCTCTGCTCGGCGGCATTGTGTAATCCAGCAAGCGCCCAGCAGGTGCAGAATCCCTCGCCGATGGTGGAGCACACCCGGCCACATCTGCGGCTCGTACAGCCAGGCGCACCCCTCCCCGGGAAGCACATAAAGCTGGCGGCGGGTTCGCTGTTTATCCCTCAGAAACTCGTGGGACGAAAACAGGTGCCGTTGTTCGTGCATTTCCACGGCGGACCCTGGGTTCCCGAACTGGCGGCGGCGAAGCTGGGGCTGGCGTTAATCACGATTGACACTGGTTCCGGATCAGGGGTGTATGCGAAGCAGTTCGCCGATCACGCGCTTTTCGGCGAGTTGCTGCGGGACGCGTCGGCGCAGGGCGGCGTCCCTTTCTCATCCGTCACGTTGACAGCCTGGAGCGCGGGACATGGAGCCATTCGCGAGATTCTGGCCGTGCCGGAATACTATGCGCAGGTGTCGCGTGTGCTGCTGATCGATGGTCTCCATACGGGGTACGACGGTGGGAAACCGGGCCCATTGGAATCGAAGCTGGAGCCGGATCACCTGGAGATCTTTCTGCAGTTCGCGCAGGATGCGGTGGCGCGGAAGAAGAGCATGCTGATCACGCATTCCGAGATCTTTCCGGGGACGTTTGCCAGTACCACCGAAACCTCGGACTGGCTGCTGGCTCAGATGGGCCTGAAGCCTGTGCCGAAGCTGAAAAACGGCCCGATGGGGACGCAGCAGTTGAGCGAAGTGAAGCGCGGTCGGTTTCAGATGATTGGCTACGCAGGGAATTCCGCGCCCGATCATGTGGACCAGTTGCATTCGCTGAGCGTCTATTTGAAACGGCTCTGAAACAGCCGACCGCTTCATTCGTTATCCAGCCGCGCCTTTTTGCCCAGATAGCCGCCATGGTGGCGCAGGCCGAAGTCATGGCGGGTGAACCCCCGCAGATCCATCAGCGTGAGCGCCAGGGCGTCGCTGATGGCCAGCATGGCCACGATGCTGGCCGTGGGCGTCAGGCCGTGCGGGCAGGGTTCTTCAATAATGCCCATGTCGAGGATAATGTCGCTCAGGGTTCGGAGTTCGGAATCCGGGTGCGAGGTGACGGCGATCACGGTCTTCAGGCCAATATGCCGGCCGAGTTCCAGCATCTCCAGAACTTCCCTGGTCTTGCCGCTGGTGGAGAACGCAACAATGCAGTCCTCGGGCCCGATCAGGCCCAGGTCTCCGTGCGCCGCTTCGCCCGGGTGGATATACGACGCGGGCGTCCCGGTAGAGCAGAGCGTGGATGCGAACTTGCGCGCCACGTGCCCGGCTT
The DNA here is from genome assembly GCA_903929755.1 of uncultured Acidobacteriia bacterium. Lineage (GTDB taxonomy): Bacteria > Acidobacteriota > Terriglobia > Bryobacterales > Bryobacteraceae > BOG-234. Next base: position 20,756 of record CAIYVZ010000019.1, read on the forward strand.
TACCCATCCCGGCTGTCAGTACCTTGCCCGGACAATCGCGGAGGGCGAGGACCGCGCGCTCGAATTCCGACGTCACCCGAATGGCCGAGATGGCCGCGGCTTCAGCAGCCAGAATATCGGCGATGCGTCCCGCAATATTCATTGGCGGCTGCGCAGCGCATCGGCGAAGGCTGTCGGCAGAGCTTGTGCGCGCTGCGTCCCGATATTCATGCAGACGATGACCACCTTACCCCTGGCGCATTCCTGATGCTCCTTGATGGCGTGGAAACCCAGTTCGAAGGATGAATTGCCGACGCGATTGACGGAGATTTCGATGTTGATGGCATCGTCGTACACCAGCGCGCCTGAAATATCGCACTCGGCGTGCACGCGGGGCCAACCGGCTTCCCGGTCCGCCAGGCCTGAGTAGCCCAGGCCAAGCTCACGAAGAAACTCCTGCTCGGCGGCTTCGAAGAAACGAAACAGGGCGGTGTAGTGGATGCGCTGCGAACTGTCGGTATCGACGAAGCGGACGCGCGTGCTCCAGATAAAAGCGGCCATTCCCAGAATCATGGCACATCGGGCATCATGGCACACCGGCGCTGGACGCGAGGCCTTAGCGGTGGGCGGCCCAGGCGGTACCGCGCCGCAGCAGGTCGCCCACCTCGGGCGTTTTCAGCGCTTTCACGTCGTGCCCCAGAGGCGTGGTGAAGACCCGGCCTTTGCCATACTGCAGGGTCAGCGCCATGGGATAGTCTTTGTCCATCACGTTGGAATGGGCGGTGGCCAGAATCTTGACGGGCCTGTTGCCTTCCTTGAAATCGTAGTAGAGTTCGTCGTCGGTCTCGAAGTCGGCAAGGCCTTTGGTGATGGGGTCTTTCCTGTCGACGATGGTGACCTTGAAGGGGCCGCGTTTGTCGTGTTTCGAGATCTGCGCCCGGCCCGAGATGTTGGGAAATTCATCCCAGTACGGAAAAGCGCCGCCCGCCCAATGAACCGTTACCAGACCCTTGCCGGACGCGAGAAACTTCAGGATATTCGCCTTCACTTTTTCGTCTTCCGTGAGAGGCTTGGCGTTGCGGAAATCGAAGACCGCGACGTCGTAGGTGAGGAAGGCGTCCTTCGCGATGAAGTTGGGGTCGGCTTCGAGCGTTACTTCGAACCGCTTGTCCACTGCGAGGATCGCCTGGATCTCAGCGGAGGTTTCCTTCCAGACGTGGCCGTTGTAGGAGTTTTCTCCCGTCACGATCACCACTTTCGTATGCTTCTGAGCAAACGTGCTGAGCGCGCTCAGCAGGATCAGGGCGATAAGCTTCATGGCTGTTGCATCCTTTCCCGAAGGTTTGTGAAGTCGCGTTCGAGGGCGTCCAGAATGGGCAGGCCTTTCCAGAAAGGGTCGCGCTCGATAAAGCAGTGTTTGGTTCCGGCGCGGCGCGCGGCGGCAAGCACCGCCGGGTAATCGACGATACCGGTGCCGACAACCGCCGGGGTGGCGGGTCCCAGCAGTTCGGGCGACGTCATCGCCATTTCCGTAGTTGGCGTGAAGCCGGGTTCGAAATCTCTGGCGTGCAGCATGGTGCAGCGCTCCGGGTGGTTCGTCAGATAGTAGAGCGGATCGCGTCCGGCGACGCAGACCCAGCCGCAATCGAGTTCCAACTTGACCAGGTCGGGGTCGGTAAGCCGCAGCAGTTCGTCGTAAGCGACCACACCATTCCAGTCGCGGAATTCGAAGTTGTGGCCGTGATACGCCAGTTCCAGGCCCTCGCTGCGAAGCCGGGCACCCATACGGCTCAGATGGTCGGCATTCCAGCGCCAGTCGTCCAGATCCATGGCGGCGATGGCGGCGAAGAAGGCCGCGAACATGCCTCCTTCCGGATCGATATTGAGCTTCGACATATCCCGAATCCAGGGCGCCGCGCAGACAATCGACCCCGCTCCCAGTTCATGCGCGAAGGCGATTTTTCCGTCCAGATCCTGCAGCAATTCCGGCATGGCGAAATGCACGCTGGGGCAGGCCAGAGAACAACGCTCCAAAGCCGCCCGGATCTCAGAGGCCGAACGGCCACCGGCGATAAAGCCGGCGACCTCAGCCTTCTGAAATCCGATGGCGGCCAGGCGAGCGAGGGTTCCTGGGAAGTCTTTGGCCAGTTCTTCGGCCACCGAATACAGCTGGAGGCCGATTTGGTGAAAGGTTAGGTTTGAATCCATCCGGTTGCGATCTCCAGATTGCCGGCTTCGTTGAGACGAGCCATCTGAGCATCGGTGAGGCGGATATCCAGCGCGCGGATATTTTCGTCAAGCTGGGCGACGGAACTGCCCGCGATGATGGGGATAACCGGAGGGTCGCTTTGGCGGAACCAGGCGATGATCACCTGATTTACGGAAACGCCGGCTTCCGCTGCCACAGCGCGAAGGGCCGCAAAACGCTGATCGGAATCCGGTCCTGCAAACTGGGCGGGCAAGTTAGTCGAATCCCGCAGATAAGCGCCTGCGAGCAGCATGGAATACCCAACCAGCGTAATGCCGGTTGCGCGGGCGTAATCCTTCAGATCTTCGTTGATAAAGATCTGCGGCCCAAAGTTCGCGCCATAGCGGGGGCGGACATAGGTGTAACGCTGCTCCACTGCCGAGTAGCCTGTCCAGCCTTTGAGCTGCGCCAGCATGTTGGCTTCGGCGATGCGCCAGACCGTCAGATTACTGGCTCCGATGGCGCGAACTTTACCCGAAGTGATGAGGCGGTGAAAAGCCTCCATGGTTTCTTCGAGAGGGGTATCGCGGTCGTCGCGGTGCGAGTAGTAGAGATCGAGATGGTCGGTCTGCAGACGGCGCAGACTCATCTCGCACTCACGCTCAATCTCAGCGGCAGAGAGGCCCCCGGGGCTGCCCGGGTAGTCGAAGCCAAGCTTCGTGGCGATCACCATTTCGTCGCGGCACCCGCGAGCCTTCAGCCAGTTGCCGATGGTGGTCTCGCTTTCCCCGCCAACGAAACCTTCCAGCCAACTGGCGTAGAAGTTCCCGGTGTCGATGAAGGTTCCGCCCTTCGAGCGGAAGAAATCCATCAGTTCATTACAGGTTGCGGCATCGCGCTTACTGCCGAACACGTCAGTGCCAAGACACAGCGCACTGACTTCGATGCCTGTGTTTCCCAGAGTTCTTTTTTCCATGTGCCTGTTACCGGATCGCCGTTGTTAACGAGTCGCCAGAAAAACGCCGCCCATGAGCGCGACCGCTCCAGCGACGTTTGAGAGCGAAACCGGTTTCAGCGGGGAACCAAGCAGGCCGAAGTGCGAGAGCGCCATACCGGCGATGATCTGGCCTGCGATCAGGCCAAACATAACCGCGGACGCGCCAACCTGAGGCATCAGCCATGCAATTGCAAACACGAGACACGCGCCCATCAGACCGGCGGTGAGCAGTAACGGGTTGACATCTTTAATTCCGTTCAGAGCGCCGGATTCCCAGCCTGTTGCTCCAATAATGCAGGCGCCGATGGCGCCGATGCACCAGAACAGGGCGTTACCTACGCGGGGGTTTCCAATGGCGGCGCCGACCTTGCCGTTCATGGCGAGGTGGACGGCGAGAATGACTCCGAGGAACAGAGTGAGCGCTACGAGGGGCGTTTTCATTGCGGTAAGTCTCCTTGAATTTAGGGGAAGCGGGCTACGCTTCCTTCGGTTGAATCTTTTCGTTGGTGCGGAACGCGAGCAGGATCATCACCAGGATCCCGGCAGACATGGCGGCCGAGAACATCCAGAACGAGTACCAGTCGCGGACCTGAACGCCGCTCACCATCTTCGTGAAGTAATCGACCGCGCCGCCAGAGAGCAGCGAACCCGCCAGCATTCCCACGCCGTAGGTGAGGAACGTGATAAAACCCTGTGCTGTGTTGCGGAGGTGCTGGGGGGCAACCTGGTCGGTGTAGAGCTGGCCGGTCATGAAGAAGAAATCGTAAGCCGCGCCGTGCATCAGGATGGCGATGTAGAACATCCACATGCCGCTGCCCGAGTCACCCACCGCGAACAGGGCGTAGCGTACCGCCCAGCAAACCAGGCCGACGATGACGATGTGGCGGACGCTGAGGTAGCGGAAAATGAAGGGCATCAGCAGCATCATGATGACTTCTGAACCCTGCGCCAGCGTCATAATGCCGGCGGCGTTCTGCACGTGGACTTCGTTCAGATAAGTGTTGGTGAATGAGTAGTAGAAAGTGAGCGGGATGCAGGCGAGAACCGAGGCCATGGCGAAGAAGAAGTAGGCCTTGTTCTTCATGATGACCAGTGCGTCCAGACCCAGCACCGCGCGGGCGCTGAAGGCCGTGCCTTTCCCCTTGGGCGGCATGTGGGGCAGCATCGTCAGGCAGATGACCACCATCACGATCGAGGCGACCATCGTTGCCCAGAACTGGCCCGTCGTGGTCTCCCACTTCTTGTACCCAACCACCAGATTGATAAAGATCCACCCAAAAGTGCCCATCAAACGAATCAACGGGAATTCCTTGCCGGGGTCTTTTACCAGCTGGAAGCCGATGGAATTGGTGAGCGCGACTGTGGGGAAGTAGCAGAGACAGAAGGCCAGCATGATGGCGTAGACTTCCGGGAATGTGGTTGCTTTCGTAACGAGGTACATCAGCAGAGCGCACAAGCTATATAAAACTGCCATCACCCGTTCGGTAGCGAAGAGGCGATCAGCCACCAGGCCAATGAAAAACGGAGAAATCATTGAGGCAAGGGACACGGTTCCGAAGATCGCACCCGCTTGGGTGCCGCTAAAATGCAGCGTTGCCGTGACATAAGTGCTGATGGTGACGTACCAGGCTCCCCAAACAACGTAGTTCACGAACATCATGATGCCGAGGCGGAGTTGTCCGCGCCTTCCGAGCACCACCAGCACCCCGAGACAGATGATCAAAGCCAGAAACGGCCAAATATCGAAATAGGACATTAGTTGTGGAGTATATAGGGTTCGGGGAGTGAGACGCAATCTCAGAAGGCAAATTTGCGGTTGAGGGGGGGGCAGGCCCTCTATTTCACCGAACAGCGACTCCTGCGTACCAGCCGCCGGAGACCCCGGCTGTGGGAATGAAGCCGCAGGACGCCGGATCGCGGTAGCATGAGTGCATGGTGGCAACAACGCTTGTTTCGGTCGAAGAATATCTCGACAGCGTCTATCGCCCTGACGTTGACTTCATAAATGGCGAATTGCTGGAGCGAAATGTGGGTGAGCTGAGCCACGGCACTGTGCAGCTGAATGTCGCCTCATGGCTGAAGGGCCGAAGTGGTTTGTGGCGGACAAAAGTTGTGGTCGAGGTTCGGGTCCGAATCAGCGAACGGCGATATCGGATTCCCGATGTGATGGTCCTGTCGCTTGATGCGCCTCGCGAAGAGATTGTTGAGGCAGCGCCCCTTCTGTGCATCGAGATTCTGTCGCGGCGCGACAGTCTCAACCAGATCTGGGACCGGACGCAGGACTACCTGGCGATGGGCGTCCCTGTCTGCTGGATTATCGATCCGCTGGTGCTCCGAGCCTGGACTGTGACCAGCGCTGGTCTGGTGGAAGTCAAGGATGGCATTCTTCGCGCCGGGAAGATTGAAATGCCCCTCGCCGAAGTTTCGGAATAGGTTTTTCGTCGGCCCACATCGTGGCCGAAGGCGGTGCTGGGTTCCGAGGAGTGAGACGCAACCTCAGAAGGTCAAGGCCAAATGTACTATAGGTACTATTTTTTTGGTTGATCTCCGCGAAAATCAACTACAATTGGGGTAGCATGCTCGAATGTCCCCGTTGCCGATCCTCGGATCTTTTGATCCGCCTGCCCGTTGGATGGGAGCGAATCCGAATGTTGTTCTCAAGCCTAAGGAAGTACAGGTGCGCCCTGTGTGCGTGCGCTTTCCTGGCACCGGACCGGAGGCGCCAGCCGCGCCTGACTGAGCGGGATACCGTTCCCTTTCGGCTCAAACCGCCCCTGTGATGCGCGCGGATCACACCATGGCGGATCAAACCATGGCGGATCAAACCATGGCGGATCAAACCATGGCGGATCAAACCATGGCGGATCAAACCATAGCGGATCAAACCATGGCGGATCAAACCATAGCGGATCAAACCATGGCGGATCAAACCATGGCGGATCAAACCATGGTGGATCAAACCATGGCGGAAGGTGGTGCCGGGTCGTCCGGCTTGCCCGCATTCGAGAGTGGAACCTGGATCAGGATCAGCGCCAGCAGTGCCAGTACCACCAGCCCCAGCAAGTACGACGGATTCGCCGAGATCTGCGGCACCTTGATGTCCTTGTAGTTGAACCAGGCGATCACCAGGCCCATCAGCGCCTCTCCGGCAATCAGGCCTGACGCCGCCAGAACTCCCACGTTTTCCACCCTCGTCTTCTGGCCCTCGTTCAGACGCCGCTTCGCTCCAATTGCGTCCGTCACCCAGCGAATCATGCCGCCGATGAAGATGGCGAAGGTTGTGCCGATCGGCAGATACATGCCGATAGCGACCAGCATCGGGCTTTTCACGCCGGTCATAATGAGGGCCACGCCCAGCAGAATGCCGCCCACAATCAGAGGCCAGGCCATATCGCCGCCCACAATCCCCTGTGCCAGGGAGGCCATCAAACCAGCCTGCGGCGCGGAGAGTTTCGGGTCTCCGAAACCAATGCCGCCCGTGTTGATGTTGCCCTGGTGCAGCGCGAGCAGCGGGAAGTACATCACCGCGCTGGCTGCGACCACCGCGATCAGCTCCACGATCTGGATGTTTCGGGGCGTGCCGCCGATGATGTAGCCGACCTTGAAATCCTGCAGCAGTTCCCCGGCCACGGCGCTGGATACGCAAACCACAGCTGCGACTCCGAGAACGGCAATGACGCCGCTGGGGCCCGAAACGCCGAGCGACACCATCAGCAGCGCCGCGATGATCAGCGTGGAGAGTGTCAGCCCTGAGATGGGGTTATTGGAAGATCCGATCACGCCCACCAGGTAGCCCGAAACCGTGGCAAAACAGAAACCCACCACCAGCATGACGACGGCTGCCACCAGCGCGGGGACAAGGCCCTTCGAAAGGTAGAAATACAGCGCAATCATGGCAAGAAACACCACAAAAATGCCGGCCAGAACCACTCGGGAGCTCATGTAACGCTCGGTGCGTGCGGTCTGTTCAAGGGGGGCGGAGCCGGATTTGAGTTCCGCGAACGCTCTTGCCAGGCCGCCCATCAGGGACTTACGCATTTTAAAGAGCGTGAAGCACGCGCCTGTCAGCATAGTGCCGACTGCGATCGGGCGCACAATAAACCGCCACACGCCATTCGCCAGCGCCAGCCAGCTCTCGTCCGTATGGTTCGGCGGCAGGTAAGCAGAGAGTTGCGGTCCGAGGAAGTAGATGAGCAGCGGGATCATCAGGCCCCAGGCGATCACAGAGCCAGAAAAGTTCAGGGACGCCAGTTGCGGTCCAATTACGTAGCCGACACCGATGTAAGCCGGGCTGATGGAGGGTCCGGAGAATACGGTGACGCCGCCGGTTTGCAGGGTTTTGGCGGAACCGAGAGGCCCCAGTCGCAAGGCTGTCCTGCCCAGATTGCCGATCCGGAAGAACCAGTCCTGATCGGTGGCGAAACCGCCAAAAGCACTGGTGAGGAAGGCCAGGCCCCCGAACGCCATGTTGTAAAAAAGATACTTGGCCGCCTGCGAGCCTACCTGGCCGGCTTTGTGAATCTGCGAAGCCGCCACCGATTCGGGGAAGGGCAGGGAATCGTCTTCCACCAGCGCGCGCCGGATCAGGGAGACAAAAAGCACGCCCAGAATACTGCCCACCATCATGAGCGCGGTGGATTTCCAGTAGGATCCCGAAGAGTCGAAGTTGACCCAGGAGCCTGAAATCACGAACGCCGGGATGGTGAAAACCGCTCCTGCCGCCACCGATTCGCCAATCGAGCCGGCAGTTCGCGCGATGTTTTCTTCGAGGATCGTGCCCTTGAATAGCCGCAACACTGCCATGCCGATGACCGCCGCCGGGTAAGTAGCGGCGATGGTCTGCCCCGCCTTCAGCCCCAGATACGCATTCGCAGCACCCAGGACGACGCACATCACCAGGCCGATCAGCGTGGCCCGGAGAGTGAACTCGCTCATCTTCAGGCCAGGCGGGACAAACGGCTTATGTTCGCTCATTGCAGTCTCGCTTTTACCTTTTCACTTAGAAGTCGTCCATCCACGGTCTTGCCCGTCAGCTTCGCAGTGGCGGCTTTGATCACCAGGCCCATTTGTTTGGCCGAGGTTGCGCCGGTCTCGCCGAGGGCGGCTTCCACTGCGGCCAGAATCTCTTCTTCGGAAGCTGAGGCGGGCAGATAGCTTTCAATGATTAACTTCTCCGCGTCCTCCCGGTCTGCCAGCTCTTCACGGCCACCCTTGCGGAACATTTCGGAGGCGTCAATTCTCTGCTTCACCAGACTTTTCAGCAGTTGCTGTTCGCCGGCTTCACCCAGCGGCTTCGAGGGATCCACCGAGAGCGCCTTCTGCAACGCGGTCTTGATCATCCGGATTGCGCCGAGTTTTAGTTCCTCTTTGGCCTTCATGGCGGCCACAAGATCTTTCTGCAACTGGTCGATTAAAGGCATATGTTTGATATTCTAAAGACTCTACTTCCTTCCCGTGTCCATAAGCAAGCAACACCTCCTTTTCACGGGTTTGACACCTGTTTCTACATCCGTCGGCCTGGTCGCCGACGTTGAGGCCGCATAAAAATAATGAACGTTTTAATCGCAGAACCCATGGCCCAGGCGGGCATTGAACTCTTTCAGGCGCAGGCCGGCTGGAACGTCATCGTCTCCAACCCCAAAGAGTATGCAAAGCATCTTGCCGACTGCGAAGCCCTGGTTGTGCGCTCCGCCGTTCAGGTGAATGGCGACGTTCTGAAGCAGGCCCCGAAGCTGAGGGTGGTTGGCCGCGCCGGTGTAGGCGTGGACAACGTGGACCTCCAGGCCGCCACAGCAGCCGGCGTTCTCGTCATGAACACCCCCGGCGGCAATGCCGTTTCGGTGGCCGAACACACCATCGCGCTCATGCTCTCTATGGCCCGCGCCATTCCGCAGGCCAGCGCCTCCACCAAGTCCGGCAAATGGGAGAAAAAGAAGTTCCTTGGCAGCGAACTCCGCGGCAAGACGCTCGGTATCGTCGGCCTCGGGTCTATCGGCCGTGAAGTGGTGAAACGTGCCCGCGCTTTTGAAATGCGCGTGGTCTCTTATGACCCGTACGTCACCACCGGCATCGCCCGCGACCTCGGCGTCGAACTTGTCTCGCTCGACGACCTCTATGCCCAGAGCGACTACATCACGGTTCACGTTTCGCTCACGCCCGAGACCGACAAGCTCCTGAACGAAACCGCCTTCGCCAAAATGAAGACCGGCGTTCGCATCGTCAACTGCGCCCGCGGCGAACTCGTGGATGAACTCGCCCTCAAGGCCGCCATCGAATCCGGCAAAGTTGCCGGTGCCTCGCTCGACGTGTTCGCGAAGGAACCGACAGACGCTTCGTTCCCCCTCTTCAGCCTTGACCAGGTTCTGGCCACCCCCCACATTGGCGGCTCCACGGAAGAAGCCCAGGAAATCGTCGGCGTCCGCATCGCCGAACAGATGGTGGAATACCTGCAGAACGGTGTCGCCATCAACGCGGTCAACATGCCGTCGCTCTCCCCTGATCAATACAAGGCGGCGACCCCCTTCATTGACCTCTGCGAACGCCTCGGCCGCTTCTCCGCCCACCTTCTGACGGGCAACCCCACCGTCATCCGTCTTACCTACTTCGGCCGCATCGCCGACATGAACACCACGCTGCTCCGCAACGCGGGTCTGGCCGGGGTTCTGAACCGCTCCACAGCCGCCCGCGCCAACGTGATCAACTCGATGCAGATCGCCTCCGAACGCGGCTGGACAGTGGCTGAAATTCATGACAAGAAGTCCGGCCACGCCGACTCCGTCCGTCTCGAAATCGAAACGGACTCGTCGCTGACCACGGTAGACGGCGCTGTTGTTCTTGGGAAACCCCGCCTGATGCAGGTGGATGGCATTTACTGCGAAGCGCCCCTCACCGGACCGCTGGTTTGCATGAAGAATCTGGATGTCCCCGGCGTGATCGGTCACGTGGGTTCGGTCCTCGGTTCCAACCTGATCAATATCGCCAACTTCTCGCTTGGGCGCCGCGATTCCGGCGAACCGCTGGAAGCGATCGCAGTGGTTTCCACCGACACCCTGGTGCCCCAGGATGTTCTGGATCAGCTGATGTCCAACCCGGCCGTCAAGTTGGCCCGCTCGGTCGTCATCGCCTAGTCGTTCCTGAAGTCAATTCTGTTCCTGATATCTTCGGAACTCATGCTTTTCAGCTGCCCGGGCTGAGATGATCCGGATGATTTCTTCGCCATGTCTCTTTTCTCGATACACGTGAACCACGATTAGAACAGGGCCAGACACGCGGGTCAGCCAGGCTGTGCTGGACCAGCTAATGTCCAATCCGGCGATGAAACTCCCCCGGGCCTCTCGCCTTCGGTTAACTTAGGTCTGGCCGAGCCTCCTTCACATCCTGATCGGAAAGCATTACGATCGCTGCAGGAGGTATTATGCCTGAAAAAAGAGGATTCAGTCTGAAATCCCGTTCCGTATTCATGAGACTCTCTGCGGCGGCCCTCGTATGTTTGCTGGCGGCCGGGGCGCTTTTTGCGCAGGCCGGGTTCAACGACGACCGGGTGATGCTCCAGGGTTTCTACTGGGAGTCAAACCGTTTCGGCCACACCGAAAAGTACCCGGAACTCGGAAACAAGCATTGGTACGAAGTGGTGCAAAGCAAAGCTCCCGAAATTCGCGCAGCCGGATTCGATCTGATCTGGCTGCCACCACCCGCCTGGGCTGGAGACCTGAAAGAAGGCTACAGCCCCAAACAGTATTTCCGCTTCGATAACAGCTACGGTAGCTTCGGGCAGCATCGCGCCGCCCTGGAAGCGCTGCTCACGAACGGCATAGAGCCCGTCGCCGACATCGTCATCAATCACCGCGACGGAACGAACGGCTGGGCCGATTTCACGAATCCGGCCTGGGGAACCTGGGCCATCTGTCAGGATGACGAGGCGTTCTCATCGCCCGACTCCGGTATCGCCAATACGCCCGCCGACCAGCGCGGAAAGTGCGAAGAATATCCCGATTACCGGGCCGGCGGCACCTACGCCTATCCCTCCTACCGGGATATAAACCACACGGACCTACGCGTCCGGGCCGACATTGAACGCTTCTTGTTGAGTCTCCAGTCTCTGGGGTACCGCGGCTGGCGCTACGACATGGTTCACGGCTATGGCGCCAGGTGGATCTCCGTCTACAACCGCCTGACACACCCCACGTTCTCAGTGGGTGAATACGACTGGAGCGAACAGGAGCAACAGCGCGGCTGGACCATGGCCACCGCCACGGACCCTGCCGCAACAGGCGAGTCACGCCTCCGCACCGGCAGCGATGTCTTCGACTTTGCCACCCAGTGGCGTCTGAAAGAGATCACGCAGGGTAATTACACAGCGCTCTACGGCTTCGGCTTTGGTGTGGGCCTTGTTGGCGACACCACGGATGGTCTCGCCTGGAAAAACCGTGCCGTTACCTTCGTGGAGAATCACGACACCGGGTACCGAACCGATCCGGACCGCACGCCACAGGAAGACCACAAGTTCGATTCGTTTGCCAATAACTGGCAGGTGGAGCAGGCGTACGCCCAAATTTTGACCCACCCCGGTGTCCCGAGCGTTTACTGGAAGCACTATTTCGAATGGGGCTCAGACCTGCAGAACAAGATCAGCGCGCTGATTAACGCCAGAAAAATAGCGGGCGTTACTTCCGGCAGTCGCGTCGATATGCAGGGAAATGCGCGCACGGCTGGCGTCTATGCCGCCCGGATTACCGGCAGCCACGGCATGTTGTACGTCCGGATCGGCGGTAACGAACAGAAGTGGCAGCCGTCAGATTCCGGGTATGCGGATTATCGTGAGTATGCCCGCGGAGCCGGTTGGCAGGTCTGGGTCGGATTGCCGGGAAATCCGCCATTGGAGCATGCCACGCCACACGCACCTTTCCCCGTTCCGACTTTTCGTCCGGCGGCTCAAATTCAACCACCGCCGGAGTAACTACTCCGGGCTTAAATCCCCTCGCCCTCGATCAGCTGTTCTTCCTGGCTGATCAGGACGCCCCGCCGTTCCAGTTGCTGCACCGCATCGTGCGTTGCCAGGCCGCTCAGGTCAATAGCAGTCGTCGTTGCGCCGGACGTAATAATCAGGATCATCCCGACCACCGCCGCCAGGGACAGGGCATTGGCCGGAGCTACGCCCATTACCGCAACATTTGCACCACGATCGAACAGTTCACGTTCCAGAAGATAGGCCGACTCGCTGTCTTCCACCAGCACTACCGCCGGTTTGTGCCCGAATCTTGCCGCCCGTTCACTCTCCGATACCTGGCCCCGGACTTCCTCTTTACCCTCGGTCCCGGTAATCATCCCCGCGCCCAGCGTTTCATTCGAAAGCGGGTCAATAATGATGAACGCGCCCGTGATCCGGTTCTTCGCGTAGTGGTCGAAGTACAGAGGATGGTGCGTCTGAATCGAAATCTCGCCGATCTCGTTCAGTTGCAGACGCGCCGCGCCCACCCGTTCCAGGGAATTTACGTCCATCCGGAAATTCACCGAACGAATCACGCCACGGACCTGATGGGACGTGTGCTTAATGAAGTAACTGCGGCCAGGTTCCAGCGCGGTCGCGTTCATCCAAACACAGTTCGCGCGAAAACGCCGGGCCACGTGCGGAACTGCGTCCGCCGCGACAATCAAATCCCCGCGGCTGATATCAATTTCGTCCGCCAGACAAAGCACAACGGACTGCTGCGCATAAGCGCTGTCCAGATCGCCATTCCACGTCACGATCCGGGTAATTTTCGAGCGCCGCCGTGCCGGCAGAGCCAGAACTTCCTCGCCCGCGCGGAATGTGCCCGAAGCCATCTGTCCCGCATAACCCCGGAAGTCGAGATCCGGACGCAACACATACTGCACCGGGAACCGGGCCGGAGCCGACGCCAGATCTTCATCCGCGTTCACCGTCTCCAGGTGATCCAGCAGAGCCTTGCCTGTAAACCACGGCGTCTTCGGGCTCAAATCCACCACGTTGTCGCCGTCGCGTGCGCTCATGGGAATGAACACGGCTTTGGGGGCGCCAATCTTGCGCAGAAACTCCGTAAACTCGACGTGAATCTTTTCGTAGATGTCCCGGTCCCACTCCACCAGGTCCATCTTGTTAATGGCCACTACGAAATGCTGGATGCCCAGCAGATTCGCAATAAACGCATGGCGGCGCGACTGCGGCAACACGCCATTGCGCGCGTCGATCAGAATAATGGCCAGATGCGCAGTGGAGGCACCCGTGGCCATATTCCGTGTGTACTGCTCGTGCCCCGGCGTATCGGCGATGATGAACTTGCGTTTCGGCGTCGAGAAATACCGGTACGCCACGTCAATCGTGATGCCCTGTTCGCGCTCAGCCCGCAAACCATCGGTCAGCAGCGCCAGATCAATCACGCCGCCGCTGGAATTCACTGAAGCCTTGGCCACACTGGCCAGCTGGTCTTCGTAAACCCCCTTGGAATCGTAAAGCAACCGCCCGATCAGCGTGCTCTTTCCGTCATCCACGCTGCCAGCGGTGGAGAATCGCAGAAGTGTCATCGCCATTTAGAAATAGCCCTCGCGCTTCTTGATCTCCATGGAACCTTCCTGGTCATGATCGATCACACGGTTTTCCCGCTCCGACCGGCGTACCAGCTTCATCTCGTCAATAATCTTTTCAATCGTATCGGCTTCGGAGCGAATCGCGCCCGTACACGGACTGCAACCCAATGACCGCATCCGGCACATCACCATCTCCGGCTTTTCACCTGGCAGCAGCATAAAATCCTGCTCCACCGGCACCAGCGACCCTCCGCGCACCACCATCAGCCGCGGCTTCGCGTAGTAGAGTGGCACGATGGGGATGCTCTCGCGCTCAATGTACTGCCAAACGTCCAGCTCCGTCCAGTTTGAAAGCGGGAACACGCGAATGTGCTGTCCCTTATCCACCCTGGCGTTGTAGGCGTTCCAGAGTTCGGGACGCTGATTCTTCGGATCCCACTGCCCGAACTCGTCGCGGAACGAATACACACGTTCCTTCGCCCTCGACTTCTCTTCATCGCGCCGCGCACCACCAAAAGCGGCATCGTAGCCACCCGCCGCCAAGCCATCCAGCAGCGCCCGCGTCTTCAGCAGGCCGCAACACTTCTGCGTGCCAATCGCGATCGGGTTGGTGCCGCCGTCAATTGCCGCCTGATTCGTATGAACGATCAGCCTGGCGCCAATCGACGCGCAGAACTCGTCCCGGAACGTGATCATTTCGCGGAACTTGTACGTCGTGTCAATGTGCAGAAGAGGAAAGGGAATCCGCCCGGGGAAGAAAGCCTTCTGGGCGAGGCGAACCATTACAGACGAATCCTTGCCTATCGAATACAGCATGACGGGGTTTTGGAACTCGGCCGCAACTTCGCGGATGATGTGAATGCTCTCAGCTTCGAGCAGGTCTAAATGGTCCACTGTAAGTACTAACCTTAGGATACCTTATAAAGTTGATCGGATTAGGGTAGTTATCGGTTCGGGTAGATCAGGTTGATTCCGAACTGCAGCAAGGGCTGGTAGATGGTATCCACAATCCGCCATCCCAGCACTAGCCCCAGAATCGCGATACCCCGAAACTTGAATCGCCATTCGACCAGCTTGCGCGCGCCTTCTTCCGACGTGAACAGGCTCAGCGCCCCGTACCCATCAAGCGGCGGGAACGGCAGCAGATTGAACACGCCCAGCAGCAAATTCAGAGTGAAAAATGTGCTCAGCACGGCCGCAATACCCTCTGCCATGCTGCCATCCAGATTGCCCCGCGATAATGAACCGGTTGCCAGGCCGATGTGTAATGCCAGGCCCGCCAGAATCGCCAGCGTGAAGTTTGCCGCCGGACCCGCCAGCGACATGAGCCCCGCCCGTTTCGGATGTCGAATGGACCACAGCGGATCATAAGGCGCACTGGCCCAGCCGATCAGGCCTCCGCCCGCGAAGATCCCCAGCAGCGGCATCAACACCATCCCGAACGGCTCGCGCTTGATGTGGGGCAGGGGATTCAACGTTACCTGCCCACCCTCGAACGCAGTCATGTCGCCCCCCATTTTGGCGGCAAGCGCGTGCGCTGCCTCATGGCATGTAGTGGACAGCAAAAACACCACGTACTGCATAAAGCCGGAGGCGAAAAGTTCAGGGGTCATTTTGGGGGGTGTTGGCGAAAGAGGACTAAAGGCACGTCGCGCGCAGGCCGATCTTCCGGCGCAGGACATTCAGCCGTTTTTCGGGAGCCAGCGACAGGCGATAGCGGATCAACTCAACCAGAGCGCGGTCGCTTTCGAGGCGCAGGGCTTCTGACGCTGTCAGGGCCGTCTTGCTCTC
The DNA here is from genome assembly GCA_903929755.1 of uncultured Acidobacteriia bacterium. Classification (GTDB taxonomy): domain Bacteria; phylum Acidobacteriota; class Terriglobia; order Bryobacterales; family Bryobacteraceae; genus BOG-234. The sequence goes on from CAIYVZ010000019.1 coordinate 36,253, forward strand.
CGCCTCCGGGTTCGACCGCGTTTTCTTCATGAAGAGTCCTCTCCAGAATACTAAGGACCGCAGTGTCTTTCTCGCGACCCGCCGCCCTCTTACTCTGAATGATGTCGGCAAGCGAGGCTACCAGCACCGCTTGCCCCCCTATCGGCACCACTTCCGCGCGACTGCGAACACTCTCATATGACGCAAACCCATCAATATGACCCATGAAATCGATCTGCAGCCCATCCTGATCCCTCTGCAGCCGAAAGAGGGCTGAAACCGGGTAGTAAGGCCGCAGAATCGTCGCGCCCAGTTCCTGGGCCACAGCTTTCAGCCGCTGCATATTCCGCGGCGTCTTCCGGAAAAAGAAATCGATGTCGATCGTGGAAACAGGCGCACCATGCAGCGCCGCGCCCATGTTCCCGATCAACAGGGCTTCCAGCCCATGCCGGGTCATTGCTCTGGCAACGAGTGTGAGTTCCGGCTGGGCATCCACCGCTTGCTACGCCTTGGCCCGCGGCACAAAACTCAGCGAAGCTGAATTCATGCAATACCGCAGCCCGGTCGGCTTCGGACCATCCTCAAACACGTGACCCAAATGCCCGTCGCACCGCGAACACACTACTTCCACCCTCTTCATGCCATAGGCCGTATCCGTGTGTTCGGTCACGTTCTCTTTGGCAAGCGGTATATAGAAGCTCGGCCAACCGGTGCCGGATTCGAACTTCGTCTTCGAATCGAACAGCGGCGTATCACAGCAAACGCAGTGGTACAGGCCGTCCGCATGGTTGTTCGCATACTTGCCGGTGAACGCGCGTTCGGTGCCCGCTTTTCGGGTCACTTCAAACTGTTCCCGGTCCAGTTGCTTCTTCCATTCGGCTTCTGTCTTGACGACTTTTTCCACTTCCACCACTCCCTTGCGAACTCCCGCCGCATCAAACTGCACAATCTTCACCATGTGGACGCCCTTGTTCTCGGCCCCCGCCAGCCAGGCTGACGCGCCCACTAACCCTGCCGCTCCCTGAAAAAGTTCTCGCCGGTTCATTACTTCTTCCCCCCGTTGATTTCCTTCCGGTACCACTCCGGATACTTCTTCTTCAGATCCTCAATCTTCGGCAGGTCCTGCGACACAATGTACGGCTGCGTCGGATTCTGGTCCAAATAGTGCTGGTGATAAGCCTCGGCCGCATAAAACGCTTCCAGCGGCACCACTGCCGTCACGATAGGGTCCCGAAACACCTTCGCCGCATTCAACTGCTTGATGTAGGCTTCCGCCCCGCTCTTCTGCTCGTCGTTGGCATAGAAGATCGCCGAGCGGTACTGCGTGCCCACGTCATTATGCTGCCGGTTCAGCGTTGTCGGATCGTGCGCTACGTCAAAGAAGATCTTCAGGATCTGCCCGTAGCTGATCACCGACGGGTCGTACGTCACCTTGATCGATTCCGCATGCCCCGTGTTTCCGTCGCTCACCTGATGGTAGGTCGCGGTCTTTTTCGCGCCCCCCGAATAGCCCACCTGCGTGTCGAGTACACCCTTCGTGTGCTCATAAACGCCTTCCAGGCCCCAGAAGCATCCGCCGGCCAGAACCACTACGGCCGACTTCGCCGGCGCAGCGGGCGCTGGCAGCGTCGGGTCGGGGAATGACGAAGCACCAAAAGCGGCGCTCGCCAGCAACGCTCCCATAAACATTCCACTGAATCTCATAAAACCTCCACCTCTCAGATGCCGGGACTCGCGGTCTTTATTCCGCGGTTGGACCCTGCTCTCAATAATATTACGAATTTCCCACGCCGTTGGTTGCCCTTGCTGCCCGGACCAACTCCGCCGCATTCCGAACCGCTTCCGGTGTCAAGGTCTCACCGCTCAGCATCCGCCCGATCTCTTCGGTGCTCTCCGTCGCGTCCAGCTCATCCAGTTGCGCCACCGTCCGCCCGTCCTTCTCAAACTTCCCCACCCGGTAATGATGATCCGCGAAACAAGCAATCTGCGCCAGGTGGGTGACACAGATCACCTGATTCTCCGCCGCCAGCTTCTTCAGCCGCCGAGCCACACCTTCCGCCGCCCGCCCGCCAATCCCGGTGTCAATTTCATCAAAAACCAGTGTCCGGAGATGTGTCGCAGCCGCTCCCCGGGACCCCACCAGACAAGCCTTCAGCGCCAGCGCCACGCGGGATAATTCACCGCCCGAAGCCACCTTCTCCAACGGCTTCGGCTCTTCCCCCGCGTTCGGAGACACCAGAAACCGAACCCGGTCCGCGCCGCTCTCCGTCCACGCCACATGCTCCAGCGCAATCCGGAAAACCGCCCGTTCCATCGCCAGCGGTCGCAACTCTTCTTCCACCCTCTTCGATAACTTCGCCGCCGCCGCCGCCCGGTGCGCCGTCAAAGCCCGCGCGCCCTCTTCATACTTCTTCGCCAGCACATTCTGCTCCTGTCGCAGCTGCTCCAGTCGCTCGCCAGCCGTCTCCACTTCCAGAATCCGGCGCTTTACGTCCTCCACGAACGTCAAAATCTCTTCCACTGACCGGCCATACTTCCGCTTCAGCTTCTCAATCGCCGCCAGTCGGTTCTCAATCTCTTCGAGGCGCGCCGGATTTGCCTCCACCCGCCCCAAATAATCCCGCAGTGAGTACGCCACATCCTGCACCGCTATCAGCGCCGGCTCCAAAGCCTGCCGAACCGGCATCATCGACTCATCAATTCGCCCCAGCTCATCCAGCTTCTTTGAAACCGTCCGCAGCATGCTCCACGCCGATTCCGGCGTCTCATACAGAGCTTCCCAGGCCGACCCCGCCGCTTCCAGCAACTTCCCCGCGTTCTGCTGCACCTTCCGCTCGGCGGCTAACTCCACATCCTCGCCCGCCTGTAGTTCCGATAACTCAATTTCGTTTCTCTGGAACTGCCAAAGATCCAGCAGCCGAAGCTTCTCCTGGTCCGAACTCTCCAGCTCCGCAACCTGCTCGCCCACCGCCTTCCACGCGAGATAGACCTCCCGCAGCGCCCGACGCTCATCCCGAACTCCCGCATAGGAATCCAGCATCGATAACTGCGCCACCGCGTCAAACAGCAACTGTTGATCATGCTGCCCGTGGATATCCCCCAAATGCGCGCTCAGCTCTTTCAGCAGCGCCACTGTGGCCGGACGGTTGTTCACAAACACCCGGCTCTTCCCGTTCGAAAGAATCTCCCGCTCCAGCAGCAGTTCGCCCTCTTCGGTCTCCAGCCCCGCCGCTTCCAGTGCCCGTTCCGACCTTTCCGGCGCATCAAACCGCCCCGAAACCCGAGCCCGGGCCTCACCCGACCGGATCATCTCCGCCGACGCCCGCCCGCCCAGCAGCAGCCCCAGCGCATCCACCACAATCGACTTCCCACTTCCCGTTTCGCCCGTCAACAGATTCAGGCCCGCGTGAAAACGAACGCGCAGGCGATCTACTACGGCGTAATTTTCGACAACCAGTTCGTGCAGCACTTCATCCAGATTATAAGGAACGTTTGGAGCATAATGAGAATGTCATGAAACTTCGTCTCGCCACCCTCGCTTTCACTTTCTCCGCGCTGGCTTTTGCGCAGGACACCACCCTCGGCAAGCCCCTCACTCTGGCGCAGCCCGCCACCCTCATACAACTCTTCGCCAAAGCCGACTCCCTCGTCGGCCAGACCGTGCAAGTCACTGCCAAAGTCACCGAAGTGTGCGAAATGATGGGCTGCTGGATGGACCTCACTGACAACGAAGGCCATCTCCTCCGCATCAAGGTGGATGACGGCGACATCGTTTTCCCCAAAGACTCCGTCGGGAAGACCGCCATCGTGGAAGGCAAGCTGGAAAAGTCCGAACTGAGCAAGGAACAGGTCATCGCCGCCGCAAGGCACGAGGCAGAAGAACAGCACAAGAAATTCAACCCCGGGAAAATCAAAGCCGGTAAGACCACGTACCAAATCGCGGGCTGGGGTGCAGTAATAAAAGCCGCCGTTATCGCCGCCAAGTAACTTCAGCCGCCTGAATGCTGTATGCTCATCGGGATATGAGCTCGGCCAACGTTGACCGTCACGCGTCCTTCAATAAGTCCAAAATCTTCCTCGTAAGCGTCCTCGCCCTCGTCACTGCCGGTATGGCAGCCTCCCTGCGCGCCGACATCGCGAGTGAACTCCAGAAGACCTTCTTCGACCCCATCGATAAGGCGCATTCCGCCGAAATGATCGGCTCCGTGCTCGGCGTGCCCTTTCTCGGCTTCGCCATCACCATCGCGCTCGGCAGTCCCCTGCTCGACATCATTGGCATGGGCCTCCTCCTGCCCCTCTCCGCCGTCTGCTTCATCCTCGGCACCCTCACTATCCTGTTCGCCAACACCCTCGCGTCCGGCCCTGGCATCTATAACGTGATCTGGATGGGCGCCGTCATTACCGGCATCGGCTGGGGTCTGGTCGAAACCGTCGTCAACCCCCTCACCGCCACCCTGTACCCCGATGACAAGACTGCCAAGCTCAACGTTCTCCATGCCTGGTGGCCCGGCGGCCTCATCATCGGCGGCCTCCTCGGTTACTTCCTCGGCGAAGCCCATGTCTCGTGGCAGATCAAGCTCAGCCTCATCCTCATCCCCGCCATCGCCGTCATCGTTCTCTGCATGGGCCTGAAGTTCCCACCCACCGAACGCGCCGCCTCCGGCATCAGCATGGGCGACATGTTTAAGGAATTGCTGAAGCCCATGTTCCTGGTCCTCTTCTGCTCCATGTTCCTGACCGCCGCTTCCGAACTCGCGCCCGGCCAGTGGGTCGATCTCGCGCTCACCCGCACCGTCCACATGCAGGGTATTCTGCTGCTCGTCTACGTCTCCGGCATCATGTTCGTCGCCCGCCACTTCGCTGGCCCCATCGCCCACAAGCTTTCGCCGATGGGCCTGCTCTGGTGCTCCTGCGCTCTGGCCGCTCTCGGCCTCATCGCGCTCAGCATGGCCAACTCGCCCGTCACCGGCATCCTTGCCGCCACCATCTGGGGCTGCGGCGTCTGCTTCATGTGGCCGACGATGCTCGCCACCGCCTCCGAACGCTTTCCCCGAGGCGGCGCTCTCCTCATGGGCCTCATGGGCACGGCCGGAACGCTCTCCATCAACTTCGTGCTCCCCCACATGGGCAAGATCTTTGACAGCAAGAAAATCGAGCTCGCCGGCAGCGACGAAGCCTTCAAGGCTCTCACCGGCGACAAGCTCGACTCCGTCCTGGGGCAGGCCTCGCAGGCCTCCTTCCAGGCCGTCGCCATCCTCCCCGCCATCCTGCTCATCGTCTTCGGAGCCATCTGGTTCTATGACCGCTCTAAGGGCGGCTTCAAAGCCCAGAAGCTGTAGGGCAGGCATCTCTGCCTCCAGGAGCCATAATGGAAGCAATGGCGACTTTCCACATGACCGAAGCCGAGGTGGCACGCGATCTGCATGCCGTGCTGGCACCGCTGGTTTTGGCTGATGCGCAGCGCGGCATTGAGGTCGTCATCGAACAGGACCAGCGTCCCATCGCTGTCCTGAAGTCGCCAGCGCACGCAGAGTCTGCCCCAAAAAAACCAGGCCGAAAGCTCAGTGAGTGCATCGCCATGGCAGACGCCTGGGAAGCCAGACTCGGCTACCCACCCCTTCCGGATGAGACCTTCGCCACCGACGTGCAGGCAGGCATTGATGCCCGGCGCGACTCGTTCGAGCCGCCCGCATGGGAGTAGTCCTCGATTCCAGTGTCCTCATAGCGGCGGAGCGTGAGAAACTTCCGGTTAGTCAGCTTCTCCGGCAACTCGCCGCCGAGCATTTGTCAACCGAGCATAAGTCAACCGAGTTCCTGCTGTCGTCCATCCCGGGTCTCCGCGTCCTGCCCCTTTAGCCGCACGCCCATGCATAGCCCCGCCTCCATCGCAGCCCGCCTCGACCGCCTCCCCCTCACCCGCACCATCTGGCGCCTGGTCACCCTCATCTCCATCGGGGGAGCCTTCGAGTTCTACGATATTTTCCTCGCCGCCTACATCGCCCCCGGCCTCAACGGTAGCGGCATCTTTAAAGGCAGCACCCTCGGCCTCTTCGGCATCGGCGGCATGGGCTTCTTCATCTTCTGTTCCTTCATGGGGATGTTCCTCGGCTGCATCGCCTTCGGTCCCGTCGCCGACCGTTTCGGCCGCCGGTCCATCTTCGTGACCGCCCTCCTCTGGTACTCCGCCGCCACCGCCGTTATGGCCTTCCAGTCCACAGCCGCAAGCGTGGACCTCTGGCGCTTCATCGCCAGCATCGGCGTCGGCCTCGAACAGGTCACCATCGACACGTATTTACCCGAACTGGTGCCGCCCGCCCATCGAGGCAAGGCTTTCGCTTACTACCAGCTCATCGCCTTCAGCGTGGTTCCCGTGGTGGCACTGCTCGGGTGGCTTCTGGTTCCCCAAACTCTTCTCGGCCTGGACGGCTGGCGCTGGGTCACACTCGTCGGTTCCGTCGGAGCCATCTTCGCCTGGTGGCTGCGTCGAGGTCTCCCCGAAAGCCCCCGCTGGCTCGCTATCCACGGCCGGGCCGCAGAAGCGGACCTCGTCGTATCCCAACTCGAAGCCGCCATAACCGCCGAAACCGGCCAGCCGCTCGCGCTTCCGGTCGTCCAGTTCGCCACCCCAACCGGCTCGAATCAGATCGCAGCTTCCCGTCTCGCTGATCTCTTCCGCCCACCCTACGTGAGCCGGACCCTCGTCATGTCCGTCTTCAACCTCGTCCAGACCATCGGCTTCTACGGTTTCTCCAGCTGGGTCCCCACGCTCCTCATCGCCCGCGGCATCCGCATCACCACCAGCCTCCGGTATTCGTTCATCATTGCCATGGCCGCGCCCTTAGGCCCGCTCGTCGGCATGTTCGTAGCCGACAAGGTGGAACGCAAATGGCAGCTCGTCACGGCCGGAATCACCATCGGCCTCTTCATGTTCCTCTTCGCCCACCAGACCCTGCCCGCAATCCTCATCGCCTGCGGAGTCGTCGTCACGCTGGCCAACAACTGGATGTCCTTCGCCTTCCACAACTACCAGGCTGAGCTCTTCCCCACGCGAATCCGTGGCCGCGCCGTAGGCTTCGTCTACGGCTGGAGCCGCCTCTCCGCCGCCTTCGCCGGCCTGGCCATCGGCTTTTTCCTGAAGGCGGGCGGCACCCCCGCCGTAGCCCTCTTCATCGGAGCCGCCATGGCCATCATGGTCGTTACCATCGGCGTCTTCGGCCCCCGTACTCGTGGCCGGTCGTTAGAGGACATCTCCAGAGAAGACATCTCCAGCCATTAGGCTCCCCCAAAATGCAGAAAACCGGGCGCAGGCAAAACTTCTGCCCCGCCCGGTCTTCCAGCCTTTCGCGAACGAGGCCCTACCCTTCTAAAGCCTTCTTCGCAAACGCCATGCACTTTTTCACTTCTTCCGGTGACGTGCCTGCGCCACGGTACTCGTACTCGGCCAGCGCCGAAATCGGCCACTTGTTCTTCTTCAGCAACTGCAACACGCCCTTGATATTCGTGTCGCCCTCGCCCCAGATCGTGTTGTCGCCCTGATCCTTTTTCCTGTCCTTAATGTGCAGGATCACGATCTTGTCATGGTGCTGCTCCAGGTACGCAACCGGGTCATAACCCGCCGCCGTGAAGTGGCCGATGTCCAGATTAATCCGGTACATCTTCGACATTTCGAGCGCCGTTGCAAAGCTCTCGGGCGTTGCAAATTCATTCGGATCTTTAATATTCGAGTGCCCGTGCATCGCCACCAGAATCTTATGCTTCTCGGCGAACGGCGCAACCTTTTTTGCCACCGGCAGCGTCGTCGACGCCGTCAGCACATTCACGCCCAGCGCCTTTGCAAACTCAAAGCCGCGGTCGATTTCCGCGTCCGTCATCGCAGCATTGAAGCTGTAGTTGTAACCCACCAGCTGAATCCCGGCGGTATCGAACTGTTTTCGGATGTTCTTGAAATGCGACAAATCCACGGTAAGCCGCCACTGGCGCAGGTCTTCCCGCGCCTTGGCCTGCGCCGCGCGCGCTGCCGCGATTGCCGCCTCATCCTGCGGTCCGCGGCCCCGGCCGCCACCAGGCCCCCGGCCCGGAATCGCCGGAGCATGTCCCAGCGCCGGAGCCTCCACATGCCCGGCAAAAAGTTCGCAGGCGCCAACGCCGGCATCCACCATGCCCTTGATCGCGTCATCCAGCGACAAGTCCCGGTAGCTGTACGACTGGCTGCCCAGCAACACCCCATTAATTTTGGAGTTGATCTTCGCTCCAAATGCGGACGGCCCGAAGGCGGTCGAAAGCGGCAGCGACGCTGCGGCAAGTTTTCCAAAGTCTCTGCGCGAATACATTTCTGTTCTTCCTTACGGTTAATCAGTTTATAACGGAAGTCGCCCTGTCATCTGGCCCCTAATGTTTTTTGTCTGCCGTGCCGATAGATGGCAGGAACAGACTCCGCAGGATGCCCGAACGCTTATGAACCCTGCCTGGCCAGACACGCGTTGCATGCAGACGAGATTACAAACATGACCGGCCATATCGCCGTGGGGTCCAGTCTGGCGGAAACCGCCTGGTTCTTGGGCTTCTTCGTTCTCGCCTCGCTTCTCGTCCTGGTTCGTCGGGAACGCCGCCGCACCGCGAGGGAACACGCGCTCCACGCCGCCTTCCAGGTCCGCACCGCCGAACTGGACCGCGAACGTCTCCGTGAGCGTGGCCGGAGCGCCGTGCTGGAGCAATTGGTCGGAAATCAGCCCCTCGGCGAAGTCCTCGACAGCATCGCTTCTGAGTTCAACCGCGAACTTCCTGGGTGCCTATCCTGCGTTCTTCTGCGACGGAACGACGGCTGGCGTCTGGTCGCGGCCCCTGGAGTTCCCCGGGAATGGTCCGCAGCACTCAGGACGACCCTGTCTGTCAAAGGTCAGTTGCCTTTAGATTCTCCGGAAGGATCTTCCTTGGAAGCTTTTCTCGCGGCCCTCTCGGGAAGCCGGCCGCTGGCAATCCATTGCCGCGCGATCGGCAACGCGGACTCCCGGACGGGCATGTTGCTTGTCTTCGAGACAAACTCGGTTACCGTGCCCGCCGATGCGCTGGCATCTTCTCTCCAGTCCGCTTCGCAATTGGCCTATATCGCTATCGAGCACTGGCGATTCTATGAAGACTTGAGGCACAGGGCACACCACGACTCGCTGACTGGTTTGCCGAATCGCAGTCTCATGGAGGAGCGCCTGGCGCAGTCGCTCCAGGAGGCCGGGGCTACCCGCCAGATGCTCGCTGTGCTTTCCGTTGACATTGACCGTTTCAAGAGGCTCAACGATATCATCGGCCACCGGTCGGCGGATATTGTTCTCGCCGAAATTGCCGCCAGAATCGCAAAGACACTCCGTGCCGGAGATGTCGTGGCCCGCATGGGGGGCGATGAGTTCATGGTCATCGTATCCAATATCCAGAAACCCGTCGAGGTGGATGAAGTTTCCACCCGAATCCTGGATGCGATCCGCCAGCCCATGTTGGTCGGGGGCAAGGCCGTCTCCCCCACCGCCAGCCTCGGCAGCGCGCTGTTCCCTGGTGACGCCGGCGATTCCGATGGTCTTCGCCGCAAAGCGGAAGGCGCCATGCGCTGCGCCAAGAATCTGGGACGGAATCGGACGCAGTCGTTCGGCGTGCGAACTGACCTGCTGGATCGCGACCGCATCGAAGAAGAGATCCGCGAGGCCCTCGAATTCCAACGCTTTGCTGTCCACTACCAGCCAAAGGTGGGTGCTGCCGGGTGCTTCTGCGGCCTCGAGGCCCTCGTTCGTATCTCCAGCGCGGCATACGGTTCCCTGTCCCCGGCGGTGTTCATTCCCGTGGCCGAAGAGTCCGGGTTGATCCATCAGCTGGGAGCCTGGGTCCTGTCCGAAGTCTGTGGCCAGATGGTCGATTGGCACACTCGCGGTCTCGGTTGGGTACCCGTCGCGGTCAACGTCTCTCCCGCTCAGATCTCCCGGCCTGGTTTCTCCGCCGAAGTCCAGGCCTGCCTCCGGCATTTCGGCGTGCCACCCTCAAGCGTGGAGCTGGAACTAACGGAGAGCATCGTTCTCGGTGGTGGCCACCAGGGCGAAACCCAGATGCGCGAACTCCGCGATACCGGCATTCGTTTTTCCATCGATGATTTCGGCACAGGTTACTCCTCTCTCAGCTACCTCTATCGCCTCCCCGTAGATGCCATCAAGCTCGACCGCTCGTTCGTCCAGGCCCTCAGCACGGATCAGGCCGCCCGCCGCCTCGTCCAGGCTATGATTGGCGTCGCCGAAGGTCTGGGTTTAGCCGTTATCGCCGAGGGAGTCGAAACCAACGACCAGAGGTTAGCGCTCATCGCCGCGGGCTGCCCCGTCATGCAGGGGTACTTTTTCGCGCACCCCGCCCCGGCGGCGGAGATTGAACATTTTCTGCAGCCAGTTCTGCGGCCAGTGACCGGCGACGATGAGAGCCTTCGCGCCCTGGACGTACCGGCCCCCTGTACGGTTTCACCCCCAAACCCTTTGGAAGCATCCCATCCCTCGTCCAGCTCGGACGACTTATTGCATCTCGGCCACGCCGTCGCCTCCGCTGAGTTCCAGCAGGTATAGAATACCCGTTTGCCTTCCACAAAGAATGCAGGGGTTCTCATTACGGGTGCGGGACGGGGTATTGGGAAACGTCTCGCTCTCGGTTTCGCAAAATCAGGGGCGCGTGTCGGCCTGTTAGGTCGCAATCAGGCCGAACTCGATTCCACCAGACTCGAAATTGAAGACGCAGGCGGTACCGCGCTGGGGCTTCGCGCCGATGTCTGCAAACCGGAAGAGGTCCTTACCGCCGTCGGTCGCATGACCAGCCTGTGGGGTGGTGTGGACGCGCTCATCGCCAACGCCGCTATCCAGGGCCCCCTCGGACCCTTTGTCGAAAACCGCCCCGCCGCCTGGCGCGAAGTCTTTGAGATCAACGTCTACGGCGTCATCAACTGCTGCCACGCTGTGCTGCCCCAAATGCTGAAACGCCGCAGCGGCAAGATTCTAACCATCTCCTGCACGGGAGTTGCTTCCCCCCGCCCAGGCTTCGCCGCCTACTCGGCCAGCAAAGCCGCCATCGCGCGCTTTGTCGAAAGTCTCGCCGAAGAGGTCCGCGACCGCAACGTCCAGGTAAACTCCATGCTCCCGGGTGGAGCCTACACCAGCATGACCGACGAAATCCTCCAGGCCGGAGACCAAATCGATCCTGCGGAGTTCGAACTTGCCAGTCAGGTCCGCCTCACCGGAGGAATTCCCGCTGAAAAGCAGATCCAGCTCGCCCTCTTCTTAACATCTGAGCGTTCCAACCACGTCACCGGCAAGCTCATCCAGGTTCAGGACGACTGGAAGCGCCTCGAAAATGAAAACGGCCGCCCTGACGCCTACACGCTGCGCCGCCACCACCGCTAATCTGCCTCAACCCGCTAAACTGAAGCGAAATGCGTCACATGCGACATTTCGTGGTCCTGGCCACCCTCGCGGCCACCGTTTTGGGTGTCCTGAGCGTGACCGCCCTCTATTCGGCCACCAATAATTCCATCCGCGGTTTTGACGCCGCGTCCGCCGCTGCCGAAATCAAATGGGAGGAAGCCGCCCGCGCCATTCCTGAATCCGCACGCGTCCGCCGCGTCATGGAACGCCTCTCCGGCCAGGCCCACCTCGCCGGCACCCCCCAGTCCAAAGAAACCGCCGAATACCTCGAGGCCCAACTCCGCGAGTTCGGCCTCGAAGCCCATCTCGAGCAGTACGAAGCCATGCTGCCTCAGCCGAAATCCCGGCTCCTCGAAATGACGGTCAACGGCAAGAAATTCACCGCCAAACTCGCCGAACCCACCATCGACGCCGACAAGAATTCCGCCGACCCCGGAATGGTCCCCAGCTTCAACGCCTACTCCGGTGATGGCGACGTCAGCGCGCCTCTCGTCTACGTCAACTACGGTGTTCCCGCCGACTATGAAACTCTCGCCGCCAAAGGTATCGACGTAAAGGGCAAAATCGTCATCGCCCGCTACGGCGGCAGTTGGCGCGGCATCAAACCCAAAGTCGCCGCCGAACATGGAGCTGTAGGCTGTCTCATCTACTCCGACCCCAAAGACGACGGCTATTACCAGGGCGACGTTTTCCCCAAAGGTGCCTTCCGCCCGCCAGACGGCGTCCAGCGCGGCAGCGTCATGGACATGGTCCTCTACCCCGGTGACCCCCTCTCCCCCGGCTGGGCCTCCGAGCCAGGGTCCAAACGCCTCACCATCCCGGAAGCCTCCACCCTCATGAAGATCCCGGTGATGCCCATCTCGTACGCCGACGCCCAGCCGCTTCTCGAAAACCTTGACGGTCCCGTCGCCCCCGAAGCCTGGCGCGGCGCCCTGCCCTTCACCTATCACATGGGCCCTGGCACCGGCATCGTCCACCTCAAGCTGGAAATGGACAACTCAACCAGGCCCCTCTACGATGTCATCGCCACCATCAAAGGCTCCGAATTCCCTGACCAGTGGATCCTCTTCGGCAACCACCATGACGCCTGGGTTCATGGCGCCGACGACCCACTGTCCGGCGTCTCCGCCCAGCTCGAAACCGCCCGCTCCCTCGCCCAGCTCACCCGCCAGGGCTGGAAGCCCAAACGCACCATCATGATGGCCTTCTGGGACGGCGAAGAGTACGGCCTCATCGGTTCCACCGAGTTCATGGAAAAGCACGCCGACGAGCTCAACCAGAAGCTCGTCACCTACATCAATTCCGATTCCAGCGGCAATGGTCGCATCTCCGCCGGCGGCTCCCACACCCTCGAAACCTTCGTCAAAGAAATCCTCCGCGATATCAAGGACGTCGATAGCGACAAGAGCCTGCTCGACGCCGCCGTCGCCCCCCGCGCTACCCCCCGCCGCAACGCCTCGCCATCAGCAGCCCCCCCCGGTGAATTCCACCTCAGCCCCCTCGGCTCCGGTTCCGACTACACCCCCTTCCTCCAGCACCTCGGCATCGCCTCCCTCAGCATGGGCTTCGAAGGCGAAGGTGGCAACGGCATTTACCACTCCAACTACGACGATTTCTACTGGTACAGCCACTTTTCCGATAAGGACTTCACTCACGGCCCCGCCCTCGCCCGCGTCACCGCCACCGCTGTCCTCCGCCTCGCCGACGCCCCCCTCCTGCCCTTCGAATTCGGCCGTCTCGCCGCCTCCATCAATACCTACCTGGACGAAATCGAAAAGCTCCCCTCTCAGAAGACGAAGACAGACCTCACCGCCGTCCGAGCCGAGCTGAAGAAATTTCAGAAGACCTCCACCGACCTGGAAAAAGCCTGGTCCACTGCCAACGCAAAGCTCTCCTCCGCCAACCCTCAAAAACTCGCGGCCATCAACCAGATCCTCTTCCAGAGCGAGCGTAAGCTGACCCTCGATCCCGGTCTCCCCGGCCGTCCCTGGTTCCGCCACCGCATCTACGCCCCCGGCATGTACACGGGCTACGCCGTCAAAACGCTGCCCGGTATCCGCGAAGCCGTTGAACTCAACAAGCCGCAGGAAGCGGCAGAACAATCGAAACAGGTCATCCAGGTCCTTGCCACTCTGAGCGGCCAACTGGAACAGGCAGCAAAACTGCTGGGAGCTTTGTAATGACAGCCGAAACCCCTTGGGGACCCCTCGAAATCGCCGACGCGCACGTCCACTTCTTCTCGCCCGCCCTCCTCAAGGCCCTCTCCGAGCAGAAGCCCGAGTTCCAGGATGCCGAAAACGTCGCCAAACTCCTCGGCTGGGACTTTCCTACTTCCCCCGAAGCCCTCGCCTACCGCTGGGCCGGTGAACTCGACCGCCACAACGTCCAGCGCGCCATGCTCATCGCCAGCATCCCCAACGACACCCATTCCGTCGGCGCGGCCGTCACTAAATACCCGGACCGCTTCTCCGCCGTCTACATGACCAACCCCATGATGCCCAGCCCCGACATCCGTCTCGAAGCTGCCATTCGTGAAGACGGCGTCAGCGGCATCTTCCTCTTTCCTGCCATGCATCATTTCTCGATGCACGACCCCAAGGTCCGCGCTCTCATCCAGGTCCTCGCCGGCCACCCCAAACCTCTCGTCTACGTTCATTGCGGCGTTCTCAGCGTCGGCTTCCGCAAGAAACTGGGCCTCCCGTCGCCGTTCGATATGCGCTACTCGAACCCCATCGACCTCCACGAACTCGCCTCCAGTTTCCCCCGAGTCAATTTCGTCATCCCCCACTTCGGCGCGGGTTACCTGCGCGAAGCTCTCATGGTGGCGGACCTCTGCCCCAACGTCTACCTCGATACCTCCAGTTCCAATAGCTGGCTCAAATACCTCCCCGGCCAGAACAGCCTCGAAAGCGTCTTCCGCCAGGCTCTCGACGTGGTGGGTCCGAAACGCCTGCTCTTCGGCTCCGACTCCTCGTTCTTCCCCCGAGGCTGGGTCAAAGGTGTCTACGACAACCAGGTAGAGATCCTCTCCCGCATCGGTATCTCTGCCGACGACGCAGCGGCCATCTTCGGTGGCAACCTGCGCCGCCTGACAATTTAACGTTTCCTAAGAAAAACAGAGAGAATTTCCCGCTCCTCGCGCCACTTACTCTGCAGTAACTCTGTGTTTTCCTTCCCGTTCTTACGGAAGAAGAGCCGTGCGGGCTCGTCTTCTGAGAACACCCTCGTGCGCCTCGGCCGGGTGTTAAACAAACTGGAACCCGGCAGCATTTCGGGTGAGCTTCGCGGTCTTGACTGCGCAACCATGCTGGAAGGCTTCGAAGCGATGCCGCCTCCCGAACGCCGTCTGGGTGCTGGCCTGCACCCTCTCATCTTTCCTCTCAAGTCGGCACGAAAGATCGCCGTCCTGCGCCAAGGCTTCTCCCTCCCTGCCAACGCCCGGGAATTCGCCGCCAACGACTCGGCCGGGATTCACGCTTGGGCACCCGACGCCCTCGTCGCTCCCCTCAACACTGCTCTGCTGCTGGCCGACCACAAGCTCACTGGCCGTTTCCCCCTGCCTTCGCTCGAAACCGCGCTCATAGTAACGACCAGAATTGACGACGCCCCCCTCGCCCCGCACCACCGCGACCTTCTCTGGCGAGCCTTCGAAGTACCTGTCTTCGAACAACTCCTCAGTTGGGATGGCTCCGTCATCGCCCGCGAATGCGAACTGCATTGCGGTCTCCACCTGGCGGACGACAACGTGATCGCCACTCTCCGTGACGACCAACTCCTCCTCACTCACCTCAATCACATAGAGGAGCCCATCGTCCTCGCCCGTACCGGCTACTCCGCGCTCATGAGCAAGGACCCCTGCGACTGCGGCGCAACCACCGCCCGGCTCGGCTGTCTGACACCTGTCCGAACCCGGGCCCGCGCCGCCAGCGCTGGGTCTGCGGATTAATCGTCAACAGCACCGGCGCGCTCGTCACCCCGCCCACCGTCACCACAACCCGCAGTAACCGAAACAGCCTCCACCGCGCGAGGATGGGTTACCGCGCCGCTCGCTGAAGCCGCTCTTCGCCGCAGAGCGTTCGCACCGGCTCTACCCAACCGCGACGGTAGGGAAGCGGCACGAGACAGCCCTGGGACAAGCTACGGCGTAATCGTCAGCAGCACCGGCGCGCTGGCCACGCCGCCTACCGTCACCACGACCTGGATCAACCCGGTTGGGGCATTCGCCGGAATCGTGTAGTTAATCTGCGTCGCGCCAATCGCCCACGATGGCACACCCAAATACGCGATAGACACCGGAATGCCACCCACCGAGACCGAAACGGCCCCCGCCGGGCGCGGTGTTATCCCCGCCAGCGGCACCGCCCCAGCGGTCAAAGCCGGCGTCGCCGCGCCCTCTCCCGTTATGTACAGCGTTATCGTCTGGCCTCGTTTGGCCGACTGATCCGGTACCGGAGCCCCGTTCGAAAAATTCACAAACACGCCCGGAGCCGCTGCAGTCACATTCAGCGAACTCGTCGCCGCCTGGCCGTTGTAACTCACCCGAAGCGTCGCCGGACCCGGCAAAATCGTGTACGGAACCTGCGCGTTAATCTGCGTCGCAGAAACGTAGTACAGCGGTGCCGCCGTCCCATTGATCGTCACGGTCACGCCCCCCAAACTCGTCGGCAGCGGCACCACAGTTGCCTGTTGCGGCGCCCCGGCCAGCAGAGACCCAAACACCGCCAGAATCATCCCGGGAGCCACCACTGGCTTGTAAGAAGCAGCATTCACCGCGCCGGTAATCACCATCCCCGTCGCCGCCGTCACCGAAATCGAAAGCGCCCCGCTCGCCGTCGCGTTGTAACTCGTATCCCCGTTGTACTTCGCCGTAAAGGCATTCGGCCCCAGCGTGAATTGAGCCGCAGACACCGGCAGCGTAGCCGTCGCCTTCCCCGCCGACCCTGACAGAGAGGCCGTCCCCAATGGCGTCGAGCCGGAAAAGAACGCCACGGTGCCCGTCGGCGTGCCGCTGTTCGAACTTGTCACCGTCGCCGTCAGCACCGCGCTACCGTTTAGCGGCACATTGCTAACGTTCGAAGTCAGTTGCACCGTCACATTCGCCTTGGGACTCCCCCAGTTCGTCACCAGGTTGAACGCATCCACCGTCCCCAACCCTGTTACCAGGTCGTAACCAGCCCCCGCCGTATATCCGATATTGGGCGAAGTGCACGCCGTTACTCGATTCGAACAGGGATTTACAATGTTGCTCCCCGTCGTAATGTCGTGAAACGCGCTCGGCGCGCTCGAAGCCATCGCATAGAGCCTCGGATTCACGTTCCCCATGCCCGCTGTGGTCTGCAGGCCATTCGATACCTGATACTGATTCAGCAAAGCCACAATCCCCGCAAAAGTGGGTGCTCCCGCTGAAGTCCCCCCCACAACCTGCAAATTCCCGTTCTGGTAAACCAGATACCCGTCATGCGATGCCGACGCCGACATCGAAACATCCGGCACATCCCGGGCACCGTCGTTCGGCACGCCCGCCCCCACCTGCCACGACGGTTTCTCAAAAAAAGTACTGACACCCCCGCCCGATGAAGACAAATTCCCGACCGTCGAATCGTTCCACGCCGTCTCCGGAATATAAGAAACCACGGAAGCCTTATTGGCGTCGTTCGCCGCATTCCAATACGTTCCCGTGCCTTCGCTGAACGTCGTTCCGCCCACGCCCGTCACTTCCGGAATACTCGCCGGAGCATCCACCTGTAACTGCGCCACTGTCCGCGACGTATTCGAAAAGCAGTCCGCCGCTCCGCTGTCGCCCGACGCCGCCACCCACGTAATCCCCTGCGAAGCCGCCCGCTGAGCGTAAGTCCGCAGCAGCGACATATCCGCCGCCCCCGTCTGCGATTCGCACAGGCCGTAACTCATGCTCAACACCGGCGCCAGATTCTGGTCAATCACGTAGAAAACCGCGTCCGTCACATCCGGCGCGTACACGAAGATGATCGATGCATTCCGTGCCACCGCGCCGGCCCACTCGATATCCAGAATCGACTCACCGACGTCTGTCTGTACAATCCCAGGATCCGTTTTCCCAACCAGCACTATCTGCGGATCGTTAGCCGCCAGATTGAAACTCGTCCGAAATAACTGCAGATCCGAGAGCGGCACCTGCGATTGCCCCACAATCGCAATCTTCTGCCCGGTGCCGTCAATCTTCTTGTCGTAAAGCGGCTTCAGGTCGTAAAGGACCGAGTAATCGTCCGGTGCCAGGTAATGATTCCCCGAAGTCGCCGAAGTATAACGGGGATGCCGCATCCGAAAGTCATGCAACCCCCGGACCGCTGCAATCTTTCCCTCCAGCACCGCACCCACCGAAGGCTCCGAAGCATTCGCAAAATGCGTCACCCCGTCCACTGCATACCGATGGATCTCTGTCCCGAACGCAGCCTCAACCTGACGAATCGACCCGCTGAACGCAACCGCATTCCGTCCCCGCGCCACCGCTCCAACCTGCAGCCCCTGGCTCGCCAGCCAGCCGACCGTAACGCCGATATCCGAGTCGCTCGCGCCAAACCGCTTCGCGTAATCCTCCGGCGTCAGCCACTTGTGATACTCCGCCGCTGCCGGATCCTGCTGACGAGCCAAAAGCTGTTCCAGCGCCGCCTGCTTTTGCGCAGACAAAGCAAACACCACCTGTAGTCCCGCAAGTGCGCCATCCGGAGAGCGCCCCAAATCCGCAGCGCCCTTGAGCGCCGGATGAACATGCCCCCGCAACGTGCCGCGGCGAGCCTGCCCCGCCGCCAGACAACAGAACAACGCGAAAGTGACTGCAATCCCCCAACTACGACGCATGCGATTCCAGACGGCCTAACAGCCGGCGCGGTTTCTCCTCTTACAATTATGGATTTCCCCTGGCCCTAAAGTTGCATCTTGGCCAGCAAACCCGGATACCGTGGATCGCTCCGCAGACTATCGAAAATCGGGTTCGACTTCAGCCCCAGAATATTCGGATCCCGATCCGTTATAGCCTGGTCCAGCAACTCGAAGGCGCTTTCGCGATCCCCCAAAGCCGTATAAACATAAGCAATACTCACCGGCGAAATATAAGCGGCCGCCGCCCGCCGTTCAATCGATTGCAGCAAAGGCCGAACCGCCGCAATATCCCCGGCAGCCGCCAGCGTCATCGCCTCCAGCGAATCTACGAAATTGCTGCTCGCATCCGCCGCCCGCGCCTGCACATAACAAGCCGCCGCCTCCGCATACTTGCCCGCCTGCGTGTACACCTGGCCCATCATCGCGTGCGCCAGATAGTACTGCGGATTCATCTCCAGCACCTTCCGGAACTGAGCAATCGACAAATCGAAATTCCGCTGCAGGTAGTGCAGAAAACCCAAATGCACCCGGAACAGAATCGACAGCGGATCCAGTGACAACGCATTCTGCACCTGCGTTACCGCTTCATCCAGACGCCCCGTCGGCCGCAGAAAGAAGAACGAGTACATATCCCGAGCCACCGGCGAAGCCGGATTCAGCTCAATCGACCGCAGCAACTCGCGCTCCGCCCCAGGCCAGTCCCAGTCGTACAACGCCAGCACCGCGCCCAGCGTTGCATGTGCCTCCGCCACCGTGTCGTCCAGTTCCAGCGCCTTCCGCACGGCGGCCTTAGCCTTCGGCATTACGTCCCGGGGCGAAGCGAACCCCAGAAAACCTTCTGAAAACCACGACGATGCCAGCCCGTCATGCGCCAGCGCGTATCCCGGGTCCATCCGAATGGCCTGTTCAAATAACCGCCGGGCCGCGTCCAGCCCCTCGCGCGTCATCTTGTAAAGCTCGTACCGGCCCCGCAGATAAAGATCGTACGCTTCCAGGTTTTCCGTAAATCGCCGCACCACCATCACCGTGGAAACTGCCGCTATCGGCTGGTTTAAATCCCCGGTCAGAGCCGTCTTCAGGTGCCCCACAATCGCCACCGAGATCTCATCCTGAATCTCGAAAACGTCCGTCATCTCCCGGTCGAAACGTTCCGACCACAGATTGCTGCTGTCCCCGACATTGATCAGCTGAACACTGATCCGCACCCGGTTCCCGGCCTTCCGAACGCTCCCCTCCAGCACACTTGCCACATTCAGAGACTCCCCTATCTTGCGGATATCCTGCTGTGCGCCCCGGAACACGAACGCCGAGGTTCGCGCCGTCACCCTTAACCCCGAAACATGTGTCAGCGCGTTAATAATCTCTTCCGCCAGACCGTCGCTGAAGTAGTCGTTCTCCTTGTCCGAACTCATGTTGACGAACGGCAACACCGCGATCGACGGCGACGCCTTCGCCGGAGCCTGCCGAGTCCAAACCCCGGAAGCCGCGCTCATCACGCCCGAACGCGTCGCGAAGTAGATCTCCTCCAGCGCCGCCTTCACGTCAGCCATCTGCTGAAACCGCTGGTCGGGGTCTTTCTTCATACAGCGCGCCAAAATCGCCTGCAGTTCCGCCGGAGCCTCTGCTCCGGCTTCCGCCAGTGACTTCGGATCGTCCCGCAGCACGGCCGCCAGTGTCTCCAGCCCCGATTTTCCGTGGAACGCGCGCGCCCCCGTCAGCATCTCGTGCACCACCGAGCCGAACGAGAAAATGTCCGACCGCGGATCGATCTTGCGCCCCTGCGCCTGTTCCGGTGACATGTACGCAACCGTGCCGATAATCGCCCCAGCCGCCGTTTTCGGCCCCGCCGCGATGTGGACTGACCTCGTCACGTCGTCCTCTGCATCCATAGCCAGAGCCCCGCCGCTGTCGTCTCCCGAAAGCTTCGCCAGCCCGAAATCCAGCACTTTCGCCAGACCTTCCGGCGTCACCATCACGTTCGCCGGTTTCAAGTCCCTGTGCACGATCCCGATATTGTGTGCCGCACTCAGAGCGTCGGCCATCTGCATAGCAATCCGGATTGCATCCACCGCCGGAATCTTGCCGCCCGCGATCATATCGCCCAGCGTCTGCCCCCGAACCAGCTCCATCACGATGGAGTCCCCGCCCGTTTTTTCATCCCCCCAGGCCACAATGTCGTGGATGGTGATGATATTCGGATGGTTCAGTGACGAGGCCGCCCGCGCTTCCTGCAGGAACCGGGCCCGCATATCGGCAGAATCCGCAGTGGTGCTAATCAGCACCTTGATCGCTACATGACGCCCCAGTTGGGTGTCGCGGGCCTTGAAGACAGCCCCCATCCCGCCTTCCCCGAGTTTCTCGAGGACTTCGTAGTGGGAAATGGTGGTTCCAATCATTTAGAGGAGTGGCGCTGCCAAAAGAAGTACCGCATCAAAAAAAGACGACCGCTGACAAAAGACCGCCTGAACATGAGTGTTACATACGGCATATAATGGCATCAGCGGAATTGCGTACCAAAAGAAGGGTCCTCCGCGTCATAACTCTATATGAACAACCGTGCCAAATTCCTGGTCGTCCTGTCGTCCACTGGTTTAGTTGCTTTCCTCCTGCTTGGTGCGGTTGTTACGCGGAGTGTGGCGGCCGATACTAATACGGGCCGCAACGGAGTTTACCCGCACATCGCGGTCTACTCTGAAGTGCTCTCACGTATCAAGAGTGAGTACGTAGCTGAGCCCGATATGAACGGTGTCTCGCTGGGTGCCGTCAACGGTATGCTCGAAGCGATCGACCCTTACGCCAGCTACCTCAACGCCAGCCAGTTCAAGGAATACGTCAAGAACTTCGATTCCTTTAAGGGCGACCTCGGCCTGGTTCTGGCCAAGAAGTACGGCTACATCACGGTTGTCTCCGTCGTCCCCGGCTCCCCGGCCGATAAAGCCGCGCTCACCACTGGCGATTTCATTGAAACCATCAAAGGTGTCGGGACTCGCGACATGCCTCTCGCCTTCGCCGCCCTCCTGCTCCGCGGCGAGCCGAATTCTACTATCGACATGACCGTCCTCCGCCGCAAGCCGGAACCCCAAAAGCTGACCATGACGCGCACCGTGCTTACCTACCCTGCCGTCGAATCGAAGCTGATGGCCGATGGCGTCGGCTACATCAAGGCCCCCGTCCTCACCAGCGGCAAGGTGAAAGAAATCGCGGCCGCCGTCACTTCCCTCGAAAAACAGGGTGCAAAGAAGCTCCTCCTCGACCTCCGCTACTGCGCCACAGGCGATCCGGAGGACGGCGCCGAACTGGCAGGGCTCTTCCAGGGCACCGGTACACTGACCTGGGCCGAAGGCCAGAAGTTCCCCAAAAAGACCTATTCGGGTGACGAGAAGAAGGTAATCACCAAACTGCCCCTCGTCGTGATGACGAACCGCGGCACTGCCGCCGCCGCTGAAGTGGCAGCCGCCGCCCTCCAGGGCAACAAGCGCGCCTCCCTCGTGGGCGAGCACACCTACGGTGACGCTTCCGTCCGCCGCCCCATAACCATGGAAGACGGCAGCGCCATCATCCTCTCCGTCGCCAAGTACTACACGCCCGACGGCAAGTCCATTCAGGACAATGGCGTTACGCCGGAAACTCTCGTCGTGGAACCCGATCAGACCGGTGTCGATTCAGACGACGACGGTATCCCCGACGTCCCCGCCAAGAAGTCTGCCGACGATTCCATCCTCAAGAAGGCTCTGGAAGTCCTGGCGAAGAAATAACGCTCGGCCTCAGCCGATCGCTCTACCGAACCTGAAGTAATTCGGCATAGAACTTGTGCATCCGGTCACCCGAGAGGTTGATCCGCAGCCCCAGTTCGTCCGTGTTCATTTGATCGGCCAGTTGCTCCTTGCCCGCGCCACCAGCGTATCCAGCTTTGTCTTCAGCCTGGCCACATCGGCCTGTGTCACTACGGCTCCCGTGTCGGGCACCGCAACATCGAAGTCCAGCTTCAGAATGTCTCCCAGTACCTCTCCCCAGCCCGCCAGGCTTCCGCCCGCCGCGAAATCCGGGAAGAACACCACGGTGTCGCCATTGGTGTGGGCGTTTCCGAAATCCAGCAGGTTCGCCTGTTCCTGTGCCAGCACCTTAGCTCCACCTGCCAGCAACTCGGTATTCAGGCTGGTGTGCTCTCTATGGTAATCGGTGTTAATCAAAACGCGCACGGCTTGGTCAGAAAATGAGACCTTGTGGGTACGCCCCAGCAGCGCTTTGTAGTTTCCTGGCAGCTTGCCTTCCACCATAATCAGCCCGCCCCGACAGTACTATTGGGCCCGGTACTCACAAAATTAACCAACAAGGTATTTGTTTTTGCACGAATCTGGTTATATAAGATATAAATGTTAACAGAAGTATAAGTAACGCTAGGATAAGGCCGTTTTGCTGCCGTGGGCCTGTCCAAGTGGACTCACCAAAAAGTACAAGGAAGTAAAACAACAAAGGAAACGCTTACTCGCAGCAACGCGTTTCATAGCATGTCTTGGCCTTGCCACCGCCGAGACTTTCAACTGGTGGTACGGCGGGACTGCCGTCACCGCCTCATCTTTAGACTCGCTGCATCAGTTACCCTGCTTCCGACGGATCGCTAATGAATTACTTCAGTGCCGTGCCCGATAGCCCCCGACTTTTGGCTGTTTCGTCGTTTCGCTCAAATAGCAGTAACCTGGATATTATCCGGGCCGTCGCCGTGATGAGTGTCTTCTTCGCCCACCTTAGGGGTCTCTTAATGCGAGAAGAATCCCTCACCGCATGGCACTTCGCCCAAATGGGCGTACTTACTTTTTTTGTCCATACCAGCATGGTGCTCATGTTCTCCCTGGAGAGAACACAACTCTTCGGTCGAGACCGGTTTCTTTCCTTTTATTTACGGAGAATATTTCGCATCTACCCCCTAAGCATTTTCTGCGTGACCGTGGCAATGGTTACACATCGAACTCCCGACATTCTGGATCCTTTTGCCTATTGGACAGGCAAGCAATACTTCGTTAACCTGGCGCTTCTCACAAACCTGTTTTACGTCCGAAATATGGTGGGCGGACTCTGGACTTTGCCGATCGAAGTGCAAATGTACGTCACCCTCCCTTTTTTGTTTCTCTTGGGCCGCAGGTGGGGCTTGTGTGGCCTGATGCCTCTCTGGATACTTTCGGTCCCGCTGGCGATGCTTCAGCTCCACTACACGCAAAGACTGAATATGTTGGGTTTCGCACCCTGCTTTATCGGAGGTGTGATCTCATGGAACCTCTCGACCAGAGTTCCCCGCCGCCTGCCGGGCTGGCTCTGGCCATTCGCTTTTGTGGCGACCTGGCCGGTGTTTTTCGCCGCCCAGCATGAAACGGATATGCCCTTCCGGTGGGCATTTTGCTTTTTGCTTGGGCTGAGCATCCCGTGGTTTCAGGAGATTAACTGCGCGCCCCTACAGTGGCTGGCCCACGTACTGGCAAAATACAGCTACGGCGTGTACCTTTCGCACATCGGGGTTATTCTCTGGTGCTTTTCCCTGCCCGTGCCCAGGGTGGTGCAATGGGTAGTCTTTCTGCCGCTTGCTTTCGTGGTGCCCTTCGCGCTCTTTCATTTGGTTGAAGATCCCATGATAAAAGCTGGCCAAAGGCTTTCAAACCGAATGTTCCGAGATTCCTCTGCGATAACTCTTGAGGCTGGGGCTGATACGATTCGACGATCTCGTTAACGGTACCTACGCGGCCGAGTACACCGCTTCGGGATCTCAGAACTCCGCACGGAGCGGGTGACGGGCAAAGTGTCATTCAGCGTACCCTATGGCATCCGCCGTAACCGGAAATTTGAGCCACGGCACAACAAGCGGAGTTTTGATTACCACGACGGTCGGCGCACAACCTCGTGATGTCAATGGTTGTTACCAGGCGGTCGAGTTGGTTGCGGAGGACCGAATGCAGAATGCGCAAGGTGTAAGGCTCGGTCTGAAGGCGCGCCTTACAGGCATCTCCATAAGCTCGGCGAGATAGCTTTTCGACAGACAGAGTATGCCGAGACCGGATCGCTATCCGATCTCGGCATGCTTCATGGCCGCGAGAACCGCTTCCGCCAGTTCGCCGGTGAAGGTCCGACCAGCAGCGCATCGTCCATTTAGGTGACGGAGGACGGCACCGGTACTTTTGGTGGGCCGTAGAACCTATCCAAACAGAATCACTGCATTTCCAAGTGAGCCGCAGCCAGCAGGGAGATGGTGATCTGGAGACACCGCGCCTCTCATGAACATTACGTTCTGCGAGGGGCAGATGCCTGAATTCCCCCATCTATCCCATTCTCCCTGCAAACTGCGATGGTGTTCCCCGCAGGAGGAGTCTAACCACATGGAAGCGGACTGGCCTACCGAAGGAGCTGGCACACCGCGGCGGTAACCTGCGCGGTGGTGGCTTTGCCTCCCAGATCGGGCGTATGCAGGGCGGGGTCGGCCATGGTGGTCTCGATGGCCCGCATCAGCCGGGCAGCGGCGGCGGGTTCGCCGAGGTGCTCCAGCATCATTTGACCGGACCAGAAGGTACCGACGGGATTGGCGATTCCCTTTCCCGTGATATCGAAGGCCGAGCCGTGGATGGGCTCGAACATGGACGGGAAGCGGCGCTCGGGGTTGAGGTTGGCGGTGGGGCCGATGCCGAGGGAACCGGCGAGGGCGGCGGCAAGATCGGAGAGAATGTCGGCGTGGAGGTTGGTGGCGACGACGGTGTCGATGGAGGCGGGTTTGAGCACCATGCGCATGGTCATGGCGTCCACCAGCATTTTGTCCCAGGTGACGTCAGGGAACTCTTTGGAGACTTCGGCGGCGATTTCATCCCACATAACGAGGCCGTTGCGCTGGGCGTTGGATTTGGTGACGACGGTGAGGAACTTACGGGGACGGGACTGGGCGATGCGGAAGGCGTAGCGCATGATACGTTCGACGCCGGCGCGGGTGAAGATGGCGACTTCGGTGGCTACCTCTTCGGGGAGGCCGCGGTGGGAGCGTCCGCCCTGGCCAGCGTACTCGCCTTCGGAGTTTTCGCGGACGATAATCCAGTCGAGGTCGGCGGGGCCGACGTCCCGAAGGGGGCCGGAGATGCCTTTCAGGAGACGTGCGGGGCGGACGTTGGCGTATTGATCGAAGGGCTGGCAAATGGCGAGACGAAGGCCCCAGAGCGTGACGTGGTCGGGGACCTCGGGCGCACCGACGGCTCCGAAATAGATGGCGTCGAAGTCTTTCAGCTGCGAAAGGCCGTCGGCGGGCATCATCACGCCGTGGCGGTGGTAGTAGTCGGAGCCCCAGGGGAAATGGGTGACATCGAGGGAGAAGCCTCCGTCGGCCTGGGCGCAGGCGGCGAGGGCTTCGAGGCCGGCGGCGATGACTTCTTTGCCAATGCCGTCACCGGGGATGGCGGCGATCCTGTATTTTTTCATCTGCTTCGATAATATCGGGACGTGGCGATTTCTTTTTCTGAACCG
The DNA here is from genome assembly GCA_903929755.1 of uncultured Acidobacteriia bacterium. Taxonomy (GTDB): domain Bacteria; phylum Acidobacteriota; class Terriglobia; order Bryobacterales; family Bryobacteraceae; genus BOG-234. The sequence goes on from CAIYVZ010000019.1 coordinate 62,013, forward strand.
GTGAAGGCTGTCCTTGCGCGGATGGCGGCGATGGATGACCGCGATGGCAGTATGGAGGCCGCGCGCGGGTATTTGTTGCGGATTTCCGCGTTTTCCGGGGTGGGTGCCCAGATGGTGAGCGTGGAAGACCGGGAGGTCCCGGTGCCGGTTCGGATTTATCGGCCCGCGGAGGGCGTGCTGCCAGCCGCCGTGTTTTTTCATGGGGGGTGGTTCTGTTTGGGGAGCCTCGAAACGCATGACGCGGCGATCCGTGACATCGCAAAGGCGGCGAACTGCGTGGTGGTTGCGGTGGATTACCGACTGGCACCGGAGCATCCGTTCCCGGCGGGTGTGAGCGACTGTCTGGCGGCTACGGCGTGGGTTCGGGAACATGCCGGGGAGCTGGGAATTGATGGGGAGCGGATCGCTGTGTTCGGGGATTCGGCGGGCGGGGCCCTGGCGGCCGCTGTGGCTCGGCATTTCCCCTGGCTGAAGGGCCAGGTGCTGATTTATCCAGTGGCAGATGCAGCGATGGATACGGAATCATGGGATACCTTCGCGGAGGGGCCGACGGTGACTCGGGCGCGCGGCGTCTGGGCGTGGGATTTGTATGTGCCGGATGTTGCGGAGCGGGGGAATCCGGATGCTTCGCCAGGGCGGGCGGAAGATTTTCGGGGTTTGCCTCCAGCTTTGGTGATTACCGCGGAACTGGATGCTTTACGGGATGAGGGTGAGGCTTATGGTGCGCGTTTGCAGGCGGCGGGGGTGGCCACGACGGTGATCCGCTGGCCGGGGATGATTCATGGCTCCATGCTGATGGCTACGGTGCTGCCGGAAGCCCCGGAGCTGCTGGCGAGGATTGCGGCGGGGTTACGAGCCTTCCTGGTACTCGCCGAAGACGGTGCGAAGACAGTCTGAGATTTCGCCAACCGTAGCCATGGCTTCGGCGGCGGCCAGGATGCGGGGCATCAGGTTTTCGGTGCCGCGGGCGGCGGTTTCCAGGTCTTCGAGGGTACGGGACCAGCGGGTATGGTCGCGGGAGGCGCGGATTTCGCGGACAGCGTCGATCTGGGAACGCTGAATTTCGGGGTCAATGCGGAAGGCGGGGACGGATGTCTCCTGGTTCATTTGGAAGCGGTTGACGCCAACGATGACGCGCTGGCCGGATTCAACTTCGCGCTGCCACGCGTAGGCCGCATTCTGGATCTCGGCCTGAATGAAGCCGGTTTCGATGGCGCGAAGGGTGCCGCCCATGGCGTCGATACGGGCAATGTAATCAACGGCTTCGGCCTCCAGACGGTCGGTTAGCTCTTCGATAAAGTAGCTGCCGCCGAGGGGGTCGGGCGTACTGGTGATGCCGGTTTCATGGGCCAGAATCTGCTGGGTGCGGAGGGCGAGGCGGGCCGTATCTTCGGTGGGCAGACCGAGGGCCTCGTCCATGGCGTTGGTGTGGAGGGACTGGGTTCCGCCGAGGACCGCCGAGAGAGCTTCGAGCGTGGTGCGGACGAGATTGACCTCGGGCTGCTGGGCAGTGAGGGTGGAACCGGCGGTCTGGGTGTGGAAGCGGAGCATGGTGCTGCGGGGGTCTTTGGCTCCGAAACGGTCGCGCATCAGGGTGGCCCAGAGACGGCGGGCAGCCCGGAATTTGGCGATTTCCGTCAAAAAATCGGAGTGGGCGTTAAAAAAAAATGACAGGCGGGGGGCGAAGGAGTCCACCGCGAGGCCTGCGGCGATGGCAGCTTCCACATAGGCGATGCCGTTGGCGAAGGTGAAGGCGATTTCCTGTGCCGCAGTGGAACCCGCTTCCCGAATATGGTACCCGCTGATGGACATTGTGTTCCATTCCGGGACTTCCTGGGCAGCCCAGGCGAGAAGGTCGGTGATGATGCGCATCGCGGGGCGGGGCGGGTAGATATAGGTCCCACGGGCGATGTATTCCTTGAGAATGTCGTTCTGGATTGTGCCCGTGAGTTTGGCGCCGGGGACGCCCTGTTCGCGGGCGATGAGGACGTAGAAGGAGAGGAGAATGGCCGCTGTGGAATTGATGGTCATGGAGGTGGAAACCTCATCTAACCTGATTCCATGGAACAGCTTACGCATGTCGGCGAGGGAGGCGACGGAGACTCCGACGCGCCCGGTTTCCCCGGCAGCGAGGGGGTGGTCGGGGTCGAGACCGATCTGGGTGGGGAGGTCGAAAGCGACGGAAAGACCGGTGGTGCCCTGGCTCAGGAGGTAGCGGTAGCGGGCGTTACTTTCCTCGGCGCTACCGAAGCCGGCGTACTGGCGCATGGTCCAGAGGCGGCGGCGGTACATGTCGGGATAGATCCCACGGGTGTAGGGGAACTCGCCGGGGCTGGAGGTGTCGGGCACCGGTTCAGGACTTGGAAATCTTGCGGGCTTTTAGGACGGAGGAGATTCCGTAGCCGCCCATGACAGCGACAAAGATGACAATGATGAGGAGTTGAGAAGGGGGGAGTTTGCCAAATTTCTGCCAGATGCGGAAGGCTCCGATGCCCGCAAATGCAAGAAAAACAAAGCCCAGGATCTCGTGCCAGAGGGAGTGCAGGGGTTTGACGGTAGCCGGGAGGACGTGCTTTACGAACTGTTGGGAGTGCTTGGCCGTGGGGCCCCATTCTCTGGCAGCAGCGTTGGCGGCGGCTGACGCGGCCTGCGTGGCGGCCTGAGCTTTGGGCATCATCTTGCCCACGAAGCGCCCGGCGACACGTCCGGCGCGTGCAATTTGTTCGTCGTGTCCCACGATCCCATGCTACCAAAAAAGGAAGGTTGTACACGGTTCGATTCGCCTGTACAATCAGAAAAACGGACCTTCGTTATTCGGTTGACAGATCCCGATGGAACTGTTGGCATTCGACGTGCATCAAAGGGTTGTACGTTGGCGATGCGAGACAAGTTGTTTTAGTTGGAGCAGCCGGAAGGGGATACCAGTTGGAAGAGCATCTGAAGGGTTTAATGCAGGACCTCGGCAATGCGATCAACGAATCGTTGTCCGACTCCGAGAACATCGCTGAAGCGATCGGGGAGATAAAACGTGCGGGCTACGACGTTTTTCTGGTGCTGGAGGCTACCATCGGCTTCAACAAGCGCGATGGCGAAGACAGCGACACTGACACCGACGAGATGTTGGTGGAGGAACCGTCAGCGAAGAGCGGCAAGATCAGTTTTACTACCCACGATCACCGATTCCTGAAGGCTTTGCGGATCGCGGTCGACGAAGACGCTTAGGTTTCCGGCTGTGTGGCTCTCGCGGGTTTAAACAAGTTCGTGGTAGCAGGCCTGAGTTTGCTCCACGGCTTTTTCCCAGGTGAATTGGGCGGCTCGTTCACGGCCTTCTTGTCCCAAACGCGCCTGTAGATCCGGGCTGGTGGCGAGCCGGACAAGAGCTTCAGCCAGCGCATCATCATCTTTGGGGTCGACGGCCAGTCCGGCTTCTCCGGCAACTTCGGGGAGCGCCGAGCGATTTCCTACAATCACGGGGATGCCCGCGGCCATGGCTTCAGCCACGGGGATTCCAAAACCTTCATCCAGTGACGGGAAGGCGAAGATGCGGGCTTTCGCGTACCATTCCCCAACCTGGCTGTCTGTCAGGTAGCCGGTGACCTGAATGCGGTCGCGGGCGGGACTTTTGGCGATTTCGTCCAAAGCTTCACGGGCCTCGAAACCTTCTGAACCAGCCAGGACGAGGCGCCAGTCCGGAGGCATGGCACGAAAGGCCCGGACGAGACCCGCCTGATTCTTGCGCCGCTGGATGGCTCCGAGACAGAGCACAACGTTTTCACGGGGAAGGTGGGGGATCTGGCGGGGGAGAACTCCGTGGTGGATGACCCGGATTCGCGTCGGTGGGACTCCGAGATACTCCTCAACCTGGCCGGCTGTGAAGCGGGAGACCGCGATGACGAGGTCTGCTCCAGTTGCGGCTTCTCGGGCCTGGGCAGTAAAGCGGGCACGAAATTCGGGAGTGCTGTAGACGCCGGAGAAGACGAAAAGGTCGTGGAAGGTGGCGATTTGCTTCGCGAAGCGGCGGCGGGGCAGGCGCTGGTTCAGGCCGTGGAAGAGGGGGGCGGCGCGGCTGCCGAGCGTATCCGTGAGCAGGCGGCGCGTCACGTTTGGAGGGACCGGCTGGTTTCGGTCTCGCCAAAAGGGTTTGGATCGGTAGAACCAGTCGAATGGGGCGTCTGGAATTTGGGCGGCGAGGCCGTGAAGAATCTCACGGGAGTAGACGCCTACGCCCGAGAGGGCGGCTCCTGTACTGTACGTGGCATCGAGTGCGATCCGCAAAGAACGAGACTAGCAGGCGAATGAGAGCCGGCGAATGGCGTAATTAGCGATTTTCCGGCACCAGCTGATACTCCTTGATCTTGCGGTAGAGCGTAGTGCGCCCGATGCCGAGGCGCATGGCAACTTCGGTGCGATCCCAGTTGAGATGGTCGAGGGCGCGTTTGATGGCTCCGCGCTCCACAAGATGCAGAGGCATGATGGGGGGCGGCAGGGCGGGGGCGGGGTCACCTCCGACGGTGGCGGCCATAGCGAGCTGGGGTTCGCGACCGGCGCGGATGTGGTTTACCACGGCGGTGGGCAGGTCAGCGAAGTGAAGGAGTGGGCCGGAGTTGAAGGCCATCATGCGATCCAGGCAGTTCTTGAGTTCGCGGATGTTGCCGGGCCAGTCGTAGGAGACGAGAGCTTCGGAAACTTCGTGTGTAAGGACGTAGCGGCGGGCGTTTCCCTGGCCGTTTCCCTGAAGAAAGCGCTCGATGAGGAGGGGAATATCCTCCTTTCGCTCGCGAAGCGGCGGGAGGGTGAGGCGGATGACGTTGAGGCGATGGAAGAGGTCCTCGCGGAAGCGCCCGGCTTTGACTTCCTTTTCCAGGTTGCGATGGGTGGCGGCGATGATGCGGACATCCACCTTCATGCGCTGCAGGGAACCGATGGGCCTGAATTCTTTTTCCTGCAGGACCCGGAGGAGTTTGACCTGGAGTTCTCCGGGAAGGTCGCCAATTTCGTCGAAGAAGGCGGTGCCGCCGTTGGCAAGTTCGAGGAGACCGCGCTTGGCTTCTCCGGCGCCGGTAAAGGCCCCGCGGGTGTGACCAAAGAGTTCGCTTTCCATGAGCGGCCCGACGACGGCACCGCAATCAATGGGAACGAACGACCCGACCGGTGAGGCGTTGAAGAGAGAACGCGCCGCAACTTCTTTGCCGGTACCGCTCTCGCCCTGAATAAGGACGGGCATGCGACCGGGACCGATCCTCTCGATCAGACTGCGAAGCTGAACGATTCGTGGGGACCGCCCCACGAAGCCGGTGGGGAGTTCCTCGCCTGGTGGTTTCATCTAAGAAATATAGTGCGGGCTCGGTGAGATTTTTCTCAGATTATTGTGGAGGGTTCCGGCTAATCCACGCGGACGACGAAGGCCTGGACGACGTGCTGTTCCTGGCGGACGCGGCGGGCGAGGATTTCCGCGGCTTCCGGGGTGGGTACGCTGCCTGCCACCACGCGCCACAAGGTGGGTTCCCCGGAGCGTTCGACAATACGGGCGGCGCCGTAGGCGGCGAGGAGCGTTTGCTGGTAGCGGTCGGCATTGGCGCGTTCACGGAAGGCGCCAACCTGGACGCCAAAATTGGCCGGCGCGGTAATTTCCGGCGAAGAAATGACGGTAAGTTCCACCTGGGCAATGCCAGGGCCGATGAGTTCGATCTCTTTGGCGGCGGCGTGCGACAGATCAATGATTCGGTTGTTGACGAAGGGGCCACGGTCGATGATGCGGACGTCTACCGTCTTCCCGTTGGCGAGGTTGCGGACGCGGACCCAGGTTTGAAACGGCATGGTGCGGTGGGCGGCCACCAGGGTTTCCATGTCGTAAATTTCGCCGTCGGCGGCACGGCGACCGTGGTACGGGTGACCGTACCAGCTGGCCACGCCCCGCAGGACCTGGCCCAGCGGGGCAGGGACGACCGGGGGCCGGGGGGCCCGGGCAACCGTTGCAGGCGGCGTGACGGGCGGCGCAGGGGTGCGGGCCGCCTGAGCCGGAGCCGGCGGCGGGACCGATATCCTGGATTTCTTCTGCCCGCAGGCTGAGAGCAGGACCAGAGCTGCCGCGACAACGATAGGACCACGCATGTGTTGTGATAACATCCTAACCTCACCAATGCCCTGGCAACAGATCTACGACCCTCTAGGCAACGTGTGGCTCTCCACACTGTCCGCCGCCCTTCCGATTTGCCTCCTTTTCTATTTGTTGGCCATCAAGCGAACACCGGCTCACCTGGCGGCAGTTTTCGCCTCGCTGCTGTGTATTGGCCTGGCGGCGTTTGAGTTTGGCATGCCGTTCGAGAAGATTGCGGGCGCGGCAGCGAACGGGATTGTGTATGGCGCCATTCGTATTGGCTGGACTCTGCTGGCAGCGGTTTTCGTGTATGAGCTGACCGTGGCATCGGGTCACTTTGAAGTGATCAAGCAGTCGATCGGGGGCGTGACGGGCGACCGGCGGCTGCAGACGCTGTTGATTGCCTTCTCGTTTGGCGCGGTCCTGGAGGGCGCCGGTGGCGGTGGCGCTCCCGTAGCGATTTGCGGGGCGATGATGGTGGGCCTGGGGTTTGATCCGTTCGCCGCCGCAGTGTTGTGCCTGATTGCGAATACTTCTCCGGTGGCGTTCGGCGCGGTGGGGAATCCTGTACGCGTTCTGGTAGCCGTAACGGGGCTGGACGCGATGAAAATCTCTGCCACGATGGGGCGGATTTTGCCGATTACCGCATTGATCCTGCCGTTCTGGCTGACGCGCCTCGTGACGACGTGGGACAAAGTATTCGAAGTCTGGCCGGGGTTGCTGGTGGCAGGCGTGACGTTTGGCGGGATCCAGTTCTACTGGTCGAACTATCAGGATTTCGGGCTGGTGGACATTGTCGGCGGGATGGTAACGCTGTTGGTGCTGACGTGGTTCCTGAAGGTATGGAAACCGAAGAATATCTGGCGCTTCCCGCAGGAGCCGCCCGTTACGATCCAGCTAAAGCCGCACACGCCGGGACAGATTCTTCACGCGTGGACCGGCTTTTTGCTGCTGTCGCTGTTTGTAGTCGTGTCGGGTGTGCCGGCGGTGGTTACTTACCTGAATGCCGCGACACCCGTGGTGGCGGTGCCGGGGCTGCATAACCTGGTGTTCCGGATGCCCCCGGTTTTCCCGAAGCCGCATGCCGAGTCGGCGCTCTTTGACCTGACGATCCTGGCGAATGCGGGAACCGCGGCGTTCCTGGCGGGATTAATTTCGGGTCCGATTCTGGGGCTGAGCGTGGGCAAGACGTTCTCGGTCTTCTTCCAGACCTGCCGCAAGATGCAGAAGAGCATGCTGGCGATTATGGCGATGTTGGTACTGGGCTACGTGACGCGGTACAGCGGCATGGACGCAGTACTGGGGCTGGCGATGACGCACACGGGCCGGTACTTCCCGTTCTTTGGGACGATTATTGGCTGGATCGGGGTGTCGCTGACGGGGACGGACGCAGGGTCGAATGCGCTGTTCGGGAGCCTGCAGGTGATTACAGCGACGAACCTGGGGTTGCCTCCGGTGCTGATGGCGGCGGCGAATTCGGCGGGCGGCGTGATGGGCAAGATGATTGCCGCGCAGTCGCTGGTGGTGGCTGCGGCCGCGGTGGGGCTGCCGGGATGCGAGGGGGATCTCTTCCGGAAGGTGTTGCCGCACTCGCTGGTGCTGGCTTCGATTATCGGCCTGATCGTGTTCTTTCTGGCGACGGCGGGGAGAGTTTTCGTCCCTTAAAAATGGACGAATTTACGAAGCCATACTTACACTTCCATACTTACAAAAACAGACTGTGTAAAGCATTTTGATAGCGCTCCGGAGGCCGTAACTACTGCTTCCGGAGCGCGTCTCTACCAACAGAAGGCTTGAGCGCTGCGGAACAAAACACAGCGGACCGGCCAAATTAAATATCGGAAAGTTGGTAAGAAAATGAAAAATGCATTCACGCGCTTCGGGAAGTCTTTTGTCTCTTTGCTGGTTGTTGGCGGGGTGATGACAGCGGGTCTGTTTGCCGGGACAACGGCGGTGGCAACGGTGACGCTGCCTCATGCGGTCACGGTGGGGAATACGACGCTGCCGAGCGGCCACTACACCATTTCGTCGGTGGACATGGCGAGTGGCGATGACGTTTTCATTATTCGCGCAGACAAAGGCAATGCGGTGGCGGCCCTGCAGGCACAGAAAGTGACTCTGCCCACGCAGGCTGAAAAGACGCAGATCACGGTGTCGAAGGACGGTGCGACGTGGAGCCTGGACAAGATGGTGATTGAAGGCACCGACGTCAGCTATCAGTTCACGAAGTAATTAACCCTTCTTGCAGTAAGGAGCGCTCTCCAGCCCCTGGGCCGGTGAGCGCTTTTTACGTTTGGGCGAGGATTTCCGCCGCGCGCTGAACAGCTCGTTCGGGGCTGGAGAGGATGGGGGCGCCATCCGCAGGCAGAAGCGCGGCCACTCGCGCCATGGAGGCCTGGGCGAGGACGACCACGTCCACTTCACTGCGGAGGGTGGCGAGGACACCGAGCAGGAGTTCATCGTGACGCGCAGTATCTCCCGCGAGAACAGCTTCGAACGCGCCTTCCGCGAGGCGGGGAACGATGGTGAGGTCGCGGCCGAGGCGGGTGGCGGTGGCGCGCATGAGTTCCACGGTGGGATCGAGCGTGGTGGAAAGCGTGGCGGCGACCCCCAACTTGCCGGGCTGGCCAGGCGCGAACGAGTTTACAGCGCTTTCGGCCATGGCGATGTCGATACGCAGGACGGGATAATCCCGGGTTTCGGCGGCAAGCTCGACGGCTTTGCCGATGGAGGAGCAGGTGACGAGGACGAGGTCCGCGCCGCCCTCGCGGGCGAGATCGACCATACCGGCGACGCGGCGGGTAGTATTTTCGGTGAGATGGCCGGCGCGGATGGTGTTTTTGATGAGCGAATCGTCACTCATGTGGAAGGTCTCCACGCCGGGGAGGTAGCGGGCGGCGAGGTCAGTAAATAGTGGGATGAGGACGTGGCTGGTGTGGATGAAGGCCAGTTTTTTGGGTGCGGGCATCGGGTGGGGTAAATTCTCGTGTGGACTTGACCGATAATACCCTTTGAACTAAGCCGCGAGCGGCAGTCTGAGGAACTGTTGGTCTTCGGACTCCGCTTCGGCAGGCGGCGGTTCGCGCTGCGAACTACCTGTGTTTTGATCGGTGACGGAGGTTTCACCGATGTCCAC
>CAIYVZ010000020.1 GCA_903929755.1 uncultured Acidobacteriia bacterium
GCTGACGGTGGGGGGGGCAAGGTAGGTGTATAAGGTATTGGCCGCATTCGTCCCGCCAGGCGTCGTCACCAGGACGCTGGCAGTTCCCGCTGACCGTGCTGGTGTAACAGCCGTCAGGCTGTTGCCATCGGCGGCGACAACGACGTTCGTTGCGGCAGCACCGCCGACGGTTACTGCCGTGGCGCCCACCAGATTGCTACCACTGATCGTCACACTCTGGCCACCGCCAGGCGTTCCAGCAGCCGGGCTGATGCCGCTAATCGTCGGGGCCGCCACGTAGGTGTACCCGCCGGTCAGGGTGGCACTGCCACCCGCCGTGGTTACTATGACCGTCGCTACCGGAGAAGCGGGGGTGGGGAGTTTATCGAAAGTAATGCCGCCGATACCGTTTGAAACCTCGCCGGGATCATTTACACCCGAGATCTTAAAGACGTCACCGACTTTCGCGGTTACATCAAAAAAATACCAGTCGCCATTCATGGCTGCATTTTGGGGAGTAGAGATCAGACCGGAGTCTGCCGTCCCGCCAGTGGTCTGCCGCACGCGCAAGGAGGTTGGTGAGATGCGGGGATCATTCATATTGGAAATCAGGATCCCCACTCGAGTCTTGATGGCACTCGAAAACGTAATACTGGCGAAGTCCTGCTCAACCACCAAACTGGAATCGTCGTACCAGACACCGGCCTGCACCGTACCTTGCCCGGCGGGATTGTCAATGCTTAGATAACCACCGCTACTCCAGGTGGAGGGGGCGACACGCGACACCGACGCGTAGTTCGGATTCACGATGAGCCCGGGCGCACCGGCCACCACGTAGCCGTCGCTTCCGTAAATATTGTTCCCGTCGCCATCCAGCGGCTTGGCCACCGAGGTGGTTCTCCAGGCCGCGTGTGTCGTGGTATCAGCCCCGGCCGAAACCACCCTCGAGGATACGCCAGGCGTCAACGCCGTAATGCTGGTTGCGGTATTCGCGGTAATGGTAGCGGCTGCGCCGCCGATTGTCACCCCTGTGGCAGCCGTTAAATTCGTCCCGGAGATGGTGACCGCAGTCCCGCCGGCAATCGGACCCGATGTGGGGTTGAGCCCCGTGACAGTTGGTGCCGCCGCGTACGTGTACCCGCCCGTCAGAGTCGCACTGCCACCCGCCGTGGTTACTACCACCGTCGCGATGCCTGCGGACCCTGCCGGCGTAACAGCCGTGAGGCTATTGCCATCGGCGGCGACAACAACGTTCGTCGCCGCACTCCCGCCGAGGGTTACTCCGGTGGCTCCCGTCAGATTACTGCCCGTGATCATCACGTTCTGGCCACCAGCAAGTGGCCCACTGGCAGGGTTGATGTTGCTGATGGTGGGTCCCGTAACGGGCGTCACTGAATTCGAAGCCGACGAGGCCGGGCCGGTCCCGGCGCTCTTCGTGGCGGTCACCGTAAATGTATATGCGGTCCCGTTCGTCAACTGTGTGACGGCAATCGGACTCGACGGGCCCGTCCCGGTAAAGCCGCCCGGCGACGAGGTCACCGTGTAACTCGTGATCGCAGAGCCTCCGGTGGATGCGGGAGCCGTGAAGTGGACGGTGGCCTGCGTATGCCCGGCGGTTGGCGTCCCCATAGCAGGCGCACCGGGCGCGACTGCGGCCACACTAAATGTCTGGCTGGCCTGCGCTGCCGGGGAGTAATTGCTGCTCCCCAACTGATCCGCATTCAACCGACAACTACCGGACGTGACAAACGTAACCACCCCGACTGTGGTTACCGTGCAGACTCCCGTCGTGGACGACGTGAACGTTATCCCATTGCCCGAATTACCGCCCGTCGCACTCACCGTTAATGCTGTCCCGAAGTTCTTGGTCCCCGGATTCGCAAATGTGATTGTCTGGCTTTCCAGCGGCGCTGTCGAACCGGATGGCGTGAAGTGAAACGTACCAGCCATGTAGCTGAAGCCATCAAAATTGCCGGGGAAACCGAGAGTACCCGCGCCATTGTAGTAGCCGTGCTGATTATTGCCGGTGTAGCTGATATACGGGGCTCCGCCAAGGACTGCGGCGGGCCCGGTATTGGAGTTGCCATTCAGCTGGCTGCCGTTGAAACCCACCGCATCAACCATATACGTTGTACCGGGGCTCAAAATGACCGGAGTAATCGGCTGAAATATGTCAGTAGCGCCCAGTTGCAGATAATTGGTTCCGGCGGCGAAGTCCACCCGCGTACCGGCGACAACAACACCAGTGTCGGCGTTGAAAAGGGCCACTGTGAGGGGTGACGCGAGCGCAGGGCCTCCGTTGTTATTAAAGACCCCCATGAAGTCAACGGTAATAGGCGAAATAACCGTGAACGTCATGCCGAGATTTCCCGACCAGGGCTGCGAGCCTCCGTTGACAACACCCACATAGGCAATCTGGCCAACTGGCCAGACTGCGAAGGTCTGGCTCACCTTCGCCGCAGCGGCATAAACACTGTTCCCTGCCTGATCCGCAGCAAGCGTACACATGCCGTATAGCAGGAACGTTACCGTGGGTCCCGACACCGTACAAACGGTCGGTGTGGTGGAAGAGTACACAACCGCCAGGCTCGAAGTGGCCGTAGCCGAGAGAGTCAGGGGCGTCCCTGCCGTCTGAGGCACGGGCTTCACAAACGTGATCGTCTGCGGCGTACCGGCCACGGTTATCGAACGGCTCACCTGCGGCGCAGGGGCATAAACACTGTTCCCTGCCTGATCCGCCGCAAGCGTACAAGTGCCGGACAGCAGGAACGTTACGGTGGCTCCCGAAACCGTACAAACCGTAATCGTGCTGGAAGAGTATAGAACCGCCAGACTCGAACTGGCCGTAGCCGCAAGAGTCAGCGGCGTCCCTGCCGTCTGCTGCACAGGCTGCGCAAACGTGATTACCTGAGTTCCCAGCGGCGTTGCCGATGCCGATGCCGCGGAGGCCACGCTTGTTCCCACCCCATTCGTCGCGGTAACCGTGCAGCTGTAGGAAGTCCCATTGGCTAGCCCCATCACCACAATCGGGCTCGTCGCACCGTTTGCCGTCACCGCTCCGCATGTCGCCGTATAGCCCGTGATCGCCGATCCGCCATCGGAACCGGGTGCCGTAAACGCCACCGTCACCTGCGCATTCCCGGGCGTCGCCGTCCCAATGGTCGGCGCACCAGGTGCGGTGGCAGAAGGTGCGGTGGTAACGTACGTAAACCCGCCCGTCACCGTAACACTGCCCCCTGCCGTAGTCACCACCACATCGCGGGTACCCACCGTTCCCGCCGGAGTGGTGACCGTCAAGGTGGAATCATCCACAACTACAGTGGTGGCGGCCGCCCCACCCACGGTGACGGTGGACCCGGTGAGATTTGCACCAAGGATGGTAATGCTGGTGCCACCCGTGACCGCCCCGGATACGGGACTGATGGCGTCTTTCGGGGAGAAATACAAGACGCGATTATTATTCGCATCGGAGATATAAAGTCCGCCGCTGGCATCAACCGCAAGGCCCTGGGGGGCGCTGAGCGTGGCAGCACTAACAGCGACCCCGTGATTGGCGGTACCGAGATTAAACGCTCCCCCCTGCCCAAAAACCAGGTCGGGCGTTGTGCTCCCTGCGGGGAAGTGAAGGACTCGATTGTTGGTTGTATCGCTCACATACAACCCGCCGTTGCTGTCCAGCGCCAGCCCATTATAGGGCCTATACAGAGTGTTAGCAGCGACCCCGGCATTGTTCAGGGTATTGGAAGTGAATGAGCCCCCCTGCCCGTAGACCTGGCTGGCAGTTGTGCTGCCGGGGGCGTAGTAAACAACCCGGTTACCGAAGAGATCATTCACGTACAAGCCACCATCGGCGGCCACAGCCAAGCCGTCAGGCCCGCACAAAGCAGTGGCACTGGTCGCGCATAGTTGATGGGTGTAGTCTGCCTGGCCATACACGCGATCCGGTGAGGGGGCATTTTGAGGGGTTGTGGAGGTGATGCTCGCGATGGAGCTGAGAGCCGGGTAGTGGAGCACTCGCCGGTTGGCTTGGTCCGCGACATACAGGCTGTCATCGCTGCCCACTGCCAGGCCCCAGGGAGCACTCAAAGTATCCTGACCGGGAGTAGCGCCCCCCCCCATGTTGACGGTATTCGTGGTGAAGCTGTCGCCCTGCCCGTACACCACGGCTGCCGTGGTTTCGCCAGCCGCGAAGTAAAGAACCCGGTTATTCCCGGCATCCGCGACGTAAAGCCCCCCGTGGCTGTCGAGTGCGATATCGCGGGGGCTGAAGGTGGTTTGACTGGGAGTGGACACACCTTTTGTGGCCACATCGATCGACCCGTAGGCGCGACTTGGCGTGGAACTGCCGGAAGCGTAGTAAAGAACCCTATTATTGTTGGTGTCAGCGATGTAAAACCCCCCAGAAGAGTCCACCCTGATGCCCAGAGGGTAATTCAAACGGGCGGCTGTGAACGCAGTGCTAGTCGTACTGAACGATCCAGACTGTCCATACACCTTCGTGGCCGTAGTGGAAATGACGATGGGGGCGTTACTGGTTGCGAAGGCGGACTGTACGCACGCAGTGAGGCCAAAGCCTGCGAGGAGCAGACTACAAGCAAGACCGCGACGGAATGATAAGGAGACAGATCCGCAGAGCGTCAATGGACTAGAATCCAGATTTGAGGCGTGCGGCGAACTTCAAACGACGAACGATGGCGAACACGCTGGACATTATTACAGATAGCTACAGTAGTAATGGTACCATTGCACACCTTCAAGTGCGGGGACGTGTCTCCGGGAAGGGACTTCTCGTTCTTTTTGAGCCGGAACTGGTCAGCGGCACTTCAGAATGTGAACTGAACCAGGTGAAGGAGGTCGCGGGGGCCGACCACGGCTGGCGACCAACCTGGCAATTGGATGGTCGCGCCGCGGCGGCGGACTGCTGCCCCGGAGATTGGCAGGCCCGAGGCTTGCTATTTCAGCAGGGACTGGTAGACGAGCGAATAGAACTTCTGCTGGATGTCGGTACCGTTGGGCATGAGCTGGATCATCAGGACCAGCACCATATGGCTCTGTTTATCCACCTGATAGGTGCTGCCGTAAGCGCCGCCCCAGCCGAAGGCGCCGACGCCCGCCATACCGCTGGCACCGTAGCGGTCCACCGTCTCAAAGCCGAGGCCGAAGCCCAGCCCGGTGGTGGAGTGCAGGTTGCCCGACTGGTTCGTGGTCATCAGGTCCACCGTGCGCGGCGCCAGAATGCGCACGCCATCCAGGGCACCGCCATTGCGGATCATTTCGAGAAAGCGCGCGTAGTCGCGTGCGGTGGACGTGAGACCTGCTCCGCCTGCGAAGCTCTTGCGCGGGCCATCCACATAAGAGCCCTGGCCTTTGGAACCTTCTTCGGAGCGGACGGCATGGCCATCCTTCGTCCCATAAACCGCCGAGAGACGAGCCCGCTCGGCCGGAGGCACGAAGAAACGCGTATCCTTCAGGCCCAGCGGACCAGTAACGCGGGTCCGAATATATTCATCCAGAGGCATGCCGGAAGCCTTTTCCACGATGCAGCCGAGAATATCGGTGTTGTAGCCATAGACGAACGCTTCACCTGGCTGTGCCACGAATGGCAGGGTACCGAGGCGCTCCATGGTTTCGCAGATGGGCTCGTCCTTGTCCGCCGTATACCAGCCTTGACCGGCAGCGGGGCCGAGGGCCTTTTCGCGATACAGACTGGCCACGTGGGGCTCCGTGCCATAGGAGATGCCGGCGGTGTGGGTGAGCAGGTCCTGAATGGTGATGGCGCGTTTGGCGGGGGCGATGTTGCCGGAATCGGTGCGCACGGAGACGGTGGTCTTTTTGAAGGTCGGGATGAAATCTCCGGCGGGCTGCGTGAGGCCGATCTTACCCTCCTCCACCAGAGTCAGGATGGCAGTGCTGGTAAGGGCCTTGGTCTGCGAGGCGATGCGGAAGATGGTGTCGGGGGTCATCTTGCGCCCGGCTTCTTTATCGGACCAGCCGACGGCCTTTTCGTAGGCCGGCTTCCCGTCGCGCAGCACCAGTGCGACGGCGCCGGCGATCTTGCCCTGATCGACGTAGTCCTGCAGCAGTTTATCGAGGCGGGTCAGTCTGGCGGCATCGAGGCGCGCCGCAGCAGGGGCAACCGCCGGAGCAGGGGCAGCGGCCGGAGCCTGTGGCCAGACCGTCAGGGAGCAAATCAGAGCCGTCAGGAGTAACTGGTATCCGCGTTTCATTTGTCTTAGTAGTTTAATACTGATAGGAGTTCATCGTCGCCATGTTGCCCAAAATGTTGCCCAAGTCCTTTTTCCCCGTCGTCTTCGCCGCTCTGGCGCTTTCCCTTCCCGCGTGGGCCCAGGAGGAGCTTCCAGCCGGCCCGGGCAAGGCAGCCTTCAAGCGCATGTGCAGCCAGTGCCATGGCGTGGAAGGGATTGTCCGCTCCAAAATGTCGAGGGACCGGTGGGGCACCGTGGTGGACGATATGATTTCCCGGGGCGCCAAGGGGACTGACGACGAGATTGATCAGGTGGTGGATTACCTGGCCACGAATTTCAGCCGGAAACTCAACGTAAACAAGGCCACCGCCAGCGACCTCACCGGGCTGGGTCTCACTCCGGACGAAGCGCAGGCCATCATCAAATACCGAGTGGAACAGGGTACGGTG
Source organism: uncultured Acidobacteriia bacterium (assembly GCA_903929755.1). Taxonomy (GTDB): domain Bacteria; phylum Acidobacteriota; class Terriglobia; order Bryobacterales; family Bryobacteraceae; genus BOG-234. The sequence goes on from CAIYVZ010000020.1 coordinate 6,635, forward strand.
AAGAGCTTCGACGACCTGAGCAAAGCCCCGGGAGTTGCTGCTGCGAAGCTGGCCACGCTGAAGGATCGAATTGAATTTTAGGCGGCTGCTTGCCCTTCTCGCTCTCGCAATAACTGCGTGCAACAGGCAAGCAACGACCACGGCATCCACCAAAACCGACCCCGGTTATGTGGATGCAGGAACGTGTGCCACGTGCCATGCGGAGATAGCGGCCTCGTACCAGAGGACCGGTATGGGACGGTCTTTCTTTTTGCCGACCGCGGGCAACAAAGTGGAGGACTTCACCAAACACAATACGCTCTTCAACAAAGCCTCCAGCCGTTATTACCGAATGACGGAGCGGGATGGGAAATTCTACCAGCGGCGCCACCAACTGGACCCGCGCGGCCAGGAAACCAACGTGGTGGAACTCTCGCTCGACTACGTGATTGGCTCGGGCAACCACGCCCGCACGTACCTCCATCGCAGCCCGGAAGGCAAACTACTGGAAATGCCCGTCAGCTGGTATCCGGAGAACGGCGGCTATTGGGCGATGAGCCCGGGCTATGACCGGCCGGATCAACAGGACTTCCGGCGTCCGGTGGGGTACGACTGCATGTTCTGCCACAACAGCTATCCCGACGCTTCGCAGGTTTCCAACCCCGGCAGCGATGAACCGATCTATGGCGCGAAACTCCCCCAGGGGATCGACTGCCAGAGGTGCCACGGCCCAGGGAAAGCGCATATCGAAGCAGCTTCGAAAGCCGGGGAGAAGGCCGAGATCATCCGTGCGGCCATCGTGAATCCGAAGAAACTGCCGCGTGACCTGCAGCTGGATGTCTGCCGCCAGTGCCACATGGAGACGACGAGTCTGCGGCTGCCGAATGCGATCCGCCGCTTTGATCGGGAGCCATTCTCGTATCGCCCGGGGCAACCGCTCAGCGGGTATGAACTGCTGTTTGACCGTGCGCCAAATTCGGGTTTTGAAGATCGGTTCGAAGTGGCTCATGCCGCGTATCGGCTGGAAAAATCGGCTTGCTTTCGGAGCAGCCAGATGACCTGCCTGACGTGCCATAATCCGCACAAGCAGGAGACGCCGGAACATTTCAATCAGGTGTGTGGGACGTGCCATGCAACGGCGCATGCGGCAAAACCACAGGGGCCCGACTGTATTACCTGCCACATGTGGAAGCGCCGTGCGGAAGATGCGGTGCACCTTTCCATGACGGATCATTTCATCCAGCGCCGCAAGCCGGCGCGCAATCTGCTGGCTCCCCTGGCGGAATCAGCGCCGCAGTATAAGGGTGAAGTTGTGCCGTACGGGGGCAAGGCGGAGGCGCTTTATTCGGCCACCGCCCAGACGCTGCACAGTTCGAATCTGGAGGCGGGGATTCAGCGTCTGGAACAGGCCATAGCCAGCGAGAAACCGGCGGGCCCGGAATTTCACACAGAGCTGGGCGCGGCCCTGGTCCGCCAGGGACATCCCGACGCCGCGGTGAAGTGGTTTGAAGAGGCTCTCCGACGGAAGCCGGACTACCGCCCGGCACTTTCGAAACTCGCCGGAGCCTATCTGGCCACGGGCCAACCGGCCCACGCTGTTGAGCTTGCTGAAAAGGCGGCAGCGATGAACCCGCCCGACACCTTTGCGCTGACCGACCTGGCCAATGCCTGGCTGCAGCAGGCAAGGCTGGACGACGCCCAGCGGGTCCTTGAAAAAGCCCTGGCACTGGACCCACAATTGCCCGACGCGTACAACCTGATGGGGCTGGTGGCCTTGCGCAAAGGCGACCGCGTGAAGGCTGCGGCGGCGTTCCGGGAAGCCCTGCGCCACCAGCCCGAGCACGCGGAAGCCAATACGAATTTGGCGTCCATGCTGGCCGAGCAAAAAGACTATACCCAGGCCGACTACCATTTCCGCCTGGCGCTGAATGCGAATCCGGAAGCCGCGGAAGCACACCACAGCTACGGGTTCCTGTTAACGCTGATGAACCGCCTGGAACCGGCGCAGGCTGAGTTTGAGACCGCGCTGCGTCTGGCTCCGGGCAACGCGCAAACGCACGTAGATCTGGCGGACCTTCTGGTCACCCGCCGCCAGCCCCAACAGGCTGAAACGGAATACCGAAAGGCCCTGGGGATGGCCCCCGCCCAGGCGGAAGCGCACCTGGCACTGGCCCGCCTTCTGGCACGCCGAGGCAACACTGCGGAAGCCCGCGACCACTTCCAGAAAGCCGCACTCAGCCAGGACCCCGCTATCCGCGAAGAAGCCGGCCGGTACCTCCGTTAGCCGAGCTACCGGGGGAGCGCATAAACGTACAGCTTCCCGGTTGCTGTTGGGCGAATATAGTGCACGCTGCCCGACGCCATGATGGCGACGTACTGCCGCCCGTCCTTGCCCTGAAAAGTAATCGGCGTCGATTGAGCGTCGGCCTCCATGGTGGCGGTCCACAGCTCTTTGCCCGTTTTTGCGTCCAGCGCGTGGAACCGGGAATCGACCGTGGCCCCGATGAAAACCAGGCCGCCACCTGTCGCGATGGAACCGCCCATATTGGGGGTACCGGTCTTCGGCACACCCTTGGCATCCAACTCGCCAAACGACCCCAACGGGACCCGCCAGGCCACGTTACCGGTCTTCGTGTCAATCGCCGACATTTCACCCCAGGGCGGCTGCTGACAGGGCCAGTTTTTATCCGGGTCCCAGAAGAGATTGCCTTCGCCCAATGTCTGCCCGTCGGGCCCGACGCGAAGAAACTTGCCGTCCTGCCCCCGGATCATTTTGTTCAAATTCGCCAGGCTCTGCGTATTCACGAACAGGTAGCCCGACGCGGGGTCAAAAGACATGCCCCCCCAGTTGCCGCCACCGATCCAGGCCGGGAAGATGATCCGGAGCTTGGGCCCGTACTGCGCGTAGGGGCCGCCAGTCATCGCCCCGCCTTCCAATGCCAATAATTCACGGCAAAACTTTTCATGTTCCGGCGTTACCTTTGCCACTTCCTCCGGCTGGAAGGTGTTGCGCGCCAGCGGTTCGGGTTTCAGTGGGAATGGCTGGGTGGGCCAGGGTTCATCCCCGCCCCCGGGGAACGGATTATCAGAGGCGACGGGGCGCTCTTCCACGCCCCAGAGCGGCTTGCCGGTGATCCGGTCCCAGGCAAACAGCAACCCCTGCTTGGTGATGGTGGCCACGGCAGGGATATTTTTCGCGCCCTGCTTCGCCTCAAAGAGCAGGGGCGGCGCTTCCAGGTCGTAGTCCCAATTGTCATGGTGCGTCGTCTGGAAGTGCCATTTCAATTTCCCCGTCAGTGCATCCAGAGCCACCAGGGAAGAGCCGTAAAGATTGGAACCTTTCCGGTCGGCTCCGTAGAAGTCCGTGGCAGGGGTGCCCAGCGGGACATAGAGGATGCCGCGGGCGGCGTCTACCGTCATAAAACCCCAGGAATTCAGACCGGAGCGGTCGGCCGCCTGCTCCGGACTCCAGGAGGCGGGGTCGAGAGTCTTGAATCGCCAGACCAGCTTCCCGGTCTTGATGTCCCAGGCGCGCAGATCCCCGGAGGGCCCCAGGCTGGGCGCTTCCTGGGTGTGCGAACCGGTGATCACCAGATCCTTGTAGACGGTGGGGGGTGAGGACATGCCATATTGCGCATTCGGGAACTTATCCGCCACGCCTTCTCGCAGATTGATAAGGCCCTCGGTGCCGAACCCGGCCACGGGTTTCCCGGTCTTCGCATTCAGGGAAATGAGAAAGCCGTCGTTGGTCCCAAACACCACCTGGGGTGGCAGGTCTTTCGAGCCAGGCCAGAAGGCAATGCCGCGCATCCCGGGGGTGTGGACACTGTCATATTCCCAGATTTTCCTGCCGGTCTCCGGCTCCAGGGCCACCACACGGTTATAGGCGGTGGACATGTACAGGACACCGTCAATCACCAGGGGCGTGGTGGAAGACCGCCTCGGTCGCGGTCCGCGTCCCGGTCGGCCTGGACCAGGTGCTGCGGCAGGAGCCACTTGTGCCTGCGTGTCATAACTCCAGGCCAACTGAAGCTGGGCAACATTTTTAGTGTTGATTTGCTTGAGGGGCGAATAGCGCTGGCCCCCCGGATCGTGCCCGTAGGTGGGCCAATCCGTTTGAGCAGCCAGGGTGAGAGCCGACAGCGCGGCCATAATGCGGATCGTGCAATGAATATTTCGCAATTGAGAGAAGCGTATCAGGAACGAAGAACAGGAGCAAGCGTTCCGGGAGCGGGACGCAGTTGTGGCGCACGAATTTGGCGAGCGATACATTTCGCGGGCCTCAGGCGGCCTTGTTGAGTACTGGCGGGGCGTGGTGGCCACAACAACGCTTGTATTTTTGCCCCGACCGGCAGGGACAGGGTGCGTTGCGGGGGGTGGATTGGGTTCGTTTTTTCATTTCCACTGTTTGTGACTTCTCGTCGGCCTCGACGAGAGCTTCGAGGCGAGCTTCCACATCGCGGAGATTGGCTTTTGCCAGTTCCACAGAGGGGAAATTGGCTTCGTTTTGCTGATTTTGAGGCGTCGGAGAGCACGGTGCCGCTTTTTGCGCCTTTGGAAGACGGAGGAAGTCCTTCACGCTGACCAGAATGGGCAGATCGAGACCGGATTCGGCGTTCAGGCTGCGGTCGGTCCGGAGGCGGCGGAGTTCGGCTATGTCGCGGCGGATACCGGCTTTGATCCGGTTGCGGAGCGTGTCGTCGCCTTCGGTGAAGCTTCGCAGGCTCCAGGTTGCGCGGACAACTTCGGCGGCGAAGAGACACTCCAGAGTCCCCTGCGGGCAGAGTTCCGCCTCAAAGTGCGCGACGAGCTGGAAATACTCGTCGCGATCGGAAGTTACGACATCTTTCGCGGTGAGACTGGTGAGGGTGACGGGTTGCATGGTTTGTTTTCCTTTCGAGTGGCTTGGGTGACTTCTTTGCTGACGGGGAGGAGGCGGCGGAACGCCATGAAGAGACGGAGCGCGTTGTGGAACTGGCGATGGAAGCGGGCTTCGAGACGCGCGAGGGCGGCGAAGAGGAGGCCCTGCCGTTCCGGGGCGAGCGCTCCGGCGATGACGAACATGTCCTGGTGCGGATTTGCCGAGGGACCGGGCGGCGCTTCGGGGTCGTCGGGTGGCGAAGCCGATTCGGGGAAGTGGCGCAGGATCTCGTGAATCCAGGCGGCTTTTTCCATGACGAGGGTTCGGATGAGACGCCATTTGTTGATGGCCATCTCATCGACCAGATGGCGTTCCGCGAAGTTGCGGGGCCGGTGGTCGGCGCGGGCGGTGCGGACGAGGTCGGCCAGACGGGCGGCGCTCTCCGGGTAGGGCGCGAGGCCGATGGTGACCGGAATATTCAGGTCAAAATGACCTGTGCGTGGTGCGGACATTTTTTGCATTCTCCTCGGCCAGGAGTTTGGCATGGGGGAATTGCAGGATCTTGCGGCTGGAGCGAATTTTCCGGTTAAGTGGCTTTGGAATGAACGAAAAATAAATCCGCAGCAAGCGTCACTCACTCCCGGCAAGGGTGCGAGGGGCGGAGCACGCCCAGCGGTGATTCGCCCCCCCGTCCACGCTCAGACACGAAGACACTATGGCCGCTCAGCGTGATGCGTTCGGCCCCGGAGAAGGGCAGCACAGCAACGCAAGGGCGCGATGGCTGAACAAGGGGAAGCCCTCGATACACGGAATCAGGCGGCACATCCGATGCGCCGTTCCACTCAGGATGCTTGTCTGTACTTCTGTCTGGACGACGCCCCCAAAGGGGCTGCCGCCGAAACCGGCATTCGAATTTCTTCGAAGTTGGGCGCACCGTGTACGCCTGTGTTTCCAAGCCACCCCCACAGTTTTCACAAAACTGATTCCAGATAACAAACTGAAGTCGGGTCGTGTCCATTTTCCCACAAAAACCCCGACAAATCGGTCCGGAAAATCCAACATTTGGTGGTCACGACGTTCGGGCGGCGCCCGGGTAGCGTCAGGCGGGTCGATAGCCTGAACTCCAGGGAGCTACTATTCTCCAATTGGCTGGGACGGGTGACTACCGCATCCCTCAAAGCGACGTGGGCGCAGAAATGGCTCGTGCATCGGCGCCTCCGGCCGGAGGCGTTCGGAGGGCGAATCCATCAGACGAAAACACAAGCGGCGGCGTATCCGATACACACCGACATCCTCAATTCGGCTGCAGTTGACGCCACCTACCTGAGCAGGGGCAGTTACCTGCTTCCGCAGGCGTACCCCGAAGGCGCGCCGCTCCACCCTTCTTATCCTGGCGGTCATGCGACCGTCGCCGGGGCGTGCTCAGTAGTCCTGAAAACGATGTTCGACGAGAACGCGCTGATGCCCAACTGCGTTCATGCATCGACAGACGGCACGTCGCTGGAAGCGTGTCCGCCGGGTTTCGTTCCGACAATCGGCAACGAGATCAACAAGCTCGTCTTCAATATCTGCATGGGCAGAAGCTGGGCGGGGATCCACTACCGTTCGGATTCGACGGCGGGCGTAAGGCTGGGTGAAGACGTGGCGATTTCGATTTTGCAGGATCTGGTCCGTACGTGCACGGAGGATTTTGATGGATTCGCCTTCACTCGGATCGATGGAACGGCAGTTCGAATCGAGCGGTGCGGGGAATTGGGAGAATGAGGCCTGTTTTTTCTCCTCTGATTCTCCACGATTCGGAGAGCGACATGAACGCCAGAACAAATCGAGTCAGTCCTATAATCACCGAAACTATTTACTATTTGATAACTACAGGCTAAAGCCGGTAGAAGCATTGCGCCTCAGTGCAGTACCGTGCTAACAGGCGGCGGGATTAGACCGGGCGATGGACACAGAAAACTGAGGGGTTGGCAGGAGCTGGGGACTCAGACTTCCGCCGGGAAGGCGCGGTCCAGCTTGTCCAGCAACGCCAGACCTTTTTCCGGGGAACCTTTCGCGGCCCGGGCTCTGAACCTGGTTTCGCAATCAAACTCGGCCAGGGCCAGGGTGGCCATTTCGTCCATAAGCCGATTTACAGAGATTCCTTTCGCCTGCGCCAGACCTCGCAGGCGGGAGTGCTTGTCCTCAGGCATCCGAATCGTCAGGATACTCATATCAACTCCTTCATGATCTCGTCCGGACGAAGAATCCGAACTTCCGAAAACCGCAGTTCCGTGCGTTGAAAGTCGCTCACGTTGTTCGTGATGATCGCGCTCGCCGAGCCCGCTACTGCCAACTCCAGCACGTGGTTGTCGCCTTCATCCCGAAGGTTTGGCCGCCACAAATAATAGACCCGAACCCACTCGGTGACGTGAAAAAAAGCGTCAAGCAAGTCCTGCCGTTCGACAAGACTCAGGGGTGTCCCCGCAAAGAGGGCATCGCGACCCAGCACGTCTTCGTATTCCGAAAATAAGGCCTGCCCCAGGATTGGTTGCAGCCGCCCCTCCAGGCAAGCGCGCAGTACCTGCCGGTTTCGACCGGACGGACTTCGCATCGCGCTGACGATGACGTTCGTGTCCACAACAACCCTCATCCACACATATGATAGCGCCCGCACTGTCATTCAGGCAACATTCGGGACAGCGCGGAATGGCGGCGGTGCCAGATTCAGTCTCTGGCTGTGCTGCGCTTCTGGCCACGCGGTTCGGCAGATCGGGGCGGACGGCAAGAGCGGCGGCGGAACTCGCAAGCTTCAGGCGCTGCGTCAACCGGCCGCATAGATGAGTTTGGCGTCTTTGAGGACGCTGGTCCGGACCCAGGGCTTGAGGCCTGCTCGGGTTACCAGATCGACACTCCGACCGGCAAGGGATTCCAGTTCCATGGCCAGGGATTCGAATTTGACGATCCCGATGCGGACACCGGACTGGAATTCCACCATGAGGTCAAGATCGCTGTCGGGGCGCAACTCGTTACGAACGGCTGAACCAAAGAGGGAGAGTTCCCGTACGCCGTAGCGCCGGCATACCGCCGCGAGGGCGGGCGGGCTGACGTGGGTGTCCGCAAATCGGAGAGCCGTGAGCGTTGGAGCCGGTTCCATCGTGCTGTCCCTATTTATGTATGCCGGAGAGGGCGACGGCGCGGGTAGTGAAATCGGGTCACGCGTCTGGCTGAAATATTTTGGCGGGGAAGTTCTTTGTAATGTGTGCGCCCGGAAGGCTTCGGCGCGGCGGTGGCGCTTCTTGCAGGAGGGCGCATGTTATTCGGGAATTGAGATGGAGAACTGAATGGAGGAGCGATCGGAGATGTTGGTGCCGGCGAGACGGATGGTTTCGCCGACAAGCCGGGTGAGTCAGCGGGACCCCGTGGAACTGGCCCGGGCAATGGGGTTTGAGGCGGATGAGAAGCAGATTGAGGTGCTGCGGGCCATGGCGGACCCTTTGGTGAAGCAGGGGATTCTGAACTGTACGCGGCAGTGGGGGAAGTCAACGACGGCGGCGGCGGGGGCGGTTTACCGGGTGGTGACGCGGCCGGGGTCTTTGGTGGTGGTGGCGAGCGCTTCGGAGGTTCAGGCGGCGAGGCTGGTAGAGACGGCGCGGGAGATGCTGGAGAAGCTGGGGATTCCGCTGCGGCGGGAC
>CAIYVZ010000021.1 GCA_903929755.1 uncultured Acidobacteriia bacterium
AGCCGATCCCGCTGGTATGGTATCGCCGTTGATACGGCTGAACGTGACGCCCCCAACTGAACCGTTAAACGTTGAGTTCGTCGGACTCGCCACCCCGGTTGCATTCTGGAAGAGGGTAGCAACATAGTTTTTCTCAGCAACAGCAACGCCGGCAACGCCGGTCAGCTGCGTAACCGTCGCGCAGTTGGTGAAGCCGTGCGCGAGGCTCACAGTGTCTGAAGCCCCCGTGCAACTGTTCAATGTCGAATTGTTGACATACGAACTGGTAAGACCGTTGGTACCGCCGATTTGAATCTGCCCTGCCTGTATGGTCAGCATTGCAGTTAAACCCAATATGGAAATGTTTACGAGGCGTGTAATAAAAAACCCTCTGAATCGGCAAAGTATGTTAAAAAACTAACTCTTTGACGATACTACGTATAATCGACGGGTGCACTACCAAGGCTTGTTAAGGGGGAAAAAGCGGTTATAGTACCCTCTATTACGGCCCTGCACCTCCCGCCCGACCCGCTTAACCTGCTGATAACACAGCATCCTCCAATCAGCCCTTAGACCGGTCGAAACGCAGGCACAGGTACCTCCTGAGCCAATTCGTGGGGGGCACCCTCCCCACCACGTCGCAAACACGGCGGGAACGTGAAACCATTTCAGCTATCGTATTTTTTGATACCAGGTAACGGGGCTGCTGTCGGACGATCCTGCATGCCCAGGTCCGCGTCCACCAGACGTACCCTCCGGTCAAGCAACGCCAACCCCAGCGGACCCACAACTCTTCGAATAATCCCTGAGTTCACCAGCTAAACGGGAAGCTCCCGCCCGCCGCCTCTTTTCTGTTCATCGTTTCGATGAGTCCCTCCGGCCTGTCCCGCAGCAGTTTACCTACCCGCACTGCCCACTTCCGTTTTGCCCGACATAGCTCTATCGGGTGGGACCCTGGCAGCTTGAGGCCGGAGTTTTCCGGTCCCCTGCCGCGTGGCTCGCCGCCCAACGACCTGCCAGCCTGTCCTTCCAGGTAATGTAGCCGCATTCCGAAACAACTGCGCCTCCCGGCGGTGGAAGCTCAACGCCGAATCGCAGCAACGCGGACCCCCATTTTTCCCTTTAAAGCGCCGCCAACAACTCCGGCAGCTTCTGCGCAAAAGCCGATCGCGCCAGCACCGTATCACACCCCGCATCCACCGCCCGCTCCCGCAAATCCGTCATCACATGCGGCAAAAATCCAATTACCACTTTGCACCCCGCCGCCTTCGCCTCTTCCACCAACTCCAAAGGCTCCGCCGCCGCGCATGTCAGATCCACCACCATCCCCGCGGCCCCATCGCGCACCTTCTCCAGCGCCGTCGCCTTATCCTTCACACAAACCACCTGCAGCCCCAAAGGCTTCGCCGCCCCCGTCACCTGCACCAGAAAAAACAGGTCCGTCATCACCGCCACCACCGTTTTTACAGCCATTTCACAAACCATTCCACCGCCTGCGCCAAAGCCTCGGGCTTCACCGCATGGCCGGTATTCTTCTCAATCACCACCTGAAACTTCTCCGCCGACCCCGCATACGCCTTCCGCGCCGCCGCCAGACACAACTCCAGCCCCGGCCCCGGAGTCCGCGCATCAATCTCCCCATTTATCGTCATCAAAGCCCGCGGAGCAATCAGCGGCACCATCGCCGGACCATCAAAATCGCCATACACCCCCGGCGCCACCTTGTCGTAGAAATGCTTCAGAAACTTCGCGTCAGCCTGCGCTACGCCACCCTGCTTAGCCGCCGTATCCAAAGCCGCCTGGAACGTCCCCGCCCGGCTCTGCCACGAATCATGCTCCAGAGCCCACGCAAAACTCTGCACCCCAATGCAAGGCACCGCCACCTTCACTCGCGCATCCACTGCCGCCGCCAGATAGGCCTCCATCCCGCCCTTCGAAAACCCAATCAACCCGATCCGCCCCGCATCCACCTCTGGCCGGGTCTCCAGATAATCCATCAGCCGCATCACATCCCAAACCGTGTCATACAAAAACGGATGCTCTTTCCCCGTCTCATACGTCCGCAGCATCGCCGCCTGATATTCGTCCGACCCGGTCTTCTTCGCCGTCCGCTCCCCGTGGTACCGGCCATCAATCGCCACCGCCAGAAAACCCTTCGCCGCCAGCTGTTTCAAAACCGGCAACTGGCCCTCTTTCGTCCCGCCTGTGCCGTGCAAAACAATCACCACCGGATGCTTCCCTGCGCCTTCCGGCCGAACCCAAATCCCCGGCACCCTCTGCGCCGCGTCAGCGGCATAGCTGAACCGGTCCCCCGAAACCTCGGGAGCCAGCGCAACCCGCGGCCGGTCAATCATCTTCAGAAACGCGGCCCGACGCTCACTTCCCGTCATTTCCGCTCTCATACCCGCCGCCATCACCACCGCCAGCAGCGCAATCTGTCCAATTCCGGTTCCGTTCATACCGTCTCAGCATATAAGAAGCCGCGCAGGCGCAAGTCCGTTGCGCGGCAAGCTTCAGCAATCCAGCCGCGCAGGCGCAAGTCCGTTGCGCGGCAAGCTTCAGCAATCCAGCCGCGCAGGCGCAAGTCCGTTGCGCGGCGGGCTTCGTCAATCTAACCGCGCACGCCCACCCGCCGTCGTGTTACCTTCTCAACTGAAAGGGCTCCCTCCCACTTTGGGTAAATTTCTACTCGGCATCCTCACCGGCGCCATCCTCATCATCCTGATCGGCGTCATCGGCTTCCTCGCCATCGCTTCCCTCAAATCGAAGCCCCCCTCCGTCGCCGATGGCTCCACCCTCATCATCCATCTCTCCGGCGACGTCCCCGAGCGCCCCCCCGTCGAAATCCCCCTCCCCTTCCTCCAGGACAAAGCCTCCGTCACCGTCCTCAACGTCTGGAGCATGCTCCGCCGCGCCGCCGCCGACTCCCGCATCAAAGCCGTCGTCCTCGAACCCGAGGGCACCCAAATCGGCTGGGCCAAAATGCAGGAAATCCGCGCCGACATCGAAACCTTCCGCAAGTCCGGCAAGCCCATCTACGCCTTCCTCAAAGCCCCCTCCACCCGCGAATACTACCTCGCCTCCGCCTGCACTAAAATCTACATGGGCCCCGCCGACATGCTCGGCCTCAAAGGCCTCCGCCTCGAACTTACCTACTTTAAAAACACCTTCGACAAGCTCGGCGTCCAAATGGAAGTCGAACACGCCGGCAAATATAAGGACTATGGCGACATGTACACCCGCACCTCCATGTCGCCCGAAACCAAGGAAATCCTCAACGGCATCGCCGACAATGTCTACGGTGACCTCGTTACCACCGTCGCCAAAGGCCGCAATAAGGACCTCGCCCAGCTCCGCGCCATCGTCGATAATGGTCCCTTCCTCTCCGCCCAGGCCAAACAGAACGGCCTCGTCGATGAACTCAAATACGAAGACGAAATGTTCGCCGACCTGAAGAAGGTCCTCAAACAAACCGAGCTCAAAAAGCTCTCCGAACACGACTACGTCAACGTCCCCGACTCCTCCTCCGCCTCGCTCGACCGCATCGCCTGGGTCGTCGGCGAAGGCACCATCACCCGTGGCGACGCGGACGGCGACGGCACCGACGGCCTCCAATCCGAGCAATTCGTGAAAACCCTCGCCAAAATCGGCGCCGATTCCACCCTCAAGGCCGTCATCGTCCGCATCGACTCCCCCGGCGGCGAAGTCACCGCCTCCGACCAGATGTGGGCCGCCATGAACCAGCTCAGCAAGAAGAAGCCCATGGTCATCTCCATGTCCGACGCCGCGGCTTCCGGCGGTTACTACATGGCCATGACCGGCGACACCATCATCGCCTACCCCGGCACCGAAACCGGCTCCATCGGCGTCGTCATGGCCAAGCCCAGCCTCAAGGGTCTCTACGACAAAATCGGCATCACCAAGGACTTCATCACGCGTGGCAAATACGCCATGCTCGAATCCGAATACCAGCCCCTCACCCCCGACAACCGCGCCAAGATCCGCGAAGGCATCGACGCCAACTACGTCGATTTCGTCAAGAAGGTCGCCGACGCCCGCAAAAAGACCTCCGCCGTCATCGAACCCCTCGCCCAGGGCCGCGTCTGGATGGGCGATCAGGCCAAAGCCAACGGCCTCGTCGACGAACTCGGAGGCATCGACAAAGCCATCGAACTGGTCCGTAAAAAGGCCGGCATCCCCGCCACCGCCAAAGTCCACCTCGTCCCCTACCCAGGCAAACGAAGCCTCCTCGACTTCTTCCTGCACTCTTCGTCCTCAGCCTCCGAACAGGACGCCAGAAAGCAAGCCGAAGCCCTCCTCTCCGGAGTCGGTTTCGAAGACCTCCGCACCGCCCTGAAAGACGCGCGCCTAAGAGTCTGGACCAAAGGGGGCATGCTGAAAATGATGCCCTTCTCTCTCGACTTTCACTAAGGCACTACGTTGGCGCTGAAATTGGTTGACGCCAGACACCGATACGGCTAGAATCTTCCCCAAGAGAAGATCCATGACTTTCGCCAGACTATCAAGACTCCTTTTATGCACTTCGTGCCTTTCCACACTTTCCTGGGCCGGCTCCATTTTCCTGACGGGACACGACCCGGACTTTCATGCCGATGACAGCGTGGGGGCTCAACACATAAACCAAGTGGCGATTTCCTTCATCGAAGACCCAGGGTTTAACCCTTTTTCGGCTACAATCCACAAGTTCCTGTTTGTGCAATCGAACATTTCGGTTCCGGGTGGCCACAGGGACGGCAAGAATGGCTTGATCGCCAGCGGCTACTCCGCGACGACTGATTTTGATACGGTTGACGCCTCGTCTCTAAACACAGCTCTCGACGGCCTGGGAACCCTCTACAGAGGCCTCGTGGTGGCGTCCGATTTCGGCGGCATCCTCACCGCTGCGGAATTGACCATCCTGAATAGCCGCAGTCCGGACATCATCCATTTCCTGAACAATGGTGGCGGCCTGTACGCCATGGCAGAGAGCAACGGCGGCGCAGGCTTGACCGGCAACCTTCCGAAATTCGGGTTCCTGCCGTTTGTTGTCACCAGCACGCAACTGAACGAGGGTGAGGGCGGAGACACCGTGACACCCTTCGGGGCAAGCCTCGGGCTGACAAACAGCGACGTGAACTCAAATTTCTCGCATAACGTCTTCACCTCTGCCAGCGGCATGAATATTGTAGATGTCGATGCCTCTGGCCACATTCTCAGTCTGGCTGTTCGATCGCAGGTTACCTCCTCGGGAGTCGTGCCCGAGCCCTCCAGCTGGGTGCTGTTCGGAAGCGCCGGCCTGGCGCTGCTCCGGGCGGCGCGGCGTCGCGCAGAATCTCGCCGCAAAGACTGATTCCGAGCAGACTCCATCTCGCCTGGACACCGAGCCCCTGCTGTGCGCGCTACGCTAACATTTCGGGGGCTCCACTCATGCCAACTCTCCAGGAACAATTCGGCCAAATCGACATCTACCTTTTCGACCAGCTCCTGAAAGGTCGAATCACCCCCGGCATGACCATCCTCGACGCCGGCTGTGGAGGAGGCCGAAACCTCATCTACTTCCTCCGCCAGCAATACGATGTCCGCGCCGTAGACATCTCCCCCGAAGCTATCGAATCCATCCGCCAGCTCGCCGCCCAGCTCAACCCAACGCTCCCCCCCACCAACTTCCGCCTCGAACCAGTCGACAAAATGTCCTTCGAAGACGCCTGTGCCGACCTGGTCATCAGCAACACCGTCCTCCACTTCGCCCGCGACGACGCCCACTTCCACGCCATGATGAATGAAATGTGGAGAACCCTGAAACCGGGAGGCCTCTTCTTCTCCCGCCTCGGCTCCACCATAGGCATGGAAACACAGGTCCGGCAAATCGAAGGCCGCCGCTACAAATCCCCTGACAAATCCGAGCGCTACCTCGTGGACGCCCCCCTCCTCCTCGCCCACACCGAACGCCTGGGAGCCGAACTCGCCGAGCCCATCAAGACCACCGTAGTCCAGAACCTGCGAGCCATGACCACCTGGGTCATCCGCAAAAATCCCAAGTAGCCTGACGACAACTGCCGGCCATTTTGGACGATTGCGCTCACGCTCCCAATTTGATAGAGTGCCTTCCGATTGAGGGGCTCCAATGATCAGCATCAGAACGGTACTTGCTTCTTTCTGCGTCTCGCTTTGCGTCGCCGCCTCTTTAGTGGCCCAGGGCCTCACGGGACAAATCTCAGGCAGTGTCAACGATCCCAGCGGCAGCGCTGTCGCAGGCGCGGATGTGACCCTGGTCAATCAGGGCACCAGCGCCACCCGGGTTGTGAAGACGGACACCTCGGGAGCCTTCCTGTTCGCCCAGCTTCTGGCTGGCGATTACACGTTGGCGGTCAGCGCCCCCGGCTTCAAGCGTTATCAGGAAAGTAACCTCGCGCTTTCCTCCTCCGAACGCGCCGTCGTTCGGCCCATTGCGCTCGAGGTCGGCGCGATCTCCGATTCGGTGAATGTCACAGCGGAAGCTGCCACCCTCCAGACGCAGAGTTCGGAGCGAGCTGGAACTCTGGACAGCCAGACGATCCTGGAAATGCCCCAAAAAGGCCGCCACTTTCTGTCGCTCCTCTCCCTCATGCCGGGCGTCATCAGTAACAACAACTTCGAAGGTCCCAGCAGCGGCGGTATCGGGGGCATCCGCGTGAACGGCAGCCGCGCCGGGTCGCTGACAGTGAGTTCAGATGGCGTTCCCAATGTGGACAGCGGTAACCAGCAGGGACCAACGCTGCTGCCACCGCTCGAGTCGATCGGGGAAGTTAAGGTCCTGCTTTCAAATTTCCAGGCGGAGTACGGGCGCAACTACGGAGGCAGCATTACCACCATAACCAAAGCCGGCACCCGCAACTTCCATGGAGGCGCCTATTACTTCAAGCGCAACGAAGCGCTCAACGCCAATGACTTCTTCCGCAACCGCGACGGCTTGCCCCGCTCCTTTTATCGCTACGACTATCCGGGATATTACCTCGGTGGCCCGGTCCTGATCCCCGGCGTGATGAAGACGCGCGAGAAGCTGTTCTTCTTCTGGTCGCAGGAGTATCTGCCCCGCGTAACGCCCACCGCGGCGGGGCGGCTCACATTTCCGACCGCGCTGGAACGCCAGGGCAACTTCTCCCAAACCGTGGACACCAACGGAGCTTTGATCCCCATCCTCGACCCCTCGAACAACCGCGCTCAGTTCCCCGGTAATGTCATCCCCACCAGCCGTATTGACAAGGCGGGGCAGGGCTTGCTGAACGTCTTCCCGTTACCCAATACGACCGATCCGGGCCACACCTTCAACTCCGTCTTTCAGGGACGCCTGCGCCAGCCGCACCACTTCGAAGTGCTGCGCACAGACTGGAACATCAGCGGCAACACCACCTTCTACGTCCGCCTGCACCACAATGGCGACAAAACCAGCAGCGAGGATTGGTTCAACGCCTTCCCCGTCAACAACACGTTCCCGCTCATTACCGGGAGTTACGAATTTCCCTCCAGGGGCGCGGTGGCGACGCTCATCCATACCTTCTCGCCGACTCTGATCAACGAAGCCACCTTCGGCGTCAACCGCTATCGCCAAAAAGATTTTCAACCGAACCCCGCCTCGCTCGACAAGGTGAACCGCACCAAGCTCGGCATCGACTTCCCGCAATTCTTCCCCGGGCTGAATCCGCTCAACGTGATCCCGAACTCCATCTTTGGAGGCGTGCAGAATGCCCCCAGCATCGCCTGGGAACAGCGCTGGATATTCTTCGGCACCAACACACCCTACACCGTTTCCGACAACCTGTCCAAGATCGCCGGAAAGCACAACATGAAGACGGGGTTCTACTTCGAGCGCACCTCGCGCAACGCCGTGGCGTGCTGCCCCGGCTCGTCTTTCATGGGCACGGCTGATTTCGGCAGAAATACCAACAACCCGCTCGATACCAATTACGCGTTCTCCAACGCCATGCTCGGCGTGATGGGTAGCTACCTCGAATCCGATACCCGGCTGGGACTCCACGCGCGCTACTACAACTTTGAATGGTTCGCACAGGATAACTGGCGCGCCACCAAGCGCCTCACCATCGATATCGGGCTCCGCTTCTATCACATCGATTCCACCACCAGCGCCGGAAGCAAGCTGGCGTCCTTCGAGCAAAGCGCCTATGACCCCGCGAAGGCGGCCAAACTGATTCAGCCCTATGTCGCTGCCGGCTCCACGCTCAGGCAGGGCAGGAATCCGGCGACAGGCGAAATCGTACCCGCCGTGCTGATCGGCACCCTCGCCCCCAATTCCGGAACTTACTTTCAGGGTATGCAGACGTACGACGAAGCGATCATGCACGGCCCCGCCATTGTCGCCGCGCCGCGCGTCGGGTTTGCGTTCGACGTTTTTGGAAACGGCAAGACCGCAGTCCGCGGCGGCTTCGGGATTTTCCCCGGCCGCGTTCCGGACGACCAGACCGGAACTCACATCGTACAGCCCCCGTTGTTCGTGAACCGGCAGCTTTTCAACACCACCATCAGTGCGCTGCGCTCGGCCACGTCCCTCAGCCTGACCCCGACCGACAACACGCTGGGAACCCAGCACAACGTCGCGCTGCAAACCACCTACAACGCCAGCCTTGGGGTGCAGCAGGATATCGGCTTCGGCACCGTGGTCGATGTGGCGTATGTCGCCTCACTCGGCCGACACCTGCAGCAGGCCCGTTCGCTCAACTCGATTCCTTACGGGACCAACTCGCTCGCCTCCAGCATAGACCCCACCACCGGTCGCCCGCTGCCGCTCAACTTCCTGCGTCCGGTGCAGGGCTTTGGCAATATTCAGTACAACGAATACGCGTCTTCCAGCAGCTACCATTCCATGCAGACTACGGTTCGCAAGCGCATGTCGCACGGCCTCGACTTCGGCGCAGCCTGGACCTGGTCGAAAACCCTGGATCTGGTGGACGGCAACAACGTCCTCAATCCGTTTATCGATCCCCGAATCTGGAGCTACGGTAAAGCGGGCTACGACCGGACGCACACGCTGGTGGTCAACTTCGATTACCTGACGCCGAAGCTGAGTACAAAGTTCGGCAACAACTTTGTAACGCGCTCGGTGCTGGACAACTGGGAGCTTTCCGGAGTCAGTTCGTTTATGAGCGGGGAACCGATGGGCTTCACCTATACTCTCGTCTCCACCACGGATATTACCGGCGGCGGCGGACTCGGCGTGGACGCCACCGCAACCTCCGCCACTTCGGGCGTTCGCCCGGACCTCACCGGCAGCCCGATCCTTTCCAGGGACCAGCGAACCCCTCTGCAGGCGTTCAATACCAGCGTAGTGGTGATGCCGGCCGCCAGCAAATTTGGCCGGGGCAACTCGACCAAGGATGCCTTCCGGGGCCCGGGCATCAACAACTGGGACATGTCTCTGATGAAGAACTTCAAGTGGCATGAGGGTACCCGGAACGTCCAGTTCCGGTTCGAAACCTACAACAGCTTCAACCACACCCAGTTCGGCGGGGCCACCGGTACCGGCACCAGCGTCGATACAGTCGCTCGTTTCGATGCCGCGGGACGGCAGGTCAACACCCGCTTCGGCCAGTACCTGGCCAGCCGCGACGGGCGACGCGTTCAGCTTGGCCTGAAGTTCTCATTCTGAAGAAACCGGCCCTGAGGCTGGCTCACATGCCTCGCCTCAGGGCCCAGCAAGACCACCGTAATCCAAAACCTGCGAGCCATGACCACCTGGGTCATCCGCAAAAACCCCAAGTAGCCGCGTACTCCAGCCAGGGAAATCCCCCCTATAATTGGAGGTGCGTGCCGACGATCTTGATGGTCAAAGGATGGCGGGTGTTCTTCTACTCCAACACAGGCACCGAACCGATGCACGTCTATGTCCGCAAGCGCGATGCCGAGGCCTGCCACCCCAGTTACGGCGAGAGATCCGGGAAATCATCTTCGAACATTTCGACAGCCGTCATTCCCTGGGAGAACTGCTCGCCCCGTCTCGCCACTGCGGAAGCTTTCGAGCGAGCCATCGCCAAACGCTCCCCCTCGGGCTACGGCATTCACTGGCCGCTCCTCGACGAAGACCTGGCCGTAGGCCCCCTGCTTACCCGGTAATGAGGTGCCCAGTAATAACCTGTAGAACAGATCAAACACCGACGCGGAGATCGTGGGAGCAGAAGCCCTGCGGCCCATGACCGAAGCAGAAATCGAGGCGGCAGCGCTCGCCGACCCGGATGCCCAACCGATGACACCCGAACAACTCCGAACAGCGCGCCGCGTCCCCAGAACGAAGACCCTGCGCAGATCATTCCGGGCGTGATCGGATATGCAGGCCGACGCAAAAGAACAAATCACCCCTCCCCGAACTCGGAACCATGGCCGCTGCGAGAGGGCTTTCGTGCCCGAATCTCGAATCGCTCACATCGCCGCCAAAACGTTGCGGCTGCTCAGCCGACCTTCCACCCACGCACGGAGTGACTTCAATAGCGCACGCGTCCCAGTCCGGTCCAGTGGCTCCGTGCCATCGTAGTCGTCGTACCGATAAACCGCGCCAAACGGCGTGAGCATGTCCAGATTCTCAAACTCGCCCGGCAACGGCGCCCCGGAACGTGCCAGAGCGTCCATGAGGGCGCCCAACTCGTGAGTCTTATGAAACGCGGCACCGAGATCGGACAGTAAAGCCTTCAACATTTTCTCCGCCGCCTGCTGACAGTGGAAACCGATTACCTCGTCGCTCACCGCGTCGGACTCCATCACTGCGTCGACCAGGGCTTCGTCCTGAGCAGCCTTACGCAGAAAAAGCAAAGCTTGTTCACGCCGCTTGATAGAGTACCTGCCCAGCTGTGGCGGCTTCGTAATAAACGTTTCCGGGAGTCTCCCGCCAGTACTGAAACTTCTCGTCGCTGACAACCAGGAGATCAACGGCGATATCGAACGAGCGAATGAGACGATTCAGGCGGACCATCTCCGCAAATCGGTCGCCGGGCTTCTCTTCCACAACCATGATGTCGAAATCGCTGTGCGGAGCGGCATCGCCCCGGGCCTGAGAACCGAACAGAATGATCCTCTTGGGATGGGCAGCCTGAACCAGCACGCCTGTCAGGTTCCAGACGATCTGTCTTGCGGCGGGGCTCATCATCAAGACTGGCACAACTCCTGCTGACTAGTTTGCCACATGTTCGGACGTCGCGGCTTTCGGGCAACAACTCAAAATCCCGTTCGATTACGCGGGCTACGCGATCCGTTTCGCCAATGCTCAATCCGAATCCGTTCTTGTCGAGAGGACGGGTGGAAGCATTCCAGAACTCGCCCAAAACGTGCGAGGTAAAACACAACCGCGCGCCCTGAGACACCAGCACCTCAAGCGCGCTGCGGATCGGGGGATAGTGCGGATCGTCGCGCTTGCTCAAGCTCAAAAGCTCACAGGCCGCCGGGGCGGCATCAAACAGAGAGGAACACCCGGCTATTGCGTCGGCCCGGCCAGCCGTTGTGAGCGACTCCTGAGAAGAATGTTGGTATCGAGTAGCCAGGCGGAGGCACCCGGCATCAGTCGTGATCCTGATACAGGTTCTCTCGCGAGAAGGCTTCATCCGGCAACGCCGGAATCTTGTGCGAAAACTGCGCCATTTCCCGGAGGGTGTTTTCAAGCCGGTCCCAGTCGAGCCGGGAAGTTCCGGCCGGAAGATGAACGGCGTATTCGAGAAGGCTGGCGGCATAGGTTTCGATGGCGCGGCCATGCGTGGCGGCCTGACGTGCAAGCTCCGCTTGAAGTTCGGGCGCGAGATTGATCGTGATGCTCATTTGCAAAACCTCCACCCACTCGCCGTATCGTCGCGCTCCGTTCGAGTCAAGCGAATAGAGCAACCGAACGTATAGGCTTCCAGCCATGGCGATCCGGCGGTAAATATCGGGAGATCAGCAAGATAGCGGCCGGAGCGGTGCCGATGGTGCCGATAGAATCAGGTCGCATTGAGCCGGCCCGGAGTCTGTTGGTTTTTCTGGTGTAGTGTCCTGTAAATGACCAAGCGGCGTTTCCGCGCCGCTCGCCGCGAGAGAGTGGACTATCCCGATGCTCCCCGCCAGCGCGTCAGTGCTGTTCAGTGCTGTCAGGAACTACCCGCTGGCGGTCGCGCACGATGGAATAGCTGGTCGGAGGAAGGCTCCGGCGAGTATTTCGATGTCACTTTTTCGGCGATCGCGCGGCGGCGTACATTGCCACATGTTCGGCAAGGTACTCGCTGAACTCCAGGCCCTGGCGAGTCTGGACTCCGATTCGCGGCACGCTCTCGTCAAGGATGATGCAGCCCGCGTGTTCTTGTTTCAAATGTCGAGGGCAAGGTATTCGGGAAAACGCCGCGCGGCCTATCCCCGGCACCGGCGATGAGCGCTGCCAGCACAGGCAACGCCTCAGCGACTCGCGGGACGGCGACCGGGATTGATCATAAACAGTGAACACCGAGCGCGGTCGCGGCATCTCGCTGTGCATGATCCAGAGTCGCCAACGGACAACCCGACCGCTGTGCCAGCTCTATGTACAGAGCGTCGTATGGGGTCAGTCGATGGTCTCTGCAGATAATCTGGACAGGGCCCTCGACCTGCTCCAGCTTTGCGTAATCGAGAGCGGGGTTCAGGATTCTGAGAGCTGCGAGAAATGTAGCTGTTTGCTCCGGCGCTATTCGGCCTTTGCGCTCGCCCACCAGCAGAGAGTTGAGAACCTCAACCGCCCAGAAAGCTGGCATGATCGCTCGTCCGCCGGCTTGCAGTCGAATCGAGCACGCTCATGGACGAGTCCGTCTGCTCGTCGGGAAAACACCACGACAAGGTCACTGAGGCATCGACGACGATGCGATTCAAGGACGCGCCTCATGGCGGAGTTCGCGGATCGTCATGCCACCAAGCGAGAGGCGGTGAGCTTTTCCAAAGCCTTTGAGGGTCTTGATAGCTTCGATTACTTCGCGGGAGGGCTTGGGATTGTCAGCCACGGAGGTTGAGGCTTTGGGATGCCGGGCAGCACTCTCAATCAGACTGGTCGCGTACACGTCAAGCCCAACTCCGTGGGTGGCAGCCTGACGCGCAAGCTCGGCTTGAAGTTCGGGCGCGAGATTGATCGTGATGCTCATTTGCAAAACCTCCACCCACTCGCCGTATCGTCGCGCTCCGTTCGAGTCAAGCGAATGTAGCAACCGAACGTATAGGATTCCAGCCATGGTTGTCCGGCGGTAAATATCGAGGGATCAGCAACATAGGGACCGAAGCCGTGCCGATAGAATCCGGTTGAATTGAGCCGGCCCGGAGTCTGTTGGTTTTTCTGGTGTAGTGTCCTGGAAATAACCACGCGGCCTTTCCGCGCCGCTCGCCGCGAGGGAGTGGACCCTTGGCCGATGCGCCCCGCCAGCGTGTCAGCGCTCCCAGGCTCTACCCGCTGGCCGCCGCGGCGCACCATCCCGCCGTCGCGATAGCCGAAAAACAGTCCAAAAGCAGGACAAGCACCCAATAGCTTTGCCCCGCTGCCCCCGCCGTCGAGAGCATCCACGGCAAGGTCAGCGGGGCATGGTTGTTTCGGGGAACGCGGGTTCCGCTCTCGGCCCTGTTCGGGATTCTGCAGACTTCCCCGATTCTATAAAACCGAATTCAGCGTGCTCCGGCCAACTTCCACTTGCCGTACCCACCGAATGAAGGTGACGCCCCCCCCCGCGCCACATCCTTCAGGCGGTCTTTCGCAGTTTCTTCCGCGTCAGCAGGCAAAACGCCACCCCTGCCACCACCAGCAAAGCAGTGGAGGGCTCGGGGGTGGCAGAGAAGGGAGATTCCATCAGAAACGCGTGTTGGTTGCCACCGATGGTGCCCACACCCACAATCTGGCCCGAATCGTTGATTGCAGTGGCAATGGTAAGTTCCCAGCCCGAGTTGGCGGGCAGATAGGTATTGAGGTCGGTCATAACACCCAGGTTATACACATACGCGTGATAGGCCTGGTCGCCCGTCGTCATCGCCGCACCCACGACTTGGCCCGAAGTGTTGATGCCTTGAGCGTCGCTGTAATCTCCGCCGAGCGTGCCGAGGTCGGTCAGCGCGTGGCCGGCGGTGTAAAGAAACGCGTGCGAGACCAGGTCGCCTGCCGTCTCCGCATAACCCACCACTTGGCCCGAAGCGTTGATGCCGTTACCCCAACTTATACCTCCGCCCAACGTGCCGAGGTCAGTCATCGTGCTGTTGCTGTAAAGAAACGCGTGCTGGGCTCCGTCGCCTGCCGTCTCCGCAGAACCCACCA
>CAIYVZ010000022.1 GCA_903929755.1 uncultured Acidobacteriia bacterium
GCCACGTACTCAGTTGCTATCTGATGTGCTTCCGCCCGACTTCGACGCCGCTGCTTCTGTCGTCCTGATTCAGAGTAGTTCACCCTCCTACTTCAGCAGTTAAACAGTCCCTTTCATAGATGGGGTTGCTCTAACGCTTACCTTCGTCCTGCGGCACGTCTTTGAGATCGCGGCGGAGTTGGTCAAGTCCGATGCCGATCTTCTACGAACATTGTTGCGACGACACTATCGGCTCCAGTCAATTCCGCCGACATTCGTGGATCGCCTGGTCAACGTCCTTCACCAAAATGGACGCTTTGCCGCCTGGCCGCTGATCGAACTGCTTACGGATCGCAGTCTGTTCTATACGTTTCTACAGGAGCGTTGGCCGAGGTTCCTTGGGCGTTTAGGCGAACAGGTGGAGCACTGCGACAGCCCCGTAACTGTGGAGGGTCCGGAGGATCTTCCGTTCGATCATCCTGACATTCGGGTCTACATAGACAACCTTTTCGTGGAAGGCATGCTGCAACCTGTCGCGTGGACAGGAAGTCCTCAAGCCTGGGCTGCAGCCGGCGTGCGCCGCGATCCGCAACAGGACAAGGTTCATCGATTCAAGGCGCTACTCGATGTAGCTGAGCGCGAAATGCCGGTGGAGGAAGCCCGCTACGGCGACTGGCTTTCCTTCGCCAGAATATGGGCGGAAGTCAATCTCCTCTCATCAGAGCTGAGTGCCGGTTCAACGCCGGAAATCGCCGCACGAATCTTCACCGTTCGATCTCAGGTAGATACCCGCTTTAGTCAATGGCTTCAGCGGCGCTTCGGTAGCCTCTACAGCCTACCGGCGAGCCCACCGGTGATGGTGCACCACATTGCGCGTTTCCTCGCCGCGCAACTCCAGGGAGCAGGTAAGCTTGCCCTGGTTGTGGTGGACGGTCTGGCGCTTGACCAGTGGCTGGTGATCCAGCACGAAATCAGCCAACAACGTCCGGCCTGGCGATTCGACGAAAACACGACCTTCGCCTGGGTGCCAACGATTACGAATGTCTCGCGGCAGTCGATTTTTGCCGGGAAGGCTCCGCTCTATTTCCCTTCCAGCATCTACTCGACGGGCAGGGAGGCGAGCCTCTGGCAGCAGTTCTGGGTTGATCATGGACTCGCCAGCCACGAGGTCGCATATTTGAAAGGGTTGGGTGACCCGTCGACGCTCGAATCGGTCGACGAGGCTTTGTTGGATTCCAAAATTAAAGTGCTCGGCGTTGTGGTAGATAAAGTCGACCGTATCATGCATGGCATGGAATTGGGTTCGGCAGGAATGCACAACCAGGTGAGACAGTGGGCGGCTGAAGGCTTTCTGGCCGCGCTTCTGGACCGGCTCCTCTCGGGTGGCTTTGTTGTTTTTCTGACCGCTGACCACGGCAATGTGGAATCCGTTGGTTGCGGAAGGCCGAAAGAGGGCGTGACCGCCGACATTCGCGGGGAGCGCGCAAGAATCTACTCGGACCCCGTATTGCGGGCGAACGTTGCAGCCAGATTTCCAGCAGCGATTTCATGGAGGCCAATGGGGCTGCCGGATGACTTTCTGCCCCTTTTGTCAGCGGACCGCAGTGCGTTTGTTCCTGAGGGCTATCGGACCGTGGCTCACGGCGGCATAACGCTGGAAGAGACGATCGTTCCGTTTGTTCGGGTTGTGGGAGGAAAGTCTTGAAAAACCGTTCCCGCATGATCGGTTACAACCGGACCGTCAAACTCCGGTGGCTGGATGAGACGCTGGACCTCTTCTTGGCCGGCATGCCCGACGCCGACATTTACGAGGCGCTGAGTGAACGGCTGAAGGACGAGCTCTCCGTCGGCAGCACAGCCCAGCGAGGCAGCCGGGAGAAGACCATCACGCTCCTGATGAAGACTTGGGTCCGTGTTCCGCCGCCCGTCCAAGAGTTGCGGAAAGCAGGCATCCATCTCCTGCAGGGAGTGCGCCGCGCAGATAGGCTGCCGCTGCACTGGGGCATGACGATGGCTGTCTATCCCTTCTGGCGCGTGGTGGCGGATGTGACGGGCCGATTATTCCGGCTGCAGGGAACTGCGGCTCCGATGCAGGTTCAGCGGCGCGTCAAGGAACTGCTGGGCGAAAGGGAAGCCGTCGCAAGATCGGCGCGGTACGTCCTGCGAGCTTTTGCGGATTGGGGAGTGATCGTCGACGCCTCTAAACAGGGAGAGTATTCTCCGGCCGATCCTTGCCAAATCGCGGACCCTGATTTGGCCGCATGGCTCTTAGAGGCGGCGGTTGTGTCAACACCGGAGGGAGTCACGGACTTTCGGAGCCTGGTCAATGGCCCCAGTTTGTTCCCCTTCAATATCGGCCGGATTGCACCAGAGCAGCTCTCCGCGTCGGGTCGGCTGGAAGTTGTCCGGCATGGCTTGGAAGAGACCGTCATTCGCCTCCGTAAAGTCGCCAACGGGCCGCGAGCCTGACGACGACATCATTCTTGCTCAAAGACGGATTTCAATGATTGCCCAGACCCTCAGCCGGAGATGCCACTCAAAACTAAAGCGGATGAATGACCAGTTGGAAGTGCGCTACAGAAGTTTTCATGTCTCGGCTAAACTCCCGAAGGGTCTGTCGCGTCGAGCGTCGGCGCCTCTGCTCGTCTATCCACACGAACGCTGGGCGTCGTCTGGCTTGAGATTGCTCGTGGTTGGACAGGAAACGCTTCGGTGGCAATATGAACCGCTTGAAAGCGGCGGTACCGGTTCGGCCATTAGGACATTTGGGGATTTCTCGGCTGCGGCGAATGGGGTCAGCGCGATGTGGGACTTGTATCGCTGGTACGGGCTCGGACGACGGTATCCGAAGCTGAACTCGCCATTCTGGCGAGGGTTCAGAGCTCTGGACTCGGCAGTAAACGCGGAGCCCGACTCTGCCCTGTGGACCAATTTGTTCAAAGTCAACGTGAACGGGTCCGTCATGGAAAACTGTTCGCGAGCCGAAATTGCAAAGCTCCACAAGGCGCAGCAGGGGTTGTTGCAACATGAAATCGCTGTCTTGAAACCTGACGCCGTGGTCTTTTTTACTGGACCACGATACGACTCGGCGATCAAGGCCGAGTTTGACGGCGTGGAATTTCAACTGATGGAGGGCCTACCGGGCCCGACTATGCCGCCATCCCGTCTGGCGTGGGTCCGCGCGCCGGGTCTGCCGGCGAAGACGGTGCGGAGCTATCATCCGGAGTATCTGCAGCGGTCCCGGCAGTGGAACGTGATCTCTCAGATCGCCGACTGGATTAGAAGCTGAGGTTTTGGTCGAGAGAAGCACTCGAGGAAGAGGTCCAGTCCAGTCCCTGTTTTGATAAGGGTTGATTGCGGTAGACCGTGTTAGACGGGGCCGTCAACAAACCCTTCCTGTCAACAGAGAAACCTGAGAGTTCGCAGGAAAAAATGCGGGGGTCCGAACGCAAGCCCAGGGGTTCGTCTCGCACCACGGGGAACCACGTTTCAAACCAGAGAGAGCTAGAATCGGGCAAGAACTGCGGAATGTGGGGGATACGGGCGGGAGCGGGGAACCGCTGCTGTCAACAAAAACAGGGCGTTGGAGTTAGGAAGAAAAATGTATGGCTCCCCGACGTGGATTCGAACCACGGTTCACGGCTCCAAAGGCCGCTGTCCTACCGTTAGACGATCGGGGAAAATAAGGAGTGAAAACTAACTCCCTTTAGTCTATCGTATGCCAGTCGAAATCGCGGTTTCAGGCTCTACACTGCTACAATCAGCAAGGCGGAGATGCACGGAAGCCAATCCTGGCCGGTGCCGGGCCCGGACTTCAAACCCGGCGTGCGTCACGCGAGTGGCGCGGGTGGGTTCGACACCCACTGGCTTCCGCCAAACCTCCCCCGGCGTTCCCCCTGCGTCACCGCATCTCATACGGTGCACGCAAAAGTCCGTCCAATTCCTTGCGCTGCGTTAAATTAGAAATACGGACTCGCCGTGCACCGGATATGCCCCAGCTAAGGGCCGACGAACTTACTTATTACGACGAACTGGGTATCCCCCGCAAGGCCTCGCCTGACGAGGTGCGGGACGCTTTTCGTGAGCTTGTCCGCCTCATCCACCCCGATCACCAAACCGACGAGCAGCTGAAAGCCGTTGCCGAGCTGCAAATGCGGAAACTGAATCGCATTTACAGCGTCCTGTCCGATCCCCAGCGCCGCCGCGCCTATGACGATTCCCTGGACGAGGAACCGGGCCCCCCGCAGCCGCTGCTCAGCGAGAAACTCAGCAACTTCCGTTCGAGCCGCCTGGCGGGCCAACTTGCATGGTCAGGCGTCGTGATTGTCGCAGTTGCACTTCTGGCGTGGCTGGCAACGGACGGACCTCCCGTCGTCGCCACCGGGAATGGAGAAAAACCGGGAAGCACGGCACCCGGATCAAACGAAGCAGGCGCCAGAGTCCCCGACATCGCCACCGAACTCGCGCGAGCCAGAGCGGACCTGAAAATTGCCCTCTTCGAACGGGACGCCGCCATCCACGAACTGGGAAAACTGAGGGGCCAAGGGGGGGCGTCATCGTCCAGCGTGATTTCAGATGCCCGCAAACTCGAACCAGCCCAGCCCAACCCCATCGGCACCATGACCGAGCTTCCCTCCGCGCCGTCCCCTCTGCCGACATCGAGTTTGACAGCAAACCTGCCGCCTCCCGGCCAGTTCGCACGCGTCCCGCCCAGGGCTTTGAGCGGTTTCTGGTTCTACCTTCGAATTCCTGAGGATAAGAAAACTCCGGCCCTCTACCCCCCCGAATTCATAGAAGCGACAATCTCGGAACAGAACGGGCAGGTAAAGGGACGCTACAGATCCCGGTATCGGATCGTCGATCGCGCCATCTCGCCGGATGTCAACTTTGAATTCGCCGGCAAACTTGCAGGTAACGTGGTGGCGGCGTCGTGGAAAGGTCCGGGCGGCGCACGTGGCGACCTCACCATCCGGCTGCTGAGCGAAAACTCCCTGCGAGTTGAATGGACGACCGACCAACTGGGCAGCACGCAGGGCCTGACCGCCGGAACCGCAGCGCTGACCCGGCGCCTCGACTAACCGAGTTAGGGAAAATCGTGTTAGTGAAAATCGTGCGAGACCGAGCCCACCTGAACCCCCAGCTGACCCGCTGGTTCCAGGCGCTCGAACAGCTTCGCCTGCACATGAATCACGCCGTCCACGTTCTGCACCTTTCCCTCAATCAATAACCATTGTTCCGTCAGGATAGTGAGGCGGAACTGATCAAAGATCTCGGGCATTACCACCACGTTGAAGATTCCGGTCTCGTCTTCCAGGCTCAGAAACAGGATGCCCTTAGCCGTCCCTGGTCTCTGCCGGACCACCACGCCGCCCGCTACCCGAACAACGCGGCCATTGCGAACTTTATTCAGATCCCAGGCTCGAATCACCCCCAGCGACTTCATCCGTTCCCGCATGTAGAACATCGGGTGGTTGCCAACCGTCAGGCTGGTGCCAAGATAGTCGGCCGAGAGCCGCTCCCCGGTGGTCATCTGCTCCAGCGGGGCAGCGGGGGCATTCTCCGGGACACCTTCCAGCAAGGGCCCGGCAGGCCGCGCTGCCCGCCCCGCCTTCCACAGGGCATCTCGCCGATGAGCGACATCCAGCCCCGCCAAAGCCCCTACCGCCGCCAACATTTCCAGTTCGTTGCGGCGCAGTGCGGGCACGCGAAGCGCCAGTTCATCCACGCTCACGTAAGGTCGTCCCCGCGCAATGGCAACGCCGGATTCCGCCCGCAGACCACGCACGTACCGGAGCCCAAGCCGGAGTATGGGCTTTGAAACCTGCCCAGGCTCCCCTTCGATAGTGCATTCCCATGCCGATGAATTCACGTTCGCGGGCAAGACCCGCAGGCCGTGCCGCTGCGCATCCTTCACCAGCACCGCGGGCGAGTAAAACCCCATCGGCTGGTTATTCAGCAGCGCGCAGGTAAACGCCGCCAGGTAGTGCTGCTTGAACCACGCGCTGGCATAAGCGAGCAGAGCAAAGCTGGCCGCGTGCGACTCCGGAAAACCATACAGCGCAAACGAGGTAATCGATTGCACGATCCGATCCTGCGGTTCACCGGTGATGCCATTGCGGGTCATTCCCGACCGCAGCCGTGCCTCCAGGTCCTTCATCCGCTGTTCAGACCGCTTGAAACCCATCGCACGGCGCAGTTCCTCAGCTTCCCCGCCGGTAAAATTCGCCGCAATCATGGCCATCCGCAACAGCTGTTCCTGAAAAAGCGGCACGCCCAGGGTCCGCGCCAACACTGGCTCCAGCGACGGGTGCAGTGCATCGGCAGGCTCCTTCCCCGCCCTGCGCCGCAGATACGGGTGGACCATCTGACCCACAATGGGCCCAGGCCGGATCAGCGCCACCTCCACCACCAGGTCGTAGAATTTCTCCGGCCGAAGCCGCGGCAGCGTCGCCTGTTGCGCCCGGCTTTCCACCTGAAACATGCCGATGGTATCGCCCTTCTGCAAGGTCTTGTACACGGCGGGATCGTCCGCCGGAAGCTGCCCCAGGTCGATTTCTTCGCGCCAATGGGTACGGATCAGCTTAACGCAGTCTTCGAGCACCGCCATCATGCCCAAACCGAGCAGATCCACTTTAATGAGGCCAAGATCGGCGCAGTCTTCCTTATCCCACTGAACCACCACCCGGCCCGGCATGGACGCAGGTTCCAGCGGCACCACCAGATCCAGCTGGCCCTGGCAAACAATCATGCCCCCGGAATGCTGCCCCAGGTGCCGCGGCAGGTCCACCAACCCCTCTACAATCTCCAGAAACCGGCGCACGCGCAGGTTATTGAAATCCAGCCCCGCTTCCCGAAAGCGACGTTCCGGATCCTGATCCGGCTGGTGCCAGGCCCCCATCGACGTCAGGCTGGAGATCTTGTCCAGCGTCTTCACGTCGAAACCCAGAACTTTGCCGGCTTCTCGCGCAGCCAGCTTGCCCCGGTACGTGATTACATTGGCAGTCATGGCGGCGCCACGTTCGCCATAGCGCTGGTAGACATACTGAATCGCCCGTTCGCGCTGCTCGCCCGAGGGCAGATCAATATCGATATCGGGCCATTCGCCACGTTCTTCCGACAGGAAGCGTTCGAAAAGCAGGTCCATCCCGACCGGGTCCACCGCCGTGATTCCCAGCGAGTAACAGACCGCCGAGTTCGCCGCGGAGCCCCGGCCCTGACAAAGAATCCCCTGCTCTTTGCAGAACCGCACAATGTCCCAAACAATCAGAAAGTATCCGCCCAAGCCCAGCTTTTCAATCAGCTTCAGTTCGCGCTCAATCTGGTTTCTGGCCCGGTCATGATACGGCTGATAACGCCAGCGAGCCCCTTCATCCGTCCGCTTCCACAGAAACGAGGACACGGTTTCGCCCGGGGGCAAGGGAAACCGTGGAAACTCATAGCCCAGGTCTTTCAGCGTGAATTCCAGTTGCCGGGAGATGATCCCGGTGTTGGCAATCGCCTCGGGCAGATCGCGGAACAACTCCGCCATCTCAGCCGTAGACTTCAAATGCCGTTCCGAGTTCCGCGACAGTAAACGTCCGGCCTCCGCCAGCGTCGTCTTATGTTCCAGGCACGTGAAAACGTCCAGGATTCGCCGATCTATCGGGCGCGCATGGCAAACGCCGTTCGTCGCCACCAGCGGCAGGTGAAACCGACGCGCCAAAGCCACTGCGGCTTGATTTCTGACTTCCTCAGGCCGGTCGAGGTGCCGCTGCAGTTCCACGAACACGTTCCCCGCGCCGAAGGTTCGGGTCAGCCCCTCCAGGACCTCCGCGCCCATCTTGTTACGAAGACCGCGCGCCAGCGGACCTTCCGTGCCGCCAGTCAAACAAATCAGACCATCAGAAAACTCCGCGAAGTCCGCGGCGGTCGCAGCAGGCCCCTGCCCTGGCTTCGGATTCTTCGTCCCCGGACGCAGCTTCATCCGTGTCACCAACCGGCACAGGTTCTGATACCCCGTGCGATTGCGAACCAGCAGCGTATACCGGGAACCGCTGGCCGCCGTAATTTCCGCGCCGACGTGCGGCTGAAGCCCCGCCTTGTTCGCCGCTTTATAGAAGCGCGGAGCGCCGTAAACGCCGTCCACGTCTGTCAGCGCCATGGCAGCCTGTCCGTGCCCAGCGATTATCGCCGCATAGTCTTCAGGCGCGGTGGAACCACGCAAAAAGCTGAACGCGGAACGCGCATGCAATTCAATGTAAGGCTCAGGCATTCGGGCTACTGGACCGGCGCTTGCTTCTGTACCAGCTTCACGCGCGCCGTTTGGCCCACTTCAACCGTCAACCGGGTTCCCTCGGCGAAACGGCGCATCCAGTCAGGATTGGCGAACTCTACCTGACTGAAATCGTCCCAGGCATAGATCATGTAATTGCCCGGCGCGATGGAAGCGAAGCGAAAGTGGCCTGCGGCGTCGGCGCGGGCGTTGCGCGGCGCTTTGCCGTCCTCGAAGATCATCGCCCAACCCTCCGCCGGCTTTCCGTCCCGATCCTCAATCTGCCCCTCCACCGAGCCGCCCTCATCGCTGACCACCAGTTCCACCGTGCCTGAGGGCTGCGTGATGGAAGTGTCTTCGCGGGAGATGTCCCGGCCATTCAACATGGCCCGCTTGATGTAGAAATTGCCCGAGGTGTAGGCTTCCAGACGATAGACACCCGGAGTCATGTCGGCCAGCGTGAAACTGGTACCATCCGGCGACCAGACCATCCGGCCGCCGCCCACTACCGGTTCCGCGGAACGCAGCGAGATGCCAAACTGATTTCGCTGCGGCGGCGTGCCATCCTTTGACTCCACACGGACTACCCCGTGCAGGCTAAAACCCTCGGAGAGCGGCACGGTGAGACCCTCCACATCGCCCCCGCCCACGTCGAGCGGAATTCGCGCGGTGTAGCGGCGGTTATCCTCCCAGTAATCGGTCGCGAGCAGATACGGCCCCGGCGTTACACCGGGAATATCAAAATTGCCATCCGGACGAACCGGAGCGCTGCGATTCGAGGCATTCCCTACCGCGCCGCGCCGGGTCAGTGACAGCGAGACGCCACGCGCCTTTGGCAGCCCGGTAACCACGCCGCGAACATGCACCGAGGGAATCAGCGGCAAGGCAAGGTTAATCCGTATATCACGCCCGGCGGCCAGTTCAAAAGTTGTGGTGGAACCGACTTCAAGCGGACCAGGAAAGCATTTGTCGCCGGTGATCGCGCCGTTCGTCAGAGCCAGAAGCCCTCCAGCCTGGTTCGGATGCGCACACACCACATATTTCCCCGCCGCCAGCCCGGAAATCCGGTATTCCCCCAGGTCATTCGAGCCGCCCTGACCAGTCTGCTGAAAGGTCCGCCGCCCTTGTAAGACCCTGGAACTGAAGAGCGCCACTTGCGCGCCCGACACCGGATCACCCTGATCATCGGTCACAATTCCGGTAATCACCGCCTGGGGCGTGAGCGCAATCCGTACATCGTGGGCCGCGCCGCCTGGCTCCAACGTTACCGCTTTCCGCTGCGCCGCGAGGCCACCCGGGCCCGAAACATTCTCCAGAAAGCCGATCCGCCGGGCGAAAAATTGAATAGAACCACAGCTAATATGGTCCATCCGGAAGCGCCCCCCGGAATCCGTCAGAACGGTACTTTGATTTGCCGTCGTCAGCAGCGAAACACGGGCTCTCGGCACCGGTTCTCCGCTCGTGGCATTCACGACGGTGCCATCGGCCGAGCAGTCGTTCGACTGGGCGCGCGCAGGGGAATCGGGCAAGGTGGCAGGAACCTGTGCCAGCGCCGCCAGCATCCCACTTAGGCAAAACAGAACGGCAAACCGCATTTACCTTCCAGCGTAGCGCTTTGGAAGCAGAAGCGTCAGCGAATCCGGAACCACGGAAATGGTTGCCGGTATTGGCCCCAGTTCTTCCCCATCCGCCTGCATAAAAACCGGCTGGTTGGGGACCGGCAGCAGGCGAAGCGTCCTGGCCCGGCAAACGGTCACGCCCTTCGTGTTGTAGAGACTGTTGGTCAGCACAGCACCGATGGCTCGCAGATAGTCGTACCAGGCATGGCGTTCAAAAATAACCACTTCAAAGTCATCGTCGGTAATCCGAATCTGCTTCGCGATCTCGAAATCGCCGCCATAATTGCGGACCCGCGTCACCAAAACAAAGCTGGCTTCGAATAACTTGCCATCAACCTCGGCGTGAAAGCGCTCCAACGAGCGTCCCATCTGGCGCAAACCCGCGTGCCAGTAGGCGAGCTTCCCCACTTTCGCCTTCAGCTTCAGGTCCAGTTCGCGCACAATACGCGCATCCAGCCCGATACCCGCCATCAGCGCGAAGTGGCGGCGGGCAAGCCCCGGAACATCCAGCGCTCCCAGCGCAATCCGGGTCGGCACCGCGTCCAGAAGAAATTTAGCGGCATGGTCGGGACGGTTCGGTAACCCGACCTCATTCGCCAGCACGTTAGCCGTACCCGCAGGGAGTGCCCCAAACACTGCGTCGGTGCCCGCGATTCCGTTAATGGCCTCGTTGATGGTGCCATCACCGCCAGCCGCCAGCACCAGGTTGCACCCATCCTGGATCGCCTGGCGTGTCAGGTCCCCCGCCTGGCCGGCAGCCTGCGTTGGATACAGCGTGACAACGCGTCCTGCCGCGCGGAATACTTCCACAGCCCGGTCCAGCCGACGGCGGTTGGACCCTTTCAGGCCGCCCGCGCAGGGATTGAAGACGATGCCAATTCGATGGAGGGGATGGGAGATAATTTTAGGGTCGCTCGAAATACCTCAATTATAGCGAAGCAGTTACAAAAGCCGGTTTAGAACAGCATGTCCGGAATATCCAGCCAGATTGAAGACCTTCGCGCCCAACTGCGCCACCATGAACACCAGTACTATGTGCTGGATGCGCCGGAAATCACCGACGCTGAGTATGACGTCCTCATGCGCCGCCTGCAGAAGGTGGAGGAAGAGAATCCGCATCTTATTACGCCGGATTCCCCCACTCAGCGTGTGGGCGGCAAGCCTCGCGAGGGCGTCGCCAAAGCAGCCCATAGTTCGCCCATGCTCAGCCTCGATAACGCCCTGGATGAGGCCGAATTGCGGGCCTTCGATACACGCGTGAAGGAGTTGCTGGGCGGAGCCGAATATCGCTACGTTGCGGAGCTAAAAATGGACGGCCTCTCGCTCGCCACCCGCTACAGCGGCGGCATGCTGCAACAGGCCATCACACGAGGCGACGGTTCCATCGGCGAAGACGTCACGGAAAACGCCCGCACCATCCGCTCGCTGCCCCTTCGGGTGGATGCGGACCGCGTTTTCGAAGCCCGCGGCGAGGTGATTATGAGCAAGCGCGCCTTCGAACGCCTCAACGCGGAGCGCGAGGCTCAGGCCCTTCCCCGTTTCGCCAATCCCCGCAATGCCGCAGCCGGTTCGTTGCGTATGCTGGAAACCGCCGTCACGGCCTCCCGCCGCCTCGACTATTACTCTTACTTCCTGCTTGACGAAACCGGAGGTCCCCTCTTCGACAGCCATTGGGAATCCCTCGACTGGCTCGCCACCCAGGGCTTCAAAGTAAACCCGAAGCGCCGCATCTGCGCCAATGTGGATGAAGCGCTGGCTTTCTGCCGCGAATTCGATGTGGAACGCGACAACCTGCCTTATGACATTGATGGCGTCGTCATCAAGATCGACAGCATCCCGCAGCAACAGAAACTCGGCTATACCGCGCGATCCCCGCGCTGGGCCATTGCCTTCAAATATCCAGCCCGGCAGGTGGAGACGGAGGTTCTCGATGTTCTGGTCCAGGTTGGCCGAACCGGAGCCCTCACCCCGGTGGCCGTTCTTGCCCCTCAGGTCGTGAGCGGGGTCACGGTATCGCGCGCCACGCTGCACAACGAGGATGAAATCGCCCGCCTCGGCCTGCAGATTGGCGACCGCGTCCTGGTAGAGCGCAGCGGCGACGTTATCCCCAAAGTAGTTCGCGTCACCCAGGAGGGCGAGGTGCGTCGCCCGTTTACTATGCCCGCCGAATGCCCCGTGTGCAGCGGCCGGATTGTGCGGGAAGAAGGGGAGGCCGCCAGCCGTTGTATCAACCTGAATTGCCCGGCGCGGCTCAAGGAATCCATCGGGCATTTCGCCTCCCGGGGCGTGATGGCGATTGATGGTCTGGGCGATGTCCTCATCGATCAACTCGTGGAACAGGGGCTGGTGAAGAGCGTTTCGGACATCTATTCGCTCACCCCCGAGCAACTCACGGCGCTCGATCGGATGGGCCCCAAATCCGCCGCTAATCTTGTGGAGAATATCGCGGCCTCGCGCAACATGCCCCTTCCCAGGGTCCTGAGCTCGCTGGGAATTCGCTTTGTGGGAGAGCGAACGGCGGAACTCCTTGCCAACGAATTTGGTTCTCTCGACCGCATTGCCGGGGCTTCTTTGGAAGAGTTGCAGAGTGCGCAGGAAGTGGGCCCGAAGGTCGCCGAAAGCATCTCAGCATTTTTCCGCGAGCCCCACAATGCCGATTTGGTGGAAAGGCTGCGCGCCGCGGGCCTGAAGTTCGACCACCTGGTGAAGAAAAAGGAGGGTGGCAAGCTCAAGGGCCTGACGTTCGTCCTTACCGGCACCCTGCCAACCCTCAGCCGTGATGCCGCGAAAAAGCTGATCGAGGATGCGGGCGGCAAAGTTTCTGGCTCAGTAAGTGGCAAGACATCGTACGTTGTGGCAGGCGAAGAGGCCGGCTCCAAGCTGGACAAGGCGGTCACCTTAGGTGTGCCCGTTCTCACGGAAGCGGCCCTGACCGCCCTGCTGAATACGGAGAATTCGTGACACAGACGCTCGCGCTCATCGGCTGCGCCCTGATGATTTCAGGTCAGGCAGCGCATGCACAATCGCCCTGGGACAGCCTGGTGGACCGCTATTTTGACGAAGCCGTCTTCCCTTTCAACCCCAGTTCCGCCACCCAGGCTGGATTCCACCAGTATGACGGGCAACTGGAGAGTTATTCTCCCGCAGCGCTGGCAAAGCAAACCGCCGCGCTGCAACACTTTGAGGAAGACTTCACGGCCTTTCCCGGCGCACAACCCGACCGCGACCTGATCCTCTCCAACATCCGAGCCACCCGCTTCAGCCTCGAAAAGCTCCGCATGTGGGAGAAGAATCCCGACCTTTACCCCAGCACGGCCGGCAACGCAGCTTTCACCATCATGAGCCGAAAGTTCGCCAGCCCTGAGGTGCGGCTCCGCACCTTGATTGAGCGCGAAAAGCGCATCCCGCAACTCCTCGCCGAAGCCCGCGTCAACCTGAAGAATCCCCCGAAAATCTATACCGAAGTGGCCCTGGAACAACTCGGGGGCACCATCAGCTTCTTCACGAAAGATGTCCCGCTCGCCTTTACCGACGTCCGCGACCCCATTCTGCAAGAGGATTTTCGCCGTGCCAATCTCGCCGTACTCCGCGAACTGCGCCTCTTCGAAGTCTGGCTGAAACGCGATGTCCTGCCCCGATCAAAAAGCGATTATCGCCTGGGCGCCGAAAACTACGCGAAGAAACTGCTGTTCGACGAGATGGTGGATATCCCCCTCTCGCGGCTCCTCGAAATCGGCATGGCGGACCTCCGCAAGAATCAGCAGGCTTTCCGCGACACCGCCAAGAAGCTTGATCCCACCCGCACCCCGCAGGAGATCCTGGAGGAGACTGAAAAGGACCATCCTGCACCCGATAAGCTGCTACAGGCCTTCCGCGATACCTTAAAAGGCCTCACCGACTTCATTACTGCAAAGAAGATTGCCGGGATCCCGTCTCCCGTCCTACCCATTATTGAAGAGACACCGCCTTTCGCCCGAGCCCTCACCTTCGCCTCCATGGATATGCCCGGGCCCTATGAGAAGACCGCAAAAGAGGCATTTTTCAACGTCACCCTGCCTGAAAAGACCTGGTCCGCAAAGGCCGTAGCCGAACACATGGCCGCCTTCAACCGGGGCGTAATCACCAGTACCGCGGTCCACGAGGCGTTTCCAGGCCACTACCTGCAGGGTCTGTGGCTGGCCACCGCCCCCTCGAAGGCAAGAAAACTGCTGGGCGCCAATTCTTTTATAGAAGGCTGGGCGCACTACTGCGAACAGATGATGCTGGACGAAGGCTACGGCAACGGCGACCTCAAACTGCGCCTTGGCCAGCTGCAGGATGCCCTCCTGCGCAACGCCCGCTACATTGTCGGCATCCAGATGCACACCGGAAACATGACCTTCGAACAGGGCATCGATTTCTTCGTGAAAGAAGGCTTCCAAACCAGGACCAACGGTGAGCGCGAGACCAAACGCGGCACTTCCGACCCCACCTATCTCTACTACACGCTCGGCAAGCTGGAGATCATGAAACTCCGCGACGACTATCGTCGGCAATTGGGGCCCAGGTTCTCCCTGGAAGAATTCCACAATCGCTTGCTCAGCCAGGGAATGGTACCCCTGAAGGTATCCCGCCAGGCCCTGCTCGGAGACGCTTCACCAGTCCTGTAAGTCGCATTCTGCCGTAAGGGGTACAGTTTCGTACTCTCCCTGCCGATATGTGGAACAAGAGTTTGAGGTCCGGGCTCGCACGGGAATACCAGTTCACCTATCTCCACGCCGCCGCATCCCCTTTTTTTTACCCAGACACGACCCCGGAGACTTCCACCGCTGAACCCAGTCAATACACTCACAATTGGACCGTCTGGGCCCCCTCGCCCCCCCTGGTTCATGAATTTGGCCCAATATCGCAGTCCTGACAGGCGCGCCGGGCCTGATGGCAAAAGAATTTTCAGCTCCGAACCCGAATAACAACAACATCTTGCATCCGGAATGTTGGATTTTGAGCGCGGGGATGTTACCATTGGAATCGCAGCAACCTGGTGGGAGTTCAGCAGTTGGTCGTTCGCAACAAGCGAACGTTCTTACGATGACTCCAGCCAGTCACGGCGGGATTTTCAAGACTTCCGCCGGTGATGTTTGTGTTTCAAGCCGGACAGGTGGCCGAGCGGCTAATGGCAACAGACTGTAAATCTGTCGCTCTCCGGAGCTACGGAGGTTCGAATCCTCCCCTGTCCACCAATTTTTAAAACCTTCTCCTGTACACTAAGAGTTGGGATCAAGAAAGCCGTTGTAGCTCAGTTGGTAGAGCGCGTCCTTGGTAAGGACGAGGTCACCAGTTCAATCCTGGTCAACGGCTCCATTTTCTAAAGCGCACCGTGAGATTTTGTCGGTGCGCCGATTTTTGCATAACGTGGTTTTGAAATCAAAACCGCCGGTTTCACAAGTATTGGGTTAAAAAAGTTTCGAGGACGGAACCACAATGGCGAAAGAAAAATTTGACCGCAGCAAACCGCACGTAAACATTGGGACGATCGGTCACATCGATCACGGCAAGACGACCCTGACTGCGGCGATCACGAAAGTGTTGTCGCGTCACAATCCGAAGGTGACGTTCCGTTCCTTCGATTCGATCGACAACGCGCCGGAAGAAAAGGCTCGTGGTATCACGATTGCCGCTTCCCACGTGGAATACGAGACCCCGAACCGTCACTACGCGCACGTTGACTGCCCCGGTCACGCCGACTACATCAAGAACATGATCACGGGTGCCGCGCAGATGGATGGCGCAATCCTGGTGGTCGCCGCGACCGACGGCCCCATGCCGCAGACGCGTGAACACATTCTGCTGGCCCGTCAGGTCGGTGTGCCGTACATCGTTGTTGCCCTGAACAAGGTCGACATGGTGGACGACGAAGAACTTCTCGAACTCGTGGAACTCGAAGTACGCGAACTGCTCTCCAAGTACCAGTTCCCCGGCGACGATCTCCCGGTCTGCCGCGTTTCCGCTCTCGGCGCGCTCAACGGCGAACCGCAGTGGGAAACCAAGATTGACGAACTGATGGCCGCCGTCGATAGCTTCATCCCGATGCCGGAACGTATTATCGACCGTCCCTTCCTGATGCCGATCGAAGACATCTTCTCCATTCAGGGTCGCGGTACCGTTGTCACGGGACGTATTGAACAGGGTATTTGCAAAGTCGGTGAAGCGATGGAAATCGTCGGCTTCAAGGACACCCGGCAGACGGTTGTTACCGGCGTCGAAATGTTCAAGAAGCTCCTTGATGAAGGTCGCGCGGGCGACAACGTCGGTCTGCTGCTCCGCGGTATCGACAAGGATGACGTGGAACGTGGTCAGGTTGTGGCGAAGCCGAACTCGATCAAGGGCCACAAGAAGTTCCTCGGCGAAGTTTACGTTCTTTCGAAAGATGAAGGTGGACGTCACACTCCGTTCTTCAAGGGTTACCGCCCCCAGTTCTACTTCCGGACCACGGACGTGACTGGTGTGGCCGAGATGCCCGAAGGGACCGAAATGGTGATGCCGGGCGACAGCGTCCAGCTCACTGTGGATCTTATCACCCCCGTCGCCATGGATAAAGGCCTGCGCTTCGCGATCCGCGAAGGTGGCCGTACCGTCGGCGCCGGCACCGTCAGCGAAATTTTAGACTAACGCTGCAACTTAAGCAAAAGCGAACTGGATTAAAAGAACATGGCACTGAAAGATCGCATACGTATCCGATTGAAAGCCTACGACCATCGGGTGCTCGATCAATCGACGGGTGAGATTGTTGACACGGCAAAGCGGACGGGCGCCACAGTTGCAGGCCCCATCCCGCTGCCGACATCCATCTCGCGGACGACGGTTCTCCGTTCGCCCCACGTTGATAAGAAGTCGCGGGAACAGTTTGAAATTCGTACACACAAGCGTTTACTCGATATTCTCGAGCCGACGCAGCAAACGGTAGACGCGCTGATGAAGCTCGATTTGCCCGCAGGTGTGGATGTGGAAATTAAGGCGTTCGGAAAAGGCTAGGGCAGGGAAGTCTCCTGTCCGCGCGCTCCCCGGAGTTGCGCATCGTCTTACTCGGGTTACCCGGAATCGGGTCACTCAACGAACGTGAAGTATTGACCTCAAGGAAGTGAAGAGATGAGTCCAGGAATACTTGGCAAGAAAATAGGCATGACGCAGGTCTTCCGGCCCGATGGGCAGGTTGTACCCGTGACGCTGCTCAAGGCCGGCCCCTGCATGGTCGTACAGCGCAAAACCCCTGCCACCGATGGTTACGACGCAGTGCAGCTTGGTCTGCTCGAGTTCGTGAAACCCGCTCGGATCAACAAACCCCGTACGGGCCACCTGAAAAAGGCCGGTGTCGAGGGTGCGAAGTTCCTCCGCGAGTTCCGGCTTGACCAGGGCAACGCGGCCGGTTCCGCCGACCTCAAGGCTGGCGATCAGGTCTTGGTGAGCGATTTCAAGACCACTGACAAAGTAGATGTGATCGGCATTTCCAAGGGACGCGGCTTCGCCGGTGTCGTGAAACGCCACCACTTCCGCGGTGGTGAAGCCTCCCACGGTTCGATGTTCCACCGGGCTCCCGGTTCCATCGGCCAGTCAAGCTTTCCGTCGCGCGTTTTCCCCGGCACCCGTATGGGCGGCCACATGGGTAACGAACAGGTTACGGTTCGCAATCTGGAAATCATCGACATCGACACCGAAGACAATGTGCTCGTAGTTAAAGGCGCAGTGCCCGGTCCGAATGGCGGCTACGTCGTCGTGCGGAGGGCAAAGAGGTAACCATGCCCAAAGTTGAAGTAGTCGATCTCAATAACAAAAGAGTTGGCGAAGTTGAACTGGCGGATGCCGTTTTCAGCGCGCCGGTAAATGAAGCTTTGCTGTACGAAGCGGTCCGCCACTACCTTGCTGGTAAGCGCGCTGGTACGCACAAGGTTAAAACCCGTCACGAAGTGGCTGGTTCGG
Source organism: uncultured Acidobacteriia bacterium (assembly GCA_903929755.1). Classification (GTDB taxonomy): domain Bacteria; phylum Acidobacteriota; class Terriglobia; order Bryobacterales; family Bryobacteraceae; genus BOG-234. The sequence goes on from CAIYVZ010000022.1 coordinate 17,803, forward strand.
GTAAGAAGCTGTGGAAGCAGAAGGGAACTGGTCGGGCTCGCATGGGTTCGGTACGCAGTCCTCTGTGGCGTCACGGTGGTACGGTTCACGGACCGGTGCCGCGTGATTACTCCTACAAGTTGCCCCGGAAAATGCAGTTGGGCGCTTTGCGTTCGGCTCTAAGTGCGAAATTGGCGGATGGCGGCATTAAGGTAGTTTCAGGATTCGATCTCTCGACTCCCAAGACCAAGGCCTTTGCTTCCACCCTGAAGGGATTCGCCAACAACCGCAAGGTTCTCCTGGTGGATTCTGTAGACAACCTGAATCTGGAACTCAGCGCCCGTAACATTGAAGGCGTCCAGCTGGTACGTAGCCACGAAGTTCATCCTTATCACCTGCTGGGCGCGACGCTGATTCTGGTGTCTCAGGCAGCGGCGACCAAACTGAGCGATGCTCTTGCGAAGTCAGTACCCGCATCCGCGAGCTCTTCTGGTAACAAAGCCGGAGGTGAAGCATAATGACAATTCATGACGTTTTGGTTAAGCCGCTCGTTACCGAGAAGGGCCTCATCAAGAAGGACGAAGAGCAGACGTTGACCTTTTCGGTCCACCGTGATGCCAACAAAGTCCAGATCCGCCAGGCCGTTGAGAAGCTCTTCAACGTGAAGGTGTCCGAGATTCGCACGGCGAATTTCGATGGCAAACTGCGTCGCCGCGGTCGTTTCGCGGCCTACAAGTCCGATTGGAAAAAGGCGTACGTACGGCTTGAAGCCGGGCAGAAAATGCCCGAATTCACCGAGATGTAAGGGCAGAGGCGAAGACAGATGGCAATTAAAAAATTCAGCCCGACAACGCCGAGCCGCCGTTACATGACGGTGGTGTCGCGCGAGGGTATTACCAAGCAGACGCCGGAGAAGTCGCTCGTAGAACCTCTCCGCAAGACTGGTGGCCGCAACAACACGGGCCGCATTACCTCCCGGTTCATCAGTGGTGGTCACAAGCAGGGTTATCGGATCATCGACTTCAAGCGTGACAAAACGGGCGTGCCCGCCAAAGTCGCCTCGATTGAGTACGATCCGAACCGTTCGGCCCGTATCGCGCTCCTGAACTATGTGGATGGCGAGAAGCGCTACATTATCGCTCCGCATGGTCTCGAAGTCGGCACCATGGTTTCATCCGGTCCCGCCGCCGATATTCTGGTCGGTAATGCACTCCCGCTTAAGAACATTCCTGCCGGCACCATCGTTCATAACATCGAACTTCGGCCAGGTAAGGGTGCGCAGATGGCACGCTCGGCCGGAACGCAGGCACAACTCGTGTCGCGAGACGGTGGCGTGGCTCTTCTGAAGCTGCCCTCGGGTGAAGTTCGCCGTGTGGCTGTCGAATGCATGGCGACCGTCGGTACCGTAGGGAACAGCGATCATGAAAACGTTTCGCTGGGTAAGGCTGGCCGCAGTCGCTGGCTGGGCCGGAGCCCCCACAACCGTGGCGTTTCCATGAACCCGGTGGATCACCCCCATGGTGGTGGTGAAGGTAAGACCTCGGGAGGCCGTCACCCGGTTACCCCGTGGGGACAGCCGACGCGTGGCTTCAAAACCCGCAACAACAAGCGTACGGATAAGAATATTGTGAACCGGAGGTCCAAGTAAATGGGTCGTTCTGTAAAGAAGGGGCCTTTTGTAGACTCGCACCTGGAGCGTCGTATCGATGCTTTGAACGCTGCGGGTGACAAGAAGGTGATCCGGACCTGGTCGCGCCGTTCGACGATTCTCCCTGAATTCGTTGGACATACGGTTGCGGTTCACAACGGTAAGAAATTCATTCCCGTCTATGTGACGGAAAACATGGTTGGCCACAAGTTGGGCGAGTTCTCACCGACCCGCACCTTCAAGGGCCATGCCGCCAAGACTGAGAAGTCGTCGAAGTCGTAAGCGTATGACTGCAGAAGGAACTGAGATGGAAGTTAAAGCAGAAGCCAGACACGTCCGCATCTCCCCGCAGAAAGCGCGGCTCGTTGTGGACATGATCCGTGGCGCGAAGGTCAATCAGGCCCGCATTACGCTGCGTTCGGTCAACAAGCGGATCGCTCCGGCGGTAGAGAAGGTTCTCAATTCGGCAATCGCCAATGCGCAGAACCAGAACGAAGATGTTGATGTTGACGCTCTTTTTGTGTCGTCGGCATACGTGAATGAAGGTCCTCGCCAGAAACGTGTTCGTCCCGCTCCAATGGGCCGCGCGTATCGGTATCAGCGTCGGACTTCACACATCGTCGTCAAAGTGACCGAAAAAGTACAGGGCGGGAAGGCATAACAAATGGGTCAGAAAGTACATCCGTACGGCTTCCGGCTGGGCTTCAACAAGCCGTGGCGTTCACGTTGGTTCTCGAAAGGGAACTACGCGCAGCTGCTCCAGGAAGATCTCGAACTCAAGGAAGGTCTTCGCGAACAGCTGAAGTCTGCCGGCGTTAGCTCGATCGAAGTCGATCGTCCCGGCAACAAGCTTCGCGTGACTATTCGCACTTCGCGTCCCGGCATCATCATTGGACGTAAGGGCGCCGAGATTGAAAAACTGAAGACCGCTCTGGCCAAGAAGACCAAGCGCGAAGTGTTTATCGACATTCAGGAAGTGCACAAGCCGGAGCTCGACGCTCAGCTGGTGTCTGAGTCGATCGCACTGCAGCTTGAAAAGCGCGTTGCGTTCCGTCGTGCCATGCGTAAGGCCGTTGACTCGGCTCTTCGGTTCGGTTGCAAGGGCATTAAGGTTCGTGTCTCGGGCCGTCTGAATGGTGCAGAAATTGCCCGCAGTGAATGGTATCTGCAGGGTCAACTTCCACTCCACACTCTTCGTGCAGACATTGACTACGGTTTTTCCGAAGCTCATACGACCTACGGCATTATCGGTGTGAAGGCCTGGCTGTATAAGGGTGAAATCCTCGCCAACGGCAAGCGGACCGTTCCTGCTGACGGGGAACCCCGTCGCAACGAGCGCCCGCGTAGTGATCGTGACCGTGGTGGGAATGACCGTGGTGGTGATCGTAACCGTGGTCCGCGTGCGGGTGGTGGTGATCGTGGTGGTGCACCGGCTTCGGTTGCTGCGCCAACTGGTGTCCTGCAACAGGCACCTCCGGTCGCCGAGGCAGCCAAGGGTGGAGCTCCGGTTCTGCCCCCACTGATGCCGCCGGCACAGCCGTCGTGGAAAGAATCTAAGCCGGAAGAGGGCAGCGGAGAATAAGCCCTTGCGGGCGAATTCATCGTAGCGACCTTACTGCAGAAACGTTATTTGCAAAGATTGGACCGGGAGAAAACTGACTTATGTTAATGCCCAAGAAAGTTAAGTACCGCAAGCAACAGCGCGGTCGCATGACGGGCAAGGCCTGGCGGGGATCGTCGATTGCGTTCGGCGAATTTGGCCTCAAGGCGATGGAGTGCGGATGGATTACATCGCGCCAGATTGAAGCGGCACGTATCGCGATGACACGCTTTATCAAGCGTGGTGGCAAGGTTTGGATCCGGTTGTTTCCCGACAAGCCGATCACCAAGAAGCCCGCCGAAACCCGTATGGGTAAGGGTAAGGGCAATCCGGAAGAATGGGTAGCAGTTATCCGTCCCGGCAAGGTGCTTTTCGAGATGGAAGGCGTACCCGTTGAAATCGCGCGTGAAGCCATGCGGCTGGCCGCGCACAAGCTCCCGATGACGACTAAATTCGTCACTCGCGAAGTGGCGGAGTGAGCAACAGATGAAAACAGATAAACTCCGGGGGCTTGACCCCGCTGAAATGCAGACGAAGCTGAAAGAGATCGATGAGCAGACGTTTCGGATCCGCTTCCAAATGTCCATGGGACAGGTGGATGGGTTGCGTCGGCTCCGCGAAATGCGTCGCGAACGCGCTCGGCTTCTGACGTATCTGCGTCAACGCGAACTGGAAGGGGCGAAGTAGCTATGGCCGAAGTCACAGAGTCACAGAAACCACAGTCACAAAAGAACGAGAAGGTCGGACCCGTTGTTTCGACCAAAATGCAGAAAACGATCGTGGTTCAGGTTTCGCGTCGCGTTCCTCACCCGCTGTACAAGCGGATCGTTACGAAGCATAAGAAGTTTTACGCCCATGATGAAGAAGGTACTGCTCGGCTCGGTGATATTGTCCGGATCGTGGAATGCCGTCCGATGAGCAAGCTGAAGAGGTGGAAGCTGGAAGAAATCATCCGGCGCTCCGCCCTGGTTGGTGCGGCAAAGCCGTCTGACCTTGACGTGAAAGTCTAAAGTTTAGGATTTAAGGCAACAGGAGAACCCATCATGATTGGGATGAGAACTATCCTCGAGGTAGCCGACAACAGTGGCGCACGCAGGCTCGCCTGCATCGGGCCCCGTGGCGGCGACCTTGGGTCGCGTGCGGGCTTGGGCGACATCGTTACGGCCTCGGTTAAAGAAGCGGCGCCGGATTCGAACATTAAGAAGGGCAAGGTAGTACGGTGCGTTATTGTCCGTATGCGAAAAGAGAGTCGGAGGCGGGATGGTACGTACATCCGCTTTGATTCCAATGCAGCCGTGCTGGTAAACGAAATGGGCGAACCGGTCGGTACCCGCGTATTTGGACCTGTCGCGCGTGAACTCCGCGACAAAAAGTTTATGAAGATTGTGTCGCTTGCTCCGGAGGTGATCTAGATGGGTCAGCTGCTAAAGAAAGACAAGCGTCCCCCGGTTAAGATTCAACTGAAGAAAAACGACCAGGTTAAGGTTGTTGCCGGCAAGGACAAGGGTAAGACGGGGCGCGTTCTTAGTGTTGATTGCTCTTCCGGTCGTATTCTGGTTGAACAAGTAAACATCATAAAGAAGCACACCCGCAAGAATCCTGCAAAGCAGATTGCGGGCGGCGTGGCGGAGTCGGAAGCCTCCATCGCTGTTTCGAACGTGATGATCGTTTGCAGTAAGTGTGGCGCGGTTCGCATCAAGCATCACGTGGTGACCACGGACGCCGGTGTTACCAAGCGTCAGCGTGTTTGCCACAAGTGCGGTGGCGCACTGGACAAGAAATAAGGCGTGAGGAAGCAATAACAGCATGGCATCCAGACTCAGAGAACACTATCTCAAGAACGTGGTACCGGCCCTCAAGACCGAGTTCGGTTACACCAACGTGATGGCCATTCCGAAAATCGACAAAGTGTCGATCAACATCGGGATGGGCGAAGCAACTGGCAACGCGAAGCTAATGGATAGCGCGGTGAACGATTTGGGCGCGATTACAGGCCAGAAGCCAGTGATCACAAAAGCGACGAAATCAATCGCGGCCTTCAAGTTACGTGAAGGCATGGCAATTGGCACGATGGTTACGCTGCGCGGCGACCGTATGTATGAGTTCCTCGACCGGCTGATGAATGTGGCTCTCGCGCGTGTTCGCGATTTCCGCGGTGTTTCGTCAAAGTCCTTCGATGGACGCGGCAATTACACCCTTGGCCTGAAGGATCAGTTGATCTTCCCCGAGATCGATTATTCAAAGGTTGACAAGACGAAGGGCATGAACATCAGCATCACGACCACTGCAAAGACGGACGCCGAAGGCAGGGCGTTGTTGAAGCAGATGGGGATGCCGTTCCGCCAGCAATAAAGGGCCCGAGGAGAATTTCATGGCAACACTCGCGAAAATCGCAAAAGATATTAAACTGGCCGTCGCGCAGAAAAACAAGACTCCGAAACTGCAGTGTCGTCATCGTAATCGCTGCTGGCGTTGCGGTCGTCCCCGTGGTTTCCTGCGTAAGTACGGTGTGTGCCGTCTTTGCTTCCGGCAGCTCGCTCTCAACGGCGAGATTCCGGGTGTGGTGAAGGCGAGCTGGTAGAAGGAGGTAAGGGTCAGGCCAAAAGTAAGATCGAGGCTCCCGTACAAATATGACAAGTGATCCTATCGCAGATATGCTGACCCGGGTGCGCAACGCAATTACCGCGCGCCACCCGAAGGTAGACGTCCCGGCTTCAAAACTGAAGACGGAGATCGCCCGCATCCTCAAAGAGGAAGGTTACATCGCGAACTACAAAGTTGCAGAGGAAGGCGTCAAGAAGGTCATTAAGATCTATCTGAAGTACGCTCCTGACAACTCGCCCGTCATCACGAAGATCGAGCGCGTCTCGCGTCCCGGTTGCCGTAATTACGCGGGTAAAGATGAGATTCCGCAGGTGCAGGGTGGCATCGGTATCAGTATCCTGACAACTCCGTCGGGTGTGATGACCGGCCGTAAGGCGCGTAAAGAAGGCGTCGGCGGCGAAGTTCTCTGTAAAGTTTGGTAGAGATTTAGCAAGACCAGGTAAATTGAAGGGTCGAGACAACTAATGTCCAGAGTAGGAAAAAAGCCGATACCGGTGCCTTCCAGTGTGAAGGTTGAAATCGGTACGGATCAATTGAAGGTGCAGGGACCGAAAGGCAAACTGGAAGTTCCAGTGCCAGCCGGGATACGCGTTCAGCAGAACGGCGCAATTCTCGATGTAATTCGGGATAGTGACGAATATGCCGCGCTGCACGGGTTAACGCGGGCACTGGCTGCCAACGCTGTCAAGGGTGTATCTGACGGTTTTACGCGTGAACTCGACATCGTGGGCATTGGTTATCGCGCTGACGTTAAGGGCAAGCTGGCTACTTTCGTGCTGGGGTATTCTCACCCGATCGAAGTAGTTTTGCCGGAGGGCGTCGATCTTCGGATCGACAAACAGACGCACCTCGTGTTGACGAGTCATGACCGGCAGTTACTGGGTCAGGTCGCCGCCAATATGCGTGCACTCCGCAAACCCGATCCATATAAGAACAAGGGCGTTCGTTACACTGGCGAGATTCTGAAGAAGAAGGTCGGTAAGAGCGGCGCGACCGGAGGTAAGAAGTAACCATGGCTGCGAAGCAGAACAGAGACGAAATACGCCTGCGCATTCACCGGCGTATTCGCAAAAAGCTGAGTGGCACCACGGAACGTCCGCGGCTGGCGGTCTTCCGCAGCGTGGCACACATCTATGCTCAGGTAATCGACGATTCAAAGGGTGTGACGCTGGCATCGGCCAGCACCCTCGAAAAGGGTGTTACCGAAACGGGCGGCAACATTGCTGCGGCGAAGCTGATTGGACAGCGCGTCGCGGAGCGGGCCAGGGAACAAGGTATCGGTACCGTGGTCTTCGACCGTGGCGGATATCAGTACCACGGCCGTGTGAAGGCGCTGGCGGAAGCTGCGCGTGAAGCAGGACTGGAGTTCTAATGGCTATCGCAACGGTGAAGCGGGTTGACCCGCAGTCTCTCAATCTGAAGGAAAATGTGGTCGCAATCAATCGCGTGACCAAGGTCGTCAAGGGCGGTAAGAACATGAGCTTTTCCGCTCTTGTTGTCGTCGGTGACGCACAGGCTCGCGTGGTTGGTTTCGGTGTGGGTAAGGCGAAGGAAGTTCCCTCAGCCATCCGCAAGGGGATTGAGGCCGCAAAGAAGAATCTGCGTCGCATCCACATGCTGGAGCACACGATTCCTCACCAGGTGTTGGGTAAGTTCGGTGCTGGCCTTGTCATGCTGAAGCCGGCGAAAGACGGTACCGGCGTTATCGCGGGTGGTCCTGTGCGCGCGGTGGTGCAGGCTTGTGGCATTCCCAATGTGCTGACGAAGTCTATCGGCAGTCGTAATCCGCATAACGTTGTTAAGGCGACGATCGATGCGCTCGAAAGGCTGCGGGATAAGGCAGCGGTTCGTGAGATGCGCGGTCTGGCTCCGGAGAAAGTCTAAATGTCGGCCACTGGAACTATCAAAATTAAACTGATCCGCAGTGTGATCTGCACGCCGCAGAGCCACAAGAATATTGTGAAGAGCCTTGGCCTCCGCAAAATTAACCAGGTCGTGGAAAAGCCGGATAGCCCTTCGTTTCGGGGTTTTGTAAAGAAGGTACCTCACCTTCTGGCGCTGGTCAGCGAGTAAGGCGAAGGGATAAATATCATGAATCTCAGTTCACTCACTCCCCCCGTGGGGCAGAAACATCGCAAAAAACGCGTCGGTCGCGGTATGGGTTCGGGTACGGGTAAAACATCGGGTCGCGGTAGTAAGGGCGCCCGGTCGATTTCTGGTTACTCCATCATGCGCGGATTCGAAGGTGGCCAGATGCCCCTTCACCGTCGTCTGCCGAAACGCGGTTTTACCAACATCTTCAAGAAAGAATTTGCCATCGTCAATCTGCGCGATCTTGCTCGGATTGGTGGTGATAACTTCACTCCCGACAGTCTGATGGAACGTGGCCTGTTCAGTAAGCTTGGCGACGGTCTCAAGATTCTTGGTACGGGCGAAGTCACGCAGGCGATCACCGTTGAGGCTCATATTTTCTCAAAGGCCGCTGCGGAAAAGATTCAGAAGGCTGGCGGCACCGTAAAGATTATCGGAGCAGCTGCTTAAGGTTGGGCCGCTGAACTCCCCTGGGAAGGACCAGCGGAGAGTGTACGGTGGCCACACGAGGGATAATGCATGGGGAAACTCTTTGAAGCAATCGGCAATGTCTTCCGGATTCCAGATCTCCGGAGACGTGTCCTGTTCACGTTTGCGCTGCTGGCCGTTTATCGGTTAGGTAGTTTTATTCCGACGCCGGGTATCAACGTGATCCGGTGGGAAGAGTTTTTCACCCGGACACAAGGGTCGATTTTCGGCTTCTTTGATCTTTTCGCCGGCGGCAACATTCGCCGACTTTCCGTGTTCGCTTTGGGCATTATGCCCTACATCACGTCTTCCATCATCTTGCAATTGTTGACGGTAGTGGTGCCGACTCTGGAAAAACTGCAGAAAGAAGGGGAGTTGGGGCGTCGCAAGATTACCCAATGGACCCGCTACCTGACAGTTGGCTTGGGTATTGCCCAGTCTTTCGGGATCGCGTATGGTCTGCAGTCGATGCAGGATAACGTCGTGATCAACCCCGGGTGGGGCTTCTATGCATTGACTATCCTGTCCCTGACGACCGGTACCGCGTTTATCATGTGGCTCGGTGAACAGATCACGGAGCGGGGGATCGGCAATGGCATGTCGCTGATCATTTTTACCGGCATCGTTGTTGGGTTGCCTTCGGCGATCGGGAACATCTACACGAACGTATTTATTACGCACGAGTGGAATGTTGTGGAGCTTGCCATTATCTTGGTCATGATGGTGGCTGTTGTTGCCTTTATCATCCTCGTGGAAATGGGTGAACGCCGGATCCCGGTGCAGTACGCTAAGCGGGTCATTGGTCGCAGAGTCATGGGTGGCCAGTCGACGCATATGCCTCTGAAAGTGAACGCTGGCGGGGTGATTCCGGTCATCTTCGCATCCTCCATCCTCGCTTTCCCGCAAACGATTGCTAACACGCCTTTCGTCAAAAACAATACTTGGCTCAGCAGCATCCTGCGGTCGATTCAACATGCTGAACCGTTGTACATCCTGTTTTTTATCGGCCTGATCGTCTTCTTCTGCTTCTTCTACGTGTCCATCATCTTCAATCCCAATGAGGCGGCGGACAATATGCGGAAGTACGGTGGCTTCATACCCGGTATTCGGCCCGGACGGAGCACGTCTGACTACATGAATACGATTCTGACAAGGATCACGTTCGTCGGTGCCATTTACCTTTCGATTCTTTGCCTTATCCCGGACATCATGATTTCGGGAATCCATCTGCAGCATTTGCCTCTTGTTGGAGACGTGATAGATCGTTACTTTCCGCGTTTTATCCTGGAAGGGTTGAACGTGCAATTTTACTTCGGGGGAACCTCCCTGCTGATCGTGGTGGGTGTTGCGATGGACACTCTGAATCAGATCGAAGCCCAGTTGATCATGAGGCATTATGAAGGATTTACGCCGCGCGCTGGCCGCATTCGCGGACGCCGCGGTTCGGTCTAGATGGCCGGAGCTTCGATAATGCGGCGCGATGGCGCTGGTGCGGGTCCGCTGGCGGTGATTCTGTTTGGATCCCCTGGGTCGGGGAAGGGAACTCAGTCCAGGTTCCTTGTTGAGATGTTGGGGATCCCGCAGATTTCCACTGGTGACATGCTTCGTGATCATATGAGGCGTGGGACTGGTACCGGCGAAGCGATCGCGGATCGGATGCGGGCAGGTTCTCTTGTTCCTGACGAGATGGTGAACAGGTTGGTGTCCGAGAGGATCCAGCTGGATGACTGCCAGTCGGGATTTATCCTGGATGGCTACCCACGGACGATATCCCAGGCGGCCGCGATGGTGGACCTTCTGGCGGGCCTTGGTGGTGAAGAAGTAGTAATTCACCTCTCCGTGGATTACAATGTAATTATGTCCCGGATGGCGGGACGGCGGGTGTGTCTGAAGTGCGGTACACTTTATAATGCTGTTACCCGTCCTCCTCGGATCGCTGGGGTTTGTGACAGCGATAACGCCGTTCTGGTGATTCGGGAAGATGATCGTGAAGAAGTGGTAAGTGAACGCTTGAAGCAATATGAGGCGCAAACGAAGCCGCTCGTAGAGTTTTTTAGGGAATCGGGTAAACGGCTAGTGGAAGTGAACGCGAGTGTGGAACAGCCTGAGGTTATTTGTGGGCGGATTCGGGAAAGTCTTGGGTCGTTACCAGGCGCCGGGGTCTATTCCTCTTGATCGTACGCAAAACACCGGCGGAACTCGATAAGATGCGGAAGAGTGGGCTTCTGGTACATCAGATCCTGCACACTCTGGGTGATATGGTTGAGGTGGGTATCTCCACTTGGGACCTTGAAGTTGCCGCCGTCCGGATGATGGACGATGCGGGTGCGAAGCCGGCGTTCAAGGGTTACTACGTTCCTGCGGCGGGTGAGCGGTATCGATTTGTACTGTGTACCTCGATTAACGAGGAGATCGTACACGGGATGCCGAACCCAAAGAAGATATTGAAGTCTGGTGATATCGTATCGATAGATACGGGTGTCTCGCTGAACGGGTATTTTGGCGATTCTGCCTTAACGGTTCCCGTGGGCGAAGTGACTGAACAGGTTAAGCGTTTGCTTAAAGTGACCGAAGCGTCCCTGGAACTCGCGATCGATAAGGTGCGAGAGGGTAATCGGTTATTTGACATTTGTAGCACGGTGGAGGATCACGTTGTGGGCAACGGGTTCTCGATCGTGAGGGAATATGTGGGACATGGGATTGGGACGCAGCTTCATGAGGAGCCGCAGGTTCCCAATTATGTGGACCGCCGGAATGAGAACCCCCGGTTGCGTGAGGGGATGGTGCTTGCGATTGAGCCGATGGTGAATGCCGGGAAACCGGACGCCAGAGTACTTAAGGACAAGTGGACTGCAGTGGCGAAGGACGGCTCGTACTCAGCCCACTTTGAGCACTGTATCGCGGTAACGGCTAACGGCCCATGGGTCTTAACCCGACCGTAGTTGTTTGGCTTCGTTTATTCGTATGATGAAGATAGTCGAAGCGACCGTCACCGAAGAATTACCGGGCCTGCTTTACCGGCTGGTTTTAGAGAGTAATATGCAGGTTTTGGCTCATGGGTCGTTATCGGCTCCGGCTGGGACGGCTGTTCGGAATTGGGTCCGGCTGCTGCCGGGCGACCGGGTGGAAGTTGAGTTCGCCGAGCGCGATCTTACCCGGGGGCGGATAGTTCGGAAGTTATAAGATTCAGGCTCGACGGGTGTTTTGCGAGCGGGCGAGGCAGGTAAGAGACAATGAAAGTTCGGGCTTCAGTAAAAAAGATGTGCGACAAGTGCAAGTTGATCCACCGCGAAGGCGTGGTGCGTGTCATTTGTGCGAACCCTAAGCACAAGCAGCGTCAGGGATAAGGATCAAAGAGGAATATGGCACGTATTGCGGGTGTCGATCTGCCGCCGAAAAAGCGGGCTGAGATCGGATTAACTTATATCTACGGAATCGGCAGGACTCGCGCGAAGAGCCTGTTGTACCGTACTGGCATCGATTTCAACAAGAAGATTGGCGACCTGACGGAAGATGAAGTCAGCGGCATCCGCCAGATCCTCGAAGATGAGGGCTCAGTGGAAGGCGATCTCCGTAAGGAAATATCGCTGAACATTAAGCGTCACATCGAGATGGGGTCGTATCGCGGTCTGCGTCATCGCCGTGGTCTGCCAACTCGTGGTCAGCGCACCCACACCAACTCACGGACCCGTAAGGGACCACGTAAGGGTACTGTGGCGAACAAGAAGAAAGCGACGGCGAAGACCTAATGGCCAAGGCACCTGTAAAGTCCACCAAAAAGAAGCACGTAAAGAAGAAGGAAAAGCGCGTAGTACACGTGGGCATCGTCCACGTGCAGGCCACCTTCAACAACACCATCGTGACTATTTCCGATCCGGACGGCAACGTCGTTTCCTGGTCGAGTGCTGGTTCGCTGGGCTTCCGTGGCTCCCGCAAGGGCACCCCTTTCGCAGCTCAGCAGGCGGCTCTCACAGCTGCCAACAAGGCCGGCGAAGTGGGACTCCGTACCGTGGAAGTGCGCGTTTCGGGACCTGGTTCCGGGCGTGAATCCGCAGTCCGGGCTCTTTCGACTGCTGGCCTTGATGTTCGCGCCATTCGTGATACGACGGCAATTCCGCACAACGGATGCCGTCCCCCCAAGAAACGTCGCGTTTGATTTTGGCACCGGCGCTCCCTTACAGGGGCGCCGGTGATTTGTTTTGTGTAGAGCGGGACTGAAGGCCTCCTCAGGTCGTAAACCGCACGTGAATTAGGAGAAAGTTACTTGGCACGTTATAGAGGGCCTGTCTGCCGTTTGTGCAGACGCGAGGGCATGAAGTTGTTTTTGAAGGGCGAACGCTGCCACACCGAAAAGTGTGCCATTGAGCGTCGGAACTTCTTCCCCGGGCAGCATGGTAAAGATCGTAAGCCGAAGATGGTTGGCTACGGTATCCAGTTGCGAGAGAAGCAGAAGGTTCGCCGTATTTACGGTGTTCTGGAAGCTCAGTTCCGCAATACGTTTGAAAAAGCGACGAAGATGAAGGGCATCACGGGTGAAAACCTGCTGGCGTCTCTCGAACGTCGGCTGGACAGCGTCATCTACAGGATGGGTCTCGCGACCAGCCGGTCGCAGGCTCGGCAGATTGTTCGCCACGGTCACATTAACGTGAACGGCCACAAGTGCAACATTCCTTCAGCCATGGTGAAGCCTGGTGACGAGCTGGCAGTTCGTGATTCGAGCAAGGAAAATGCCGCAATTCTGGCGGCACGTGAAGCGACAGCTCACGCTCCGTCGCCGGGTTGGATGGAAGTCGATAAGGATAATCTCAAGGGCCGTATTTTGAGCATGCCGCGGCGCGATGAGTTGACGCAGATTCCGATCAATGAACAACTGATCGTCGAACTGTACTCGAAGTAATTGTTCGCATGACGGGGCGGTGGCCATGGGCTCCGCCCCCTCTGCGTTTTTAGTAAATTAGTGGTGTTGTACAAAATCGGCCTGCGCGGATTGAGATAAAGCCTGGCCGCTATTGGAGTGAAAGATAATTATGTCGTTCAAGGGATTTCAGAAACCCAAACGCCTGGTCGCGAACACCGAGACTCTGACTGAGCGCTACGGTATGTTTACGGCCCAGCCCTTTCAGCGGGGCTTCGGCACCACAATTGGCAACTCGCTGCGTCGCGTTCTGCTTTCGAGCATTGAAGGCGCTGCTATCACTGCCGTTCGTATCGACGGTGTGGATCATGAGTTCAGCCCTATCCCGGGCGTGGTGGAAGATGCGACCGATATCATCCTCAACCTGAAACAGATTCCCTTTAAGGTGATGAGTGAAGGTACCAAGGTTTGTCGGTTGGTTGTTGATAAGGCCGGCGAAGTGTTTTCCGGTCAGATTGAAACCGACGCTGATGTGGAAGTTCTGGATCGCCACATGCATATCGCTACCGTTTCTGAAGGCGGCAAACTCGATATCGAGATGCGGCTGAAGACGGGTCGCGGCTACGTGTCGGCCGATAAGAACTTCGATGAAGATCTTGCCATCGGCTTTATCCCGATCGACTCGGTTCATTCTCCTGTACGTAAAGTGAATTTCTCGGTCGAGGCTGCCCGTCTCGGGCAGATGACTGACTACGACAAGTTGACACTTGAAGTGTGGACGAATGGCGCGATCTCTCCGCAGGACGCAATTGGTCACGCCGCGAAGCTGTTGAAAGATCACATGACGATCTTCATCAACTTCGAAGAAATTGCCGAAGTTTCGGATGAACCGGCAGAGCGCAGTATGGATCGCCTCGGTGAACAGCTCAATCGCAGCGTGGAAGAACTCGAGCTTTCGGTGCGGTCGTACAACTGCCTCAAGAACGCCGGTATCCAGACTATCAACGAACTCGTCCAGAAGACGGAATCGGAAATGTTGCGGACCAAGAATTTTGGCCGTAAATCTCTCAACGAAATTAAAGAAATCCTCGCCGGACTGGGACTTGGTCTCGGTATGAAGCCGGACTCGCATGGTCGTTTGGTCGCTCCGCCTCCGGGCTCGGGTGTGTCAGAAGCTATTGGCGACGACGATTTCTAAAAGCGGCATTCAGCTCACAGGACAGGCATAAGACATGCGACACAGATTTGGAAATGCGAAACTCAAGCGGGACGTCGGGGCGCGTAACAGCCTCCTCAAGAACCTCACCACGAGTGTGGTTCTGGAGGAACGCGTCATCACCACCATCCCGAAGGCGAAGGCCGTCCAGCCTCTCGTTGAAAAGATGATCACGCTCGCCAAGAAGGACACACTTCATACACGGCGGCAGGCGGCGGCGTTCCTTACCACGCCCGCGTCGGTGAAGAAATTGTTTGATACGCTGGGTTCTCGGTTCGGCCAGCGTGCCGGCGGGTACACACGTATCACTCGGCTTGGACCACGTAAGGGCGATGGCGCGGAATTGGCGATGCTCGAGTTCGTCGGTTCCGAACTGGTGAAGCGTGCGGCCGAACGTGCCAAACGTCGTGAAGAACGGCTCAAGGCGCAGCAGGAAGGCGTCGATCCCGACTCCCCCGTCGACGAATAAACCATTTAAACATAACGACTTGTAATAAAGCCGCGAACCAGTCTTAGTGACTGGTTCGCGGCTTTGTTATTTCTGGTGAAGCGAAAAGTTTTTGGGGCCCGAGGGCGGCCCGACCCTCAAGGTTTTGCGAGTTTCAGCCGATTAGACTCCAGAACATGTTTCCCCTAATTGGTCTCGTGGTGGTGTTCGGCTCCATTCTGGGAGGCTTCCTGATGGAGAAGGGGCCCCTTGCTGTTCTGGTCCAGCCTGCCGAGTTGATTATCATCGGTGGCGCTGCGATCGGTACGCTTCTGGTGGGAAATCCGCTGCCGATTGTGATTCGGATGTTTACGGGTTTGCTTGGTGTTTTGTCCGGGAGTAAATACACCAAGTCCTTTTATCTTGATTCGCTCAAGATGTTGAATGACATCTTCACTTTCGCACGCAAAAGTGGCATGGCCAAGCTGGAAGAGGATGTGGAGAATCCGGACAAGAGTGCCGTGTTCTCGAAATATCCCAAGATCATCAAGGACCACCACATCCTGCATTTTGTCTGCGACACGCTGCGGACGGCGGTGTCGGGAGTGGTTCCTCCTCACGATCTGGATGCGATGATCGAGAACGATATCGACATACACCACCACGAGGCACTGCTGCCGGCTAAGGCTCTTTCGACCGTGTCGGATGCCTTACCTGGGCTCGGGATTGTGGCTGCGGTGCTTGGTGTCGTGATCACGATGGGGGCACTGGGTGGTCCGCCGGAAGAGATCGGGCATAAGGTAGCGGCCGCACTGGTGGGTACGTTTCTCGGGATCTTACTTTGTTACGGCGTTGGGTCGCCGTTGGCGTCGAATCTGGAGCAGATGGTGGATGCCGAAGGGCAGTTCTACCAGATGTTGCGAGCTGGTCTGATGGCGTTTGCCCGCGGTATGGCTCCGATGATCGCTGTCGAGTTTGCGAGACGTGCAATTCCGCACGAGCTGCGTCCGTCGTTTAAGGACATGGAGGCCGCCTGCAAGGGTGCGCCGAAGGCGGCATAAGAATGGCGCAACCTGCTCAGCAAATTATCATCATCAGGAGAAAGAAGGCTGGCCACGCGGCTCATCATGGTGGTGCGTGGAAGGTTGCTTATGCGGATTTCGTCACCGCGATGATGGCGCTCTTCATCGTATTGTGGCTGCTTAGTAGCAGCGAACAGGTGCAGAAGGCTGTGGGGGGGTATTTCACCGATCCGAACGGGCATGGAAAAGACGTGGGGAACGGTCTTCGCGGAGCAGGTAGTGAAAGTCTCCCGGTCCACAAAGACGATATGAAGAAGTTGAAGGAGAAGCTGGAACAGGCCGTCAAGGATACCGGTTCGCTGGACCGTATCAAGCAGAATATTGTGATCACGGTGACGGGTGAAGGACTTCGGATTGAATTGATTGAGGATGAAAAGGGTACTTTCTTTGAATCGGGCAATGCGAATCCAACCGGCTACGGGAAGGATCTGTTGAAGACGCTGGCTGAAGAGATTGGGAAACTGCCGAACAAGATCACGATGGAGGGGCACACGGATTCCACGCCTTTCGTGGGGCGGGGCGGGTATTCGAATTGGGAGTTGTCTGCGGACCGGGCAAATGCTGCGAGGCGCTGGATGCAGGAACAGGGTGTCCGGGCTGACCAGGTTACGCAGGTGCGCGGGTTTGCCGATCAGAGTCCGCGTGAGCTAAATGATCCTGGAAGTGCCGCGAACCGGCGTATCACGTTGATTATTCAGTATCAGAAGCAGGATAAGCCCGGTGGCGATGTTGAGGTGGCCAAAGCGGAAGGTGGGGAAGCCAAGGGAGGCGCGGAGAAGGCTGAGCGGAAGGACGATAAGTCCGCCGAGCACAGCACGAGTGAGGATAAAAAGTCGGCCGAAAAAAAGGGTGATGAGAAGAAGGTTGATGAGAAGAAGGGTGATGAGAAGAAGGTTGACGAAAAGAAACCTTCCCCTGGGCACAAGTAGGGATTATTCCCTGTGTCGTGTTCTCCGCCCACGGCTGCGGCAGCGAGTTAGTAGGGCACTTTAATAAAATGGTCGTCCCGGTGATTGGCCCAACGCTCATTGGGCAGGATTGGCGACCAGCCAGGTCGGGACGGATCCTGGTCATAAGGGTAATCGCCCAACCGCTTATAGAGTTCTGAGTATTCCCGGAGTTTCTCACGATTTAGCTTGACGCCCAGGCCGGGTCCCCCGGGCACGCGGATCATGCCGTCTTCGTACTTCATCAGGCCACCTTCGATGACATCGTCAGTCAGATGGTGGTAGTGCGCATCCGCGGCAAAAGACAGATTGGGTAAAACCGCGCCCAGGTGCAACATCGTGGCCAACTGGATTCCGAGTTCTCCGGAACTGTGCACGGCAACGCCAAGTTGGAAGGTCTCGCAAATCGCCGCAGCTTTCACGCAAGGGCGAATTCCTCCCCAGAATGTTGTGTCCAGGAGAATCACATCCACTGCCGTATTGAGTATATTTTGGGACAATTGCTCGAAGTTGACCACGACGGTATTCGTTGCCAAGGGTATGCGCACCATTTCTCGGGTCCGCCGCATGCCGTTCAGGCCAAACACGGGGTCTTCAAAATAGTCATTACGGATACCTTCTATCGCCTGGCCAAAACGAATCGCCTGTTCGGTGGACCAAACTCCGTTGGGATCGATCCGGTAGGAGTCGCCGGGGAGGGACGCAGCCAGCGCACGGTAGGCTTCCAGTTCATAGTCCGGATGGAATATTCCTGCCTTTAACTTGTGAGCATGAAAGCCGAATTCCGCTTTCAGGCTGGTGGCTTCCGCCACCAGTTGGTCCACCGTTCGAACCTCTCCGCGGCCGGTTGCTGGATTTGGATAGCGGAAAAAGCAGTACGAGGCAAAGGGCACACGTTCTCGCAGTCTACCGCCGAGAATGTCGGAAACGGGCACACCCCACGCCTGGCCCAGAATGTCGAGGCAGGCGAATTCCAACGCCGCCAATACCTGAGTTCGATTGTTGTAGAGAGACGCTGTCGGATTCGCGATGAGAAACCGCATCTCTTCGAGGCGGGCAGGATCATGGCCGACTAAATAGCCCTTCATGGCACGGAACACGGCTTCTGCGGACTCGCCGCCACCACCCATCTCGCCCAAGCCGATCAGCCCGGTGTCGGTTTCGACCTCAACAATTGTGCGTACAAAACGTCCCCAGTGGCAGCCATTTGCATGCCGCAACGGAGCCTTTAGGGGCACAGTGACGGTGGTCGCGCGAATATCCCGAATCTTCATGATTTGGCTTCATATTACGACACTGGTTATCACTCCAGCGTCTCTTTCAAAAAGGCAGTAGTTTCGTGGATCTGGACAGATTCTGTCGGGCTTAGGTCCCTTAACTTCAGAAGAACCTCGACGAACTGGGCAATCCCCGCACAGCTGGCAACGTCTCGGCCTATCGCGGGGTCGTTCGCCTGATAAACCACTCCGATGGCGCCGCGTCCGACTTCGCCGACAATTCTGTAGCGGCCAATGCGGTCCATACACCGGAGCTTACCGTGCCGAGGTTACCCCGGCGGGGAACAACTCGCCAATCCTGGCCGCGCGATAGTCGAAAATCGCGGTCACGTCGCGCCGGACCATGAGCCAGTGGGCCAACTGGCCAAGTACGCCGCAGGGGAGCGCGTATTTCACCACGTCCTCCATCCAGGTTCCGCCGTCATGCTGGCGGAAGCGATGCGTGTGGTGCCAAAGCGCGTAAGGACCACTGGTTTGTGTATCGACGAAGCTTTTTGGGGAGTCCCAGCTCTCGATAGTGGTCTTCCATCGGACAGGAATTCCGTGGACCCGGATGGAATACTCGATCTTAGCCCCTGGTTTCATTTCGATCGGAGTTGGTGTCAGGATCTTGAAGTGGAGAAAAGCCGGTGTCAGGATTTGCAGATTCCGGGCGTCGGAAAACCAGTCAAAGATCTCGGTCAGGGGCCGGGGGATCAACGTCTTGCGCCGCAGTTCGTACACTTTCATTGTCGGGACCCGACCACTTCACGTGCGTATGTCCCGCCGACACTGACGCCGGGATCTCCGGGCATCCACCGCACATTATTGTTCTTTGTCATGACCAGTTGGACATCGCCGATATGCCGTTCGCGGAATGCGGCCTCACAGTAGGCGAGATAGTAATCCCAGGTCCGCATGAAACGGTCATCGAAACCCAGTTTCCGGACTTCGTCTTCCCGTTCACGGAAACGCTTACGCCACTCCGCCAGGGTCAGCGCGTAATGAATGCCAATATCTTCCAGATGCAGTAGTGACATCTTTGTGGCACGCTGCAGAGAAGCCAGAATCTCTTTGACCGAAGCCAGTTCCGCGCCGGGGAAGATCCGCTTCTGGATCCAGTCACTACCTTTTTGATATGCCGCGAATTTCTGTTCGTTCATGGTGATAGCCTGCATGGCCATGGCGCCATCGGGCTTCAATAAGCGGTTGCAGGCACTGAAGAACTCGTCATAATGGTCCAGGCCAACCGCCTCAAACATCTCGACGCTCACGATGCGGTCATACTGGCCAGTCAGTTTTCGGTAGTCCTCAAAAAGCAGTTCAATGCGGCCACCGGCGCTTGATCGTGCAAATGCCTCCTGGGCTCCTTCAAACTGCTGGCGACTAATGGTGGTGGTGGTGACGCGGCATCCGTAGACTTCCGCGGCATGGAGCGCCATCGCGCCCCACCCGGTTCCGATTTCCAGCAGATGATCGCCCGGTTGCAAACCTAACTTGCGGCAAAGCCGGTCAATCTTCTCCATCTGCGCGGCTTCGAGTGTAGTCTCTTCCCGTTCGTAGACCGCGGATGAATAGACCATGCGCGTATCGAGGAACAACCGGAAGAAATCGTTACTCAGGTCATAGTGCTCATGGATATTTCGCCTGGAACCCTCCACCGTGTTGTCTCGTCGCAAGTGCGCCAGCCGGTTTAGTATCCGACTGACAAACGACGTCAGCCGATTTCCCTGTTCCAGCGAATCCAGATTCCGGATCGCAAAGCGAACCACCGCGACGGGATCGGCGGAAGTCCAAAGCCCATCCACGTAAGCGTCGCCCGCGCCATCCTCGCCACCTGAGACCAGTTTCCAGTAGAAGCTTGGGTCCTGCACGGTGACCTCGGCTCGGAGGTCGCTTGACGGGTCGCCAAAGAGCTGGGAATCGGAGCCATCCGTCCAGCGAAGCGACCCGTGTCGCATCTGCTCCATATTCTTCAGAAAAGCGCTGCGCGCCAGATTCTTCTTCATGGTGTTTGCTCTTTTCTGCCCGGATGAGTAAATACGGGGACTTTCTTTAGCCAAAGCCGCAGGGCTTCCCAATGGATGGCGACGACCACTTTCGCCGTCATGGCAGGATGGGCGAGCAGCGTGCGGAACAGCTCGCCCGATGTCCAGGGACTACGTTCCAGGGTCAGGGTGGCATCGAACAACGGGGCACCGCCATCGACGGTTTCCATGTGGGCTGTGAGCGTCTGGCCCGGTGCGGTCAGGGCAAACTCATACCCCAATTCCATGGGCATGAACGGCGAAACATGCATGGTCTTGGCGCACGAGAACCGGAGTCCGGTCCCGCTGGTGCGATTGCCCGCCCAGAGCCAGTAGTTCTTGTGCTCGCCAAAGGTGCTGTTCACCTCAGCCAGGATGACAGGCACGTTTCCTTGTTCGTCCAGGAAATAAAAAAACGAGATTGGGTTGAAGCAGTAGCCCAGATAGCGGAGATTCGTCAGCAGCATCACAGGCCCAACCGGGAGCGTAACGCCCTCGGCTTTCGCCGCCGCAGTAAGCCGTTCGCGCAAAGGAACACGCGGATCCCCGAAATGATCACGATCTTCGAAGCTTGCCCAGTTGAGTCGGTTATACCCGGAGAAAACAGACCTCGCCATGGTCTCCGGAATCCGGTCAACGTCAAGCATTGCCATAAAGACCGGATACTGAAACTCGTGCGCACGCGGCCTGAAGCGGCGGTGCCGGAGGGTGCCGCGATAGATTCCAGGCTCGGCGATCGCTACCATCTGACTCCCATCTGGTCCGCGACTCTGACGGCTGAGCGCAGACCGTCTTCGTGGAACCCGTAGAACCACCAGGCCCCGCAATAATGGATCCGGTCGGTACCGCTGATGTCCGCCCAGCGCTGCGCTGCCTTCACCGCCGGGACATTGTAGACCGGATGGTGATACTCCAGCCTCTCGATCACCTTGCCCGGTTTAACAGCTCCAGCGGAATTCAGACTTACACAATATTGGTCGCCGGCCGGAAGAGACTGCAGGCGATTCATGTCATAGGTCATAGTGGCCTTTGTTCCGTCGCCGATCCGGTAGTTCCAGGATGCACGCGCGGCCTTCCGCTGTGGCAGCAGCGTTTCGTCAGTGTGCAGGCAGACTTCGTTCCTCGAGGTCTGGAAATTCTGGAGGATACTCTGTTCCTGGGAAGTAGGGGTCTTCAGCAACGGGAGGATCTGATTTCCATGGCAGGCGAAAACCACTTCGTCGAACAGCATGGCGGGTCTGGCCTGAAACTCCACTTCGACCTTGTTTTCTGTTCTGGACACAGCCCGAATGCCGGCATTCAGAATGATCCGTTCGCGATAGGGCGCAGTTAGCGGCTTAAGGTATGTGTCACTGCCGCCGGTGACTGTTTTCCACTGGGGATGGGTATTGAGCCCCAGCATGCCGTGGTTCCGGAAGAAGGCGAGTAAGGTTTGGGCAGGAAAGCCGGCCAGTTCCTGCTGCGGCATGGACCAGACGGCGGATGACATCGGATAGAGGTATTGTGCGATAAAGTACTTGCTGTATTTGCCCCGCCGGAGGAACTCGCCCAATGTGACTTCCAGATCCGCGGGACCTTCCACGAACTTCGGAGCTTCGCGATTGAAGCGGATGATCTCCTGCAAGAGGCGGTAGTGTGCGGGCCGCAGCCAGTTCCTTCGCTGAGCAAAGAAGCCGGATAACCCGCGGCTTGAGTACTCGAACTTCCCGGCTTCCGAACTAACGCCGAACGACATGTCGCTGTTCTGCGTCGCCACTCCCAACTCCTGCATCAGGCGGCAGAACAGCGGATAGGTTTTCTCGTTGTGCACGATAAAGCCGGTATCGACGGGCAGAGTACCGCCGGAAGTGGGTACTTTTGCGGTGTTGGTGTGGCCGCCAATGCGATTCTCTCGTTCCAGCAACCAGACCTCGTACTTCCTGCTCAGGAAATACGCGGCGGCCATGCCCGAGATGCCGCCGCCGATCACCGCGATTTTCTTCTTCCCCGTCACTCCGACTCCAGTTTTGGCACCGACTCCAGTTTGCGGAACGGGCGCAGATTTCGAGTCAGGCCCACCCAGCTAAAAGCCTTCAGCAAGTACCACGTGGTGTCTACTTCCCACCACCGCAGACCCTGCCGGCAACTCCCTGGCGAAAAATGATGATTGTTGTGCCAGCCTTCACCCATCGTAATTACCGCCAGGAGTGCATTATTTCGCGAATAATCCGGCGTGTCAAAGCGACGCCCTCCCCAGATGTGCCCCACTGAATTGATACTGAACGTGCCGTGGTACAGCACCACCGTGGAAGCCACATATCCCCAGAAGAAGCCAGGCCAGCCGGTGAGCGCCAGAATAACTGCGGCAAATACCACGGTCGGTACCAGATGATATCGATTCAGCCACACCAGTTCCGGGAACTTCGTAAAGTCCGCCATCGCTCTTTCATCAAAACCATCGTGCTCATTGGACAGGACCCAGCCCACGTGGGACCACCAGAAACCCTGCTGCCAGGGCGAATGGATGTCCCGCTCCCGGTCCGATTCCCGGTGGTGGACCCGATGGTGCGCAGCCCACCACAAGGCGCCTTTTTGACCAGAGGTTTGTGCCAAAAACGCCATCAGGAACTGCGCCACCCGCCCCAGGCGGTAGCTTCGATGGCTGAAATATCGGTGATATCCCGCAGTGACGCCAAACATTCGCAGGAAGTAAGTGAAAGCCAGCAGTGCGGCACTCCCCCAGGTCCATGGCACAAACAAAACCCCAAGCGCCGCCACATGTAGCCCGGCAAACGCCAGAACTGCGCCCCACTGATATTCGGAATTGGCTTTCATCATCCCTTGCCTTTACGTTACGGATCTTCTTGTGGATTGTCAATCTTTTGTCCTGGACAAATCATTGACACAATCTATTCTTCCCGCTACCATTTAATTGGGAAATGGAACCGCATTACCCAATCCGGACGGCTGCGCGGCTCACCTCGCTTAGCGTGGATACGCTCCGGGCCTGGGAGCGACGCTACCAGGCAGTAACTCCGGAGCGAACCAATCGCGGTCGTCTTTACACCAAAGACAACATCGCGAAGCTGATCCTGCTCCGCAGACTGGTTGAACAGGGTTACACGATTGGTCAAATCGCCCCTCTCGGCCCTGCGGACCTGCAGGATCTGCTCGCTCCGGCGCCAATTTCAGAACCCACATCCTCTGCGGCTAATCTGCAAATCTGCCAACTGGCGCAGTGGTTCGCCGATTTCGACGACATACGGGCTAACGCTGAACTGAACAGGCTCGCCATTCTGACGCCTCCTCGTGATTTTGTTATGCAAACACTCTTCCCATTGATGCGGGAAGTTGGCGAGCGGTGGCACAAAGGCGAAATTGGAATTGCGGAAGAACATTTGGTCTCCGCTTCTATGCGTTTGCTGCTTGGTTCGCTGATCAGGCTTCACCCTCCGCGTCCGGACTCACCTCGCATGTTGCTGGCGACGCTCTCGGGCGATCAGCATGATTTTGGGATTATTGCAGCCGCGATGATTGCCGCCACCCTTGGTTGGTCGCCACTCCTGCTGGGACCGAATCTTCCGGTTGGCGAAGTGGCTCGTGCAGTGGCCCGAACCAGGCCCGCAGCTGTGGTGATTGGGAACAGCGGCCGCAAGCTGGAAGCGCCGGCGCTCTGCGAACTTGCGGAGTTGCTGCCTCCCGCCGTGGCTATTTGGCTGGGCGGGCCCTTACCGGATCAATCGAAATCCATGCTGCCGACATCTATCGTACTAGCGGGTACCATGGAAACTTTCGAAAAATTGTGCGTTGAGGCTCTGCCCTGGAGCAGAAAAGTATGAAGATTTTGCTGAAGCTGCTGGCGGCCGGGATCAGTGTGTTCATGCTGACAGTCACCGTTCGCACCAGTATGGAGGCTAGCCTGTGGTCGGCGTGGCCCGCATATGCGGCAAGCCCCTGGGCGATGGCCACGTTTTGGGATGCGTACTCCGGGTTTACCCTGTTCTGGGTTTGGATTGCCTTCCGCGAACGGAGTTGGGGTGTCCGTATTCTCTGGCTGGTTCTGGTGTACGCGCTGGGCAATATTGCCACGGCCGCTTACCTCTTCGTGGCATTGCACCAGCTCCGGCCGGAACAGCCCGCGTCCGATGTACTAGTCCGGCGGCCCCTATGATCCGCCCTCTCCGCAAGGTTCTGGACTCCGTTATTGCGCTGCTTCGGCAAGGCACCAGCCCGGAGGAAATTGCTCGCGCCACCGCTCTGGCGGGAGTACTGGCGGTATTCCCGGTGCTGGGGTCCACCACCCTGCTGTGCGCCGGAGCGGCAGCCTGGTTTCGGCTGAACCTTCCCTTAATGCAGCTGGTGAACTTTCTTTTGTACCCGATACAGCTGGCGTTGCTGATTCCTTTCATGAGTGTCGGGACCCGGTTGTTTGGTCTGCCGGCGCTACCGGGGCTTACCCAGCTTGTGAAGCTGGTGGCGACGGATCCGTTGGTGGCCATCCGGGTTTTCTGGCCAGCTACGCTGAGCGGGATCGGTACCTGGCTGGTGCTCAGTCCGATTATTGCGGTCGTTATATACGCCACGATTCTCTTTCCGCTCCGGCGGTTCAGCCCTGGGGTGTCTTCATGAGCGTTTTGGCTCTTCTCGGGTGGGGGACGGTGTTGACTGCTGTCCTGATGTTCGCGCTTTGGCTACTCCACTTTCCCATGCGGAACGCTGCGATTGTCGATTTTGGCTGGGCGGCGGGACTAGCGCTGCTCGGTGGATTCTATGCCGTTTTCGCGGGCGGGGACCCTGTGCGATCCGCTCTTATCGGGGGGATGTCGGTTATTTGGGGTCTGCGGCTCGCTTTTCACCTGCTGTTTGACCGGATCGTCGGGCACCCGGAAGAAGGCCGGTATCAGGAGCTCCGCCGCGTGTGGAAGACGAATTTGGGGGCAAAATTTCTGGCGTTCTACCTGTTTCAGGGCCTGCTGGACGTGGCCCTGTCGGCACCGTTTCTTCTGGCTGCGCGTAATTCGACGCCGGATCTTTCTCCTCTTGAAATATCTGCAGCAGTTCTATGGCTGGCTGCCGTTTTGGGGGAAAGTTGGGCGGATCGGCAACTGGCCGCATTCAAAGCTCGCCCCCTGAGCAAAGGCAAGACCTGCCGGGCAGGCCTGTGGCGCTACTCGCGACATCCCAACTACTTTTTTGAGTGGCTGATTTGGGTGGCCTTTGCGATGTTCGCACTGGCCTCGCCATACGGGTATCTCGGCCTGATTTCGCCAGCGCTAATCCTCTACTTCCTGCTTCGCGTAACCGGTATCCCGGCTACTGAAGCCCAGGCGCTCCGGAGCCGCGGGGACGAATACCGCGAATATCAACGCACTACCAGTGCTTTTATCCCCTGGTTTTCCAAGGCGGTTTCCAAATGAACTGGTACGAACCCATTCTTGAGCGTGGCATTCTGCCAGACTGGATGCTCCGGCGAGCGATTCGCTATCTTTGCGGAACTCGCCTGAAGGACGAGATGGCGGGGGGCGCGTCCGCAATCCAGAATCGCCTTTCGGCGCTGGTGGCCGAACTCAGGCAGAGTCCGATTGCGCTAAACACGGCGGATGCGAACCGCCAGCATTACGAAGTTCCCGCAGAGTTCTTCAAGCTGGCGCTGGGCCCGCATTTGAAGTACAGTTCGTGCTATTTCCCGGAGGGGGTGGAGACGCTCGCCGATTCCGAAAAGGCTATGCTCGAACTCACTTGTACTCGCGCGCGGTTGGCGGAGGGTCAGGATGTTCTGGAGCTTGGCTGCGGCTGGGGTTCGCTCTCGCTGTACATGGCGGAGCAATTTCCGAATTCGCGGATTACCGGCGTCTCGAATTCGGCTTCGCAGCGTGAGTACATCATGGAGCAGGCGAAAGCGCGCGGTCTGGGGAATCTGCGGATTGTTACGGCCGACATGAATGAATTCTCGCCTGGTGTTACCTGCCATTTCGACCGGGTTGTCTCGGTAGAAATGTTTGAGCATATGCGGAATTATCAGGAACTGCTTCGCCGCATCTCCACCTGGCTGAAACCGGACGGGCTGCTTTTTGTGCATGTCTTTGCACATAAGACCGTTGCCTATCCCTTCGTCGCGCAGGGCTCCGGAGACTGGATGGCGGAGCATTTCTTCACGGGCGGGATTATGCCGAGCGCCGGTCTGATCCCGGTATTTCAGCGGGATATGTGGCTGGTGAGCCAGTGGGACATCAATGGCGGTCACTACCAGCGGACCTCCGAAGCGTGGCTTCTCAATACGGATCAACACAGGGAAGAGATCCTCGGTCTTTTCTCGAAGGTGTATGGAGAACGGGAAGCCTTGCGGTGGCTGGTTCGGTGGCGCGTTTTCTTTCTGGCGTGCGCCGAGTTATTCGGCTACAACGAAGGTACGGAGTGGATTGTCTGCCACTACCTGTTTGAGAAACCCCGCGAGGCGTAACGCCCATGCGCCGTTACGTTGAAGTTAGCCTCTTGCTTGAAGCCGGCATGAAGACCTGTCCTGGGCTGCCCGAGCCTGCGCGGACCGTGGCATTGGCCTGAGTTCTTTCGGGCCCTGGACGTGAAAGGGTCCGCTGTCCTTGTGCATACGGGTGGGGCGAAGCACTGGCGAACTGATGCGTACCTGCAGAGGAATCCGTTTCTGACGGCTGCTGCACCTTCCCTGTCCGGGCGTATGTGATCTATGATGAAACGGAAGCGAAATGAAAAAAGCCATCCTCATCCTCACCGCGTTGCTGTGTGCGCTCACTTGTGTTTCTGAAGCCCAGACTCCGGCTGCGAAACCACACAAAGTTGTCCTGCAGATGAATGTGGACGGGCCCGATTCCTGGAATCAACTGCTCGGTAACATCGGCAACATCCAGAAGGCCTTCGGCGCGGACAAGATTCAGATTGAAGTAGTTACTTACGGCAAAGGCCTCAGTCTGCTGCTGAAGACCAACGCCGCTTTCGAGGAACGCATGAAGAAGGCGTCTGAAACCGGGGTTGTCTTCGCGGCTTGTCAGAATTCCATGCGGCTTCGCAAGGTGACGACCGAGGACCTGCTCCCGTTCGCGGCCCAGGTGGATTCCGGGGTCGCGGAGCTGATTCGGAAGCAGGAAGCCGGCTGGTCGTACGTGCGGGTCGGCGAGTAAGCGCTACGCCAAAATCCCCTTAACTACTTCGGCCTTTTCCACGCCAGTGAGGCGCACGTTCAAGCCCTGGTACCGATAGCTGAACTTCTCGTGGTCGATGCCGAACTGATGCAGGATGGTCGCCTGGAAATCACGGACATGGACCGGATCGCGCACGATGTTATAGCTGAAGTCGTCGGTTTCCCCGTGGACCACACCGCCCTTGATCCCGCCACCCGCCATCCATAAGCTGAAGCAGCGCGGATGATGATCGCGACCGTAGTCTGTGGGCGTTAACTTACCCTGCGAGTAAATGGTGCGGCCGAATTCGCCGGCCACGATGACGAGCGTGTCGTCCAGCATGCCGCGTTGTTTCAGATCCTGCACCAGCGCCCACGCCGGCTGATCGATTTCTTTGCACTGCGCCGGTAAGACTTCCGGCAGGTTGCCGTGGACGTCCCACCCGCGGTGATAGACCTGCACGAAGCGCACACCGCGCTCAGACAACCGGCGCGCCATCACGCAGGTATGCGCAAAAGACCCGGGCTTCTCCTTCGCATCCTTGCCGTACATCTGCCAGGTGCTTTCCGGCTCTTTACTCAGGTCAGTGAGTTCCGGGACGGATGCCTGCATCCGGAACGCCATTTCGTACTGCGCGATGCGGGTCTTGGTTTCCGGATCGCCCAGCTTGTCGTAGGTCATCTGGTTCATCTCAGACAACCCATCCAGCATGGACCGCCGCACTTCCGTCGGCACGCCATCCGGGTTATTGATGAACAGCACCGGATCACCCGCACTCCGCAGGCCGACGCCGGAGTACTTACCCGACAGGAAGCCCGCGCTCCACAACCGGGCCGAGATCGCCTGCACGTTCGCCTTCGGATGATAGTGCTTGGCCTGCAGCACCACAAACGACGGCAGATTCTCATTCATGCTGCCCAGACCATAACTCAGCCAGGAACCGATACAGGGCCGCCCGGCAATCATGAAGCCAGTTTGAAAGAAGGTAATAGCCGGTTCGTGGTTGATGGCATCCGTATTCATGGAGCGGATGATGGCGATATCATCCACCATCTTCGCCGTGTAAGGGAGTAACTCGGAAACCCAGGCACCGGACTTCCCATACTGGTCAAAGGTGAAGATGGAGGGCGCGATGGGGAAGCGACTCTGGCCGCTGGTCATAGTGGTGAGCCGCTGACCCTGCCGGATGGAATCAGGCAGATCCTTGTCGAACATGTCCTTCATCTTCGGCTTATAATCGTAGGTCTCCAGTTGGGGTGGCGCGCCGACCAGGTGCAGATAGATGACGCGCTTTGCCTTCGCCGGAAAGTGCGGCAGGCCACTCATGGTACCGAATGCCTTGTCCGGAGCAGGCCCGGCACCCAGCGCATTTC
Source organism: uncultured Acidobacteriia bacterium (assembly GCA_903929755.1). Taxonomy (GTDB): domain Bacteria; phylum Acidobacteriota; class Terriglobia; order Bryobacterales; family Bryobacteraceae; genus BOG-234. The sequence continues at coordinate 46,509 of CAIYVZ010000022.1, forward strand.
GTCCAGTCAGGGAGGCGAGCGCCAACGCGCCGATACCCTGCGCCCCACGAGAAAAGAAGCGTCGCCGAGTTTCTTCAGCCGCCATCCGGTGTGCGATGCCATCCAGAGGATGCCGCCCCGCCGCAAGCCGCTTCAACGACTCGCGGTCTGCCTGGTGAGCCAGTGCCGAGTAATGCCCTTCAGCGTCGGGAGCCAGTAAATTTCGCTTCATTTGTTCAGCACCTCATCCAGATTCAGCATCTGGTTCGTCAACATGGTGAGCGCGGCGTAATCCGCCTGCTTCAGGGATGGATCGGCCTTGCGTTCGCCTTGCGCCAGGAACTTAGCCGCATCCGCTTCGTGGGACGCGTAATAGGTTCGGAAATTCGTAAAAGACTTCCTGGCGATGGTGCGTTCTTTAACTGCCAAAGGTCGGGACAGGACGCGCGTGGTGATGAAATCCAGCTGAGTTTCCAGATCCGCCGATGTCTGCATGGCACGGCCTGCAATTTCGCGTGCGGCCTCCACGAACTGGATGTCGTTCATGGTGACCAGCGCCTGCAGCGGGGTATCGGTCCGCTCTCGCCGCACCGTGCAACTTTCGCGGGTGGGAGCATTGAAGATTTCCATACTGGCCGGTGGCGCGCTGCGTTTCCAGAACGTGTACATGGTCCGGCGGTATAAGCCATTGCCCACGTCAGGCTTGTAATAGCGGGTGTTGGAACCGTCCATTGCAACGGCTTCCCAGACACCCTCCGGCTGATACGGGCGGACACTTGGACCGCCGATCTGCGGGGATAACAGCCCGGTCGCAGCCAGCGCATAATCCCGAACCATCTCGCCATCCAGCCGGAAGCGAACGCCACGGCTCAGCAAGCGATTCTCGGGGTCCTTCTCCAGTTTCAGCGGGGTTGTAGCCGCTATTTGACGGTAGGTTGCGGACAGGAGGATCTGTTTGTAGAACCGCTTCATATCCCAGCCGTTTTCGCGGAAATCGACGGCGAGCCAGTCGAGCAATTCTTTGTGCGTGGGCGGTTCACCCTGGCTGCCGAAATCTTCGGCAGTCTTTGTCAGGCCGATGCCGAAAATCTCCTGCCACATACGATTCGCGGCGAGCCGCGACGTGAGAGGGTGTTCCTCGGTGAAGAGCCACTGCGCCAGGCCGAGCCTGTTGCGAGGCATGGAGGATGTCATCGGGGGCAGAATCGAAGGAGTTCCGGCTTCCACTTCTTCGCGCCGCTGATCATACGCCCCGCGAAACAGGACCCAGGCATGCGGTTTTGCGTCGGCACGTTCTTCCATTACCAGCGAAACCGCACCGCGCCGGGCGATGGTTTTTGCTTCCGTGTTTAGCGTGTTCTGCTCGGTAACCAGTTGCTTTACAGGGGCATACTCGCGGGCCAGATACCACTTGAGCAAAGCTTCGCGCGCGGCGGGCGCTGGTGTCGCGGTGGGCTCGGACTCCAGTGCCAGCGAGATGGCGGGCCATTCGCTGATGGTCCGGGCTTCACTCTCGCTCACTTCGCGGTTGAAGATTCGGAGATCGGCAATGGCGCCATCAGCCAGATTCTTGCCCAGGATGAGGGGCGTTTCCACGCCGATATCGCCATTCAGGTCCTGCACCACATTGCCGCGACCCTGCGTGGGAATCGCGCGGCCGTTGATGTACATCCCGAGGCCGGCTTGCCGCCGTGAGCCGTCGTAGGTGGCGACAATCGTGTTCCACGTGCCCTGCTTCAGTTGCTCCAGATGCGCGGCGCGGACATCAATGCTGCGGCCCCCATCGCCGATCAGCCGGAGCGCGGCCACCCGCGCGCCAATCTCCAGTGACCAGCCGCGATTCTTTTCTTTCGGATTCGTATGCGCGGCAATCGTGTAACCTTGCTCGGCTTTCGGGAAGAAGAACGCGGCCGCGATGGTGAAGGGCTTGTCGGCGTCCAGCTTCGGAGCGTCCTTTACTTCCACGCCCTCATTCTTCTGGAAGTGCAGCGCTTTGCGGCCCGCGATGTTGGAATCAATCAGGTTCGCCGATTTTGCGTCCGTGGCGGCAGCCAGAATGTCCACGGCCAGCAACTGCGCCTTCTCTTCAAGGGGGCTGTCCGCCTTCAGTTTTTGGCGCCGGGAGAGCCACTGTCCGAACTCAGCATCGGCATCTTTCGCAGCCTGCGCGAGGCTTGTCCGAATCGCCGCAAGCCGGGCCTGCGTCTTCGCCCAGGCATCTCGATCGTCGGGCTTCGGCACCACCACTACAGGTGGCGTATCCGGCACATTATCATCCATCACGCGCTGCGTCGTATTGCGGAAGAACGCGCCCAGCCCGTAGAAATCCTTCTGCGTGATGGGGTCGAACTTGTGGTTGTGGCACGTTGCGCAGCCGGTGGTCAGGCCAAGGTAGATGGCGCTGACCGTCTCTGCCCTGTCCTTGGCATAGATCTCGGCGTATTCGTCTTCAATCAGCCCGGCTTCGTTGGTGGTTACACCGCAGCGGATGAAGCCGGTGGCAATCTTCTGGTCCAGCGTGGAACCTGGCAGCAAGTCCCCCGCCAGTTGTTCGGTGCTGAAGCGGTCATAGGGCACATTTCGGTTGTACGCCTGAATGACCCAGTCGCGATAGGGCCAGATCTCACGATAGTTATCGACGTGGATGCCGTGGGTATCTCCATAACGTGCCGCGTCCAGCCAGTAGCGGCCGCGGTGTTCGCCGAAGTGTGGCGACGCCAGGTAGTGATCGACCATGTTCTCGTAGGCCTTTGGCGTCAGGTCTTTCACGAACAGGTCCAGTTCGGCGGGGGTGGGTGGTAGCCCGGTCAGATCCAGAGCCACTCGCCGGATCAACGTTCTTTTATCCGCAGCTGCGGCGGGTTCGAGGCCCAGCGGTTCCAGCTTCGCCAGAATGAAGCGGTCAATAGGATTGCGCGCCCACAGCGTATTCTTTACCGCCGGTAACGGCGCTTTCACGGGTGCCGTATAGGCCCAGTGCTCCACGAACGGCGCGCCCTGCTCAATCCAGAGCTTCACTCTGGAAATCTGGGCTGACGTGAGCGACTTATGCGAGTAGGTGGGAGGCATCCGCCGGGCTTCGTTGGTCTCGGCAATGCGCTGGTACAGCTTACTCTCAGCGGGTTTCCCCACGACAATTACGCCAGGGCCGAGCAGACTGTCTTTCAGGTCCAGGCGCAAGCCCGCCATACGTGTGCCCTGGTCGGGACCATGGCACTGGAAGCAGTTGTCAGAGAGGACAGGCCGGATCTCCCGCTGGAAATCTACCTTTTGTGCCTGCAGCAGACCAACGGCGGAGGCACACAACACAAGCCAGCTTAAACGCATAAGTAGAGTTGATTTTATACTGTTTGTGCTGCCCGCGCTAGACTCGGAAAATGACGACGCCTCTGGTGGAAGCCGCCTGGCTCCTGGAACACTCAAACGACAGTGATGTGCGGGTGGTGGATACGCGATTCACTCTCGGTAAACCCGATCAGGGGCGGGCGGTATTTGACGCGGGCCACATTCCAGGCGCGGTGTTTGTTGATCTGGAGCGCGATTTGAGTGCGCAGGTGCGTCCGGACCGCGTTGGCGGGCGGCACCCGATTCCGGCGGTTGAGCGTCTGCAGGCCGTCTTTGCGCGACTGGGGATATCCAACCGGCACCAAGTTGTCGCTTATGACGATCCCTCAACCGGTGCCGGGTTTTACGGGCCGCACTTGTGGTGGCTGCTGCGGTATCTGGGGCACGACCAGGTTTCTGTTCTCAATGGCGGACTGCCTGCCTGGCTCGCGGCGGGTGGCTCGCTGGAAACGGAACAGCGCGTCTACCCACCGGCTGCGTTCCATGCGCAACTTCGGCCCGAGATGATCGTGGATGCGAACGCTGTGCAGGCGAGGTCACAGGCCGCGGTTCTTCTGGACTCCCGCGCTCCGGAACGTTATTGGGGGGACGTGGAACCTCTTGACTGGAAAGCCGGCCACATCCCCGGCGCCATCAATGCGAACTGGGCGGAAGGGCTTCGCGACGGGTTCTGGAAATCGGCTGAAGCGCAGAAGGCACGTTTCCCTGAGACCGAGGAACTCATCGTGTATTGCGGCAGCGGCGTCAGTGCAGCAGGCAACCTGCTGGCAATGGAACTGGGCGGCATTACCCACGCGAAGCTCTATCCGGGCAGTTGGTCGGACTGGATCAGCGACGACACGCGTCCGGTTGAGACATCACTTCCGGACTAAAGGCGTTCGCGCGATCAATGCCAGCTTTTCCATCTGCTGCGCCGAGAGCGCGCGATTGAAAACCGCCACCCCTCCGATATAGCCCGTGAAGCCTACGCTCCGAGAAGTGTGGATAACGCGCCCGATGGTGAACGGCCCGCCGTCTTCCGTTGTGGGCGGCACATACAAATCATGCGGGAACCAAAACGGATTCGTCCGCAGCGCCGCCAGTTCGCGGCTCACCACCGCCCCGCCCCGTAGCGTGACTCGCACCTTTGTGAACGCGAAGGTGTGCAATTCGACGCGCTCATGGCTGCTCTCGGCCAGAACCTGAACCGAGAGCGGCGTTGCCTCCGGGGGCCGATATTGCTCCTGCGTCCAACCTTTGGCCGCCCACTGGAAGAACGGATGCGCCGCCGGATTCTCCACCCACATCTCTGAAGCCTTGCCATCCAGATACGCCGTCACCGTGTTCTTCTCGTTATCGAACACCATTCCCATCAGGCTCCAGTACTGATCCAGCTCCTGCTCCATTGCCCCGGCCGGCGCGGTGGGCAACAGTTCAGGCGTCACAGCCAGATTCCGCGCATACTTGTCGCCGAATGAAGCCCCGCCATTCTCCGAGACATGCACCGCGGCCGCCCCGTTATTCGCAGCTAAACCGGCGAAGAGCGCATACTGCCGCCGCCCGCGCTCCACCTTTTGAACCGCGCTTGTCGCGTCGGTTTGAACCGCGCTTGTCGCGTCGGCTTGAACCGCGCTTGTCGCGTCGGCCAGGTCTGTGCCTTCGTGCCAAATTCCCGCAATCGCGTGATTCCCGCTCTCACGGATCACCCATGCAACCATCGACACGGACTGCCCGGGGCCCTTTACATCCAGGCCCGAATCCTGTAGCCGTTCGCGTGGCACCAGTAATACAGGGCGCAGATCCTTGTCCGTCTCCTGCCGCAGCCGGATGGCCTCACCAAAAGGACCGCGGCCCAGCAAAGGAAAGTCCTGGTACGTAGCTCTCGGTCCGGCACCCCAGTAATCGCGGACATAGTTCACCGCATCCAGCCGGAAATCGTGCCGGTCCCCAGGCGCCTGCCACGCGGCGAAGCGGCCGGCGTCCCGCTTCACGAAATCCCAAAGTGCCACGAAGCCCGGCAGCTGGCGAACGGCATCGACGCGCTGCTGGTAGTTCAGTAAATCCGAAGGCGGAGCCGCGAATCCGACAGCGGTCGCCAGCAAGCCCAACAGGAATCCCTTCAACCTGCGCCTACTTCGCCGCAGGCTTCTTGAAATCTCCGGCCTTTACAATGCTGATCTGCGCCACATCCAGATTGCGGCGCATCGCTGCCACCACATCGTCCGGCTTCAGGGCCGTCACTTTGGCTTCCAACTGCTCGTCGTACGCGAGCGTTCGGCCATCGTAATCGCGCGTGGCTAATACGCCCGCCAGCTGTCGGTCTTCAGCCCTCTGCAGAACCCGCGACTGCAGCCAGCCATCGCGATCCGCATCCAGTTCCTTTTGCGTGAAACCGTCCTTCAGGGCCTTCTCCAGTTCCTCTTTGAAGGCGGCCTCCACCTTCGCCATATTCTGTGGATTCGCGATCGCGTAGACCTGAAACTGGCCGTCCTTCTCGTCCGTCTTTGCCGAGAAGATGGAACTTACGCCATAGCTCAGGCCATCTTTCACGCGGATGCGGGCTGCCAGTCGCGAATTCAGGAAGCCGCCGCCCAGCATGTAATTCCCCAGCACCAGGGCAGGGTAATCGGCATCGTTGCTGCTCAGCGCCAGTCGCTTTCCCGCGAAGAACACGGCATTCGCCTTATCCGGCGTCTCAATCGCCACATTCACGGGAGCAATCTTCGCCGCGCCGTTCTTGAGACGTTCATACTTTGCCGGACTCTTCCAGGTGGTGAACATCTCGGCCAGCGCCTTCTTCACCTCCGCGGTATCGAAGTCTCCGACCACGGCAATCTCACCGTTCGACGCACCGTAAAAGCTCTTGTAGAAACCCTTTACGTCTTCCGGTTTCAGGGCCTTCAGCGCCTCAATCTGGTCATCGAACGACATAGTGCCGCGGACATCGCCCTTCGGGAACGGATACAGCGTGCGCTGCAACTGGATGGGTGCCAGCGCTTGCGGCTCACTCTTGTTCGCTTCGAGGCTGGTGATTCGAGCTTTGCGAATCTGCTCGAACTCGCTTTCGGGAAGCGTTGCTTCTTTCAGGATCTCGCCAGCCAGTCGCAGTGCGGCCGGCAGATTCTCCCGCGTCGTTTCAATTGAGGCTGTCGCACCGGCAGCGTTTCCGCCGACATTCAATTGGGCCTTCAGTCTGCTCAACTCGTCCTGAATCTGCTGCCGGTTGTGCCTGGCTGTGCCACGCATCAACAACTGGCCGGTCAGCGCTCCAGAGACGTCCTTGTCTTTCAGCCCAGCCAGATCTCCGAAGTGGAGCTGAATGGTGGCGTTCACGTTGGCTCCGCGCGTCTTTTTGGTCAGCAGCGAAACCTTCAGACCCGGTGTCAATACGTAGCGTTGTGTGCGCGATTCGATGTTCTTCGGGGACGGATCAAATACCTCACCGGCTGCCATAACAGCCTGGCCCTTGTAGTCCTTCAGCACGGCCGCGACGTCGGTCTTTTCGGGGATCTCCGCGCGGTCCGGCTTTGCGTCGGGAATAAACTCACCCAGCGTGCGGTTCGAATCTTTCAGATACGCGGCCGCTACACGCTGTACATCCTGCGGCGTTACCTTCCCCAGGTTGTCCCGTTCGCGGAATAGTAGCCGCCAGTCGCCCTTGCCGATGTAATCGCTGAGCGCCAGCCCCAGGCCTTCGGAGTTCCGCAGCACCTGCTCCATCTGTTTGGTTAGTTTCGCCTGCGCGCGTTCCACTTCCTCTTTGCTGGGTGGTTCTTTCACTACGCTGGTAATTGTGTCGAGCAGGATCTTGCGGGCATCGTCGAGCGAATCCGATTTACCCAACATGGCAGCAAACAAGAGGACGCCCGGCTCGGTCAGTTCCAGTGGCTCGCCAAACACCGCTGCCGCCTTCTTGTTGTCCACCAGGGCCTTATACAAACGGCCTGAGGGATTATCGCCCAGCACGGCCGCCAGAACATCAATCGCTTCAATGTCGGCATTCGCCCCGTCCGGCATGTGATACATGGCCAGCAGAATCTGTTGATCTCCCACGCGACGGACCACAGTGGTTCGTTCGCCATCCTGCACGGGCTCTACCGTGTAGGTCGGCGTTAACTTGCGGGAGGGCTTCGGAATTCCACTGAAGTAGCTGTTCACCAGTTCCAGCAGCTTGGGCTCGTCCACCTTGCCCGCCACGGTCAGCACCGCGTTGTCGGGCTGGTAGTATTTGTGGTAGAAATCCTGCAACTTCTCGATCGGCACGCGTTCCACATCGCTTTTATTCCCGATGACGGGCCTGCCGTAAGGGTGTGCGCGATACGCTGCCGCCATGGTTCGCAGCACCATCACGTTCATGGGGCTGTTTTCGCCCATCTCAAATTCATTGCGAACCACGGTGAACTCTTTATCCAGATCTTCTTTGCGGATAAACGAATTCACCATCCGATCGGCTTCCAGATCGAGTGCCCACTTGAGATTCTCGTCCGTTGCCTGAAAGGTTTCGAAGTAGTTCGTCCGGTCCCAGGAGGTGGTTCCGTTGGGGCGTGCGCCGTGTTCGGTCAGTTCCTGCGGAATATTCGTGTGCTTCGGGCTGCCCTTGAACACCATGTGTTCCAGCAGATGGGCCATGCCGCCCTCGCCCGTTCCTTCATGGCGCGAGCCGACGATGAAGGTCATGTTCACCGTGATAGTGGGCTTGGAGTTATCCGGGAATACCAGGACCCGCAGGCCATTGTCCAGCCTGTACTCCGTGATGCCCTCCACGGACGTGACCCTGGTCATGCCCTTGGGTAGTCCCTGCGCACCAGCGGGCGCGGTTAAACAGAGACCGGTGGCGAACAGTATGGCAGCGAAGAGCAGACGTTTCATCAGGCAGATTCTCCCACGCAAATTATAGCGGCTCTTCGTCGCGGCTACGGCAGCGCGAAAGTGAACACGGCAGATCCGGCTGCCATGGTTACCATTTGCTTGCCGTTCACCATGTAGGTCATGGGGTTTGACGACATGGTGCCGCCCAGATTGATCCGCCACAACTCTTTGCCGTTCTCGGCGTCCAGAGCGAAGAAATACGCTTCGCCGTCTTCGCGGGCCGACCGGTTCAGCCACCCGCCGTTGGCGCCGAACAGGATATTGCTGCCCGTGGTCATCACGCCCGACCAGGGTTTCGTCTGTGTCCTGTGCTCCCACACCAGGGCGCCCGTCTTGGGGTTCAGCGCACGAATCGCGCCGTAACCCTGGTCGTCCGACATATCGATATCGGGTACGCTGCCTACGTAGCGATTACCGGGCGTATACTTCGGCTCGCCTTTCAAATACCAGCCCTTGTTCTCCCAAACCGTGAGATAGAAGAGGCTGGTGAGAGGGCTATAGGAGGGCGAATACCAGTTTGTGGCGCCTTGTACGCCGGGCCAGATCACATTGCCTTCAACGGTAGGCGCGGTATTCGGCAGCCGCACCGGACGGCCCTTGGCGTCAATTTCCTTGGCCCAAGTCTGCTTGGCGAAGGGTTTTCCCAGCAGGAATTCGCCGGTCGCGCGGTCCAGCACGTAATAGAACCCGCCGCGGTGCGCCCAATAGATCAGCTTTCGCGGTTTTCCCTGCCAGTCGCCATCCACCAGGACCGGAACTTGTACCGCATCCCAGTCGTTCGCATCATGCGGGACAAACTGGTAATGCCATTTCAACTGTCCGGTATCCACGTCGAGCGCAATGGCCGAATCGGTGTACAGGTTGTCGCCCTCGCGAACATCGGCATTCCAGTCCGGCGAGGGATTTCCAACTCCCCAGATGAGCAGATTCAGTTCCGGATCGAACGAACCCGTTACCCACGTGGGGCCGCCGCCCTGCTTCCAGGAATTGGCGTGCGGCCCGGAGGTGGGCCACGTCTCATGGCCCTTCTCACCGGGACCGGGCACGGTGTTAAAACGCCACCGCCGCTTGCCCGTCTTAATGTCGTAAGCGTCCAGGAAGCCACGCACGCCGTACTCTCCGCCCGCCACGCCGGTGATCACCATGTCTTTAACGACGAGCGGGGCACCTGTTACGGAATAGCCGGTCTTCCGGTCGGCCACTTCCACGTCCCAAAGCACTGCACCGGTTTTCGCATTGAGCGCAACCAGATGCGCATCCACCGTGCCTAAGAAAACGCGGTCACCCATCACGGCCACGCCGCGATTCACTGCATCACAGCAAACATTGTAGGCGGGCAGGCTTCTCTTGTAATGCCAGTAAGGCCGCCCCGTTGCCGCGTCCAGCGCGAACACGTTCGAAGGCGGCTCGGTCACGTACATGATCCCGTCCACCACAATCGGCGTCGCTTCAATGCGGTGGCTGGTGGGCATCTGCTGCACCCAGGCCACTTTCAGGTTAGCCACGTTCTGCCGGTTGATCTGGTCGAGCGAACTGTAACGCCAGCTTTGATACGACCCGGAGTAGGTCATCCAGTTGTTGGGTTCAGACGGCGCCTTCAGCAGACGCTCATAGGTGACCTGCCCAAACAGGGCCGTGGCTGCCAGGGTTCCAATGACAAGGCTCTTCATTACTTCTTCTCTCCCGATTGTGCGAAGCGAGACCGCTCTAATGACGCTAAGAATGCTACCAGGTCGTCCAACTCAGACGCACCCAGCTTGTCCTGATATGCAGGCATAATCGAACTCCGATCAATGCCGAAATCGTTGAAGTCCGACCGATTCACCGTCCGCAGGCCCTCGGCGAAATCCAGCATCTGGATTGCATATGTATCCTGGTTCAGAAGGAACCCGGAGTGGCTCTTGCCATCCTTTGTGATGACCTTCGCGACCCAGTATGCGTTGCTCACGTTCTTACCCGGATCGGTAATTGACTCCCGCAGATGCGCCGCGGACCGCTGCGAGCCAATAATGGATAGGTCCGGTCCGCGCACGCCGCCTTCGCCTTTCACCAAATGACACCCGGAACAGCCCTTTGCACGGAACAGTTCCGCTCCGTGCGCCGCGTTGCCCGGCAGTTTCGTCCGGACCGGCGTCGCCGACAGCGACCGAACATAGGCCACAATTTGCCAAATCTGCACGCCATTGAAGAACTGGTCCGGCATTGCCGTGCCTTCAATGCCCTGCGAGATGTTTTTATAAAGATCAGCGTCGGTGTTGCCGTGATAGAAGACTCCGGTGGTGAGATTCGGCCCCGTGCCGCCCGCTCCGGCCACACCGTGGCAACTGGCACAATGCGAGCGGAAGATCTTTTCGCCCGCCGCTCGTCCGGCAGGCGTGGCTTGCGAATTTGCCGTCTGCGCAACGGCCAGGCTGGCTCCAGCCAGCATTACCAGCAGTGTTCTGATTCTCAAAGGCACCTCCATCGGGCACTGTGCAGTATATAACGAAGGTGTGCAACCGGGCGGAACTTTTTACGCCGTCGCGGTATTAGTTATATATGCGCTCTTTGGGGTTGATCATTACGTGTGCCTTGGCAGGTTTTGTGCCGATGGCAACGCCTCAGTCGCTGACTGCACCCGTCATCTACCCCCGTGGTGTGACCGACGCGGTCCGTCAGGATCCCGCCCCCGCCACCGTGGCGCGCGGCGCCGTGCTGCAGCTTTCCGGCTTCAATCTGGGCCCGGATCCGGTCCTCCGCGCCACCGATAGTCCACTCCCCACTACATTGGGCGACCCTGCCGTGCAGGTTTTGATTAACGGGGACCCGGTTGGCCTCTACTCGATTTCAGCCGGTACCATTCTGGCGCAGGTTCCGGAGACCGCGATACTGGGAGTGGCGACGGTTGCGGTTTCCGTCGGCGGCGTGAAGAGTGAAGCCCGCACCTTTACGGTCGCCGCGCTTCAGCCGGGTATCGTGACCGCTGACGGGTCTGGCTTTGGCTCGGCGAAGGGTGATTTCTCAAAGTCCCCGGTGGTTGTAATTGGCACCGGTTTTGGGGTGGCGAATCCGCGCCCGGGAACAGTGACCGCTTACGTCGGTGGTGCTCCGGCCAAGGTCACCACGCAGGTGTCGAAGGCTATTCCAGGCCAGTTCACCACGCAGATTGAAGTTCCGGGCTCGGCACGGCCCGGTGATCTGCTGAATATGAAGGTCAACGCGCGTCCCGCGAACCTGGTCACGCTCCAGCCCCTCGCCACGCCTTCGGTTCAGTACCTGCCGCTGCCGGACGGTTCGCCCGACCTTGTGGGGCTTTCGAATCCGGATGTGGACGGTCTCTATGTCCTGGCCACTGCCGCGAAGGATTCTAAAGGTTGTTTTCCGGCGTTCGCTTTCAACTTCACCTCGTTGAAAGCCTCCACCGGTAACCCCTGTCTGGTCGCTGCGGCCAATAATGCGACCTCCCCGTTTGTCGCGGCGACGGGAACCGAATTTGTCGGCGCTTTGGTGGGCCCTTCCGTCGGTGTGGCGCCCGCGGGAATCGCTACGCAAGTGCTGCTTGTCCAGCCGGGTAAGGAAGATCATGTGGTGGACCTCACGGGGGCCGCCTCGAATTTGGGCGCCGCCGCCAGCGGAGTTTTCACAGCTGCCATTCCTGCCGCGACGACTGGTGGGACAGCGACTATCGACACGATTACGGCTGCTACTGGCGCGGTAAAGAACGGCGCCCCGGTCACCGGTGCCGGTGGTGGCGGAAATGGCGGCGGTCAGGTTGCCGCGATTAGTGTAGATGGCCTGTCAAAGCTGCTCACCAGCAGGATTACCCTCCCAGGCGGTGTTGGAGCTGTGGTTGTAGGGGATTCCGCTACCGCCCCGACTCAGTTCGAATTCGCCATCCTGAAGGCAAATGGCGACAAAGTTTCGGCGACGGCCTTCCCGTCCGGCTTCGTTCCGCTGCTTGCTCCCGCTGCCACGCAGCAGGTGGCGCCTGGCGGCGGAACTCCCGCCGCGCCCGCCGCTGCAATCCCAACTGGCATGGCGTTTTATCTGCCGTCTCAGAAGCAGGTCTATGTGGCGGCGAAGAAGCCAGATGATTCCGCCCATGCTCTGATCGCGTTTCCCCTGGATGGCTCCGACGCCACAGTGCAAGCCCTGCCCTCAGGCTGGTTCCTCGCCTCTTGCAGCAATACATTTCGAACCTACAACATTGTCCTGACCGGAGCCCTTGCTCTCTTCGGCTCCAATTCTGCCGAAAATACCTTCAAGTCATCGTGCCCGGCCTCTGGCTTCGTCACCATAGAGACCGACTCCGCGGTAATCAACGCCGTTGCGGCCGGGCAGAACGTGGACATGGTTTACGGTAATTCGGTTGGCAGCGTCAACGATTTCATCTACGCGACCAACCTCTCTGCCACCACGCGGACATCCTCCACCGTTTATGTCTTCGACGGGGCCAACCGCTCTGCCTCGAGGCTGGATCTCCCTTCCGGAGTGAGCGCCATCCAGAACCCAACCGCGATACCCGCTCTCAGCGCCTTGATTGCGACGGCGCAGAAGCGTGCGGCAGGTGACGATGGTTTTGTAGTTTTCGATCTGGAAGCCGGGACGTCGCGTCACCTCGCCCTCCCCGACGGGTTCGGCTCCATCGCGCTGGCAGGTTTCTTTCCTGCTACCCACAAAGTGGTGGCCAGGGGCATCTCGACGGACCGGAAAACTTCCAACCTGATCGTCTACGATCTGGAAGGTAAAGACGCCAGCGTTGTCCCGAATCCAGATGGCGTCGCCTCATTAGGCAGCCGTCCCGGAACTCCCGTTACGGCTCGGCAACTGGTTACCAGCACGAACGCCAATACGGTCTCTGCTATTGGCTATAACGCGGACGGCAAACAGGTCGGCGTGGTGTCGGTTCGAATCCCTTAGGCCGCGTTCATTTCATCAAGAACCTGTCCACCCGGCTCCCTCGCGGCGAGCGGCACAATGGCACGGTTATTTCCTCAGGGTGGCTCGGTCCTGTTCCAGTGCGGCTTTGGCCGCTTCCGGTTTTCCGGCTTTCGTCAGGGCCTCGGCGCGGGCCTTTTTCGGCGCCATGTCGGAAGGCCGCAGCTTGGAGGCCTTCAGGTACGCGAGTGCGGCGTCATCAAACTTGCCCGCTTCAAACGCCGCTCGGCCATACAGCATCGCTGCCGGATAGATCTCGGACGGGATGCGGGTGAGCACTCGTTCCCGCTCCCGAAGTGCTTTGCCGAGCGGTTCCACTGCGTCCGAAGCCTTCTTCGAATACAGCAGCGCGACGCCTTTTGACCAGTAGTCGTCGACCTTTTCAAGCAAGGTTGCCGCGTTGTTCAGCGCCACCTCATCTCGGGCCGGGGGGCCGGGTGCGAGAAGGTGCCGTACCAGGAAAGCAGTTACGGCTTTTGGAATCAGCAGTGCCTTTTCGTCGTCCGCCGGGATGACCAGGACGTTCACCGCGCCCGGACCTTCCAGGTCCTTCGCCCTCCCATCGTACGGCCAGACCAGCGTGTAAGGAACTTTTGATTTCCCGCCGACCTTCAGTTCCATCCAGCCATCGGCATCGGGTGCGCCGGTTTCGATTGTGACACCGGAAGGTTTCTTGCCGCGGGCGTCCGTAATATCGAACTGTGGTCCCGCGGCCAGCAGGAAGAGCAGTGGCCAGATCATTCGTCTCTCAAAATTTCCAGCGGTTTCTGGCCCAGCGTGCGGTAACTGGCGGCCCAGCCGGTGCCGATTGCCAGCAGCGCTGTTCCGCCCACGGAAACCGCCATCGGCATCCAGTCAGCTGAGCCCTCAGCCCGCAGCAGTTTATTCAGGACCAGCCAGGCAAATCCGCCCGCCAGAATCCCGCCCATCAGCCCTGCGACTGTACCAATTACCAGAAACTCTACTGAGAAGATACGTGCGATCCTCGCCCGGGTGGCACCCAGCGTCTTGAGGATGATCACCTCACGGATGCGCCGGAACCGGGTGCCAGCCACGCTGGAGGCCAGAATCACAGCCCCGGCCAGGATGGAGAAGAATGAGATGAAACGGACCACAACCGAGATCTGGTCCACGATCCCCTGAATCGTGTCGAGAACCTCGGCCATGTTGACGACTGTGACCGTGGGGAACTGTTCATAGAGCGCCTTCTGCAGGGCTGGTACTGCGGCAACTTTCGCCCGGACACCGCCGTAGTAAATGGCGGGCAAGCCATCCAGAGCACCCGGCGTGAAGAAGAATTCAACTCTGGCCGTGAGTCGCACGGACTCGCTCTTATGCAGGGCCACTACGCGGGACGTGATGGTCCGCAGCGGGGTGTTCCAGACGATGACCGAGCCCACTTTGATATTCAGGACTTTGCCGACCGATTCCGAGACGGAGATGAGGGGTTCGGTGGGGTGCGTACCGGCTGGCCACCATTCGCCTGCCAGCACGGCAGTGAACCGTGGCTTTTCGGGTGCCGTGGAAACGGTTACGGTGCGGGAGAAGCGTCGTGCCATGCCCTGCAGCTTTTCCCGCTGTAATACGACTCCGTCAATGGACTGGATCTGCGCGGACACGGCTGCCAGCATTTCCGGCGTGCCTTCAATGCCGGTTTGCTTCGTCAGCATGCTGTAGACATCATCCTTATTGGCTGCCGTAATGTCGAGGAGGTAGACGTTCGGCATCCCCGGCGGGGCAGTTTGCACGATATCTTTCAGCAGGCCGCGCTGCACGATCCAAACCGTGACGGTAAACATGACGCCGACGCCGAGCGCCATTACTGCGGCGCCCGCATGGTTGCCCGGGCGGTAAAGATTCGCAATACCCTGGCGAATAACCGGACCGGCGGCGCGTGGAAGGTTGCGGCTGACAAGGCGCAGACCCCGCAGCAGCAGCCAGGCGACTCCGGCAAGGGCGAGCATGGCAACTGCAATGCCAAAGGCAAAGTAACGACCGGTTTGCGCGTTGTCACTGAGCCAGGCTGCCAACAGGCCGACGAACACCAGGATCAGAACGGCGGCAATGCCGGGAGCTGTCGCCTTCTGGAGTCGCTGTTTGATCGTGAGCGCCGGGCCTGCCATTTCGCGGCGGAAAATGACGGCGGGCCTGATATCGCGAATGCCGACCAGGGGCGGAATAGTGAACAGCAGTACGGTGAGAACGCCGACCATCAGCCCCTGAAGCGCGGACAGGGGATCAAAGCGCGGCACCGAAGTCAGATGGAAGTATTTCTCCAGGAAGACCGGGAAAACCAACTGGACCAGGCTGCCGACTGCAATGCCGATGGCGCTCCCCGCCAGCCCCAGGCCCAGCGTTTGTATGATGTAGATCCGCAGAATCTGTGACGACTTGGCCCCCAGGCACTTCATCACCGCGATGGAGTCCATTTTTTGCTGGAGGTGCGCCTGGATCGCGGTCGCTACCCCAAGGGCTCCGATTACGAGGGCTACCAGGCTGACCAGTGAGAGAAACGTTGTCGATTGCCGTAGTCCCTGCTCAATCAGAGGGTGGGCTTCGCTGTAATCGGCGATCATGGCCTCTTTGAAGACGCCCTTTAATTCGTTGCGGACCTGGAGGATCGGGATGGTGGCGGGGACTTTGAAAAGGAAGCGCTCCGCGGCTCTGCTACCAGGCACGATGAGGCCGGTTCGCTCCAGCCCGGCGCGGGAGATCATCACGCGCGGCCCCACGTTCAGGCTTCCGGTCATGCGGTCCGGTTCGTTGGTAATCTCGGCGGCGATCCGGAACGGCTGGCCACCGATCCGCACGGTATCGCCAAGTTTCGCGTTCATGCGGAGCAGAACACCATCGGCGACGACCACGGCATCGGGCTGGAGGGCGGTCTTCAGCGTTTGAGGCGGATTCAGTCTCACTTCGCCGTAGAACGGGTAAACCTCTGGATCTACGGCCTTTACCGAGATCAACATGGGAATGCTCTCGCCCGTTGGGGCGGCCATCGTCAGGGTTTCGGTGATCTGTGTCCGTCGAATGCCACGGCCAGCCAGGCGGTCCATGGTCTGTGTCTGGGGCGGGGAAGGGAGCTGGAAAGTCCGGACGGTCAGGTCGGCGGCCATGAAACCGCGAGCGTCGCGGGTGAGGAGGGTGTGGAAGGCGCGGGAGAAGCCGCGGACACCTGTGAGCGCTCCAACACCGGCGGCCACTGCGAGGATCACAAAGATGAATCTTCCCGAAGACGCGCGGGTTTCGCGCCAGGCGATGCGCGCTGCGGTCTTTGTGGGGCTTGGTTTTCGGGTCATGCAGCCTTCATGACGTCAGAAGCGATCATGCCGTCCCGGAGCGTGATCACCCGGTCGGCATGCCCCGCCAGAGCAGGGTCGTGGGTCACCATGACGAGTGTTGCGCCCTCCATCCGGTTCAGTTCGAGGAGCAGTTCCAAAACCTGTTGGCCTGTACGGCCATCCAGATTGCCTGTGGGTTCATCCGCCAGCAGGATGGGTGGCTTGGTGATGAAGGCTCGGGCCAGGGCCACGCGCTGCTGTTCCCCGCCTGAAAGCTGGACGGGATAGTGGTCCATGCGGTCGCCCAGGCCTACGCGGGTCAGTAGTTCGCGGGCGCGCCCTTCTGTCTCGGGGCCTGTCCCTGCCAACTCGGCAGGCAACAGCACATTTTCTTCCGCGGTAAGTGTCGGAATAAGTTGGAAAGACTGAAATACGAACCCAATTTTCCGGCCCCGAACTTCCGCCATTTGGTCTTCAGTCAGGCCGGTGATGTCCACGCCATCCAGCAGAATCTGGCCGGAAGTTGCGTTGTCGAGACCAGCCAAGAGCCCCAGCAAGGTGCTCTTGCCGCTGCCGGAAGGGCCCATGATGGCGGCGAACTGCCCTTTGGGGATAGCGATATTCACCCCCCGCAGGATCTCCACGGCGTGAGTGGGGGTGGCGATGGTGCGGGTCAATTGAATGACTTCGATGATCGGGCGCGAAATGGGCGGGCTCCTCTAATACGTGGGTCTGTCATGATTATGGCAGTGTCCCAAAGTCTGTCCTTATCCAGGTTGATGCTTACTGCCCTTGCGGCGGTGTCTTTCGTTGGTTGCGGCAGCCGGAACGAGGCTCCAAAGCCGGCTCCGGTAGCGGTTCAGGCTCCCGCGCCGTTGTCGATTATCGACAATCGCCCCGTCATCGTCTGCTTTGGAGACAGCCTGTCCGCAGGGTTCGGGCTGGAGCCAGGTAAGAGCTATCCCGATGTTTTACAACAGCTTATCGACGCTTCAGGGTTTAAGTATCACGTTGTTAATCTTGGGGTTAGTGGCGATACTACAACTGACGGAGTGGAGCGCCTGCCAAGCGTATTAGCGGCAAGACCGGCGATTGTGGTCCTCGAATTTGGCGGGAACGATGGCCTGCGCGGGCTTCCGGTTACTTCCTCAGAAAAGAATCTGCGAACCATGGTGGAAGCTCTAAACAAGACTGGTGCACGGGTGGTGCTGGCGGGTATGAGTCTGCCTCGCAACTACGGCCCCGAGTACATAAAGTCCTTCGAGAAGATGTTCGTCGATGTGGGGGCTCGCTACAATTTGGTGCGGATTCCCTTCCTGCTGGAGGGGGTGGGTGGAAATCCGGCCCTGACGCAACCGGACGGGATCCATCCTACTGCTGAGGGAACCCGTATCGTGGCAGGCACTGTGCTCAAGTACGTTCAAGTGCTGCTTAAGTAAGCGGCACTTGAACGTACTGTTTATTTCTATTTCAATTCGGGGGGATTTGCTTTAGATTAAGAAGTAGCTACTAATGCATGCACTCTTAACAGATACGTGGATCTCATCCTCCGCTACTCTGGACTTTCAATCCGTCGCCCGAGTTTTGCTGGCCGATGATGATTTAGCGTCAAGACTGACGATCAAGACAATTCTTTCCACGGCCGGATACGCCGTAGATGGCGCGGCGACGGCAAGTGAGGCCATCGGCCGACTTGACGAAAACGAGTACCAGTTGGTACTGGCCGACCTGCAATCGGGGCCCGAAGACGCAGGTGACCGGTTGCTGGCTTATGCTCGACAGAAGGCCTACCGCCCTGCCACCGCACTGATTTCTTCGAGGATGTCGGAGCTGGAACCGGGGTTTGAAGGGGAAACGGAAAGCGTTGTCAGTGTTGCCGACGACAATATCTCACACCTTCTGGAACGAGTAGCGGATCTTATTAGCCACCGCGCAGATCGCCGAATGCTGCGGGCGACCGGCGCGGCCAGTTAACTCTTTGATTTAACGGTAGGTCATTTGCCCCGGCAGAATGGTTGCCGGGGTGAGCGGGGTAGTGGTGCGGAAGAAGCCTTCGGAGGTGAGGCGGCGATACACATCGCCAGCGACGCCGGAAGCAAGCGGTCCGATTGAGGGACGTCCGCCGGTGAGCATCACAACAACCACCAATTTGCGTCCATTACCTTCGTGGAACGAACCGAACCAACCGAGGTGTGTTTTGCCTTCACTACAGGTGCCGGTTTTGCCGAAAATCTCTTCTTCCTGTTTGGCGCGGCGGGCGGTGCCAAACTCGACGGCTCCACGCATCCCGGGTTTTACATCCGGAATCAGGCGACCGATATCAAGCCGACGCTTAATCTGCGGCTGGAAGTTATGGACTTCTTCCTGGCTTTTCGGGTACTGCAGCCAGTAAAGCGTACCGCCGTTGGCGAGGGCGGTCATAACACCGGCCAGTTCCAGCGGCGTCTGTGAGATTTCTTCACCAAAGCTTGTCAGCATACCCATGCCACCGTTCTTGGGCGGCGCGGGCGGGAAGTAGCCGGCATGTTCACCGACGATTCCGAGGCCAGCCTTTTCGCCATACCCGAAGAGATGGGTGTAGTAGCTTACCTTTTCGTAGCCAAGCTTGATGCCCAAGTTCGCGAAGTAGTAGTTGCTGGAGAATGCAATTGCGTCAGTCAGGTCAGGCGAGCCTTTCCGGAAGAACTTGATGGGGTTAATGCGTTCCACCAGGCCTTCTTTCAGGCCCGCGATAGCGACCGGGATCTTGATGGTGGAGCAGGGCTGGAAGCCGCCGCCCAGCGCAAGATGCTGGTTCACCATGCTGAGAACGCGACCGCTTTCCGGATCCACCACCACGACGGCACCATTCAACGGCCCGAGCGCCTCGACAGCAGCCCGGCGAACGATGGGGTCTTCACCCTCAAACACGTCTCCAACGGTGGAATCCTTGTAGGTAGGTTCGTCCCAGGTTTGGACCCAGACGCGGCGTTTCTTTGCCGTAGCCGTCGCGGGCACGGCCCTGGGGGCAGCTTTCGTAATGACTTTGACTACGGCAGCTTTTTTGGTGGTTTTCCTTTTAGGGGTAACCGCAAAGGCGCTGGTCGTCAAGCCAACGGCGAGAGCCGTAGCGGTGAGCCGCGATACGAAATTAGATGTTAGTTTCATCCACACCGAATTGTTCATTCGAATCCTGGACGCGAAAGATAGCCAGAGCAAAAGCCCGGGGAGCAACCGGACACCTTATTGTCCTCCCAATCGCTCACCGGGGTCAATCAACTCCAGCATTTTTCGCCACGCTACTTATATCGGCAGTTTTACGCTGCGGTCCAGCCCCCGTCTATGGGAAATACGCCGCCGTTCACAAAACCTGCCTGATCGGAGCAGAGGTACAGGGCCATGTAGGCGATTTCGTCAGGCTTGCCGAGGCGTCCGACGGGCTGGCGTTGGTTCAGCTCGGTGCGGATCTTCTCTTTCTCGTGGCTGTGGTACTTCTCGATGTAGCCGGCGACGAACGGGGTGTCAACCGTGCCTGGCGCGATGCAGTTCACGCGGATTTCGGTGGGGTAATCGACGGCGAGCTGTTTCGTCATGGCGACGACCGCGCCCTTTGTGCCGCAGTAAGCGAAGCGGCGCTTTACACCGACGACACCGGCGACCGATCCGAGGTTCACGATGGAACCGTGCGCGGCCTTCAGCAGCGGCATACAGAACTTCGTGACCAGGTAGAGGCCACGGACGTTGACGCGGAAGATCCGATCAAAGTCGTCTGCTTCGGTCTCTTCCACGCCGCCAACCAGGCCGATACCAGCGTTGTTGATCAGAATGTCCAGGTGTTCGATTTCGCCAATGCCGGCACGGGTGGCGGCTTCGTCGGTGATGTCGAAGACCTTGTAAGTCGCTCCGGGGAGCTCGGCGGCGAGCGCTGCGGCCCGCGATTCATTAATGTCGACGATAATTACTTTTGCGCCGGCTTCGGTGAAGATCCGCGAAGTTTGCTCGCCGATACCGCTCGCGCCGCCTGTTACCAGGGCTGTTTTACCATCAATTCGGAAAGGTGTAGCCATCGCGTGAATTGTAGCAATGAGGGGCAGTCCGGGCTGGCAGCGCTGAATCAGAAAATCGTGGCCTGCAAGAGGTGCCCCCGGTTAATCACGCATTGCGAAGAGGTGGCGCGGGTGAAGCGGCGGGCTTATCTGGACTGGGAGTATTGGGGCAAGCCGGTGCCTTCGTTTGGTGATCCGGAAGCCCGGTTGCTGATTGTTGGCCTGGCCCCGGGGGCTCACGGGGCGAATCGGACCGGGCGGATGTTTACGGGGGATAAGTCCGGAGATTTCCTCTACAAAGCGCTGTATCGGAATGGCTTCGCTTCGCAGCCCGAGAGCCGCAGTGCGGATGACGGGCTGGTGCTGAAAGACGCGTGGATTACGGCTTCGGCGCACTGTGCGCCACCGGACAACAAGCCCGTGCAGGATGAACTGATGAACTGCCGCCGCTGGTTTAAGCGGGAACTTAAGCTGCTGAAGAACATCAAAATCGTGGTGACGCTGGGCGCAATCGGGCACCACTCCTATCTGGAAGTTCGGGGTGAGAAGTTTACGACGTTCCCGTTCGGCCACAACCTGCTACACGAGAGGTTGAGGCCTCCGATTATTACGTCGTATCACCCGAGCCAGCAGAATACCTCGACAGGGCGGCTGACTCAGGAGATGCTGGACGAGGTTTTCGCGCGGGCCGCTGCGCTTATCCGATCCTGAGTAAGGACTTCTGCATCTCGCCGGTAACGATGGCTTCGGTGGCCGAGACGAACATGTCGATTTCGCTGCGGACCCCGTAATCCTTGTAATACAGACCGGGTTCGACAGAGAAGAGAGAGCCCGGCAGGATACGGCGCACGTCGTGGGTCTCCAGATTATCCATGTTGGCTCCGGTACCGTGGACTTCTTCACCGATGGAGTGGCCGGTTCGGTGGACAAAGTACTCCACTTCACCGGCAGCGCGTATGTGGTTTCGGCAGGCGTCATCCACTTCGTAGCCGCAGATGGCGCGTCCGGCGGAAACGGCCGATTTCACGGCTGCGATGGCGGCATCGCGAGCTCCGGAAACGATTTCGAAGGTCCGGTGGATGTGTTCCGGGGCCTCGCCGACGAAGCCGGTCCAGGTGATGTCGTAGTAGCAGGCTCCGGGCTGATCGAGCTTGGCCCACATATCGAGCAGGACGAGGTCGCCGGGGCGAATGGGGGAACTGGTTTCCGGGACCGGTTCGTAGTGCGGGTCTCCGGCGTGGCCGTTTACGCCGACGATGGGGCCGTGATCCGTATAGAGTCCCGCTTTGGCGAATTCGGCGCGAACCCAGTCGGCGACGGCTACTTCACTGACGCCTGTGGCGAGTCTTGCCGACATAAATTCGAAGGCTCCGGCGCGGACGACATCAGTGCGGCGCCCGGCTTCCATGTGGGATTCGAACTGCGCGGCGCTCAGGCAGGCTTCGAATTCGCAGATCAATTCAGCGGAGGTGACGACCTCGACGCCATTGGAGCGGACGAGTTCGATGGTGCCGGCATCGACCATCGCGACATAGGGCACCGCGCAGAGCGGCGAATACTGCATGGCGATGCGCTTGCAGCCTTTAAGAAGGGTGCCGAGCGTGGCTTGCTGTTCGCTCCAGCTGGAGTACTTGATCTTCTCGCCGGGAAGCGCGTTCAGCATGCCCGATTCAATACGATGGACCATGCCGACGGGCTCGCCGCTCGCAGGAATCATGTAGTACCAGCGGCGGGTAACGTGGCTGGCAGGCTGAAAGCCGAGGACCCGGTAGGCGAGGGCGTCGCGCTGGTGGTGGTCGAAAAATAGCCAGCCGTCGAGTTTTTCGCGGCGAAGTGCTTCCTGAATTCGTTCCAGCGTGGTGGTGTCAAGTGGCATGAGAGTCCTCGTTCGACATGAGGATAGCGCGGTTCAGTGAATCGGCGTCTATCCCCTCGATCTCGATCAGTTTGGTGCTGGAGGTCTGGCCCGAGACGATGGTGACGTTGGTGGGGCGAACTCCGGCGATTTTTGCCAGAAACTTCTGGATGGCGGCGTTGGCTTTGCCGTCAACCGGGGGCGCGGCGATGCGGAGTTTCCACGATTCACCATAGCGCCCGGCGAAATGGGTTCGTTTGGCTCCGGCGTTAATTTTGAGCGACAGTCGTGTCTTCATGGCTCTGGATGCGCCGGAAGTTGATTTGCGAGCGGAGGTCGGTGACGCCGGCGGCGATACGGGGCGAGAGGACGTCGAAGGTGATCACGTCGTCGAGCCAGTCGTGGCTGGAGCCGTCGAGGTATTGGGTGGCGGCGGTGATGGTGTATTGGTGTGGGGTGAGCCAGGCGTTGAAGGTGAAGTCGACTTCGAGGGCTTCGCCGGGTTCGTATTGGCCAAGGTCAATCTGTTCGATGCGGGTATTGGTCCCGTAGATGTCCATGCCGATGCGATTGCGGACCAGGACGCCGACCATGGGCGTGGCGCGGTCCTTATTGAAACGGACTTTGATGCGGACGGTGACAGAGTCGCCGCTGGTGATAACGGCGCAGTCGCGGCCCTGTGCATCGAGCAGGCGGACGGCGACGATTTCGCTGGTGCCGTCGCCGTGACGGTTCGAGGCCTGGAGGTTTGGAGTCAGGTGCGAGGGGCGGTCTGCCAGATCGAAGGCCTTCTGGCGTTCCAGCACGACGCCGATGTATTTGTCGATGACGTGCTTCGGTTCGCCCTCGGCCTCCATGCGACCGTTTAGCAGGAAGATGGCGCGGTGGGAGAGTTGTTTGACGAGGCCAAGGTCGTGGGAAACGAAGAGAACGGTGGTCTTCTTTTCGCGGAGTTCTTCAAATTTGCGGATACAGCGGTTGGCGAAGACGGCGTCGCCGACGGCGAGGGCTTCATCGACGATAAGGATCTCGGGATTGACGTGGATGGCGGTGGAGAAGGCGAGGCGGACATACATGCCGCTGGAATACTCTTTAACGGGACGGTCGATGTAATCGCCGATTTCGGCGAAAGCTTCGATCGCCTTCATGTGACTGAGCATCTCGGCGCGCGAGATACCAAGGATCTCGCCGTTGATGAGGACGTTTTCGCGGCCCGTGAAGTCGGGGTTGAAACCGGCGCCAAGTTCGAGGAGAGCTGCCAGGCGCCCACGGGTGACGACGCGGCCGGTGGTGGGCCGGAGGATTCCCGCAATGATCTGGAGGAGGGTACTCTTGCCACAACCGTTCGGGCCCACGAGACTGACTATCTCGCCGCGTTCGACGGAGAATGAGATATCCCGCAGGGCCCAGAAATCGGTGTGGAGGGGTTTGCTTTGAAACGGATTTAGCTCCCGAATCCGGTCGAACGGAGACCGGTAGAGGCGGTAGAGCTTCGAGACATTTTGAACCAGCAGCAAGGCTCTAGTTTAGCGAGAAGGCTACAGGCGAATGATCAGCGTCAGATCGCTGCCCGGCGATGTCGTGCCCACGCCCGCGACATCCAGGCTCAACTGGTCGCCCGCGTGCAGCGCAGGAAGGCCAAAACCACTTACGGACGGAGAGGTGGTAAGGGCCGGATCGAACTGGACGGTCGCCCAGGGCGTGCCGTTCAGATTCAGTTGTAACGTAACGCCAGCGCCTGTCGAAGGCGCGCCCAGGATGCCGTAGATATCCCGAATCGAACGGTCCGTATCCACAATGACGAAGGGGGCGGCATTCGTCTGAATTGCCAGAT
Organism: uncultured Acidobacteriia bacterium; assembly: GCA_903929755.1. GTDB lineage: Bacteria > Acidobacteriota > Terriglobia > Bryobacterales > Bryobacteraceae > BOG-234. The sequence continues at coordinate 70,593 of CAIYVZ010000022.1, forward strand.
ACCCGGCAACCTGGAATGTGTACTGGCCGCCGGAGAACGTCCTTAGTCCCAGCTCAATCGTTTCCGTGTAGGTATTGAAGGCCGAGGGGCCATTGCCAATGGCGTTCGTCAGGAACAGTTCCACCGTCGCCAGGCGACAGTTCGGTAGTTCGACAGTGGATTTCCAATCGCCGCTGACCGGACTGCCGAAGAAGTTCTTCACAAAAGGAACGATCACCACCTTTTCTTTTAGGATCCAGACCTGGGTTCCGGTGTTATGCGCCGCGGCGGTAGTGGTATGGAGGCCCCTTACGACCGTCGCCAAGGTGCCGGAGACCGATGTGACACGAACCACCTCGTGTTCCATCTGCAGCAGCGAGCCGACCTCAACAGCCGAGCCGAGCGCGAGAGTAGTGGCGGTTGCCGTTACTCCCGATGAAAGCGACAAAGGAACTGCCCCGCGGACTTCATCGTAATAATTGAACCGGTACGTGCCGGCGATCACCCCCCGAGTATTCACCAGGTGAAGGAAAGCCACTGAGCCAAGTTCGAGAACCCCTGCGCGTGATGGTGCCGCCGCAACACCAAACAGCGGAGCAGGCGGGACGTCTGAATCGGCGAGAAGCCCCCCGGACTGGCCTATTGTCCAGCGAGTCAGCGGAGAAATCTGGTAGGCGGCTTCTTCATCTTTGCCGCTTGCCGCGCGTGCCGAGATCTGAACGGTTGCGCCCAGCCGTTCGGGTATCGAGACGGACACAGGACTGGTCTCTCCATGTGCGCCCGCCCTCCAGGAACTCTCAGAAACAGCAAAAAAACTAGTTGCATCGGGCGCAGGTAAGAGCGCGGCGTCCAGGGTGAAATTGTGCGCATCGTTGGCGACGATCAGCCTCTCCTGACCGGCCCCGGAACCCCTGGTGATCCGCAGCGTTGCACCCTTATAACGGTCAGTCGTCATGCTGAGAATGGCATTGCCGACGACGGAAGCGCCGTGCGTCGAGGCGGTGGTTTCTGGTATGAATTCCCAGCGCCAGTAGACGTTCACATGGTCGAAGTGCGGATCGGGTGGCAGAATTGGCAGCAGTGCCGTGCCGGTATCGGTAAAGCTGTTTGCGGGGGCATGGTTTGTCGCAATACGGAAGAGTCTCTGTGGATCGGGCCCGCGGTAGACATTGAAGCCCGTTGCCGCGGGGGGGAGGGAAATGTCGCTAATCGCGACGGCCCACGTATTTGCCCCGGACCCGGTGCGGGCCTGGATCACAAAGGACAGGGGCCCTTCGCCGCCGGAGCTGTCGATCGCGCTAATCGAGTAGTAGCTTGTGGTTGCTGCGGGCAGTGAGCCGCCAGTTGCAACCACTGTGGGTACCAGGCCCACCAGCGGAGAAGGCAACAGGCTGCGTGTCCCGCTGGGTACCCCGAAGCTGGCCGACAGTTCCACGTTTGCCGAACCATCACTGGCTGAAACTTCGGTTTCGGCGATTCCCAACTGAAGGTCGCCGTTCGAGTTGCTGACGGTGCCACAGACGGGGGAGGGAAGTCCCGCACCCTGGGTGGCCTGCCAGCCGCGTCCGCCAGCCAACGTGGTGGCGTCATCGGAATACCACGCGTCATCATGAGCCTGCGCCGCGATGGTTGCGGTGCGGAAGCTATCGCCTGGAATAATTCGAATCACACGAAACGGTGCCCGCGTCAGGTTCTCTTTGGGGTAAGTTACCGTGATCAGGTCACCGGGCATCAAGCCAAGGGCTTTCGCGCTTGTCTGGAATTCAATGAACCGATTACCCGCAATGCCCCGATTCAGCGCCAGCAGCAGGCAGCGCGCGGCCTGGGAGAAACTCGAAATTCCGACGCCATCATAGCCGGCCGCCACCTCCTGACCACAAAGATCGGCATCGTCCCCATTGGAAAGCGACAAGCTGTCCTGTTGGTACTGGTTGAAGCTGTCCTGAAATTCGACCGACAGCCGGTTTGGCGTATCCTGCGCCTGTTTTGCAGACATACGGACACTGGAGCTTCCGTCGCTTAACCTGGCTATCGAAGACGGTCCAAATTCATACGCGGGCCAGCCGCCGTTGAAGGTACTGGTCGCGTTGCTTCCTTCTGCCTTCGTTGCGTGTTGCTGTGCAAAGGTATTCTCAATCCGCGCCGCCAGCTTGCCGGATGGCGCGAGAACCAAAAAGATCCGCGAGGAGTTACGCAGAGAACGAATAACATCCCCCGCACTTCGCCGCTGTTTGAGCGCAAAGTTGCATTGAAAACGGGGAATGAAAGTTGCGCCACCTACCGGATCATTGGCCGGGATCAACTCCCCGGCGACTGCGGCAGCCTGAGCAAAGCTCGGCAGCTCAATCTCATCCAGACTGTAGCCGCTTCGTCGGAGGATATCAAGCAGTACCCACGCTGGGTTGTCGGAAAAGACCTCGCCCTGTGAGGTGCCGGAGAGATCGAACTGTTCGAGGCGCAGGCCCTGCACCAGAACCCGCACGTTCGGCAGACTTGTACCGTCGCTTATACGATTTGGTACAACCACCGCCAGATAGGCCATGCTGCCGTACGGGTCGCCCAGCGCCACGCCCCTGCCATCGGAAAAATTCGGATCCTGGTGCCCCTCGCGTGTGCCGGTATTGATGAAGTTGTACCAGCCGGAGGCTGTCATGTTCGTTCCAGAAATCCCCAATGGCACTTCGAAACCGTTGACAATCACCTTCAATACATTCTGAATCTGGCCCATGCCCAGCAGCACTTCCATTCGCGTGAGGTTACCGTCATTCCGGGAAAACACTACATCGGGGGCATGCCACTGCGTACCGTACACCAGTGGCACAAAGTCGTTGTAGCGGCCCTGATTATCCTGAACTGCCGAGGTGGTGTAGTTCTTCTGTCCGGAGCCCCGAACCAGAATGGTAGCCGGGACAAACTCGACGCCCCCAAAGCGCGCCGTGGTGCGGCCCGAAGAATCGGTCAGGAACATCCCCCGGGCTTCGCAATCGCTTCGACCGCCGCTGCAGGAAGTGAACGGGACCGTTCCGTTAAGACTACCTTTGCCGTCACTTTGATCTGGCGAGTAGCCGCAACGGTAGAACGGTGAATACTTGCCCCTTGCGGGACCTCCACTGACGGCTTCGGCACGTTGTTGCGCTGTTGCTGGAAAGCGCCAGGGGCACATCCGCTGGACGCGTACTTCGGGCACGACAGCACGCAGCATTGACATTCGATTGATCGCACTCAACCGGAAGCTCGCTTCGCCTATCAGCTCCGGTGGATTCATCAGACCGGTAAATACCGTAACGGGGTCGCTTGAAGGCGCGCCGGTAATGCCATCCACAAAGATTGCCCGGACGGTTAGTCTGGAGCCCTTAAAGCCCGTCTGTTGTTCCAGTTGCGACAGGTGGGAATCGGCATTCGCTAACTCGAAAGCCAGTCGCGGCGTGCCGCTTGAGGCGGCCTCGGTGGCAACCTGAGATTCGAAAACGTTGTGGCGCAGTAAACGCGCGCTGTAAGTATGCCCGCCAAACGATAGTGTGCGGCTGCTCCACTTTTCCACGTCGCCGCTCGAGAGGGTGCAATCGAACAGCAGGACCGGTGCGTCTCCGTTTGTGCCTTCTTTGGTAATCAGTGCGCCTGGCATTGTAGTTTTCCGTTTCTCAGAGTTTCGATATCAGAGTGAATTCACATGAGTAGAGGCCAACGCCGGTGGCCGTCATCGCCAGTTCGTCGGAGGCAAAGCTGGTGCGTTCGTAGATGCCGGACGCGTCGGCAGTGGGTCTGTATTGTGATGGATATGGGCCGGCTTCAGCCTGTAGTCCCCACACTTCGACGGTGCTCCCCGGAGCCAACTCGAGACTAAAGGAAGCATTGTCTTCGCCCGGAACCGGGCCGGTCAGAAAGTAACGTTTCCAGCGGGCCGAAATGCTGGCGACGCTCCCAGCCGAACCACGCCGCAGCGTTACGCTGACTGGGCTGGCGGCTCGCAGGTAAACACTGAAGCAGGTCGCATACTCGCCGGGCAAAGCGAGGGTCTGTGTCAGGCCCTGCGCCCCGCTTGTCAAATTTGTAAGTGAAGCCGCGCTGTTTGTTCCGTCGGGTCCGGCCACTCCCCCGGTTACCGAGAGCAGCCCGCGTTGCCAATCCGGCCGTGACAAGTCCTCGCTCCAACCCAAAAGATTGGCGCCTGGATCTGCAAATGCGAAGGTGCCGAAAGCCCCCCGCGCGATGCGAAAGAAATTACTAATTGCCGTTGCTTCCGCGTCAGAGAGATCATGATACGCCAGGGTCCATTCGACACGCCCCCCATTCCGGTCCGGCAATGAAATCCGCTCTCCGCTCTCGAAATGATTCGTGATGGCCCGCCAAACAGTGCGGCGGCGCAGTGGCAACTGGACCAGCGAGCCAGCCGCACTTTGTGGAAACCAGGTCATGACAGCTCCTCAATAACGAACGTTGTTTGGTTGTGCAATTCTCCTGCGATAGTGTTGCGGATCTCCGGGCCATACAACACACACCGAGGAACCGAAGCGCCCGAAAACGGATCGGTGAAACTGAACGTTCCCTCCACGTTGGCGCTCAGAAAAGTCGTCAGGATTTCGTTCTCACGGGCGTCCAGAAGGTCCGCCCGCAGGTGCCACTGGCGCAGCGGCGCGGCTCCCATGGAATAGCGCTGAGAACTGCCATCCAGAAACTCCACTACTCTTGTCTTTCCGAAACAGGTATTCAGCGTTGCCGGATATTGCGTGATTGCGCCGGTCTTGAGAGTTGGAAAGTTTGGCATAGTGGTTATAAGTCGGAGATCACTCCGTTGATCGGGTGGTTATTGAGCATCGCTTCGCGAACTGCGTTGGCGATGTCGGTGCTGTGGTCCATGAAAGAGCGGCTGTCCATCGCGCTCACGTTGACCGTAATCTGGGGCGTCAGAGCTGCCTGGCTTTGTGCTGATGCCGAGGGCGATGCCTGGGGTTGGCCTGACGCGGCAGGAGGTGCATTACCGCGCAGCACCGCATCAATGCCGACTGGTGGAGGCGGGGTATAGACCGGGAGCGGCTGCGGTTGGGACGCGTGACTCCCAAATAGCCCCAGCAAACCGGAAACAATCGGGGATAACAGCCCCAACCCTCCGCCCAGTGCATGCGAAGCAGTACTCCCGATCACGGACGCCGCAGATTTTCCACCGCCATTCTGGTTTGTCTGCAAGGCTTGTGTATTTGCCGTGATCAAGTCCGCTTGCTGCTGATAGACCTCACGCAGGCGTGCAATTTCGCTTGCCGCTTCCGACAGCGCGGGCGACAGGCTTGAACCTCCCACCGTCGCATCCAGTACGCCAGGCGACGGCCGTTGGCTGGCAGCTCGCCCGCGTGGTGCAATCGCCCGAAACACTTCTTCAATCCGTTGTGCCATTTCGTTCCTCTCGCTCCACTTGCTCCCGCAGTATTAAGAACGCGTCCGCAGTTCGCGCCGGCAGATCGACGGTAGGGGGGATGCCGAGGGCGCGGCTGACGAAAAATTCCTCCAGCATTGACAGGCTTTCGCCCGTCACGAAGGATTTTGGACACTCGGCCAAATGCGTCTGCCCGCGCCCCCAGACAATGCGCGGTTCACCTCGCAGCGCCGCAGGCAGGAACCCGCAGCGTCGCTTCTTATCCATGCCGTGCCGTCGGCAACTCCCGCAATCCCACCCGGCACGGCCCGCGGCATCCCGCTGAGCAACATGAAAATGGAAAGCGACGATCAGTTTTTTCTTTCTGTCTCGTTGAGCCCCGACTCGGCTTTCACTGCAGCCAGTGCTTCACGAAACAGATCTTCAGGACCCGCCTCAATCAGACTTCTCGTGGTGGCAGGGTTGGCGTCGAAGGTGATTCCCCGAATCTCTTCGACACCCCACTCCACGTAGAGACGGTCAATCTCCGCCCCCAGAAGGCTGGCATCCATTCGGTCTTTAGCCGCTTCGCCAGCATCCAGAAATTCTGCTCTTGCGGCAAGATCGCGAATGCGTCGCATTAGCTCCAGCCTTCGGCCGAAAGTCATCCGCGCTACAACGATCTCAACTCCCGGCCAGGTTTCGGATGGCACCACCGTGTTGCTCGACCAGTTTTTTGACATCGTCATTACCCGAAAGCCACAATGATTTCGTCATCCGCCGTGCCCTGTGCCCGCGTCTCGCGAAACTTCCACCGAAGACGCTTTTCCGTGTCGTCAAACTCCGGAACATCCGGCACCAGGCTCTTCATATGCAGCCCCATCAACTGCCCCGCTGTATGGCCGAGCTGGAACATCATGCTGACCGGTGAATGCTGCCGTGCAGCCTGGTAGAGCGCGGTCGTCGCATTATCATCCTGGCCGAACAACTCCAGGCTGACGATCACTTCACGATTGCCCGGTGTGATCGCCCGGGGGAGGATTGACCCGTATTCGTAATGCCGGGGCTCGATATTGTTGCGCAATTCAATGGATGCCGATGACACAGTGAACATCCTCTGCGGCAGAACTCCCAGCCACACCTGACCAAGGTTGCCGGGAACCGGCGAGTAAATATGCGATCCCAACGCGGGTTCGGCAGGGAATTCCGTTAAGCCTCCCTGACCCGCCTCGTACGAGGTGCTGTCGATCAGATCCTGGCCGATTCCCTTGAAATCGAATTCATGGAAATCTCCGTTCAGCTTTACCTGTAACCGGTCAACAGCGACACCATGGATTACACGCTGAACCGCGGAGACCGGATCCCAGTAATCAAAAAGACTCAGGCTGGGTAGTTCGGCGTCCGGCGTATAAGTCGCGGTTGGTGACAGCTGAACTCCGACGGGCGGCGCCACGGAGAATGGAGCATTGATCAGGGCCGTTGTTGGATCCACCACCGCGGTAACGAATCGAATCTCTCCGCCCGACGCAACCGCCTGGCCCGGCACAAGGTTATGGGCCGTTGTGAACTTGAGGCTGGATTCGTCAGTGCCTATCCCAATAGTCGCCCCCGCCCATAACTCGCCGTCCCCCCCCAGCGCCGCTTCAAAGAGCGGTCCGTGCGGCGGAAGCACGCCGGGATCCGCCCAGTCACGCATGTACGAGGTGAGCCCGAACGAAGTGTAGCGTCGCAAGCCGGCAGGGGCGCCGGTCCAGGTTCTGCTGCCGGTCTTATCGCGGCGCTGGCTCTTCTCCCGTTGCTGCTGGACCGTAAGCCCAACTGCAGGAATTCGATGCTCCGCCGTAACTAGCGGTACCTTACCGTAGGTGGCCTCTCGGGCACAGTACCAGCGGTTCGCGTTCGATGAAATATATGCCATCTGTTTACTTACTGACCTCCACGTCGAAACTGACTTTTGCTCTCTGCAGCAGATTCTTGCCGCCACGCACAACTGGCTCGTAGCTCACCTCGTAACCACCCGGATAGAACGAACCAGAACCCCAATCGCCTCGTGAGTCATCCAGCAACGCACAGACAGCATCCACGTAAACCTGTGTATGCGTTTCGAGGCCATCCAGCTTGTCTTGTGAATGGCGAACCTCCACCACCAGATGTGCCTTGCCGGAAAAGCGCCGAAACTTTTCCTTCATGGAGTTAGCCAGCTTGTCGCAGTAAACCAGCAGCGCCGGATAGCTGGCGCTCCCCAGCTTCTCGCTGACGTCCACACTGATGTTATGGGCGGCCATTGACCGGATACCGATCGCCGCCAGATGCGGGTCCGCAGTGACAATGGCCGCCACACGTGCGCTCACGCCATCGTTCTGCGCCTGCATTTTCTTGAGAGTCGTACTCGTGATCTGTCCGGTAATTCCTGCCATGGTGTTATCCTGGTCGCTCTTGAGCGTTACTGAAAGTTACCCGCGAAGAAGAGTTCTGCGCAGGGGACGGATGAAATCGGGAGCCTGCCCGTTTCCAGGTTGCCGGGTTGAAGCAGCGTTCCCCGGGATGTAGGTAAAGCTCGACGTAACAGGCAGCGGGATGTCATTCCTCTGCGTCAGGGTGCCCAGTGTTGTCCCCACGTAGACGTTGTACCCCGTCGCGTTCGTCGGGGCTGCGCCTGCCGTGACTACCATGATCTGGCCATCCGGAACATCAAGTGAGCTAATCTCTGAAGCCGCGCCTTCCTGGCCAGCCGCATTGATCCACGCCACTGCTGCGTAGAACGAGCCCCCGCGCTGCGGTCCCGCGAAGGTTGTCAACGCGGGTGGCGCTGCTTTCTTCAACGGGTCGGTAACCAGCGCGAGACCACCTGCCACAAAGCGTTCGTACGCGTCACGCGACTGCTTTGCGTATTCGTCCCAGCGCACTCTGTACCTCTCGGCAAGATCCGCAAACCACGCGTCCCGATACACCAGCGCCAGAGCCTGCATCCGTTCCCAATGCCGGATTGAATCGCTGACAACCACCTGCTCCAGCCGATATCCCGTAACGCTGCCCGCTACAAATAACCGGTCAGGTGAACGAAACCGGTCCAGCCAAAGCTGAATGTCGGATGCAAGTGAATCGTGTGCCAGTTCCAGCTTGCTTGTCACATTGATCGAGTGCGAAGCCGCAGCGTCCAGCAGGCCCCCATCAACCTGCGCCAGATCCCCCGCAGTAGATACTGGTCCATCAACAAAGAGCGCCATCGCTAGCTCCGGTCCTTGCCCTTCCGAAAGTCCGACGCGGGAATCACCATCACGCGCATGCGCCGCGCTTCATCTTCCTGCTCGATACGCGTCCGCCGATCTTCGCTGTCCTGGTGGAAGAGGGCGGTCTCTTCGGGCGAAGCGGCACGAGCCCGCAGGTCGTTGATCATCTTTGCCGCAACGTAGCGCGGAACTTCGGATGCGACCCCGGCTTTTCCGCCTTCCGACGTTGCAAGACTCACCACCACGATGAAGTCTCCCTGAAGAGTGGCTTCCACGGCGCGGATATTGGCGTAATACGTTTTCAGATCCATCTGTTTTCTCTTTCCTGACTCAAGAAACGAAGAAGGGCCGCCGCCCCCGCCGCATGATGCGGAGCAGACCGGCGGCCCGTGGCATCAACTGACTAGCTGTTCACCTGAACGGCATGGTTGTTGCGGAGCACTGCGCACCCGTAGAGCACGTCAACCGTGAACTGCTGAGACAGCGTGTTCGGCTGGTAGCTCATCGTCACGCGCATACCGAAGTTACCCAACTCGGCATACTCGGCAATGGCGCCGGTACCGGGCAGAGGCTGCGGCAGCCGACGGATTACAAGTCCGATAGCGTCCTTCGCAAACGCCAGGTTGTGTGTCGCAACAGGAGCACTGCCGGTCTTCGGAACATACTGCGAACGGAAGACGAAGAAGTCTTTAATCTTACCGATGCTGCCATCGATCAGAGTCTTCAGACCAGCATCGCCAGCCGTGTGGAATTCGCTGAAACGGGGAATCTGCCGCATCTGCGAGTAGGTGTTGCTATCGACCACCAGATACTTCGGCTGGCTGGAAGGAACCTTCGCCTGGAACAGCGAGGTCTCCGCCTGGTCAAGCAGGGCTTCGGTGATCGACGTACCAGCCGTCCCGAGGGGACTGTTGGAAGTGAAGCCCGCATACAGGTTCAAAAGATCACTCTCGATCTTCTCCGCGATAGCAATCACCGCGGGCTGCATGTAAATCTTCAACAGGTCCGGCACCGCGAGAACCTTGGTGACGTCCGGGATCTGGAAGGTGGCTTCGGCGTGGGTGTTCAGCACGATCGTTGCATTGCCCATACTGGGGTTCTGCGCGGAGACCGTACCGCCCTCGGCGAGGTTGTTGGCGACAAGCTGGGGCGCGATCGGAATATTGACCGTGTCACCCGCCTGAGCCAAAGTCGGTTCGTAATCGCGATTGACAAGGTTCCCCATCACGAGGTTCCCCACCAGGGCGCCCAGAGCGTCCGCCGCTACAAGCTTCACGATCGCGTTTGCCACGTTTGCTGACGTAATTGCTGGCATTGTTTTGTCCTTTTTGTTCTTCTTGACTCGAGGAATCCCCTCGCGCCATTTGTCGGCCCATAGAAAAAGGGGAGCGTCTCCGCTCCCCCGTTCCTTCAGGCCAATTGTGTTCGCAAATACCCTACCCGGCCTCACCTTTCGGCAGCCGGATCCGCATCTACGCTCCCCGCAGCGTTTGCGTGGCGACCCGAAGGATCTCCTGCCGCGCTCGCTCCAGATCTTCTTTGCTCATCGACGGGCTAATCTTGTCCAGATCAAACCCGCCGGAGCTACCCGTCGAAGGCACTTTGTGGGCACCCGTCATTCCCGTACCCCCGGGAATTCTCGCAGGTAAAAATTCAGGATTCTGTTGCACGAAATCGGTGAGGTATTCGCTCACCGGCAACTCGCCGCTGTCACCCCGCGCCACCAGTCGGCCATCGGTCGATCGGGTGATTCCGTCCTGCACCACCTTGTATGCCAGGTCCACTTTCGTTACGCCCAGCTTCTGCAGTTCCGTGCGGATCGCGGAAGACCGCTGCGCCTCATCGGCCTGCGCCCGGCTCCGCCGATTCTCCTCCACCAGTTCGTTGATGCGCTTCTCCATTTGCTCGCGCCGCCGCTTCTCTTCCTGCAGTTCAGCCTTGTATGCCGGCTCCCGCCGTGCACTGTCCTGACGCATATATTCGTCGATCGCAGCCTGCACGATCGTGTTTACGCTGTTTGACTCGTCCATTTGATCTCCACCTTGATTTACTGCCTGTAAATCGGTTTACTGGTTAGGAACTGCATCAATCTCTTCGATGATGCGGTTCTTGATTTCCTGCCTCGCGTCGCACAGATACTTCAGTGCCACCCTCTTCAGAACTTGTCGTTTCAGCGTCGGGGAGTCGATCCCCAGATTCAACAGCGCCTGCGCCCCGCTGATCTCTGTTGTGAAGTCCGCAATGTCGAACTCGTCCAGCCCCGAGACGTCAATCTCGCATTCATCCTGCCGAGCCGCCGCAATGGCCGTCAGCATATTCCGCAGTGCATCTTTTATCAGGTCGCCGTAAGCTCGCAGAATTTCTGCCGTGACGCTGAAGTCCCACTGCTTACTCAGTCCCGACTGATGGTCGCCGCCGCCGCCCGCCTGCTGCATTAGATAGGAGACCCGATAGATCTCATCTTTTAGCCGGGCCAGATTATCCGATGCGATCTGGAAGACCTTGCCCTCAGGCTCTGTCCATCCAAACCGATCCGCCGCGCCAAGCTGCAGGTAGTAACTTTCCCCCACCGTCTGCTTGAACTCTTGTAACAGTTCAGCCCCCTACTTGAAGGTTTCCGGCACGTCGAAAGGGTACTCGAAGAAATCTTTAAGAATCTTCACTTTAGACCTGGCGCTTTGGAACAAGACCTGGC
>CAIYVZ010000023.1 GCA_903929755.1 uncultured Acidobacteriia bacterium
CGCGTGGCTGATGGGAGTGCAGGGGCAGGCCAACGTATTTCAACTCGGCGATCCGCTGGCACGAGCCCCGCTGGCCGGAGTTGGTTCCGGAACTATGGCCGTCAATGGAGCAGGACAAACCGGGTATACGCTCAGCGTCCGGGATTGGACCGGAGAACTCTCGCCGGGTGACTGGCTACAGGTCGGCTACCGGTTGTACCGCAATCTCGGAACAGTAATCGCGAGCGGTGGCGCTGTTGCGCTCAGCATCTGGCCCCAGATCCGGGAGTCGCCTCTCGATGGCGCGGCGATTACGCTGGTGAACACCAGAGGGCTGTTCCGGCTAAAGTCAAACGCCCGGAAGTATTCGATCACGGAATCGCGCATGTACGGCTTGCAGTTTGAGATTCGGGAGGCGCTCTGACATGCCGCGTGCGATGAGCAGCGACATGCTTGCCGCCATGCAGTCGCGCGAACTGCGGCCGGCGCTTTTCGTCGAGGCTTACTTTATCACCGGTCCTATTCACGTCTGGAGCGGGTACGGAACCATCCAATGGAACGGTCACACATGGGCCGGGGTTGGAACCCTTGGCGGGGTCTCGACAATCGAGGACGGGGCCTCGGTCGAAGCGAAGGGTATAACTCTGACGATGAGCGGGATCGATCCGGCGCTGATCGCGGATGTCCTCGGAGAATTCCAGTTGGGCGCTCCGGTCACGGTGTGGCTCGGCCTGTTCTCCGCCGGGGCACTGATCGCGTCCCCAATCGTCTCGTGGGCCGGGAGGATGGATCAGCCTTCAATCGAAGTCGGCGGCAACACCGCGATCATCTCGATCAACTGCGAAAACCGGCTGCTCGATATGAACACCTCGGTCTATCGCCGATACACGAACGACGACCAGCAACTCGACCACCCAGGGGACAGAGGCCTGGAGTTTGTCAGCGGGATTCAGGAAGTGACGATCTACTGGGGCAAGACGCCCAACTCCGCAAACAACATTTGAATTCTGATGTGCCTCACACGTTTACCGGGCTGGCAGGGCGCGCTTGATCGCTTTCTCACGGCCCACCGGGAGAGGCGCTTCCAGTACGGTATCTGGGACTGCTGCTTGTTCGCGTGCGACGCCATCGAAGTAATGACCGGCGTGGATGTGGCGGCGCAGTTCCGTGGCCGCTACCACTCGCGCACAGAGGCGCTGCGGGCGATCCGTGGCTACGCGGGCGAGGCATCCGTTCGGGCGGTGGCCGAGCGCGTCACGGAGGCCCACGCGATGCCGCAGGTAGATATTCTGCAAGCCCGGCGGGGAGACGTGGTGCTTATCCGGCGACCGCGCGATTACTCGCTGGGCATCGTTGCTCTGAACGGCACGGAGGTGGTCACTGTGACGCCGCAGGGCCTCCAGCGGATCGCGCTTTCGAACGCGGTTTGCGGCTGGCAAGTTTAGATCTCCAAAGCTTAGATGTCAAAATTCATCGGAGTCATTGTCGGCGGGCTGGAGATCGTCCTCGGGGTTGTCGCCCTGTTTGTTCCCGGATTGCAGGGTGTGGGCTACCTGCTGATCTCTGCGGGCGTCGGCACCCTGCTGACCGGTGTCGGCACCATCCTGTCCAGCAATGCGGCCCAGCAGTTGCTTGGCTATGCAGCAGCAGCGCGGAATCCCATTGCGCCGTGGATGGTCGTCTATGGACGCTCAATCGTCGGCGGAACCGTCGTCTATATCCACGAATTCGGCGACAGTAACAAGTACCTCGACATGGTTATCGTGCTGGCCGCGCATCCCTGCCAGAGCGTGGACAGCCTGCTGTTCGATAAGCAGATCATTCAACTGAACGGCAGCGGCGACAGCTTCACGCCCCTTCAACAGACGGTCAGCATTCATCACATCTCCCGCGCCAATGATGTCGTAACGGTCGTGCTTCTCGCGAATATCCCGTTGCTGGTGCCGGACGACACCGTGTTCATTTCCGGCATCACCGGGGATTACACATTGAACGGCAGGTATCCCGTCGCGCAGATCATCAGCCAGGTGGTGGGCAGCCCCGGCAGCATCACGTTCACGTACATCTGCGGCGGCAGTCCCGCAATCGTCGATCTTGAAGGAACCGTCCAGACGACATGGCCGGACTATGGCCGGAAGGTCCACATGGAAGTTCTTCTGGGGGATCACACCGACACGTTTCCGGGCATGCTCAGCGGGACGCCGAATGACGGCGACACCGACGACCTGATCGTCTGCCCGAACAACCCCTGGGACGCCTCCCACAAGCTACTCGGAAGAACCTCGGTCTTCCTGCGCCTGCATTACAACGATGTGGTCTTCTCCGGCGGACTGCCGCAGATTAGCTTCCTGGTCCATGGCAAGAAAGATATCCTCGACCCGCGTTCCAGCCCCGTCACTCACGGTTACACCGAGAACGCGGCGTTGTGCATCGCCGACTATCTGAGCAACGCCATATGGGGCTTCAAGGCTGCGTATGGCACCGAGATTCCGACCGCGCCACTGATCGCGGCGGCAAACATCTGCGATGAGACGGTGCCGCTGGCGGCGGGAGGCACGGAGCCGAGGTATGCGCTCAACGGAAAATTCGATCTCTCGCTGAGACGCGGGGACGTCCTTCAGAATCTCCTGACTTCCTGCGCCGGTCGAATCACTTACCAGGGAGGTCAGTTCCTGCTCTGGCCCGCCGCTTGGCATGGTTCGTCTCCGGTGCCGGATCCCGGTATCGGCAATATGTCCGGCTCTTACCGATGGAGATCCACGGTCAGCATCCGGGACCTGTTCAACGGCGTCAAGGGCACGTACATTTCGCCAGCCAATAAGTGGCTCGCAAGCGACATTCCTCCTTACGCACAGGATTCGATCCACGGCTATTCTTTTGACGCGAATCTCGTCACCGACGGCGGCGACCGCAGATGGCTCGACATCCAGTTACCGTTCACGATCTCTTCCGCGACCGCGCAGCGGATCTGCAAGATAGAGTTGCTCCGGCGTCGGCAGCAGGGAACGGGAACGTTCCGGTACAACATGGCTGGCTACGGCATGGCCACGCTGGACGTCATCTCGATGACGAACCAGTTCCTCGGATGGACCAACAAGCTGCTCGAGATCACGGCGCATCGGTTCACGCTCGAAACACAGGCGCAGGGCGGGTCTGACGTTACAGTCCTCGGCACGGAAATCGACGTTCAGGAGACCGACTCATCCATCTACGATTGGGACCCCGCCGAGGAACTGACGCCGCAGGGTTATCAGCAGTCGCTGGTGCCCAACGCATTCACGCCCGCGCCACCCACCGGCCTCACCCTGCTCAGCGATGCCACCACGACCGTGGCGACGGCCACCGGGCTCGCGGACGCCATTCTGGTCACCTGGATTGCGCCCGCAGACGGATATGTTCTGAGCGGCGGCCATATCGAATGCCGGTATCAGCTCAGCATCAGTGCCGATGTCTCGGCGGCGTCGTGGTCCGCAGGGATCGCCACCTTCACCACGGTTGCGCCCTGCGGGTTCGACACGGGACAGATAGTTCAGATTTCTGGAGCGGCTCCGGCAGCCTGGAATGGTACCGGCTTTGCCACGGTCACCGGACCCTCGACTTTCACCGTTGCCGTTGCAGTGAATCCGGGAACGTGGGTTTCGGGAGGCTCGGTCGTCAATGCCGTCTGGACCGGACTGCCCAGCGTGAATCCGTCGGTAACGCAGATCGTGATCCATGGCGTCGTTGACGAAGCTCCTTATCTGGTCGAGATCCGGGCCGTGAACGCAGGTGGCGTTCCCTCCGCGTGGGTGGAAGCCGGACCCGTGAATGCCAATGGTGCGCAAGCGCCTCTGTCATGGAAACCGTTCGGCGAACTGAGTCCGATCCTTCACCCGGCTGGTTACGCTTTCGGCATCGCTCAGGATTCACTGGCCGGGGCGAGCGGAGATCAGCCGGGGTTGTTCATCCGCGGCTGGCCTCCCGTGAATACGTTCTCGCAAACGATAACCTCGCCTCCAGTGATCGACCCGGCAGCGGTGGTATCGGCAGCGACCGGCGCAAGTACTCCGCTCGGCGATGCGCTGGCACTGGTGTTCGCAATCGATTCCGCCGGCCAATACTCCCGCGCATCGAATCCGACAACCTTCTCGATCGCCGCCATTGCGGAGAAGGCTGTGTTCTCGGCAACGCTTCCGGCGGGGACAGCGCAGTATCAGGTCTTCGTCGGCCCCAACCTCGACTCGCTCATCGGCCAGAACATCGTGACCCACGGGGCGGGTGCCGCGACGATCACGATTCAGTCGTATGGCGTCACCGGCTACGGCCCTCCCGACCCGCAGTTCGACCACTTCCATATCCGCGCGAAGCGAGAAGTCCACGGCGGGGTCCTGGCCGCAAACCTCGCCGCGACGGGCGGCGCTTTCGGGATCACGGTACAGATCGGTCTGCCCGCCGGTACGTCGCTCACGCTGGGCCAGTTCGACGGCTACACCATCTCGAATATAAGCCGGTACGGGTTGCCGTCAACCGGACCATTCCCGGATGAACGAATCATCCACACGGCCACCGACGGCACACTGGAGATTGAATCCTCCGAGGGATTCGGCCTTGACGATCTGGTCATGATCCGGGCGCAGGCCGACACACACACCGCGACAACCATCGGATGCTCGAATTTCGAGAACGTTTTCTATCCAGGCGGAATGGTCGTGGATGACGAGGAACACTACGAGGTCGTGTTGATGGCAGGTACCGGAGCCGGGCAGGTTCGGGACATCGCGTCGAACACATCCACGGTGCTGACGGTCAATGTGCCGTTCAGCGTGATCCCGGACGGCACCACGATGTTCGTCGTTCGGGAAAAGGCGTGGACGGTCGATATCGTAACGACCGCTGTGAGGGCGCTCACTTATCCCACGACTCCGGGTACGCCTCCGGTCATTGCCAACCCGGTAGTAACCGCGCTCCAGGGCTTCGCCGCATGGATCGAAGTCATTCCGCAGGACGTGTATGGGAACGATGCTCCGTTCTCGCTCGATCAGTTCCGGGAGATCTACGTTCTGCCGCCGCCTGCAAGGGCCGCGATGATGGCGGTCAACGGCACCGTGGCGATCGGGTCGGACCTTGCCCCGCGATTATCCCTGATGAATACTCTGACGGCACTCGGCGTTCAGGCGCAGGTGAAGACCGCCCCATCCGGCGCGGACCTCGTGATGGATATTTCCTACTACAGTTCCGGGACGTGGAACGTGTGGGTGACCTTGACCATCGCGGATGGAACGACTTCGGCCAGCGCAACCCCCGCGGAGATCGCAGCGGCGGTGACCATTCCAGCCAATGCGCCAATCAGCCTCGATGTCACAGGGACGGGGACCACGTTCCCTGGCGCAGACCTCAGCGTAATGGTGTTTTTCTAAACCGGGAATGGCGACGGAGACAATACAGAAACTCGAACCGCACCGAACCATGCACCTTCGCGGTGTGGATCGTTTCGGCGCGATGGGTTCGCTGTGGGGCGCAAGCGCTACGGGCTTCAGCGTCTCGGGAGTCTTCCGCGATATGGCGGATTTCGCCGTGCTGATGCTTTGGGACGCGGACGATTACTTCGGGCACTGGCAATCCTCAAAATACCTGCTGGATTTCGACTTCACGAACATGGTGCTGTCGTTCGATGTACACGCATCGGGAGTCCAGCCGCTGGACTCCCCGGCGTATCAGTGGATTCCGTGGCGTTCGCTCAGCTATGTCCTCTCTGACGGGCAACCGGGCACGGTAGACCTCCAGCCGCACGCCGCTTACGTCAGCGGCACGCATACTGCCGCGTCGGCCACTCTGACGCTGACAGCACCTTCACCGGCATACGGCGATGAAATCACAATGTGGTATCAGAACATCGCTTTCGATTACGTGGTGCCGGGCGGATCGTCCGGTTCGGCCACGTACTTCTACCAAAACGCTCCTTCCTCAGCGAGCATCACGGTGAACGGAACTCCATACACTTACAGCATCACGACGCCGGGCGGCGAGAGCGGCTCCACCATCGCGGCGGGCGTCGCTGCTGCGGCTGCCGCCGATCCACTCGTGGCGTTCAGTGCGTCGGCCAACGTCGTTAATTTCACTTCGAAGGTCAACACCGGCGCCGCGGCGAACGTGCTCGGTTACATTTTGTGGCTCGTGACGGACCCGCCAGCGACATTCATTGCGGCAAATCTGGTGTCTCAGATCAATGGCTTCAGTTGGGGCGCCAACAGTCTTCCGCTGTCAGCCACGGCGTCAGGCGGGACCATCACCATAACCTGCACGGTACCCGGCGCGGACGGCAACTCGATCACGCTGTACGCGATCAGCAAGAACGCGGATCTGGCGATTGCGCCCGCCGTGGCACCGCTGACGGGCGGGGTGTCCGACGCAACGTGGAGCGTGGCTGTGGACTTCTCCGCGCTCGGAATCGGCCAGCTCAAACAGGCGTGGCTGACGTTCGCGCCGCAGATTCAGCATGCCACCGGAGGCAACCCCTGGCCAATCGTGGATTATCAGGATACGGAGTGGCTGGTCACCGTCACCAACTGGAGCGTGACGGACCCGAACGGTGTACGTCCGCTCAAGATCGCGGGTGCGGGAAGCGTGCGCGTCGGGAGCCGCGATTCCTGGGTGACGTATGCAGGCTCGTCGTGGATTGAGGAGGCCAGCAATCAGCCCGGTGGCACGGGATGGTTTAACAAAGGCTTCGCGCACAGAATGTCCGCGCCGGGCGATTCCGTCACGGTGAAGTACGCGTGCCAGTTCGCGCACAAGCTCTATGTCTGCACGTCGTTGTACACGGACCGTGGCATCGTGTCCGTGACCATCGACGGCGTGGCTGGCGCGCCACTGGACTGCTTCTATAACCAGGCCACGGCGCCTGTGGTTACGCGGCGTCTGCTGTCGGCATCGGCAATATCGGCGGGCACGCATACCGTGACGTTCTCGCTTCAGTCCGGTAACCATGCGGCGCTCGGCTCATGGGATGCAAACAGCGGCGGTCACTTCTTCTATTTCGATTTCCTTGAAGCAGCCGTATTGGCCGATGTGCCGGACCCGGCGAACACGTACTCATCGGTGATGCCTGCAACCGACTTCGACACGGACCACGGGTACAAGCTGTCGCCCCAGCGCCTTGTGTGGATGCTCCAGAGGCTTGGCTTCGCCGGGCAGATCAACCATTACCTGGGCGTCTTCTGGTGGAACCAGCGGCAACGGGTGGGGGGCACGTTTCCCGTCGCCACGATCAGCTTCGGGGGAACGTGGACAGGCGGAGATTCGGCGTTCATTACCGTGGACACGCAAACCATCGGCAAGAGCGTATTCGCTGCGGACACCACCGCAACAATCGCGGCGCACTTCGCGTACTTCATCAACAGCGGCTTTACAGGGCTGCGCGCTTCGGCGTCGGGCGGCGTGCTCATGATCGTCACGCGCACGCCTGAGTTCTCTTTCACGGTGTCCACTTCGAAGAGCAGCACGGCGGGCACGATGACATCCAGCGGTTCGCTCTCGGGTGGCGTCGAAGGCACCTGGCAGATCAATGACGCCGCGACGCCGGTCCTCAACCGTGCCGTGACCGACTGGCACACGGACTTCTGGGCGCAGGTAGCCGCCGCCGGACTCACCGGCGTGGCGTCGTTCTCCATGGAACTGACCAATCCTCCTGATAATCCGGGTGGCGGGATTGTCTACGCGCAACGCTTCCCAGACGGAACGGCGGTCACCACGGATACTGGCTTCGGCGGGTTGAAGTCCACCCAATGTACGTTCAATACGACGTTTCGGTCGTACCAGCAGAAGGCGTTTAAAGAGATGGCCGCAATGATGAGCGCGGCCGGACTGACGCCGTGGGTGCAGTTCGGCGAGTTCCTGTGGTGGTTCTTCGCGAGGGCGCAAAACGTCGGCATCGGATATGCCAGCTACACATCGCCCATATCAATCGGGACAACTGTTCCCCACGGACTGAGCACGGGCCAGAATGTCGTGAACGATGGAGTCCGCGGGAACACGGCGGCGAACGGTGCCTTCACGATCACGGTGACGGACTCCACGCACTTCACACTGAACGGGTCCAGTGGGAACGGCACGTATACAGGCGGGGGGGCCGTGACGGGCGGTGGCATGGCCTTCTATGACGCGGACACTGCGGCGGCTGCGGTTACAGCCCTCGGGCGCGCGCTGGCCACATTCTCTTACCCGAACGACAATCCGAACGTGAACAGCTACGCGGATGCAAACTTTCTTCGCGGGCTGATTTACGCGCACGCGTCGGCCATTGCCACATACGTGAAGGCCACGTACCCCACAGCGCAGTTTGAGGTGCTGTGGCCGTATGACGTGAACCACCCGACGCCCACGGCGCTGGCCAGGCTCGGAGGCCAAATGAACCGCTATGTGAATCTGCCTTCGCAGTGGCAAACGTTATCCGGGTCCGGCCTGAATCGGATAAAAGTGGAGTCGCTCGCGTTCGGGGCCACCGAACGCAGCCTGACGCTGGCGAAGCAGTCCATCGCGTTTCCGATGACCGCACCGCTCACATGGCCACTGGCGGACACGGCGTACCTGATCCCGATCTTCAACGGCGGATGCCCGTGGCCCCTCGAGTTTTTGGCGGCGCTCGGGACGAGGACGCCGCTGGTCAACTTGTGGGCGTTCGACCACTTCTGTTTGCTGTCGTGGCCCCTGCCCATGCCGAAGCCCGGTTCATCGGCACAGATCCATTAGGCCCCAGCCGGGACCGTCGTATTTACGAATCCAAACAATCCACTGAGGTGCTACATGAACGATAGAGAAGACCGATTGAAAGAAGTCGCGGGCATCGCCGCCGCGCTCGAAAAACAGACCGGCTGCCCGGCCCGGCTGATGATCGCGCAGTGGGCGCTCGAATCCGAATGGGGTGCCAAGCCCGTTGGCCAAGCCAACTACTTCGGGATAAAGAAGGCCGAACGTCACACCCTTTGCTGCACAGTGACGACGCACGAGTTCGTGAACGGGAAGTCTGTCGTCGAGAATCTGGAATTCGCCGACTACGACTCGCTCTCAGACTCCTGCCGGGATTACGCCTGGCTTATCACCAACGGCGCGCCCTACCGGGCAGCATGGGAACAGTATCAGCAGGGCCACAACCTCGGCACTCTGATTGCCTCAGTTGCCCGCGTCTACGCGACCGATCCGCGCTATGCGCATCTGGCCGAGGCCATCGCCGTCCAGGCAAATGTGACGCAGGCCGTCACCGAGGCGCGCCAAGAGGATCAGGCTGTTTCGGGTTGAAGTATAAGGGAAATGCCTACAAGTGAAAGTGCAGCCACCCCAGATGGAACCGGGAGCACTGGTCAAATTATGCCGGGACAGCGAGGAGACTAGGATCTTCGCTGTTCGGTTGCCCCAATCGCTCAGAAGTAGTCGGCGAACCGCTGCCGAAATTCGACTTTCCGCGCGTCGGGTTCCGTCTCTTTCAACCCAGGGCATTTATGCGCTGCGTGAGCATCCCAACCCCACGGCCATCGTTTGAACGGATGTTTGCCGCATGCCGGGCACACCAAAGTTGCGTTGCTTAGTGAGGCGCTTGACGCGCCATCATCGGATTTGCTAGACGCCGAGGCTGGCCTCGATTCCCGCGTTGGCACACGCTGCGAGCAGGCATCGTGCAGTCGCGGAACCCAGATGGCGTCGTGCGGCGGCTGGCCAAAAGCCGCCCTATCATTGTGGCTAAGGCTTGCTACCCACGACGACAGGTAAGCGTCCAATCGGTCGTGGGGCGTTCCCCAAGCGATCTCCGCAAGAACGGGGTCCCCGGAACGTCCTGCGGGCCAGCCAGTGTGACGCGACGCCGCCTGAAGCTGCTCATCAACGGCACCTGGCTCTGATTTATGCACCTGGCCGGCACCGGCCACTCGCACTGTAGCCTGTGGGAATACTTCGAGGCATTCGGTCATTTCGGCCAGTTCTTTGAAAATTGCGAACCCAGCCAACATCCAAAGCTGATTGGAATGGGGAATGCGATCCTCGGCTCCGCCCAAAGCCAAATGCCGATTCACTTTCTCGTGAATCAACTCGAAATCACTGGCGCTCGGTGTTGCAAAGCAGCTGATGCCAGCTTTGTCCAACGCAACTTCGGCCGCCCGACGTTTCGCGGAGGTTGCGCAGGGCGCACTCGGGGCGTCAATCGCGATCCTTGCAGGAACGAGCCCGAGCCGGTTGCATACCTGCAGGATGTAGTGTCGGGCCTCAATGGCGAAGGTCTGCCGCCAAACCGGATCAAGCACTGCAACGTTGCCCGAACCGCGCGGGGGGACCACGTCTAAACTCCTGAGCCGCTGAGGAATAAGACGATCCTCTTCCAGCGTGCTCACAACTATGGGAAGGTATTTGCCCTTTGCGATGGCAAGGTCGACCCCGATAAAGGCTGAGCGCATACAGCTATTAGGATATCCGAAACCCGGGGTCCAATTGGGCCTTCAGGTCGACAGCCTTCAGGTCGACGTCTGGCTGTTCGTGGCTGCTCCGATCGTGACGTAGGGGTTCGTCCAGACACGATGGCCGAACGCGTTCGCGGCAATGGGCGTCAGCGGAATTCGGCGGCCCATTCAGCAGCCCACGGCTTGCGTGTCGTGATGTTTCAGGGATTGTTTCAGCGATCGAGTTCCGCTCTTTAGTGCTGATACACTTCGTGCTATGGCCGCATATACGCCCACGGTGAAGGAAGCCCACGCCTTCCGAGAAATCAGTCAGGATTTCACGACTCCCGCAGAGATCTTTCGGGAGGCCATTGCGAACTCATTGGACGCGTATGCCCGGCGACTGTGGCTGAGCGTCACGGTGCAGCCCATCAAGGGAAAGGAGACCGTGTTCATAGACCTATCGGACGATGGAATAGGCATGAATGCCGGTACGATTCGATCCTTCTTAAACTTGTCCGATTCCGTCAAGCCAAAAGGACCACCAACAGGTAATCCGGCCCGGCAAATGACTGGGTACAAAGGCCATGGGACGAAGGTCTACTTCAATAGTGATTCGCTGGAGATCCTGAGCTACGACGGAGCTTCAGCTCCGGTTGCATGTTCCTTGTCCGACCCACGAGGTGAATTGGCCGAAGGCCGAGTGCCGACCGCTGACATCCAAGAAATTACTCTCGAGGAGCTGAAGGAACGTCGCTCTAAATGGGACATGCACGATCTCGGCACGGCTAGAGGTACATCGATTCGAGTTACGGGATACCACCAAAACATCAAAGCGGGCCTTGAACATGACCGCCTTCGGGACTATATCTTATGGTTCACGCGATGGGGAAGTTGGGAGCCGAAGCTGCGGATGGCGACCAACACCGCCAGCGGCACCGTCGAGGACCTACGCACATGTGAGCTTTCCCTGCGTGGCCTTGGCAGAGATGTTATCGAGAAGGTTCTTTATGGACACGTTTTCCCACAGGCAGATTGCACAGACGTCAGGCAACTTCGTGCCAAGGATAACGTTGATCCATTGAAGCACTACGTTCGGACGTGGGCATTCGTGGAAGAGCCGCTTCACAAGAATCCTGAAAAAAAGATCGACTTTCTTTTTGCGATCGAAGGAGAGGCGGCCCGTCGGGAATACAACGATATGCTTCGCCGACAGGGCAAGCCGAGACGTCCAGGGGACTACCTGTCCGAAGGACGGTACGGCCTATGGCTGGGACGCGATTTCGTGCCGATTCAGCGTTTCAATGCTTGGGTATCAGAACGCTCCGAGTATACCCGGATGCATGCGTTTGTTAACTCTAATGATCTGTTCTTGACTGCGAACCGAGGCAGCGTCGAGAACACTTCTCAAGAGTTGCTAGCTGACATAGAAGCCACTGTACGGAAGATTTTTGAAGAGCGTGTCGAAGCAGCAGAAGACTACATGAAGTTCCAAGACGAGCTATTGGCGATCGAACGTCATCGCCACGCGGAAAAGGAGGTTCAGGATTACAGGCGCAGACTAAAGCGCCTTGAGGCCAGAGAGCGCGTAACAATCAATTCAGTGGATTTTTATTCCCCAGAAACGGAAACTGATCTCATCGCACTCGTATCTGGCACCCAGGCACTTCTGCCACACTTGCTTCCTTTTGTAGTTCGTGACTACGACTCTCATTTCGGATTTGATGGCCTTGCAACCCGGAAGAAGGAGTTGGCGATCAACGAGACTACGCATCTTTTTGTCGAGTTTAAGCTGGAACTTAAGAAGGAGTTTAATCATACCTTCGAGCACCTCGATACAATTCTGTGTTGGTCCAGTCGCGTGAAAGACGGTGATTCGGTAGTTGATTTGGCGGGCAAAAAGGGTACCTATCAAATCACAACGAAGGGAGACGGCTCGAAAGCGCGGTTCATTCTTGTGCCGGGTAGCCCACGTAACGCCGAAGTCATCCTTTTCAAAGAGTTGCTCGAACAGCACGGCCACAAGTTCCGACCTGTCGGCGAGTGAATCGACCTGCTGATCGATTGTTGATCCGGCGGGCAGTGTGGAGCGAAACAGTCGCTTGCTGAGGCGGAATGTCCGGCGCGAGGTCTGCGCTTGTTGCGGCACCTGAATTGCGCCGCCGTGATATCGATTCTGGAACGGTCTTCTCGCTCGCAATGTTCATCTTATGCCTCAAGCCCCTCCTCCGCCGGTCTTGGCAAAGTGCGAACTTCTATACCTTCGGAAATCAATCTTCTTCTCGCCCGGCAGGGAGATCACATCCGGAAGCCTGCACGATCGCAGTTCCTCGTCTGAGACATCGACAGTGAAAATTCCGTTTGTTCTTCCCGGCGAAAGGTCGGAAAGCCGGTAACCGGCGTGTGGGAATGTGAAAGCCATTGCCACAGGGCAATTGAACACACTCGCCGAAACCTCGGCCGCAGGCAGGAAATCGATATCCGCGCTGATCACGATCGCAGCGTGACAGGCCGACGGAGTAGGCCGGCAGTTCTCCCGATGTTGCGGCGGAGCCTGAACGGCGGGCTGGGGCTTTCCCCCCACCCGTTGTAAAGCGGCGTCCGTCACCAGCGCCGTCGCCAGCATGACGTCGGTTTGCTTCTCCTCATGCATGCGCAGCTTCGGGCGGAAAGTCGTGGCTGTGTTTGGGATAAGATCCCAGTTCAGCGCGATTCCGGAACGCGCAAGTCCCGCCAGTTCGTCGCGTTCAATATAGAAACGGTGCGTGCGCGGACGGAACGTTCCGTGGACGATCTCAACGCGTCCGCCGGAATGATAATGGACCGCATCCAGCCACTGATACTTGCGGTCGATCCCTTCCGGCTGCTGCGGCATATTCCCCGGAATGGTTGCAGTGAAGTATTTGACGGCGCCGACGCCGCAGCCCCCGAACTCCCGTGGATGACTGACAGAAAGCCGCTTCACGAGGGTCTGCGCAAGCTTCTCAAAATCGCACCAGCAGAGATCGTAATAACGCGGTTCGCCTGCGCTCAGCGGAACGTAGAAGTTGTAACCGTCGATGTAGACGTTGACCAGTGGCTTTGCCGGAGGTCGACCTGGCATGGAAATTGAAGCAGGGATAGTCAAGCTCTCTGCACCTCGCCGCGAACATCCATTGTGAGTGCCTGGTCCCGAACGGAATACAGGCCGGCAAAGGCAACTCTGGAACCAGTGATCCTTTCCCAGATATCCGCGTACGCTTTCACCTGATCGCCGTAAATTTCGACAAGCTGTTCGCGCGTTGCAAAATCAGTCTTGTAATCGATGATGTGCCACCCATCCTCGCACTGCAGAGCGAGATCAATTATGCCCCGGGCGAGCCGGCGCGACTCTCCTGCCACGAGCGAAGAAACTGGAACCTCCACCAATCGTGCCGAAGCCCTGCGAACGGTTTCCCAGAAACGCGACCTGCGAACCTGACTGATCGCTTCGACTGCCGGACCAGCATCGCCAGAAGTGAGCCCCAGCTCCAGGATCTTCCAGCGGGCATAGGCTTCAAGATCCATCTCCGTCGATTCGAGGTGGAATACCGCATACTCAAGCAGCGCGTGGATCAAAGTTCCCCAGTTCAGTCCCGATTGGCTGGCTTCTTCCGGCGCATTAGCCGAAGCTCCGTGAGTCGCGAGACTGGAAATGGCGAACGGCTCGAACGAGGGCATTTCCAGCTGCTTTCTTCTGTCGTTCCGGCTAGCCGCTGCGACATCCCGAGCGGCTATGGATAAATCCGGCAGAGCGGGAACTGCAGCTATTGAAGCCCGCAGTATCGGAATCGACGTTTGGCCCGCTAGGGTCTGTGAGAGTTTTTGCCACGGTTGAGCCCCCTGGCTTTTTTTTGTCCACTCGCTTACGACCATCGTTTCCCGTGCCCGAGTCGCAGCGACATAGAGAAGGCGCAACTCTTCTGCCTTCACGAATTCAAGTTCTGTTTCTTCGTGACTTCTCCAGCCCTGAGGGTGCGCAACCACTTCTTCGCCCCATCCTGCGCTCTTCGTGATTTTCAGATATCCCTCGGCTCCGTCCTCATTTCGCAGTATTCGCAAACCTGCCTTAATGACGGGGCCGGTAAGCGGATCCGCCAGAAAGACAACCGGAGCTTCCAGTCCTTTTGCTTTGTGGAGATTCATCACGCGCACTGCCTGCCGACGTCCAGGTTCCAGCACCGGCGCATCGGATTCGTCATCTTCAAGTCCCACCTCCAACTCCGCGATGGCGTCCGCGAGAGTAGAACCGGCTTCGCAGGACATGCGCACGGCGTCCAGCGCGAACAGAAGCTTGCCGGCTTCGCCACCACCCGAAGACGCTGCGGCTGCCCGCGCCAGCAGACCGCTCTTTTCCAGAATGATTTCGATCGCTGCGCCCGCCGGCAGCTTGCGAACCAGACTGCGCCACTCCTGCAATTCCCGAATCGCGTTGCCAACCGGCTCCGCATCGCCATTTACTGGCACTGAGAGCCGAAGCGTGCCGCCATTCGTCCGGAAGTGATAAAGTTCCGGATCACTGAAGCCGAAGCATGGTCCACGAAGAACGCCAACCAGCGCAACTCCGTCTTCGGGATGGGCGAGGCTAGTGAGGAGTGTGATCAGGCTTTTTACGTATTGGGATTCGAGAAGACCTCCGCAGCCGCCCACGTCGTAAGGTATTCGAGCGTGTTCCAGTGCATTGGCGTAGTGCCCCAGATTTTTCTTGCGTCGGGTCAGAATCAGGAAGTCTCCATGGCCGCGTCGCCCTGCGTTGACTTCTGTCTGGATATAGGCAGCGATGGCCCGCGCATCCTGTATCGGAACTTCGCTTGGTTTACCGATGTCCGGCAGGGAAAGTAAAGCGGGTCCGAGCGAATTGGCGGCGTTAGGATCTTTAGCGTCCAGTCTGGCGAACTCCGCTTGGTACATGGTCGCCGGCTCAGGCGGATCCTTCGTGAAGATGCGGTTGACCCATGCGCAAAGGTTCGGGCCGGAGCGATAGCAGGTTGTGAGTGACACAATTCTGCCGCCGGTCCGTTTGATCTGTGACTTCGCTTGCTGGTACATTTCGATGTCGGCCCGCCGGAAGCGGTAAATCGATTGTTTGGGGTCACCGACCAGAAAAAGTGAGCCGGGCCGCAGATCCGCCGTCCGCCAGTCCGTCTTCGCCCCCGGCTCTGCGGACAACAGGAAGAACAACTCCAACTGGAGCGGATCAGTGTCCTGAAACTCATCCACGAACAGGAAGCGATATTTCTGCTGCAATGCTGCCCTGACCGTCAAATCCTCGCGAACCAGCCGGGATGCAAACAACAGAAGATCCGTGAAGTTGATCAGCGCTTTTTTGCGGCGTTCGGTTGCAGCGAAATCGCGAGCCCCAAGTAGAATTGTCAGAGTCGGACCGTAGAGGTACTCCCGCCATGCGAGAAGAAATGGCTCCGCATATGTGGTCCGGAACTCATCCACAAGTTCGCGGGCTTCAGGGCCTCGTCCGTCCCACCACTTCAATACGATGCCCGGTTCCCCCTCCCACATGCTGAGCAGCTTCGCGAGAGCACCAATTTGTCGCGGTGCTTTCCGGTACATTGGAGCGAATTTCCGCAACTGTTTCAGTACGCCGCACGTTTTTGGATCTGGGTCTTGCGGCTTGAGCGCCAACAGGTTGTTCCAAAAACGGTCGAGAGCGGCCCAGTAAAACGACGCGTCCGGACACGCTGCCTCTCCCCTAGGAAACGCAACATCTGGATACCGACAAACTGTCGAGAATGCTTCCTGCAAATCGGAAACGTTCACCCCCGCACTTCGTAGTTCTGCTAATTCAGAAGAACCGCTTCTTTTGGCTTCGTCGATGAAGTTTCTCCACGCTGACCGGAGCAGCAGGGCATCTTCCGCTTCATCGATCTCCCGGAAGCCGGGCGCCAGTCGTGCTTCAACCGGCCGCTCACGCAGGATCTTGGCGCAGAACGAATGGATGGTCCCGGCGAACATGCGCTCCATGCCTGTGAGCGCCGACTGGAGGCGAGTGCGGCGGACCCTGTCCTGCTCGGTACCTAACTCTTTCTCCAGTTGTAACCGAAAGCGGCCGCGAAGTTCCGCTGCCGCCTTCTTGGTGAAAGTAACTGCTGCAATCTGATCGACTACGGCCTTACCCGAAGAAACCAGCGAAACCATTCTTCCGGCAAGGCTCTCAGTCTTGCCAGAGCCCGCACCCGCCTCCACCAGCAGGTTGATATCCAGTTCCGTCCGAATCGCGTCTCTGGCTGTCTGATCCGCCAGTACAGTGCCGGCACTACCCATGGTCAGCCAACCTCCTCAAAGCCTGCATCCCAGGATGTGCCGAATTCCATTTCTGAGCGGCAGCATCTGTCTCTCCGCTCAGGCAGGCCGCACTGTACTCGCAATAGCGGCACCCGAGGCCCTTCCCGCCTCGAACGAAGACCCCAGTAGCGATCGCCGTGGAAAGGTCTCTTAAGACGGGGAGAACGTCGAGAAATCCCGGCTTCGACACCTGTTCCCCCCAAGCCTTTTCCGTCGAGAACCAATAAGTGCTCTGCGCAACCTGCGCACCGCTGCCTAGTAAATTCTTTGCCGCCATACCGTACAGAGCGTGCTGCAGCAGCGTTCCGCTGCCGAAGTTTGTCGAATATTCATCTGGCCGCAGACGGCCCGTTTTGTAATCGATGACCTCGTACGTTCCGTCGCCAAGACGATCAATCCGATCGATCCTGCCCCGGAGCCGTACCGTTTCGCCCGCGCCGATCTTGATCTCAATCGCCTCATCACGGCTAAGTGGTTCGTCGGGATCCGCCGTTCCCGGACCGAATCCAAACGGCACTTCCAGTGCTACAGGAATGGATTCCGACCGTTCAGACTCGAGTTTCAGGAAGAGACGTAGATCGTTTTCGATCTGGTTCTTTTCGCTATCAAACACGAACTCCGAACCCGGCGGCAGCGTCGCGCGCAGATCCGCGATGGCCTTCGTGGCAATCTGCCAGAGAGAATCCCAATCGGTAGCGCTGGCTCTTCTGTTTGCGGTGCGGAGTGTGCGGAGAAAATCGCGATAGATATCGTGCAGCAGGCTTCCCCGGGTCATTGGATCGAGCCATTGGTTGGTATCCGGCTCATCGTCGTTCGGTGGTTCGACGCCAAGGCCTTTTTCCAGAAAATATCGAAAAGGACAGTTTGCGTACCGTTCCAAGCCGCTGGCGGATTGCTTTCGGTCCGGGCGTCTCGGGTCCAGGTCTGTCCCTGCTTGAGGCACCAAGCCGTCGTATTCGCTGAACTCTTCGCCGTTGCGCATCTGTTCTGCGTGGTAGCCTCGGCCGATTTCCGGGCGCAACAGCGAAAGAGCTGGCTGCGCGGCACTTCCTCCGCCGCGGGACCCGGCCAGCCACCAGTCGGCATCGCATAGTGAGGCCTCTCGATCGGCAGGCAAACAGGTCACCGGATCCTCCAAGTATTTCTCCAGGTGGCTGTAACGCATCTCGGCACTGCGAACGAGCAGCTTCCAGGCATGAAAAAACAGCCACGAAGGAAATGTATGCCGCCCTCCCCGCAGGTCCCTCGATGAATAACTCAGCGTGACTCGACCATCCATAGCGGCAAAACGCTGCATTAGAGCCGAGACGCCTTCTTGCACAGCAACCGCGCTAACCGCCAACCGGTCCGGAGCGAGCAGCAATCTCTCAGCATCGAGCAATACAGGGTCTTCAATCGCGGTCGAAAAGACTGCACCTTCTTCGAGGCCGAGCACGAAGGTTACCGGCCGACCGGAATAGCCAGGGCGGCCCAGATCGGAAACATGGATCTTGCCCGGGCGGGGACGGTCGGCACCCAGACGCATTCCGTCGAACGCGCTCCGAATGAGGGAGAGTTGTTCCGAGGGAGTCTTCCGAATCTCTTTCAGTGGCTCGAGGTCGGCCAGCAATTCGCTTGCGCCCTTTCGAACTGCACCGTCTTCCGGCGAGGCTACAGAGACCGACTCCTTGAGAAACGAGATGAACGCATTCGTCAGTTTGCCCAATTCGACCTTACCGTCGGGACCGGGCTCTGGTATCGCGTCCAGAACAGTCTGAATCCAGTCACGCAGAATTCGGGCCCCTTCCGCTTTCGACTGGTGCGACGCCCGAATATCTTCATCCAGTTCCTGGTCCTGCGCCTTGCGCAACGAGATCTCGTGGAGCCCGTTCAGCGCACGTGCATAGCTTTCACGTCCCGAACTGGCCTCAGACTGCCGCAGAATTCGTGCGGCCCTGCCAGAGGTGAGCTTTTCTTCCGCGGTGTTGAGGATGCCGGCTTCGAACATCCGGCTCAGACGCGACGCGGAGAAACCGCTGTCGATCCAATCGCACAATCCAAGGACCGCGCGAATAGGCCGCGTGAATGTCGCAGGCACCCCCGCTTCGAAGGTCATAGGAATGCCGAGACGTGCCGACTTCTCCCACAGCAACGGAATCTGTTCTCCCACGCGGTTGCATATGATTTCGACAGAATCCAGCGGCTCTCCTGACTGTTGGATTCGGCGCAACACTTCCATGACTTCAGCTTCCCGGCCGGCAGCGTGAAACAGCGATAAGCTGCCGTCGCCGAATGGCAAGGGTGCTTCGATTGGATCCTCGATCCAGGCGAGCAATTGTGAGTCTGTCTCCGGAAAGTCGGGGGGGCACAGGGAAGTCGGCGCGCTGACCACTGCCGGCATTCGTGCGGACTGGATCGCCCGTGCCGGCAGATCGACGATTTTTGCAGCGACACGTTCGCCCGGCAAAGAGTCCAGGAAGATCCGTTCCACCTGGCAGAAGCAAGCTCCCGGCAACTCCAGAATTTGACACTCCGAAGTCACCGGAAATTTGCTTGTCTGCTCAGTCGCGTTGTGGTAAATGTCAGCCATGTCCGCAAGACGCTTCTCGTCCAGATAGCTTTCGTACGCTCGCAACAGCTCCCGCAGTTCACGGTGCTTCACAGGATTTGAGAAAGCAGTCGGAACAAGGTCGGCATGGGTAAGGCTGGCGAGCCGGAGATCGCAAACGGCACGCCACAGTGCATCGGCGACGCCCGGTTGATCAGCAATCGGACCGAAATAATCTCCGGCGTCCGTCCCGATGCCGAGAAGCAGCTGCAGGGTCAGAGCCGGTCCGATTCCGCCTTTGAGTACTCCTTTGCCTGCTGTTGAGAGGGCTGGACCGGCGATCCGCAACGCCAGGTCGGACACGGTCTGAAACCGCAGGTTCGCCCAGGTATAGCCATCTAATGCCAGTCGGTCGGCAAGTGTCTGTCCGACCGCTATGGACGGCACGATGATCCACCGCGGTCGGACAGGCTGTTCCTGAGTGAATCTGATTAGCTGCCGGTACAGTTCTTCCATGAAGATCGACTTTAACCCTTTCTTCCGACAGCGGAGTACGTGTTACATAGACCTTAACGACCAAGCGACAAACGTTAATCCCGATCAGTGGATTAGGGCTTCAACCTAGCTCTGATCCCATGCCTCGACGATCAGCCACTCGTCGGGACGGCATTCTGCGACCACCGATGCCGGGGACCAGACGACCTTCCAGCCCTCCCACTCGCTTTTTGCGCCGGGTGGCATATCGGAAAGCCGCGGGAATAAGTATTCAGCGGTCGCTGTATATCGGCAGGGGTAGCCGCTACCACCGAGGTCGATTGCTTTGCCTTCTCTCACGAGTTCTTTGAGCCAATTCAGCCCACCCAGACCGGCCTGCCAGCTAGCGAGGCGCGCGCCCTCAGGAGAATCTGCTGACGCGGGCGATACGCCTCCGTTCGTTTGCCTGCAAACACTAATGTCCCAGCCGAGCATCGCGCGGGCCTCCCACGGATAATTTGAATTTTCGTAGCTGCCATTGCGTCAATAGTCTCATCTTGAGGCCTGTTTCCTTCGGGGATATGCGCCGCTGGCCGTACAGGTAGGCAAGAAGCTGGTTGGGTGAGGTTCAGAGTTGCAGTCGATACATAATTTCCCAAACGTTATGCAGTGCCCGCGCATATGACGCGCCTTCCTTTCCCTGGTGGGCAGCGGCCTCATTTTTGAAGTTGCTCCATTCCTGCTCCTCTGCCATTTCGGCCAGAATCGGCACCCACGCACACTTTGGGAGGATCAGCCGGTAACGGTAATCGCGGTCCGCGATCGTGACGATTTCGGCGTCGGCTATCACGGGAAATCGGTCACGAAGATTCTGCAAGTGATCTTTGCTTCGCCCCCTGACCATTACAGTTTCTTTGTCAAGCGATCCATCGGGTCTCGTCGCGCAGGCCACCGAATAGAATCCGTACCGAGTAAAAACCCACATCACTAATACCCCTTTATCGTTCTTGGTCGGTTGCCGGCTGTGTCCGGCTGGGCATCAGGCTGTCGAATTCCGCCTTGAGCACTGGATTCGGGGCGGCTAGCCCCTCCACGACCTGACGGGCCCAGTCAAGGTATTCAGCCTTGCGTTGTTCGGTCCAATCGACCGGTGGGCTGTTTCGGATCGCACGAAGATTTGATATTTTGTCGGCCATCTTGATGGTGCCCGCCCTGACCGATTTCTTTGGCGCATTTACGATCTGAAGTCGTTTTCGTTCCGCCTTCGGCAACGATTTATCGTCGGTGACCTCCATCACCAAATGAGCCACATCAGCGCCGAATCGCTCTCTGAGTTCTTCTTCGGTTACACCTGCATCCTCGATCGTGTCATGCAACAGAGCCGCAACCACAAGGTTTGTATCCGGTTCAGCCGTGGCGGCCGCGACCAACCCGGCGACCTCAATCAGATGATTGACGTAAGGTTCGGCAGCGGCCCCCTTCCGCCGCTGTGCGGCATGTTTTTCAGCGGCGAAAAGTGCAACCGAAAGGAACCTCTGAATGGAACTCATCGTTCATATCCCCTTTAGCGCTGCCTTCCAGCGTTTCTCTTCAGTGTCACCACCTTTTCTCCTGACCTCGCGGAGAACCTCAACGCGCAAATCCGGGTGGACCTCGATCGGATAAAAGCGGTGCCAAGGGTAGCGATCCAACTCGCGAAATGCCTCATCGAGAGAGTCGACGCGCGAACTACGCGAGAACAGGTCTCCCACGCCAACCAGATCGTCGTCGTCAAGCAGTTCGGACATGGTGGTTTCATCGCGTTCAGTCCAGAACTGATAGTTGTTGTCCTTCTGTTTTTCCCGTAAGAGCTGGAGTCCGCCTCCTTCCGATGCAACCTTCAAGACGGTCTCGGGTGCCCGCTTCGGATTGGCCTTATCATTGTCATAACCGCCGCAGGACACGTAAATGAACGACTGCACATCGACAAAGTCGACGGCTCCGAGTGGCCGAAGAAGATCGAGATACGTTGTGCCCATTCGGAGCAACCTTTCGTACGTTGTCCAGTTCGGTGTGGAATTGAACTTCAGGTCAAACCCGAGCGACCTGGCAGCGTTTTGAGTGACGACCGGCTTCAGGAGCATGTGAATGTCCGGCCTGGCAATATACGGAAAGACGGTGGTAACGGGCCACGTTGCCACCCGCCCTCTCGCCGCAGGCAGGGAGCACACCACGGCGGCGTACTTCGCAAAGAGCTTGTCGCTGATGGGCGTTGCTTCGAGGAGTGCGACCAGAGCGGTAAAGAACGACTTCGCCGCTTTCTCGTCCTGCATTGCATCCTGAAAAGCACCGATCTCGAATGGTGCAGCCAGCAATTGGACCTTAACCAGTACTGAGAGCGCTTTGGCGACGAGCGTCTTGATCTCACCCCTTAAAAGGAGAGATCTTACCTGCTCAACCCCGAGTTGCTGCTGGAAAACATTATGCGCCTCCAGCTTGTAATCCCTCTCAGCATTTCGATACTTTGAATCGGCAAAGCCACCCGGGAATTCTTGCAGGAATCTGACTTTCAGAGATTCCAAAGTCCTGCGTCTCTCGGGAAGAACCCAGTCTCCGTTCTTCTCAGCCAGCGGCGGAAGATTATCCAGGATCGGATCCGATTGGGAAGCTGCGAGGCGCAAGGCCGGCGTGTTCGCCTTCAGTTTCTTCGCCTTGCTCTCTTCAAGGTCTCTGAAAAGAACGTACAGGTTGTCAGCTGCGATATGGACAATCTTGCCGGGTCCCCAGTCCGGACGGCCGGTATTCTCCACCAGGGCTCCTGCTTTGTAATCTGGCATCCGTTAGTTCTCCTTGTCTTCGTCGCCTGGCGAAGATGCTTGGCGCGTCGCATGCGCGATCCAGTCTTCTGGTTTGTGTGTATTCCGACGATGTCGATCACTCAGTCCGATCTGATGTCGATCAGTTGCGAACCCGGCGACGCAGGACTCTCTCAGTCTGAAACAGTGATCGGCATGAGTCAAGGGAATTTGCC
>CAIYVZ010000024.1 GCA_903929755.1 uncultured Acidobacteriia bacterium
CCCTGGCGCTCCAACTAAGCCAGCTGACCCTGGCGCTCCAACTAAGCCAGCTGACCCTGGCGCTCCAACTAAGCCAGCTGACCCTGGCGCTCCAACTAAGCCAGCTGACCCTGGCGCTCCAACTAAGCCGGTTCCCCCTGGTGCTCCAACGGGCCCGCCGAAAGGCCCGGGTGCCTGCCCCGGAGGCGCCCGGTACACCATCGGCGCCGTCGCCCAGGTGACAACCCAGTGTTCACTTGCGGTCCGCGCCAGCGCGGGAATCGCCACCGCGCTCACTAACAAAATTAGATTCCTGCAGGTCATCCGTTCCAGTCCTTTCGGTTACTTCCCAAAAACCTTCAGCTCGAACGCGTCGGCCATCGCTTGGTTTCCCGCGTCCGTGATGTGGATGTGGTCACCCGGGTCGAACTCGGTGCGCAGACCGCGTGGGTGGGTGGGGCTACGAACAGCAACGTCAAAATCGACCACCGCGTCGTAGGCACCGCCGGTGCGGATCCATTGATTCACTTCGTTCCGGACACGTTCCAGATTGTCAGACCCCAGCCGCGTCTCGGCGGGTGTGATGGTGGCTCCGATGACTTTGATGCCGTAGGTGTGGGCGCGCTCGATCATCTGCCGGTAGCCCGCAATCAGGTCTTCACTCGTCAGTGGGTCGGCGGAGTCCACCTGGGCATGCAGGTTCAGATCGTTAATGCCCTCAAAGGCGATCAGCCACTTCACTCCCGCGCGGCTCAGCACATCGCGGTCGAACCGGGCCAGCGCGCTCACGCCTGACAGGTCGCGCAGCACCTGTCCTCCGGCAACTCCCTCATTCAACACCGCCACGTGAGCGGTAGGCTTGCTGGCGGCCAGCCGCACAGCCAGTCGCGCGGCCCAGTTGCGGTTGGCGTCGATCGTGGTGCCCTGGCCATCAGTAATCGAATCTCCCAGCGCGACGATGGAGTACGCATCGGCGGCCGCGGCTACATCCACTCCGGAGAGCCAGAAATAGACCCTGGAAGTTGTCGCCGAATCGGGCATCGCCTCCGCCGTGGTGAGGTCGCCCTTCGCTACCCACGTCGTATGCATCGCCAGCGAGTGGTTCGTTGGCAGCCCCGTGTCCTTCGGCAAATAGATCGACACAGCAAGGTCAGCGAAGGGCTCCACATCCATGTCCACCGGGTCGCTCAGCATCAGTACCCCTGGCCGGATCACACAGCCGGGCTTACCTGCAAATGTCAGAGCCCGGTCCGAACCAGGTACCGTTGCCGAATCCTTTGAACGCAACGCAACATGCGCCGCCCCGATGGTCATCTCCGCACCGCTAAAGGCGTTGGAAAACTGCACTCTGACCCGGCGTCCGCCAATGCTGGTGTGGACAATCATGCGGATCGTCTGATCACTGAAAGAGGGCGGGATCACCGTGCGGCCTCTGCCCGGTCCTCCCGGTGGTCTGTTCTGCGCACCGCCAGTTTGCGCGGCGCCAATTTGGGGTCCCCCGGGACCCTGCGCGGCGCCGGGAAGCGCGGCACCACCGGGACCCTGAGCACCACCCGGAGCCTGAGCCCCACCGGGTCCGCGCCCGAATCCGGATGGCAGCGTAGTCGTCGAAAGCAGTGGCTGAGCCGTCGCCCATGTCGCAACCCAGTGCTCGGCGGGCGCATTTTGCCGTTTCGCAGACGACGCGGCAACCGGGCCCAGCGCCGTCAGCACGAAGAGAGCAGTGTAAAGTGATCGCAAGTTTATTTCTCCTTGAAAAGCAAAGGTGCAGCGGCGAACAGATTGTTGCGCCAGACACTCCAGACGTGCGCCCCTTCGGTTTCCACAAACGTGTGGCGGACGCCTTTTTCGGTGAGGAGCTTGTCAAGATTCTCATCCGCCACACGCAGAAAATCCTGCTTGCCTGTGGAGATCCATAAAAGCCGAAGCCGGGCATTGGTAGCCGCCGGGTTGGCGGTCAGCAGCTTCAGTGGCTCATCAATGTTGAGAAACTGACCGTTGATCGCCGCACTGAACCCAAGCACATAGTGAAACAATTCCGGGTGCGAGAAGCCGATGGAAAGCGCCTGTCCGCCCCCCATGGAAAGACCCGCCAGAGCGCGGTTATCGGCATTGGCAATCACCCGGTAGTCTTTCTCGACCATCGGAATAATGCCATCCAGCAGATCCGTGGGAAAGCGGGGCGAGAACATGCCGGATTCGCCGGTGATGCGCACCAGCGGCCCCACGTTCGGAGCCTGCAGCGCATGGCCCTGCGGCATCACTACAATCATCGGCCTGGCTTTGCCGTCCGCGATCAGATTGTCCAGAATGATGTTGACCCGGCCGTTCATCACCCACCCGTTCAGACCTTCTCCGTTGCCGTGCAGAAGGTACACCACCGGATACTTCGCCTTGCTCTTGTCGTAACCCGGCGGCGTGTAAATCCATAGCGCGCGCGTCACTCCCATGGCTTTCGATTCGTAAGTAGTCATGCGAACGTCGCCGTGCGGCACCCGCCGGGAATCATAGAACGCCGCCCCGTCTCCCGGGACTTCCACGAAACTCGACATGGCAAAGCCAGGCGGAACCGGTTTCACCGCCGGGTTGGAAGGGTCCGGGATGTCGATGCCCTGAACCCGAAAGTTGTAACTCCAGATCTCCGGCGGCACCGGAGCGAGCGTGGCCGACCACAAGCCGTTGGGGTCTCTCGTCATCGGCTGCGGGCCCTTGCCCTGCATCAGTTCACCTACGATGTCCACCTGCGTGGCCAGCGGCGCCCGAAACCGAAGGGTTACAGACCGGTCGGCGTGAACTTCGGGAGAAACGACGGCATCCACCGGCGTGCCCCCCCCGCCACCTCGCCCGCCTCGCCCGCGACCGCTGGCCACGGGCGGTCCCGGCGGGACGGCAGGTGGCGTTGTACCGTTCTGCGGTGTTGTGCCGGTCTGTGCAGGCAACGAACCCGCAACAAGAAGAATCAGGAGTGTTGAGCGCAAGAGCAATTTGCGCGAAAGGCCGCTGGGGCGAATGACCATCATGAGTCGATCCTCTTCAATTTATGCTGGCAGGCGAATTACTTTTTGAACAGCGCCAGGTCAAACGCGTCCGCCATGGCCTGATTACCCGCGTCGTTCGGATGAATATGATCACCCGGATCGAACTCCGCCCGAAGGCGTGCGGGGTTCGCCGGGTCACGGAGAGCGGCGTCTAAATCCACAACCGCGTCGAAGGCATGGCTCGTACGGATCCACTGGTTAGCCGCCAAACGGATCGCTTCGCCCCTCTCAGAGGCCGTCGGCACCCCTTCTTCGGGCGTGATGGTTGCACCCATTACCTTAATACCGAAGCTGTGCGCTCTTTCAAGGATCTGGCGGAAGCCCGCGATCAACTCTTCGCTCGTGAGAGCGTCGGCACCCTCTGTCCTCCCGCGGGTGTTGATGTCATTGATCCCTTCCAGCAAAATTATCCACTTCACGCCTGGGTGCCCCAGCACGTCGCGATCAAAGCGCGCCAGCGCGCTAACGTCAGCCCCGTCGCGCAGAAGCTGGTTTCCCGAATACCCCTCGTTCACCACCGCGATATGCGACGTGGCTTTGTTCGCTGCCAGCCGCTTAGCCAGCACATGCGGCCACCCGCGATTCGCTTCGTGAGTGGTACGGTAGCCGTCGGTAATGGAGTCTCCGAGTGCGACTACGGCGAACGCCTCAGGCGCGGCAGTCACATCCACACCAGAAAGCCATAAATAGGCCAGGGTGGTGGTCGGCTCCGGCATGGCTGCGCTGGCGGTCACGTCTCCCGGAGAAATGTAAGTGGTGTGCAGTGCCAAAGGATGGCCGGTTGGCAGTCCCGTATCTTTCGGCATATACAGGGAAACGGCCAGATCCGAGAACGGAGACACGTCCAAACCCACCGGATCGCTGAATACCACCACGCCGGGTTGGATCGTGACTGCGGGCAATCCCCCGAACGTCAGGGTCCGGTCCGTTTTCGCAACGATCTGCGAATCTTTCTCCCGCACCGCGACGTGGGCCGCGCCAATGGTTACGGGGGTCATGCCGGCAGCATTAGAGACGTGGATCCTCACGCGCCGGCCGCCCAGAGTGGTCCGGACAATCATCCGGACCGTCTGAGCTTCCAGTGTCGGGGGAATCACGCCGTCAGGCCGTGGCCCCTGTGGTCCCCGGCCCGGACCCTGCGGGCCTTGTTGCGGATTCACTCTCGCTGAGCCGCGGCCGACGTCCGCGGACGGAGGGCCACCACCGGGTCGCCGGGGAACAGGCTTAGCCAGTTGCTCCGTCGTGGCCCACGTCGCCACCCAGTGTTCCGCGGGAGGGCGGTTTTGGGCCAACGCGGCTGACCCGCACAGGGCCACCGCCAGGAGGATAAGTTTCGGGTTTGTTCGCAAGTTTGTGTTCCTCGGGTTGGGGAGACGGCGGGGACTCAAGCCCATTCCGCCGTCGAAGGGCAATCGACACCGATTATATTTTTCATCAATCAATCTGTCAAGTACCTGCTATATGAAAGATGGTATAGCTGCTATGGCTGGTTTTGGGGTGAAGCTTCCTGCGAGGGCCGGGAAATTCCCCATGACGGGTGAATTCTCGCCCAATATTTACAAAACACACCGCCCCCAACATCTGCTTGTACGCTTGCCTCCAGATTGGTACTATCAGATGTGATCGGTATTGGCCCCAAGTATAAGCGGATTTGCCAAGAGCTAAAGGCTGCCATCGACACCGGCGGGTACGCTGCCGGGTGCCGTCTTCCCAGCGAGCACGAGATGGTTCAAAGTTATGGCGCATCACGAATTACTGTCAGCCGCGCCCTGCGTGAACTTCAAATCCAGGGTTATATCGAGCGCCGTGCAGGTTCCGGCACTTACGTTAAAGCGGCGTCCAACAAGCAACACACTTTTGGCCTGCTGATTCCGGAACTCGGGCAGACCGAAATATTTGAGCCGATCTGTCAGGGTATGGCTGCGGCCCAACAGGCTCAGAATCATGTTCTGCTCTGGGGAAAGTCTCTGCCTGGGTCGGAAACCACCGAAGCCGACGCCCGTGACGTTTGTAGTCGATTGATCGCCAGCAGGGTCGCCGGAGTCTTCTTTGCGCCGCTGGAGTCCAGCCCCCGTAAAGAAGAACTGAATTCCACCATCGTCGGTGTCCTGAGGGAAGCCGACATTCCAGTGGTGCTGCTGGACCGGGATATCTGCGACTACCCCAATCGAAGCGGGCTGGACGTTGTGGGAATAGACAATCGGCGCGCAGGGTTTATAGCAACCCGGCACTTAATGCAATCCGGTGCACGCCGAATTGCGTTCATCGGACGCCCCCACCTGGCGCCCAGTTGCATCGGTCGCCGCAGCGGTTATCGGGACTGTCTCGCGAGCGCTGGCGGGGAGATGGGGCCCGTCTTTGTGGCGCAACTGGACCCCACCGACCGGACCGCGGTGAGCGCCGTGCTGGAGCGGTATCGGCCCGACGGCATTGTCTGTTCAAACGACAGGACTGCCGCTTTGCTGATGAAGACCCTGTCTGACTTGAATGTCTCCGTGCCGGAACAGATCCGGATGGTCGCATTTGATGACGTGAGATACGCCAGCGTCGTCAGCGTTCCGCTCACGACCATTCAGCAGCCCTGTGATCAACTCGGCGCAGCTGCCATCCAGACGATGCTGCAGCGGATCGAAGCGCCCGAATCAGCCCCCCGCGACGTACTGGTTGACTTCCGGCTCATAGTCCGCGAGTCCTGCGGCGCCAAACTCGCTTGAGAGTTCGCGCTGCAAGCGGTGCAGCGGGCCACAACGATGAACAGCCCAATGAACTGATTTTTGGACGCAGCGGCGGGGGCCACCAGCAACTGATCAGCAACTACTCTGACGGCGGCGCGCCGGCGGCTGATACCCCGGAACCGAGGTCCATGCTTCTCCTGTCCGCCGCTCTTGCCGCCTTCGCCACCCTTCGTCGCCGCTAAGGACCGAAGGTGGCAGCTGCCTGCGCGAAACGAATTGCGCGATATCATGGCGTCAAATGAAAACGGTCCTCCTCGCAGCCGCCTTCTCCACCGCCATCTTGGCCCAGACCCCTCGCCGCGATCCATACCTGATCCCGCCCCCAGGCGTCACCGTGGCGGAAGCCGATCAGCGGCAGTTGAAGGCTGGCCTCGATCGTCTGGCGAAGCGACTCGCCCCTCTGCAAAACAATCCGCACGTCGCCGACGTTCAGATCTTCCACAAGGCGGTCCGTTACGCCCTGGATGGCGGCGAATTCTTCACCCAGGAAGACGTGTTTCGAGCCAAAGAACTCCTGCGCCTCGGGAACGAACGTGCCGCCGAAATCGAAAAAGGTACCGCTTCCTGGACTACCGCCACCGGACTCCAGGTCCGCGGCTACATCTCAAAGATTGACGGCAGCGTCCAGCCCTACGGCCTCGTTGTACCCGCAACCTACGGCCCGGAGAAGCCCCATCGCTGGCGTGTGGACGCCTGGTTCCATGGCCGCTCCGAAACCCTCAGCGAAGTCGGCTTTCTTTGGGACCGTCTGCACAATCCCGGCCAATTCACGCCCCGCGACACCATTGTTCTCCATCTCTACGGCCGTTATTGCAACGCCAGCACGTTCGCGGGCGAGGTCGATTTCTTCGAAGCTCTGGCCGACGTGAAGAAGAACTTCAGCGTGGATGAGAACCGGATCCTGGTCCGCGGCTTCAGCATGGGCGGGGCCTCGGCATGGCATATCGGCGCGCACTATGGCACCGAATTCGCCGCAGTCGCCCCCGGCGCCGGGTTCGCGGAAACCAAAGACTTCTTCGGCTACACCAAGCGCAACGTGAAGCTGACGTGGTTCGAAGAAAAGCTTCTCCATCTGACCAACGCCACAGACTACGCGGTGAATTTCTTCAACGTTCCAGTCGTTGCCTACAACGGCGATAAGGACGGTCAGAAGCAGGCCGCCGACATCATGGCCACCAACATGGAAGCCGAGGGTATGACTCTGTCGAGGGTCATCGGCAAGGATATCGGCCACGCCTACACGCCGGAGTCGATCGTGCAGCTCAACGAAAAGATGGACTCGCTCGCCCAGCGGGGACGGCAGCTGTTTCCTCGCGAAATTCGCTTCACCACCTGGACGCTGAAGTTCAACCGCATGCGCTGGGTCGTAGTCGATGGTCTGGAAAAGCATTGGGACAGGGCCCGCGTTGCCGCCACGGTGGAGAACGATCATACTCTCAAAGTGACCACCAGCGGCGTAACCGCCCTGCACTTCGAGATGGGTGCCGGCTCGCCTTTGCTGAATCCGGCGGCAAAGGTGACAGTGTCACTGGACACTCAGGCCGTAACGGTTCCGGGGGCGCAGTCCGATGGTTCCTGGACCGCACATTTTACGAAAACCAACGGCAAGTGGACTGTCGGCACCCCCGACGCAGCGTCGCTCGCCAAGCGCCACCACCTGCAGGGGCCCATCGATGATGCCTTTATGGACACCTTCCTGAATGTCCGGCCAACCGGCACGCCGATGAACGAAATGACCGGCAAGTGGACCGCTTCCGAAATGGACCACGCGGCAAAGTTGTGGCGGACCCAAATGCGCGGCGACGCCCCCGTGAAGGACGACACCGCCATCACCGATGCCGACATCGCGAATTCAAACCTCGTCCTCTGGGGCGACCCGAAAAGCAATAAGGTTCTCGCCCGTATCGCGGCGAAGCTCCCGATCCAGTGGACCTCAGACGCCATCACGCTGGGTACCCGAAAATTCCCCTCCGCCACTCATGCCCCGGTCATGATCTACCCGAATCCCCTGAACCCGAAGAAGTACGTGGTTATCAACAGCGGCATCACCTTTCGCGAGTACGCCGAGCCCAACAATTCCCTGCAGATCGCCTATCTGCCCGACTACGCGGTGGTGGACCTGACCACGCCTCCGGACCTGCGCTGGCCCGGCAAAATCGCGGTAGCTGGGTTCTTTGGAGAGCGGTGGGAGTTGA
Source organism: uncultured Acidobacteriia bacterium (assembly GCA_903929755.1). GTDB lineage: Bacteria > Acidobacteriota > Terriglobia > Bryobacterales > Bryobacteraceae > BOG-234. Next base: position 7,948 of record CAIYVZ010000024.1, read on the forward strand.
CGGCGGGGGATGGGCAGTGAGGCGGACTTACCAGATCACGGGGACTCCGTAGCGGCTGGCATGGACGCGATTTTCGCCAGTTGCTTGTGCCACCAGGGTCCGGTCAAACGGGTTTTGGTGAATTGGCGGGAGTTTGGCCAGACCGATCACATAGGTCGCGCGAATGGTGGAAGGCGTCCCGCATTCCATGTAATGTCTGGTAGCGGTGATCGGGACGGTCAATTTCGCGCGCACCGCGCTGGCCACTCTCTGCCGTTGTGGTAAAGTTCGTTTGTTATGGCAAGAAGTGTAAACAAAGCGATCCTGGTTGGAAATCTCGGGCGCGACGCAGAAACCAAGTTCACGCCTGGCGGAGCCGCTGTCACGCGGTTCGCAGTCGCCACCAGCCGCCGCTGGAAGGACCAGACGAGCGGCGAATGGAAAGAAGAGACCGACTGGACCAACGTCACGTTGTGGCGCCAGGAAAACCTCGGAACCTACCTCACTAAAGGCAAGCAGGTATACGTGGAAGGCCGCATCCACACCCGCAGTTACGAAGATAAAGACGGTAAGAAGGTCTACGCCACCGAAGTGGTCGCCGACGAAGTCATCCTCCTCGGTGGCAACGCAGCCGGCGGCGGTGGCGAACGTGGCGGCGACGAATACGCGCAAACCTCACGTCCCGTCTCCATGCCCCGCAGCGCCCAGCAACGCTCCGCTCCCCCTGCCCAGACCGACGATTATCCGCAGGGCATCACCGACGACGACGTCCCGTTCTAGGCATGGGACCTTTCCGGCCCGAAGCCTCCAAAGGTCTCGACCGTCCCGTCTTTCAGGAACGGCGCGAGGAACTGGAAAAACACGAATTTATGATGGGAATCGAGCGTGGCCGCCTTGCGGTCGCGCTCGACGCTCTCACGGATGCGCTCGTTCTGGTCGGCCAGCACGGTGTCTACTGCCGGAGCGCCCGCCAGCCCAACCTGCCCCCTATGGATATCCGCGCCATTTCGAAATCCATCGAAGACGCGAAGGACCTCATCGGCAGCGTCCTCACTGAAATCAAAGCAAGAAAAAGCGAAGCCGTTTAGGGCCGAACGAACATATTCGACCGCTTCTCGCGGCCAATGCTTGTCTGCGCGCCGTGCCCCGCAATCACCACCGTATCCTCAGGCAGTGTGTAAAGCTTCCCCCGAATCGACTTTTTGATCGCGTCCGGGTCGCCCCCCGGCAAATCCGTTCGTCCCACACTTCCCAGAAACAGCGTATCCCCGGCGATCAGCTTCTTTTCATGCGGCAGAAACAAGGAAATGCTCCCCGGGGTGTGTCCCGGAGTATGCAGCACCGTGGCCTCAATCGAGCCAGCCTTCAGTACATCCCCCTCGCGCGCCGGCGTGTCGATCCCCGGATTCTCGGGTGTCTCAATCCCCAGCCAACCCGCCTGCATATCCAGCCGGTCCGCCAGAAACGAATCCGCCTCGTGCATATACACGGGAGCCCCGGTAAGCGCCCGCAGCTTCTGTGCCCCGCCAATATGATCGATATGGGCATGCGTGATCGCGATCTGCTTCACCGTCAAGCCGTGCTTCTCCAGCAATTCCACAATCTTCTGGATATCGTCGCCGGGGTCAATAACAATGGCCTCCCGCGTTACTTCGTCGCCAATAATCGAGCAGTTGCAGCCGAGCATCCCAACCGGGAGAATTTCGTGGATCATACTTACCTACCAGCTTAGCTACCTGACGGCAGCCCCTGACGGCATCGCTTGACGCCCTGTCTTGAACCCGTACACTCTCATCCCGCATCATGAATACTGCATGGATCTGCTTCCAGTTGTCTTCCGTTTTCTGCACATCATTTCAGCCGTAACCCTGGTGGGTGGCGTTCTCGCCTGGGTCTTTGGCTTCCTGCCTGCCCTGACAGCCCTCTCGGCTGAGGTTCGCCAGAAGGTGGAAAACGCCGCCGCCGCTGCCTGGCGCCCCCTGGTACTTAGCTCCATCCTCGGCCTCCTCGTCTCAGGAACCTGGAATTTCACCACGAACTTCCTCCATCGCGAAGGCCTCCAGCCAGCCTGGCACCCCGTCTTTGGCGTCAAAATTCTGCTCGCCCTCCATGTTTTTGGCGTCGCCCTGCTGGCCACCAAACCCGGCAACACGAAGCGCACGCGTCAGCTAACCGGTGTTGCGGTCAGCGGTGTCGTCATTGTGCTCCTCTCCGCGCTCCTCCGCTTCCTGTCCAAATAAATGCCCGTCCAAATCTTCGACCTCGCCACTCACGGCCGCATCAAAGTCACCGGAGAGGACCGCGCCCGACTCCTGCACGCCATGACCACGAACCACGTCCAGGGTCTGAAGCCCGGCGAGGGCCTCTATGCGTTTTTCCTGAATGCGCAGGGTCGTATTCAGGCTGACGTGCATATTCTCTGCTTCCCTGACCATCTCCTGCTCGATACCGAACCGGAAACCCGGGCCCTCGTCTTCGAACACCTCGACCGCTACATCATCGCGGACGACGCGTACGTCGAGGACACAACCGAAGCCACTTTCTGTCTCGCCCTGGAGGGTGAAGGCGTGCTCGAACTGGCAGCCGGCGCGGCGCTCCCCGCACCCTCCGCCCGTTTCAGCCATGCCACAGCGGAGCCAGTCACGGTGGCCGTCATCAGCGCCACTGGAGCCCCCGCCCTCCGCCTCTACGGACCTGTCGAAGCGAAAGCTGACCTCGTCACTCGTTTGCTGGCCGCCGGGGCCACCGAAGGGACCGCGGCACAGCTGGAGACCGCCCGCATCCGTAACTTCGCCCCCCGCTTTGGCGCCGACATCACCGCCGCCACGCTCCCGCAAGAGAGCCAGATGATGCATGCCGTGCACTTCCAGAAGGGCTGCTACCTCGGCCAGGAAATTGTGGAGCGTGTTCGCTCCCGGGGCCACGTCAACCGAACCCTGATGGGCTTCCGCCTCGAAGGCGATACCGCTCCCGCAACCCCCACTCCTCTTACTGTGGACGGTAAAGAAACCGGCGAAGTCACCTCTTCCGCAGCCACCCCGGACGGAGTCTTCGGCCTTGCTTACGTGCGGGTTCCCCACAACAAACCCGGCGCCACCGTCACCATCGAAGGCCATCCCGCCCAACTGTTCGCCCCGGCCGATATCTGACCTTCTCGCGTAACCCCCTCGCCACCTCAACCGCCTCTCCAGTATCCTGTTAGTCAGCGGATATATAAATATGCGGAACTTCTCTCTTTTAGCCCTGTGCGCCACCCTCACCTTCCTCACTGGTACCGCCAAGGCCGACCTGCCTCCAGGCGGTGGCCACGATGAAACCGTCAAGGTCTGCGGCAAGTGCCACTCCCCCGAACAAGCGGCTTCCCTGCGCCAGACCCGTACCGGCTGGGAAGAAACCATCTCCAAAATGGTCAACATGGGTTCCGAAGGTACTGATGACGAGTACGAAAAGGTTCTCGACTATTTGACGAAGCAGTTCGGTCCCGAAGCGCCCAAGCCCATCGAGATCAATAAAGCATCGTCCATTGAACTCGAAGCCGGCCTCGGCCTCAGTCGCTCCGAATCCGCCGCCGTCATCAAGTACCGCACCGACAACGGCGCCTTCAAGTCCATCGACGACCTCAAGAACGTCCCCGGCATCGACTTCAAGAAAGTTGAAGCGCGCAAGGCCCGCCTGAAGTTCTAGTTGATGGCGACCATCAAAGAAGTCGCCGATAAAGCTGGTGTCTCCGTAGGCACCGTTTCGCACGTTATCACCGGTTCCGTCCCGGTCAGCGAACTTCTTCGCCAGCGCGTCGATGATGCCATCCGCGTCCTCGATTACCACCCGAACCACGTCGCGCGAAGCTTAAAAACCAGCCGCACCCATACCCTCGGCATCATCGTGCCGGATATGACCATCTCCTTTTATCCGCAAATCATCCGGGGTGCGGAGACGGGTGCCCGTGCCAAAGGCTACTCCCTGGTCGCCGTCAATTCGCTCGAAAGTCCCGAGCGACAGGGCGAACTCCTCTCCATCCTGCGCTCTCAGCAGGTGGAAGGGATACTCATCGTGGTGGCGGAATCGGGTACCTCCGGCAGCCAAATGGAGCGTCTCGAAAGCGCCGGCATCCCCGTCGTCTGCCTCGACCGTGTTCCGGAACGCATAACCGTCGATTCCGTTTCCGTTGAGGATGTGGCCGCCGCCGAAATGGGCACTGACCATCTCCTCGCCATGGGCTACCGCCGCATCGCGATCGTCACAGGCTCCCTCGCCCTCCGCAACGAACGCCGCCGCCTGCAGGGCTACGAACAAAGCCTCCGCCGCGCCGGGCTGGTGCCATCGGAAGACCTCATCTGGCAGGGTAACCTCCGATCCGAAGACCTCGCCTCCATGTGCCGCGACCGTCTGAGCGATCCGGAAACCCGTCCTGACGCTCTCATCTGCACCAACGGCCCCACCGCCCTCGGCGCCCTCCGCGGCATGTACCAGTGCGGGCTCCGGACCCCCGACGACCTCGGCTTCGTCACCTTCGACGAACTCACGGTGGATGACCTCTTCTCCCCCGCCATCACCACCATCGTCCAGCCCGCCTACGATATCGGTTTCCGTGCCTCCGAGATTCTTCTCGACCTGATCCACAACAAAGGTGCGCGCCACGGAGTCACGAATCTCCGTCTTCCCGCCACCCTCAAAGTTCGCGAATCCTCCCGGCGCAACCTCCGCCTCGTTCGCCCCGCCGAAGTAGTGCCGCTCCGGGCATCGTCCTAACCGAAGTGGCACGATATAGTGCAGGTGATGAAATTCGTTGTCAATCTGATCGTTCTCGCTGGCCTGCTCTCCGCCAGCCTTGCTGCGCAAGCCCCCAATCCCGACGTCACCGGTCGATGGCTCGGAGCCGCCGACACCACTGATGAAGCCGGCACCAAACGTCAGGAGAAGCAGACGTTAGAGATCCGCCTGGAAGATGGCAAGCTCAACGCGTACCGGCTTGGCAAGGACGGCAAACTCAGCGCAAAGATGGAAGTTCAGCAGACGGGCGCGAAGATCAACGTCTACTTTTATCTCGATTTTGAGGGAGGCGAACCCCTCCGCTGGAAGCTCGAACTGAAAGACGGAGCCCTCGTCGGAACCTTCTCAGCCCAGCACCACCGCCCCGCCAAATGGATCTACGACCGCGTCGGCGCCATCACCCTCGTCAAAGAAAAATAACCCCGGCAAGCTCTATACTGATGCTATGGCGATTTCTCCGGCAGAATTATTCCGGGATGCATTGACTCTTCCCCCGGAAGTGCGGGCTGCTCTGGCCGATTCTCTTTTGGAAAGTCTCGACGCTGAGATTGATCCTGATGCCGAAGACGCATGGCGCACGGAGATCCGCCGCCGTTTAACAGATATTGATTCCGGCGTCGTTCGCATGATTCCGTGGGACGAGGCGCGTCAAGTGCTGCAAGCCCGCCTCGGCCGGTGACCGCTCACCCGATTCGCATTCATCCGGAAGCCTTGCAGGAGGCTGGCGCCGCTGTCGATTGGTACAGGGCGCAAAGTCCTGCGGCTGCGGCAAGGTTGGTTCGCGAATTGGACGGCCTTATCGGTAGAATTGCCGCCGCACCACTTCAGTTCCCCCAATCTGACTACGGCACGAGACAAGCAACCCTCCGGCGATTTCCCTTTTACATCGTTTTCCGAGAGGCGGATCGCGTGATTGACGTGGTGGCGATCGCGCACTCTAAGCGCCGACCCGGGTATTGGCGTACCAGAACGTTTGACCCTCCCGTTTCACCGGGTCATTAGCAGGCGTTGGCGGAATCTCCGAGCCCCCCTCGCCTCGTCCCGCGCGACAGTACCGAATATCACGCCATGCGGAACCCCGAAAGCGTGGCAGTTCTGACCTTGCCTCGCTCCGCCCTTCCGTTTCACGATAGGATAGTACCCATGCAACGCCTCATCCTCCCGGCAATCTTCGTCTTCGCAACCGGCCTGCTTTCCGCGCAGAGCCCGGCTCCCGCCCCCGCGCCCGTTATGACTCTCACCATCCCCGGTTTCCCCGACGGCGGCACCATCCCCGTCAAGTTCAGCCAGGCCGCCCCGGGCGCAGCGCCGGGCGAAGGCACCTCACCCGAAATGACCTGGGCCAACGCCCCCGCCGGCACGCAGAGCTTCTACCTTCACTTCCACGACCTCGATCTCGCCCGCAACAAAACCACTGATGATCAGGCGCATTGGGTCTTCTGGAATATTCCCGCCACCCTGACCGGTCTGCCGGAAGGCGTGCCGAAAGGTCTGCAACGCCCCGATGGCAGCTACCAGATCAGCGTCACCGGTCCCATGTACCGTGGTCCCGGAGCCCCGGCAACCGGCCCCATTCACCACTATGTGTTTGAACTCTACGCACTCGACACGAAGCTGGACGTTAAACCCACCGCCGACGCCTTCGAAACGCGCGCCATCGTCATGAAAGCAATCCAGGGCCACATTCTGGCCAAAGCCGTCTACACCGGCCTCTTCCGCCGCCCCGCGCGCTAGTTGTTCCGGTAATTCGCCGACTTCGCTTCCCACGGCCCGAAGAACACGGTAACGCCAGGCTTCGCCGCCTTCAGCGCCGCCGCGCCCTTTTCCGTCACGCCAGTTCCCTGTAAGTCGGCTTCCTTCAGCGACTTCAGGGACGCCAGCGCCGCCACCGAATCGTCGCCCACGCGGTTGCAGCCCTGCAGCTTCAGCCGCTCCAGCTTCCCCAGCGCCTTAAATTTATCCACCCACTTCGGCGTCACACTCAGCATGCTGATCTCGCCGAACTTCGCGCCCTCAATCCCCACACCGATCGACACGCACCCGAACCGTAATTCCTTCAGCTCGCTCAGCGTCAACACCGCGTCCAGACCCACATCGGTCATCGCCAGAGTCCAGACGTTTTTATCCGTCCCCTGGCGCCCACTCAGGTCCAGGAACGTGAGCCCCGGCATCTGCCGCAAAGCCTGCAACCCGGCATCGCCCAGCTCATTGCCGCCCATCGTCAGTTCCTTCAGTTTCATGAGCGCCGTCAATCGCTCCAGCCCCACATCCGTCATCAGCGTCGAACCCACATTCAAAGACTCCAGCGTCGTGATGCTCGAGATATGCTCCAGCCCCGTATCGCCAACCTTTGTCCCATGTACGTTCAGCTTCCGCAGCTTCTTCCAGTCCTTAATCGAAGCGATGCCCTCATCGGTAAGGTATTCCGTGAAATACAGATTCAGGTCCGTAACCCCAGGCAGGCCCTTAATCTCGGACATGCCCTGATCCGTAATATGCGTCAGAGAAAGGTCCAGCACGCTCAAATCCGCCAATTCATTCAGCCGTTTCAGCTCGGTATCGCCCACCCACGTGCCCCGCAGGTTCACCGCCGTAACTTTGCCCTTCGCGTCGCGAATCACTGACCCGCCCAGATCTTCAATCCACTGCGTATCGCCCGACTTGCGGTCCGCGCCAAACCCCAGCAGCGCACACGCCAGCGCAATTACCATCAGCTTCCGCATTTACTTGCTCCTCCGGTTCGGCAACGCCGAATCACGGTCATAAACAATCTTGCAGTCAGGCAACGCCGCCCGCAATTCCTGCATCGCTTTCTCCGGCACCAGCGTGTGATAAAGATTCAGCACCCGCAGCCCCGTCATCCCGGCCAGCGTCTTCGCTCCTGTCGCCGTGATGTTTGTCGTATCCAGACTCAGTTCCCGCAGCTCCGGCAGCAACTTCAACGATTCCAAACCCTTGTCGTCCACCGACGTGTAATCCAGCTTCAAAACCTTCAGGCTCTTCAGCTCTGCCAAAGAGACCGCCCCCGCATTCGTCGCCCGAGTCCGGAACATCTCCAGCCGCTCCAGCTTCTGCAACGGCTTCAAAGCCGCCAGCCCCTCATCCGTAAACCGGGCATGGTTCAGATACAACTCCCGCAGCGTGGAAATCGCCGCCACATGCTTCAAACCCTCATCGGAAATATCCGTGCTGTTCAGCTCCAGCTTTTCCAGCTTCGTCAGCTTCACCAGATTCGCCAGCCCCGCATCGCTGATTTCCAGATACCCCAGCCGCAGATTCTCGAGGCTACTCAACCTGCCAATCTCTGCCAGCCCCGCATCGGCCAGCCGAGACCGGGACATCTCAAGCTCCCGCAACTCCTTCAGCCCCGCCAGCTTAGCTAAGCCCTTGCCCTGCACCAGCGTCCCGGCCAGTCGCAGACTCTGCAAATGACTCAAAGCGGCCAGCTTCTCAACCCCCGTATCCGAAACCGTGGTATTTCCCACGTTCAATTCCTTCAGCCCCGACATCCGCGCTACGGAGTCCATCCCCAAATCGGCAATCTGCGTCACCTGCAACTCCAGCCGTTCCAGCCCCTTTAGCGGCACCAGAAACGCCAGTTGGGCATCGCTCACGCCGGTCGACGCCAAACTCACCGCCACTACCCGGCCCCCCGCCATCTCCGTCTTGCCGCCCAAAGCCGCAACCCACGCCGAGATCGCCTCGTCGGTCTGCGCAGCCGGCTGCGCCGTCCCCGGAGCCTTCTGCTTCGGTGCCGCCGACCCCACAAACCGAACCCGAACTCCCGGTACCGCGGCCCGCAGCGCTTCAATCCCGTTCGGCGTCACGCTCGTATACCGCAGGTCGATATCCGTCAGATTCTTCAGCCCCTGCAGCTTCACCAACCCCGAATTCGTAATCGGCGTCCGGTACAAATTCAGAACTTCCATTTGCGGCATGCCTGCCAAAATATCCATCGCAGCGTCCGTCGCCTGCGCTCCCAGCAAATTCAGCCGCTTCATATTCTTCAGCTGACGAAGCCCGTCCAGACCCCGGTCGCCCACGCGCGTCCCCGAGAGATCCAGCTCTTCCAGTTTCACCAGATCCTTCAGACTCCGCACACCCTCATCGGTGACCAGCGTGTCTTTCAGCAGCAGTCGCTTCAGCTCTGTCAACTTCCCCACACCCGGCATCCCCGCATCCGTAAACGGGTTGTAGCTCAAATCCAGATTGCGCAGCTTTGAAAAAGGGGACAGATCCAGCTTCGAAAGCCGACACTGCGTACAACGCAGATCCAGCAGATCCTTCCATGCAAACAGGTCCGCGACCTCTTTGTCGCCCACCTCCATCTGCGCGTTGTAATGCCACCCGAACGCCACCCGCTCCACGCCCGCATTCGTCGCCAGGGCCTTGAATACGCCCGTTCTGTCCTCATTACCGCCACCAGGATTCCAGATCGGCCCCGGCAGGTATATCTCCTTCAGCCCAGGCAGATCTTTCAGGCGCACCAGTTCAATCGGCCGCATCACGCCCGAAGTAAGGTCAATCGACCGAATCCGCACCTCGCCCGCTGGCAACTGCGAAACGTCTGTAAGCGGCTGCTTCTCGCCCTCCAGCAGGACCGTGCCCTCCCACCGCAGCACCCACTCCGCCAATTCCCGCTGAGTGGCCGCCTGCGCGGAAATTGAAAAAAACAGGAGGCACGTGATAATAGACCGCATCACGCGTTATTCTAACGAATGTATTTCGCTGTTGCTCCATCCTGATTTGATTCAAAGAATAACGAGGATCCGTTTGTTCAGACGCATCGTTTTAGCCGGCCTCTCCGTCAGCGCCCTCTGGGCGCAGTCCCCAAATTTCGGAACCGGGCTCTACCCCGTCCTCGAACAGGCTAAGTGCCGCATCTGCCACACAGCTGAAGGTGTCGCCTCCGCGACTCGCCTCCACTTCCCGGAAGCCGATGCCGCTCCCAATCAAATCGCAGCCTTCGGCAACTCCCTCGTCAACCTCATCGATAAGGACCATCCCGAAACCTCGCTCCTTCTTCGCAAGCCCACCGGAGCCATGCCCCACGCCGGAGGGGAGCGCATAAAACGCGGCAGCCCCGAAGAAGTCACCCTCAAAGCCTGGGTCACACAACTCACCAAACTCACCGGCCCTGAGCTCGCCACCGCCCTCCGCTATCGCGAATTCCAGGATCGCGGCCTCGGTGCCAAATCGCAGGATGCCGAGCTCCGCCGCCTCACCCACAGCCAGTACAACCACACCGTCCGTGACCTCCTCGGCGACCAGTCCAACCCCGCCGGGCAGTTCCCGCCCGAAGACTTCATCAACGGCTTCCGTAATCAGACCCAGGGCCAGAGCCTCTCGCCCCTCCTCATCGAAGCCTATTCCGCTTCCGCCGAAAAGCTCGCCCGCTCCGCCTTTCGCGGTGGCGATACGCACAATCTCATCCCCTGCAAGTCCGCCTCCGCTAACGCGGCCTGCCGCGCTAAATTCGTCAGGGACTTCGGTCTCCGAGCCTTCCGCCGTCCTCTCGACGCCGGGGAACAGAAGCGTTATGAAGCGCTGATGGCCAGCGAACCGGACGCGCTGAAAGGCGCGCAGCTCGCCGTCGAGGCCATGCTCCAGTCCCCCAACTTCCTCTTCCATCTCGATGTCGTGACTGATGCCAAACTGAAGCCCTGGGCCGCCGCCAGTCGCCTCGCCTACGGGCTGGTCGATACCATGCCCGACGCCGAACTCTTCACCGCCGCAGCCAAAGGCGAACTCGCAACCCGCGCCGGTCTGGAAAAACAAACCCGCCGCCTCCTGGCCGATGGCCGCGCCCGCGAAGCCCTCAACGAATTCACCGCCCAGTGGCTCCGCTTCGACCGTCTCACTACCTCCAGTAAGGACCGTCGCAAGTACCCCCTCTACACCCGCGACACCGCCTCCTCCATGATTGAAGAGGCCCGCACCTTCGTCTCCGACCTCGTCTGGAACAATGGCAACTTCATGGCCCTCTTCACCGCCGACTACGGCTACGTGAACCCCGACCTCGCTGCCATCTACAACGTGAAAGCTCCCGCGAAGGATTTCGACAAAGTCCCGTTCCCGCCCGGTTCCGAACGCGCCGGCATCCTCGGCCAGGGCCTCTTCCTCACCCTGACCGCCAAGCCCGACGATTCCTCCCCCACCGCCCGCGGCCTCTTCGTCCGTACCCAGTTCCTCTGCCAGCAGGTTCCTGACCCGCCGCCCGGCGTGAACACCAACCTGCCCGCCGTCACCGAAGCGAAGCCCCAGACCAATCGGGACCGCATGTCCGAGCACGCTTCCAACCCCACGTGCGCCAGTTGCCACAAGCTCATCGATCCCATCGGCTTCGGCATGGAAAAATTCGACGCCATCGGAGCCCGGCGTGATCAGCTGGCCCTCGAATTCCGGGGCCGAGGTGGCGAAGGCACTGGACGTGGCATGGCCGCCCGCACCGTGAAGCTGGAACTCAACACCAATGGCGACGTTGCCGGCCTCCCCGACGCCCGCTTCTCCTCGCCCGCCCAACTCGGCGCTGTACTCGCGAAAACGCCCCAGTGCCAGGAATGCGTCGTCAAACAATACTTCCGCTACACCGCCGGTCGTCTCGAAACCCTGGCCGACCGCCCGGTAATTTTGAAGGCGCTGGAAGATTTCCGCAACTCTCAGTTCAAATTCCAGGAGATGATAGTGTCATTGACGCTGCTCAGGGAATTTCCACCCACCACGTCAGCCAGGCCATAGGGAGCAACCAATGTCGCAAGTAATCACAAACCGCGTTAGAACTTCACGCCGAACTCTGCTGAAGGGCCTCACGGCAGCGGGCGCACAGATCGCCGTCGGTCTCCCGCCCCTGATTTCGATGTTCAACTCCACGGGTACGGCCTATGCCGCAGCCACGCCCGCCGAGGCCGCGAAACCCATCGAAACGCGTTTCGTCCTCTGGTTCAACGGCAACGGCATCCCCGAGCGCTACTGGATCCCCACAGAAGAGGGCGCCGACTACGAACTCACCCCCTGCCTTGCCCCCCTCGCCGCCTGGCGCAAAGACGTCCACGTCCTCAGCGGTGTCGATAACGCCGCCGCCAACGGCAAAGGCAACGGCCACACCAACTCCATGTCCGGCCTCATGACCGGCACCGACTTCACCGGGCGCGGCCCCTCCGGCCCCTCCATCGACCAGATCATCGCCGCCAAAATCGGTGCCGACTCCCGCTTTCGCTCACTCCAGATCGGCGTCGCCCAGGAATCCTTCGGCGAAAGCATGCAGCGCAACATGAGCTGGGCCGGTTACGAACGCGCCCTGCCGCCGGAAATGATCCCCCATCGCCTCTTCGACCGTCTCTTCGGGAAACAGGAAGAAGGCTGGGTCAACCGCAAACGCTCCGTTCTCGATACCGTTCTCGCCGACGCCACTACTCTCCAGAAGCGACTCCCCACCGAGGACAAAGCCAGAATTGAAGAGCATCTCTCCGGTATTCGCGATCTGGAACGCACCATCGCCGGCCTGCCCCCCGAATACCAGAAAATCGATCCGCCAGACTTCGACGGAGACATGAAGGATTGGCCCCGCATCGCCAAACTCCAGAGCGATCTCCTCGTCCAGGCCTTCGCCACCCGCCAGACCCGCGTTGCGTCCTACATGCTCACCAAGTGCCAGAGCATCACCCGCTTCCCCTGGCTCGGCTACACCTCCTCACGGCACCACGATTACACCCATGCCGAAGGCAAGACCGCCGGTGCGGACGGCGTGGAAGGGCAGCGCGTCCTCCGCGACATTTGCCGCTGGCATGTGGAAGAATTCGCTTACCTGATCTCCAAGCTGGAATCGATCCCGGAAGGTGACGGTAACCTCTTCGACCACACCGCTCTCATCTACGCCCACGAGCACGCCGAAGCCAACCCCCACAAGAACAGCGGCCTCGCCATGATCGTCGCCGGAGGCAGCAAGCGCCTGGCCAAGGGAGCCCACACCCGCGTCACCGGAACCGTCGGCGATGTCTACGTCACCGTAGCCGACGAAGTCGTCGGAGCCGGCATCGGCAAGTTCCCCACCGCCAGCCGCAAAATGGGCGCGCTGCTGGTTTAGGCTACATCCCAACGAGGGATGCCCAATCATCAATCGTTAGCCATATCTGTCTCTGCCCATGAAGGGCGGCTTCGGCCTACGCACGTCCTTCGCGCTACCGACCTAAGATTCATCCAGTGTGAAAAATCTGAACCTGGCGTAAAAGCGGTCGTCGGTTTTGTAATATTACATGCTACGCTCGGAGGAGAAGCATGTCGGTTAGCCTCCAGCATTGGCGCAAGCGAAACCATCTCACTCAGGTGGAAGCCGCGAGCCTGCTCGGAGTTTCCCAGCCCTATTTGTCCCTGATGGAAAAGGGTGTTCGTTCCGTAACTCCGGAGCTCCGCAGCCGTATGACAGTTGCCGCTTCCCCCTCGAGGCGCACCAACTCTTCTGATGATCGCCGGCGCTCCGATCTAAGCGCCCTCGGCTACCCTGGTTTCGCTCATATCAAACCCTCGCGGACACCAGTTCGTCCCCACGTTCTGCTCCTTACCGTGCTGTCTCAACCGGATGCCGACACCAGAATTGTTGACGCCTTGGCGTGGGTAGTGCGAAACTGCGCCTCTAAGCTGAACTTCCCTTGGCTTGTACGTCAGGCAAAGTTGAGAAATCTGCAGAACAGGCTCGGGTTTTTGCTCCAAACGTCCGCACCCGAGTCCCCTGCGGTCGTCGAGGCTATTCGGGAATTGGATGAAGCTCGCTTATTGAAGGAAGACACCCTTTGTTGGGAGTCGATGCGCCCCAGTACCCGTGACATGTTGCGGGAGCGAAGAAGCCCTGTTGCCGCTCGCTGGAATATCGTGACGTCGCACGAGACGGAAACGGTCGACAGTGTCAACTGAAAAGTCCCGCCCCCATGAGCCCTGGTTCTCATTCCTCTCGGACCTGGATGCACAACTTAAAGAACCAGCCGACCTGCACTGCATCGGGGGCTTCGTTGTCAGCCAGCTATTCGGCTTCGCGCGGGAAACTGCCGATCTCGACATTCTAACCGTAAATCCTCGCGATGCCGGAACCCGCATCCTGCAAGTGGCAGGCCGGGGCTCACCCTTGCAAAAGAAACATGACGTGTATATCGACTATGTCGGGGTAGCCAACTATCCCGCAGACTACGAAGACCGTCTGCTCCGGGCGTTCCCTGTGTGGACGAAACTTCGGCTCTGGGCACTGGAACCGCACGATCTTGCGCTTACAAAACTGGAGCGCAGCAACGAACGGGATATTCGCGACGTAATCTACCTGGCCCAGGCCGGCCTCATCAACCGCGAAACGCTGGTTAAAAGATTCGAGACCGAACTGGAGCCCTATATAACCGGTCGAACGCCCACCTGGCATCGGACCACCATGTCCATTTGGCTGGATGAATGCTGGCCCGAAGCGCCCGATGGTCCTGCTTAGATCGAAGTCTTGGCAGCGCTGCCGCTGGCTGGCGGACGATTACTCCGTGATCCCGGTGTCGCTCCAGGCGCCGCACTCGTGCTCGCCCGATCCATCGTCGCCCGGCTGGCATCCCGGTCCGCCTGAATCTGTTCCTGTGTCCGTACATCCGGCTCGGAAACCTTAATCCGCTCCCGACCACGCGTCACCTGACGCTTATGCCGCTTGGCAAGTCTTTTATCCACAAATCCTCCACTTCAACCCTATGACTCGCTCAGCTTGTAAGGCCCAGCGTCGTCTATACCAGTTTACGCGACCGCGCCGGATCTTATTGCAATCCAGCCGTCCCCGCCCGCGCGCTCGCCCAGAATCAACCCCCTCCCACAACGCGCGCCGCCTGGATCAAAATCAATCCCGTCCCCCCCTCACCCCCGCCTCCTTCGCGAAACCACCCGCCACCGACCTCCCCTGGGTTCGCCTGAACATGCCCGCCACGGCAGCCCCCGCAGAACTCGCCGCCGAGATCCAGGTTCTCCACGACAGCGCCATCGCCGGAGTCGAAGTCGGCCAGGGAGCCTTCCCCAATAACGACCAGCTCGTCGCCTTGCTCACAGCCGCCAACCGCGTCGGCATCAAGATCAGCCTCAGCCACGGCCCCACCCAGAATCCCGCCGGTTACTCGATTGACGACGACCATGCCCGTAAGACCCTTGTCGCGGGTAAGTCCCTCGTCAAAGCCGGCGAAACCTTCAACAGCCACCTTCCAACCCCCACTCTCACTGCCGCCGGTCGCAGCGGCTTCGGAGGCCTCCCCCAACCCGGTCGAGGCACCGCAACTAGCGGCGCACCGGGTGCCGCCGCTGGCCCCGGTGGTCGCGGTGGCAGAGGCGGCCCTCAACCCACCCGAGCCACCCTCATCTCCGTCATGGCCTACCGCTGCACCCAAACGCCCTGCCCCACCACCGGTCCCGTTGACCTCGGCCGCGCCTCTTTCATCGAGCTGACCCCCACCGTGACGGCTAAAAACACTGCAGGCGTTCTCGGCGGAACCTCTGCGGGCGACCTCAACTGGATGGCCCCCGCCTCTCCCGCAGGAGCCCAATGGCAACTCATCGCCTTCTGGTCCCGCGGCGTCTTCGCCCAGCCCGACCCCTTCAGTGACGAAGGCTACGCCCAACTCATCACCAGCATGGTAACCGGCCTCAGCCCATCGTTCGGGCCGGGATGCGGTTGGAAGGTGAGCCGACCGTCAGGAGATGGCGAGAGCAACTGCCCCGTCCTGCAGCCAGAAGCCTTCTGGATGACTCCCTGGTGTTGGCCGCGAAATGATCGCTCGGTTCAATACTTAAGGTCCGAAGACCTCGCCTGAGAACCCGTGCGCGATTGAGTCGCGAACGCAATCGGCTCCCTGATCTTGCGTATCGGGAACCGTCGGCCCGCGGCTACACCGCCGCAGCTTCGAGGAGGTGGGTGCTGCACTTCTTTGACCGGGCGAGCTTGCGGTCGAACGTAATGAGTGTGCAATCTGTAGCCGCACATAGTGTGGCGAGGTAGGCGTCGGTCCAGAAATGTGGGCCGATCTTTCCGGCCCTGGCCGTGCGACGCCAGTGTTCATCGAAGTGGCGGGGCTCGGCAATCAGGCTGACGCGTGGGTCATCAAAAATCCGGTCTCGAACGCTCCAGGCCTGCGCGGCGGTTAGAGGGGCGTCGTTCATGACTCTGGCATTGGTCAGGAGCCGGAAGAGTCCAAGCTCTGTGGTTCGACAAAACACCAGCAGCTCCGTGCTGAGCTGGGATTCCCAAAGTCGGGCTGCGCCGTGGTGAGTGTGCTCGTCTACTGCCAGGGCGAGCCAGACGTTTACGTCAGGTAAGCAGGTCATCGAAGTCGAAGCCCGTGAGGTCGATGGGTTTGCCCGTGCGCAGGCGCACGAGGGGAAACGTGACTCGTTTGCCCGGTTGTGGAGAAGGAGCATCGACTTCCTTCTCGATAGCATGAACGATCAGGGCTCGGAGCGTGGAACCGCGCAGGGCTGCGGTTGCTTTGGTCTTGCGGAACAGGGGTTCTGGAATGTCTACTGTCGTCCGCATAAATACAGAATTACACAAAAGCATAACCGTGTCTCTCCTGCCCCCCGAAACCCTAATGCGCGGCCATCTCCTCAGCGCTCATCTTCCGCTTCGGCGGTCGCCGCATAATCATGGGCAACGGAATCAAACAAGCCACAATAATCGCCATCAGACTAACCACCTTCACGTAAGCGAGCGTCGTCGCCTGCAGCTGAATCATTCCCATCACGCGCCCATAGGCCTGCTGCCCCGCCACGCTCGTTTCCACGCCCGCATTCACCAGCGCCTGGCGAATCCCCCCCAGCAGATTATCGAAAGCCGGATTCCCCGGTACCGCATGCCGCAGCAGCGTGTTCTGGTTCTGCTGGCTCACCCGCGTCAGCATCGTGCTCAACAGCGCAATCCCAATACTCCCGCCAATATTCCGCACAAACGCATTCATGCCGGACACCTGATTATTCTGCTCCCGGGCTATCCCCACATAAGCCAGCGTGTTCGAAGGCAGAAAGATGAAGGCCAGCCCCGCCGTCTGGAACGTCCGCATCGTCGCCGCAGTCGCGAAATCCATCCCCGGATTCAGGTGCACCGCCATGTAATAGAGTGCGGTTGCCGTCATCGCGAAGCCGACACTCATCATCTTGCGCGGATCCACTTTGGCCACCAGTATCCCCGCAATCGGCATCATCAGTAACATGATGAAGCCCCCGCCCGCCATCGCTTCACCCGCCATTGTCGCGTTATAGCCCAGCAGTGTTTGCAGGAACAACGGCAGCATCACCGTCGTCCCGTTCAGCACCATGCCCAGCACAAACGTGAATATCATTGCAGTAGCGAAATTTCGCCGCTGAAACAGCCGCACGTTCACCACCGGGTGCTCATGCCGCCGCTCCCAAACCACCCACATCACCAGCGCCACCACCGCAAACAGCCCCGCCGTTGCAATCATCCCCGAAGCGAACCAGTCTTCTTCCTGGCCCTTATCCAGAACAATCTGCAGCGCCCCAATACCCAGCGCCACCAGCGCGAACCCAATGTAATCAATCCCCAGTCCGGCATCCCGGACTCTCTTCTGTTCCCGCTTCAGATACGGTGGGTCCTCCACCATCCGTTGCGTCAGCAACATCGAAATAATCCCGATCGGCACGTTGATGAAAAAGATCCAGTGCCAGCTGTAGTGGTCCGTAATCCAGCCGCCAACCGTGGGCCCGATCGCCGGCGCAATCACCACCGCCATGCCATAAACCGCAAACCCCAACCCCCGCTGGTGCGCAGGGAAAGTATCCGCCAGAATCGCCTGCTCACTCGGAGCCAGCCCGCCTCCGCCCACGCCCTGCAGAATTCGAAAAAACACCAGCAAACCCAAACTCGGAGCCAGCCCGCAAAGAAACGAACTCACAGTGAACAGCGCCACCGAAGTCATGTAGAAACGCTTGCGCCCGAACCGCGTAGCCAGCCACGCACTGATCGGCAAAATCATCGCATTCGAAACCAGGTAGCTCGTCAGAATCCAGGTGGATTCATCCTGGCTCGCCCCCAGATTCCCGGCAATATGCGGCAGCGCGACATTCGCAATCGAGGTATCCAGCACCTCCATAAAAGTCGCCAGCGTCACCGTCAGCGCCACCAGCCAGTGGTTATGCTTCGGACGCCATTCCTGATCGTGAGTTAACAGCACCGGCTAGTCCATCCGGACCTTCGGCGCAACCGACATCCCCGGACGCAGCCGTTCCAAACCCTCCTGGCCGGGCTCGAAACGAATCCGCACCGGCATCCGCTGCACCACCTTCACGTAATTCCCCGTAGCATTTTCCGGCGGCAAAAGGCTGCTGATCGACCCCGTCGCAGCCGGCATACTGTCCACATGGCCGTTCAGCTCCTGCTTAAACGCATCCACATGAATCGTCACCTTCTGGCCCGCATGGATCCGCTGCAGTTGCGTCTCCTTGAAGTTCGCCGTCACCCAAACGTTCTCCACCTGGGCGATCTGCACCATCTGCTGCCCGGAATTCATGTGCTGCCCAATCTCCACCGTACGCCGCGAAATAATCCCCGAAACCGGCGCATAAATCCTGGTGTACGAAAGGTCCAGCGCAGCCCGCGCCACCTGCGTTTCCATAGTTTTTACGGTGGCCTGGTGCGTTACGATATCGGCACGACGCTGCGCCACCTGCAAGGGAGCCGTGTCCCGCGCCTCGCGCAGCCGAACCTCCATCTGGGTCACTACAGCCTTGCGCTGGTCCACCGTCTTGCGTGCGGAAGCCACCGACGCTTTGCGCGAATCCACCACCGCCGCTTGCGCCTGCAGCGTCGCCTGCACATGGTCAAACTGTTCACGCGGGATCTCATCCTTTGCCGCCAAAGGCTGGTAACGAGCAACATCCGCCTGCGCCCGCGCCGCATTGGCCTCGGCCTGCCGCAGGTCAGCTTCTGCAGCTTCCAAATCCCGCTCCGCCGCCGACACCGCCGCCTGCGCGCTCGTTAGTTCCGCTTCCGCCCCGGAAATACTGGCCCGGTTCGAAGTCTCCGTAATCGGCACATTCGGATTGCTCGCCCTCACCTGCGCCCGGGACTGGGCCTCCTGGCTCTTCGCCTGCTCCACCGCGTTCTCAAAGTCCCGTGAATCCAGCTCCGCAATCAACTGCCCCGTCTTCACGAACTGCCCCTCTTCCACGTAGACAGCCGTCACTGTCCCCGCAACCCGCGAACTCACCGCACTCATATGCGCGCTTACCTGGGCGTCGTCCGTCTCTTCATACTTCCCCGCTTCAATCCACCAAAACGACGCTCCGCCGATCACCGCAGCCATGAATAGCAGCATGACGATAAGCCCGATCGGCGATTTACGGGCTTCCGGAACTGTGGCTGTTTCTGACATATATATCGGCTTTCCCGTTTCTTAATGAATGCTTTTCACTGCCGCGCCCGTAGCCCGCGCCAAACCCACCCGCGCCAGTTGATACGTATGCATCGCACTGATGTAATCCTGCTCGGCCGCAGTCAGCGATTCCTGCGCCTGCACCATCTCCACCGTGTCCGCTACGCCTGCCCGAAACCGGTCCCAAGCCTGCTCCACCGTGTCCGCCGCCAGCCGCCTGCTCGACTCCGCCAGCCGCATCTGCGCCGTCGCCGTGTCCACATCCAGCAGCGCGATCCGAACGTCCTGCTCGGCCTTCCCGCGCATGTCCTGTAACTCTGCCCTGCGCTGCGCCAGCCCCGCGCTCGCCTGCTCCACATCGGCCTCAATTCGGCCACTTCGGTAAATCGGGACATGCAGCGAGGCCGTCACCCCAAATGTTCCATGGGACTGGTTTGGATTCACCCCGATCACGCCATAATCCGCGCTCACTGACACCGTCGGCAAATACTCCGAACCAGCCGCACGCCGCGCCTCTTCCGCCGCCGCCACCCGCGTCTGCGCCGCCTGTATATCCGGGCGCTGGCTCCATGCCAGCGTAACCATTTCGTTCACCGCGGGCAAAGTATCTTTTGTCTCAAACGGCCACTTGTCCGTTAACGAAATCGCCTGCGCTTGCGGCAAACCAATCAGCCGCGCCAGCGCAATCTTATCCTTCGCCAGCTCGTTCAGCAAAGCGTTCAACCGCTGCTGCTGCGTCTGCAATTCCAGTTGGCTCCGATTCACATCAATGCGCGCGTTCAGCCCATTCTTGTTCCGGTCAACGGCCTGCGTATAAGCGGTCTGCGCCGTCACAATCTGCGCCCGCGCCGTCTCAATTCTGCTCTGCCACGCCAGCCCCTTCAGATACGCCTCGGTCACTGTCAGAACAATCAGTTCCCGACTGTCCTGAGCGGCAAACGCTGCGCCCCGCACCGACTCTTTGCTTTGCCGGTAGTTATGCAGCCGAGTCATATCCGCCACCGATTGCGTCACACTCGCCCGCACATCGAAGTAGTGATACGGCCCCACAATACTCGGGAAACTGAACCCCGTCACCCCCGGCACCGTGGGCAGCGACGAGAAATTCAGTCCTGCCGCCGCCAGGTTCGTCTGCTGCGCCGCTTCTCGCAAATCGCCGCTGAAATCCGGCCGCATCTGTGCCCGCGCACTCATCCTCGCCGCGTTGGCCTCGCGTTGCGCATTCGCTGACGCCACCGCGCTCAGGTTGTATTTCAAGCCCCGCTGAATAGCCTCGCTCAGGCTCATCGGCAACGCCTGTTCCGTTACGGTCTCGCCGCTCGGCAAACTACCCTGTACATTGCCTGGTGACGTACCGCCCACCGACAGCTGTACCGCGCGACTCCCCGCGCTCGCGCCTCCCGCTGGGGGGCCGAACTGAGCGCGAACCGGCGCTGCCGCCAATAGCAGAGAAAAGAGCGTAACCTGTGCACGGAAGATCATGTATTTGTTCAGCTCTTGTCTTTCTGTAGCCCGTTCAGAATCATCGAGTGCACGAACGCCACATCTTCTTCCAGCGTCAGCGGTGTCCAGCCATTCAAATGGCGCTGAACGAACCCCCGCGCCAGATCGAAAATCGCGTATGCCGCAGCCTCCGCCGGAACCTGGCGAATCTCATCCCGGGCCATCGCTCGCACCACGCACCACTGCATGAATTCCAGATCCCGCCGGAACATCTTGTCCATCGCATCCGCCACCGGCTTGGGACGAGCGCTCCGGCTCGCGAATTCATCCAGGTAGATCCGCAGAAAATTCTGCTTGCTCCGCAGATACTCCAGGCGCAGGTTTAGAAAAATCTTCACCCGCCCGGAAAACATCTCCGCCGCCGACATCGCTTCAATGGTTCTGTCCGTCAGAGCCTGCAGGTCCCGCCCCAACACCTCGGCAAAAATCTCTTCCTTCGATTTGAAGTAGAGGTAGATCGTGCCCTTGGCCATCCCGGCCTCTTTGGCAATCTCCTCCACATTCGTGGCCGAGTACCCGCGCGCCGCAAAAATACGCCCCGCGGCATCCAAAACCTCCGCATGGCGCCACTCCGAAAGTAGCTCTTTGCGCGTCTTACGCTGAATAGATGGCTGGGCCGTCATATAAATGACTACCCAGTCATGATAGTGAATCGGCGGTCAAAACGTCAAGCCATCAGAGTGCCCCTTCGGACCTTTTGCGAACCGAGTTTACTTCTTCGTCGCCGTGCCCGACATCGTGTACGCCCCGCTCTGGAAATCAATCTCCACCGCAACCTTCTCTCCCGAAGGCGTCAGCTTCACCACCGTAGGTATCGGCGACCCCTGGTAATCCGTGTCGTACTTCAGCACCAGACTCTTGCCGCTCACCGAAATATCCGTGATGTCCTTGCTCGCCGGACCCATCGTAATCGCGCCCGTCACCTTGCCCCCGTCCGTCTTTATTGACAGCGCAATTTGCACCGGACCGTTGGCGCCTTCCGCCGACATCGTCCACTCGCCGATAAAAGATGCTGCAGATTCCTGCGTAGCCGCCGCCGGAGTCTGGGCGATTACAGTCCCCACCGTCGAACCCAAACCAACTGCCAGCACCGACATCAAAACAAACTTTCGAACCATAGTGAAAAGTCTCCCTGTCTGTCAGCAAACCACACATCCGCCTGTGGCCGCTGCCGCTTTACAAAACTTAAGAGTAAATTGCCCCGAAATCTCGTTTACTCGAATCTGGATACTTTCACGTGAAAATTCCCCGCCCCCCCCCCGCCTGCCTTCCGCCCGAGCCCGACGCCACCATCATCCGGCGCTGTCTCGAAGGCGAGTCCGCCGCCTGGGACGTTCTGGTCAGGCGCTACACCGGCTTCGTCTACACCCATTGCCGCCGGTTTAACTCCCGCGATTCCGATGCCAGAGACCTCACGCAGGACGTCTTTCTGCGCGTCTTCCGCATGCTCGGCACTTTCCGCTGTGACAACGTACCCTTCCCGTCCTGGCTTTCATTGTTGACTCGCAACGTCCTGATTGACCACTACCGAAGAGTCCGCAACGAGCGACGCCTCACCATTACCGACGACAATCTCGTCCGCATGGAAGACCCCCGAGGTGCCGCCATCCGCCCCGACGCCCTCTTTGCCGTCACCGAAGCTGGACGCGTCGTCGAAGCCGCCCTCCTGAAACTCGAGCCTTCACTGCGCAACGTAATCGTTCTTGCCGATTTGCAGGAACGACCCTACCAGGAAGTTGCCCTCAGGCTGCAAATCCCGATAGGTACCGTCAAATCCCGTCTGAACCGAGCCCGATCAGTCCTGTCGCGAGTTCTAATCAGGCAAACACTCGCAGCCTGATGGCCGCAAAACGATCGGTAGTGAACAGTGGCAGTGAACAAGAAAAGGGAAGCGGCCTGCTGCAATCGAGGCCGCTTCCCTTGAATGTCGTTTAAGCTGCGTCTGTTCGGCGCGTGTTTTTAGGTGCTGGGGATTTCTTCAGGATCCGAAAATGCGGGCTGTTCCGCATTATGCGGATCTTCCTGCTCTTGAATCGGTTCTTCGGTGGGGTTCAACATGTCGTCTATCATACTCCCAAAAGTTACCGGAGAGTAGCCGCAAATTTCACGAATTGAGGGTCGGCACGCAGCGCGGCAAGCTCAGGGTTGCGCTCAATCGTTTCCCGCGGTAGTCCCGAGCTCAGGGCCTCCCGCATCCACTTCAGCGCGTCGCTTCGGCGGTGCAGGACTTCGTAGCCCTCCGCAACCCGGTACAGAACCTGGGGATTTCCCGGAGCCAGTGCCACCGCCTGCCGCAGCAATGGCTCGCTCTTATCCGGCATCCCCATAGATGCGTACCAGGAACCCAAAACCGCTATAGTCGAGGCATCTTTTGGGGAACTCTGCAGCGCTGCCGCCGCCACCGCTACCGCCTTCGCATAAGCTTCCCGGGCGGCCGCTTTTCCCGACTCGGTCCGGTTTAGCGCCGACGCCAGATTCCCCCAAATCACATAATTCGACGGGTTCATCGCGGCAGCCCGGCGGTAAACCTCCACCGCCTCCGCATCCTTACCCTGAAATTGCAGAATTGTGCCCAGATTCGACAGCGTGCCGAACGCTGGCTCCAGCGCCAGCGATTTTTCGTACGCCGTCTGCGCCTCCGCCAGACGGTTCAGTCTCCGGTAGGCAAGGCCCAGATTGTTCCATGCCCGAGGGTTGTCGGGATTTAGCTTCACCGCCGCTTCAAACTGCCTGGCGGCTTCCCCGTTTTTCCCCACCGAGAAATAGTAAAGCCCCAACTGATTCAGGTATCGCCATTGCCCCGGCTCAAGATCCACCGCTTTCTGGAAAGTGGGTTCCACGTCCCCGGTTCGGCCCTGCTTCTGGTACAGTTCCGCCAGTGCCGCGTACAATTCGGCGCTCTGCGCGTTCAACGCACGGGCCTTTTTCAGTTCCTCGGCGGCCACATCCAGGCGACCAGCTTCCGTGTAGATCATCGCCAGCGTCACATGCGCCGTGGCTGTTTCGGAATCCAATTCCAACGCCCTGCTGCTGGCGCTCTTCGCCTTTTCCAGAAACGCTGCCTCGCGGGTATCTCGGTACCGTTGCCAGTATGCCCGTCCCAGCCCCGCGTATCCCGTCGCGGAGGCGGGGTCGCCAGCCACCACCCGCTCCAGTAATTTCACGGCGCTCTCCACGCTTTGTGGCTGGTAATAGTGGTCCAGCAGGTCCTGTGCCTTCAGATAGTCCGCATGCGCGCTCGCCACCCCGGGCAGCAACTTCCGCCCCACACCCGAAAAATACAGCGTTCCCCCCAACAACAACACGGCGGCCGAAATCCCATACCGGAACCACCGGGCCCCGCGCTTCCCGTCCGGTGTGCGGCTTGCCGTTCCCGTGAAACCGCCACTCTCAGCCAGCGCTTCAATCAATTCTCCCGCGCTCGCGTAACGATTTCCAGGCTCCCGGTCGATCGTCTTCTCAATTACCCTGGCCAACTGACTCGGCAGGTCCGGCCTTGCATCCATCAGGCGCTTCCACACCCCGGCTTCATGCGCCGTTCTTAACGAGGGGAAGCTGCTTCCACTGTAGGGGTGCAGCCCCGTCAACAGGTAGTACAGCAGGACTCCCGTTGCAAATATATCGGTTGAAATCGATGCCGGTTCACCGTGCAGCAGTTCCGGAGCCAGGTAGGGCAGCGTTCCCGCCAGTTCCTCACGCGCCTCGTGCCGGTGCGTCAGCCCGAAATCCATCAACAGAATTCGGCCACCCTGCTCGCGCATCACGTTCGATGCTTTTACATCGCGGTGCAGCATGCCCGCCGCATGAACCGCGCTCAGCGCCTTCGCCACATCGATACCGATATGCGCCACTTCCTGCGGTCCAAATGGCCCTTGTACCGCCAAAACCGCGGAAAGCGTCTTGCCGTGAACGAATTCGGTCCAGAAGCCGGGCCGATTATCGTGAATGTCAACTCCGTAAACCGGCAATACGTTCGGATGCCGTACCCTCGCCATCGAACGAGCCTCGCGAAGCGCCCCGGCCTGATCCTCCTCCGGTACCGCGCCCGCCAGCAGCAGCTTCAGCGCCACTTCCCGCTCCAGCACCGTATCGTAAGCCCGATACACAACCCCAAACGACCCCTGGCCCACCCTCTCCAGCAGCTGGAAAGGTCCCCATGTTCCGCCCGCTTCCGCCACCATCCCGAGCTCGCGCGCCGTGATGGTCATCGTGGGGGTGCCCCGCTCGCCCAATTCACGCTCACGCATTTGAACGGTCGGCAGTTCCGAAATGCCGACCGGCACCTGTTCCGCCGCATGGTAAAGCTCTTCCTCTGCGCGCTGCCCCTCAGGTGTCATAGTCTTTCCGGATATTCTTCCCGGCTAGTCCAATATAACGAATCCCGGCCCGGCCCTCCCTCCTCTCTGGGGTGTTAGAGTAGCGAGGCACTCAACAAGGGCATCGCCAGGAGCCTCGTTCAGTTCGTCGGCGTCCACGGGTTCATCGTGGCAACGCCCAGGGGCGCGAAGTCCGCAGTGTTTCGCGTCACCACTTTGAGCCCGTGCACCAGCGCCGTGGCCGCGATCAGCGCATCCCGCTCCGCTCTCGGGTCCGGCACGTGCAGCGTCGCGCACCTTTGGGCCACCGCCGTATCCACCGGGAGGATTCGACCGGCCGCCTACCCAAACAATGAGCCAGCGCCCCGGCACGGTCTCCGCCCGCGCCCCTCCTCCGAAAAAGTTTTTCTGGACATTAATTCCGAACGGTGATAATAAGGATATGTGATATCTTAGTTGTCTCTTATGCTGACGAAGACCACTATCTCCGCCATTCGTACTCTCCTCTTCCTCGCCGAGCGCGCTGAGCCCGGCGTCGTCTCTCCCAGGGCCCTCGCAGAAGCTCTCGTCGTTTCTCCCACTTATCTCGCCAAGACTGTCGGCTCCCTCGTCAAAGCGGGCCTGCTTCGCGCCGAAAAGGGTTCTCGCGGCGGTGTTGCCCTCAATCTCCCCCCTGCCCGAATCACTCTCCAGGCTATCTACGAAGCCTGCCAGGGTGTCGTGATGGGCGATTACTGCACCTCCGGGGCCGATCCAAAGTCGGTCTGTTCCTTCCATCAGGCCTCCGTGGAACTCCATTTCGCTATCGTTGGTGTTCTGTCTCGCTGGACTCTTGCCGATCTTCTCGAAAGGCCGCGTTCCGCACGTCTTCACAGCTCCGGTCATGTCTGCGTTATGGTCGGCGATATTGTTCCTCTCCCCTCCCTCGCAGCGGAAAGGCCACCCTGGGGCTAACTCATGCAAACGGGCGCGCTTCTCAATGTGCAGGTTCCGGGCGAACAATACCATGCGGGGTTAATAGCCTGCCAGGTAGCCTGCCCCGTCCACACGGACGCCCGCGGCTATATCCGGGCTATCGCTGCCGGCCGCTTTGAAGAAGCCTATCTGATTGCCCGGGGACCCAACCCCTTCGCCTCCATCTGTGGCCGAATCTGCGGCGCCCCCTGTGAAGCCGCCTGCCGTCGAGGTAAAGTCCCCCGCGTCGATGACGATGGCCGTTTCGTCGCCACTGACCGTCCCGTCTCTATCCGGGCCCTGAAACGCTTCGCCTGCGACGTGGCCGGACCGGAATCCCGCCCCGCCGCTGAAGTTCTCGCCGCCGTTCAGGCTTACGCCCCCTCCGGCTCCGCCCAGGCTGAAGAAATGGCGGCCCTCCTGCATGCCGGCGTGGACCCCCGCGTTCGCAAGGCCGATGGCGAGCGCATTGCCATCATCGGAGCCGGGCCTGCCGGACTTTCCGCCGCCCATGACCTGGCTCTTCTCGGCTTCCGCCCCGTTGTCTTCGAAACCGAACCCGTCGCCGCCGGCATGCTCTCTGTCGGCGTCCCGGCCTATCGCCTGCCCCGCGAGGTGATTGCCCGTGAAGTTGCCGTTATCGCAGCCCTCGGAGCCGAAATTCGCTGCGGCGTTTCCATCGGCAAAGACATTTCGTTCGCCGACCTCCGCCGTGACTATGCCGCCGTCATCCTCGCCGTTGGCGCCAAGTCCTCCCGTGGCCTCGGTCTCGAAGGGGAACAGGGTCCGCGTGTCTATGGCGGCGTCGATCTCCTCCGCGCCGTCGCCCTCAATGAACCTCTGGATATCGGCCACGAAGTCGTCGTCATCGGCGGTGGCAATGTCGCGTACGACGTCGCTCGCACCGTTGTCCGGCAAATCGCTTACGATACGGCCCGGACCGCGCTCCGCCTCGCCGGTACGCCGCACGTCCGTCTCGCCTCTCTCGAAGGTCTGGAAGAAATGCCCGCCGATACCGTCGAAATCGTCGAAGGTGATGAAGAAGGGGTCGAACGTCTCAACGGCTGGGGCCCCCTTGCTGTTGAACGTGATGGGGAAGGCGCAGTCACCGGCGTTCGCTTCCGCCGTTGCCTCCGCGTCTACGACGAGAATCGCCGCTTCTCGCCCATTTACGACGATGCCGATATCCGCGTCGTCCCCTGTGACACCGTCCTGCTCGCCGTCGGCCAGGCCCCGCGCCTCAACTTCCTCGACGACGGCGGCCAGGATATCGAAATGGCGCGCCCCGGCTGGCCAAAGCTCCGGCCCGGCAGTCTCGAAACCACAGCCCCAGGCGTCTTCGTCGCAGGTGATCTCGCCCACGGTACCCGTCTCGTCATCGACGCAGTTGCTTCCGGCAAAGCTGCCGCCCGCGCCGTCTATCACAGCGTCGTCGGGGCAGAGCTCCACGCCGATGCCGTCACCGGCCACCTGATCCTGGAACACTATCGCCGCGAACGTGGCTATGAAGCCACCCGCCGCCAACACGTGCCCACCGTCCATGCGGCCAGCCGCCTCACCCGGCCTGACGCGATTGTGGAAGCCGGTTACGACAGCACCCAGGCCATTCTCGAAGCGGGCCGCTGCCTCGATTGCGGCGTCACCCCCGTCTTTGATGGCGTCCGCTGCGTTCTCTGTGGCGGCTGTGTCGACGTCTGCCCCACCCAGTGCCTCAAGCTCGTTCCGCTCTCGCAACTCACCGGCGACGCAGACTTCTCAGCCGCCATCCACAACATCCTCGGCCCCGCCCCCGACCTGCATCTCAACTCCGCCATCGTCAAGGACGAAGACCGCTGCATCCGCTGCGCCCTCTGCGCCATGCGCTGCCCAGCCGATGCCATTTCCATGGAACGAGTCACTATCTCAACCACCTGGAGGTCCGTATGACCCATGAACCGAACGCGATTCCTTCACGCCTCGATCCCGAACGAGTCCCCCGCCGCGACCTGCTGGGTCTCACGGCCCTGTGGACTGCCGCCGGAACCCTCTTCTTCTCCGTCGTAGGAATGATGCGAATCCCGAAGGCAGCAGTCCTCTCCTCGCCCTCGAAGAAGTTCCGGGTCGCCCTGCCCGATACGCTCGCTCCAGGTGTTGCTTACGTGCCGCCGGGGCGCTCCGTAGCTCTCTTCAAAGATGAAAAAGGCGTCCACGCCATCTCCACCATCTGCACCCATCTGGGCTGCATAGTCCGGCCCGAAACCGCCGGCTTCGAATGCCCCTGCCACGGCTCCCGCTACGACGCCGCCGGCGTCGTCACCAAAGGCCCCGCCCCCAAATCTCTCCCCTGGCTCAAAGTCGTCAATGCGGGCGGCCAGTTCACCGTCGATGAAGGCGCCACGGTTCCCCCTGGAACAAAGGTGTCGGCATGAGCGTGAAAGAACCCCCGTCTGCACCCACCGCCCTGCAGGAATTCGTCACCAACCTGAAGGCCGCGCCGCGCCGCATCGCCGAAACCGCTGTCCGCAGCGGCACGCCCGACACGGACCGCACACGTTCCACCTTCATCTTCGGCAACGTCTTTCTCCACCTGCATGCCGTCCGCACCCACCGCTGGACTCTTCGCTGGGCCGCCACCCTGGGCCTCGGAATCGCCAGCGTCGCAGCCTTCCTACTCACCCTCATCACCGGCGTCCTGCTGATGTTCTACTACAAGCCGTACACCGACGTCGCCTACCAGTCCATCAAGGACATCCACTTCGTCGTTCCCACCGGGCGCCTCATCCGCAACATCCACCGCTGGGCCGCCAACGTGATGGTCGTTACCGTCATTCTTCACATGGCGCGCGCTTTCTACACGGCCGCCTATCGCAAACCCCGCGAGTTCAACTGGCTCATCGGCATGGGCCTCCTCGTCGTCACCTTAGGCCTCTCGTTTACCGGCTACCTTCTTCCCTGGGACCAGCTCGCCTACTGGGCCATCACCATCGGCGCCAACATCGCCCAGTCGCCCCGCGAAGTCACCGACGCACTCGGCCTCACGGATGTCTTCGATCCCGGTGGCCTGCAAAAGCTCCTGCTTCTCGGCTCCGATGCCGTCGGCGCTGAAGCCCTCATCCGCTTCTACCTGCTCCACGTCATGATCCTGCCGCTCGCGCTCGCAGCCCTGCTTTCCGTTCACTTCTGGCGCGTTCGCAAGGATGGTGGGCTGGCCAAACCCGCCGACGTGGACCAGCGCCTCGGCACCCCCACTGTGCCCACCTATCCCGTCTTTACCATGGCGCCCAATAAGACCTACCAGCTGGCCGCCATCGTGCGCGGCCGTACCCCCGCCGTTGGCCGTGGCCCCGAAAACACCGTGCCCTCCATGCCGCACCTGTTCTATGCGGAACTTGGCGTTTTCATGCTCACCGTTCTCGTCTGCGTCGCCCTCTCCGTCTGGTCGGACGCACCGCTCAAAGAGCTCGCCAATCCCCTCGTTCCCGAGAACCCCGCCAAAGCCCCCTGGTACTTCCTCGGCCTCCAGGAACTGGTCGCCTTCTCGGCCTTTGCCGGGGGTATTGTCGTCCCGTCCATCGTCCTTATCGGCCTCGGCCTCATCCCCTATCTCGATCGCTCCGATGTGGGTACCGGCCTCTGGTGCGGCGGTCCCGGCGGCTGGCCTCTCGTTCGAAGATCCATTGCCGTCGGTCTCGGAATCGCCCTCGCCGTCGAAGCCTTCATCATTCGCTTCGGCTGGCTCCGCGAGTGGATCCCCGGCATTCCTCAGCTCGTCATTACCGTCGTCAATCCCGGCACCGTCATCACTCTCCTCTATGGCGCCTGGTCCGTTTGGATGGTCCGCCGTTTCAGTTCCGCCCGCGCTGGCGCCCTCGCACTCTTTACCTGTTTCCTGTGTGGCTTCGTAGTCCTCACCATCATCGGGACTTACTTCCGTGGCCCCAACTGGGGCTTCTACTGGTCGCCCGCCGACTGGCCCAAACATTAGCCGCCAAACCTGACACAGAAGCGTGATGCCATGAAAAAGAACAAATACCTTCTGCTTCTCTCCAGCCTCGGAACCCTCATCCTTCTCGTCGGCGCTGCCGTCCAGGAGAACTTCGGCAAAGACTGGCGCAAAATCCAGGCCACCGCCCACTCCGACGAAGGCCCCATTCCCGTCCAGCTCCGGCAGATCGTCAACGGCACGCTTCGAACCAGTGATCGCTGCGTCTCCTGCCACGTCGCCATGGGCCCCGGCGAACAAAGCGTCACCGGTTCCCCCCTCTTGGTCCAGCACAAGAAAGTGGTCCACGACCCCGCCGAGTATGGCTGCGCCATTTGCCATGGCGGCCAGGGCCAGGCCACCGAAAAAGAGGCTGCTCACGGCGAAGTCGAGTTCTGGCCGGAGCCCATGCTCCCCGCCTCCCGCAGCTACGCCGGGTGCGGCACCTGCCATGCCACGCTCCATGTTCCCAATCACCAGACTTACCTGCGGGCTCGCGCCACCTTTGAGCGCCTCGATTGCCGCACCTGCCACCGCGTCAATGATCGCGGCGGCACCGTTCGCCCCGGCGGCGGCAGCCTCGAAGGTCCGGACCTCTCTCGCGTCGGCCTCGCCGGTTACGCCGCCGACTGGTATCCCCGCCATCTGCAGCACGTCTCCGACGCCGCTTCCGCCACCGCGCCCAGTCCCCCGCCCAGTGCCCCGCCCAGTGCATGGAAGACTGCCTTCGCGCCCGTCTCCGGCGAAGACCAGGCAGCCGTTAAAACTTATCTTGATCTCCTCGTCGGAGCCCCCCAGTTCGTGGAAGCCAAATCCGTCTTCAATTCCTCCGGATGCCTCGGTTGTCACAAGATCAGCGGCGTTGGCGGCGACGAAGCCACTGATCTCTCCCGCGCCGGCGAACGCGACCCCGGCCAACTCCCCTTTCATGAAGTAGCAGGCCGTCCCACTCTTGAAAACTGGCTCGGCGAACACTTCCGGTCCCCCTCCGGCGTCGTAGCCAATTCCCGCATGCCCGCCCTCGCCGTCTCCGATCAGGACATCGACTGGCTCACCTTCTACGTCCTCTCCCTGCGCCGCCGCGAACTTCCCTCCACCTACGTCCCCCGCGACCGCGTCCGCGCCACCAAGCTCGGCGAACGCGAATACGCGGACGATGGAGCCACTCTGTTCGGCACCTTCTGCGCCGGGTGCCACGGCCCCAAAGGCCTCGGCCGCCGCTCCCCCGGTATGCCTTCGTTCCCCTCCATCGCCTCGCCCGGCTTCCTCGCTCTCGCTTCTGATGACTTCCTCATCGCCACCATCCGGCAGGGCCGCCCAGGCCGCCGCATGCCCGGCTGGGAGAGGGATGGTGGCCTCACCCGCGACGATATCGCCAAAGTGGTCGCATGGCTCCGCGAGACCAGCGGAACGCAGGCAAAACCCGATCCCAAACCGCGCCGGTGGGTGGAAACGGGGCAGGGCACTGCCGACAAAGACCTCGGCAAGCGTCTCTACGCCGCCTCCTGTTCCGGTTGCCACGGCGACAAGGGGCAGGGCATTGAAGGCCCCGCCCTCAACAACCAGATCCTGCTCGCCAACGCGACCGATACCTTTCTCGCCGAAACCATCTCCGGCGGCCGCGAAGGCACCTCCATGCAGGGCTTTCTCGCGGGCTCCTCATCCCGGCGCTCGCTCTCTCCACAGGAAATTGAAGCTGTCATCGCCTTTATTCGCACTTGGGAGGTAACCAGGAAATGAAGAATTCAGAAGCATTGTCCGCGGCTTCGTCAAACGAGGGCCGCCGCGACTTCCTCAAACTCGTCGGCAAAGCCGGCTTCGGCGGCTTCCTCGCCTCCGCCCAACAGGCCTGGGGCCTCGACGCCATCGCCAACCCTCTCGCCGCCTATCCCGACCGTGGCTGGGAACGCGCCTACCGCGACCTCTGGAAATACGACTCCAAATACACCTTCCTGTGCGCCCCCAACGACACGCACAACTGTCTCCTCAACGCCTATGTCCGCCAGGGCGTCATCACCCGCATCGGTCCTTCCATGCGCTACGGCGAGGCCATGGACCTCGACAAAAATAAGACCAGCCACCGCTGGGACCCCCGCATCTGCCAGAAAGGTCTCGCCCTCACCCGCCGCTTCTATGGCGATCGCCGTGTGAACGGCTGCATGGTTCGCGTCGGCTTTAAAAAATGGGTCGAAGCTGGCTTCCCCCGCGAAAAAGACGGTCTCCCGCCCAAGGAATATTTCAACCGCGGCCGCGATAAATGGGTCCGCCTCACCCACGATGAAGCCGCGAAATTCGTCGCCAGTGCCCTTACCAACATCGCCCAAACCTACACCGGTGACGAAGGCAAGCGCAAGCTCGCCGCCCAGAAGTACGACCCCGCCACCATCGAAGCCACCCAGGGCGCCGGAACCCCGGTTCTCAAGTTCCGCGGCGGCATGCCTCTGCTCGGCATCACCCGCATCTTCGGCATGTATCGCATGGCCAATTCCATGGCGCTTCTCGATAACTACATCCGCAAGCTGGGTCCCGAAAAATCCGTCGGGGCCAAGGGCTTCGATAACTACTCCTGGCATACCGACCTGCCCCCCGGCCACCCCATGGTCACCGGCCAGCAGACCGTCGAATTTGACCTCTGCACCGTGGAGCAGGCGAAGACCGTAATCGTCTGGGGCCTCAACTGGATCACCACCAAAATGCCCGATGCGCACTGGCTCACCGAAGCCCGCCTCAAAGGCACCAAAGTTGTCGTCATCGCCTGCGAATACTCCGCCACCGCTACCAAGGCCGATGAAGTCATCGTGGTCCGCCCCGGCGTCTCGCCCGCCCTCGCTCTCGGCTTCGTCCATGTCATCCTGCGCGAAAATCTCTATGACGCCACCTACGTCAAGCAGTGGACCGACCTCCCTCTTCTCGTCCGCATGGACACCCTCAAGCACCTCAGCGCCCAGGACGTTTTCGGTGGTCCTGTCGCCGAACTCAAGCACTCCCGCGTCCTCCGCGGCAATGAGAAAGAACCGCCGCCCGCAACGCATACTGACCAGCTCATTCCCGAAAAACTCCGCAACGAATGGGGCGACTACGTCTGGTGGGATCGCACTTCCAACTCACCTAAAGCTCTCAATCGCGACCAGGTCGGCAAAAACTCAGACGTGGAGAATCCTCTCCTCGATGGCTCCATCGAAGTCACTCTCGCCAATGGCAAAAAGGTCCGCTGCCGTCCCGCCTTCGATCTCATTCGCGAATACGTCGCCCACTTCGATCCGAAGACCACCGAAGAGCTCACCTGGGCTCCTGCCGCCGCCATCGAAAAGCTGGCCCGCGACATCGCCAAAAATCCCGGCACAACGTTGTTCGCCATCGGCATGGGGCCCAACCAGTTCTTTAACAACGACAACAAGGATCGCGACATCTTCCTGCTCGCGTCCCTCACCGGCAACGTCGGGCGCATTGGCGGCAATGTCGGATCTTACGCCGGTAACTACCGCGTCTCCATGTTCAACGGCTCCGGGACATACATCAACGAGAATCCCTTCGATCTGGAACTCGACCCCGCTAAACCGGCACGTCCCCGCCAATACTGGAAGGCCGAGTCCGCCCACTATTACAACCATGAGGACCACCCTCTCCGCGTCGGTAAAAAGCTTCTTACCGGCTCCACTCATATCCCGTGCCCCACCAAGTCGCTCTGGTTCGCCAACGCCAACTCCATCCTCGGCAACGTGAAATGGCACTACAACACCGTGGTCAACGTCCTGCCCCGCATCGAGATGATTGCGGTGAATGAGTGGTGGTGGTCCACCTCCTGTGAATGGGCCGATATTGTCTTCGGCGTGGATGCCTGGGCGGAACTGAAGCACCCCGACATGACCGCGTCCGTCACCAACCCCTTCCTCACCGTCTTCCCCCGCACGCCCATGAAACGGGCCTTCAATACGCTTGGCGACATTGAAGTCCTCGCCCTGGTCGGCTCCAAAATGGCCGAGATCACGAAGGACCAGCGCTTCGCCGATTGCTGGAAATTTGTCCGCGAGGGCCGCATGGAAGTCTATCTCCAGCGCATCCTCGATAACTCCAGCTGCACCAAAGGCTACCGTTTTGAGGACCTCGAAGCCAAAGCCCGCGAAGGCATTCCCGCCATCATGATGAACCGCACCACCGGCAAGAACATCGGCTACGAACAAGTCACCGACTCCGTCCCCTGGTACACCAAAACCGGCCGCCTGGAATTCTACCGGCCTGAAGATGAGTTCATCGAAGCCGGTGAAAATCTCCCCGTCCACCGCGAGCCCGTCGATTCCACCTTCCTCGAACCCAACATCATCATCGCGCCCAAACACGAGGCCATGCGCCCCGCCAGTCCCGAATCCTACGGCGTCAAGCGCGACGATCTTTCCTGCGACGTTCGCTGTGGCCGCAACGTCGTCATGGCCTGGCCCGAAGCGAAAAAGTCCGTTCACCCTCTGCGCAAAGACGGCTTCAAGTTCATCTTCCACACCCCCAAGTACCGCCACGGCACCCACACCATGCCCATCGATACCGACATGATCGCCGTGCTCTTCGGACCCTTCGGCGATCTCTATCGTCACGATCGCCGCATGCCCTTCGTCAGCGAAGGCTACGTCGATATCAACCCCAACGATGCGCACGACCTCGGCGTCCAGGACGGCGATTATGTCTGGATCGATGCCGACCCCGAAGACCGCCCCTTCCGCGGCTGGCAGAAGAACGCGAAAGACTACGAGTTCTCCCGCCTCATCTGCCGCGCCCGCTACTACCCCGGCACCCCCCGCGGCATTACCCGCATGTGGTTCAACATGTACGGCACCACCCCCGGTTCCTTCGAAGGCCAAAAGGGACGCGTCGATGGCCTCGCCAAAAATCCCAACACCAATTACCAGGCCATGTTCCGCTCCGGCTCCCACCAGTCCGCCACCCGCGGCTGGCTCAAGCCCACCCTCATGACCGACTCTCTTGTCCGTAAAAACTTCTTCGGCCAGGGCCTCGGCAAGGGCTTCCTGCCGGACACGCACTGTCCCACCGGCGCACCCCGCGAATCCTTCGTCAAGATCACCAGGGCCGAAGCCGGTGGAGCCGACCTCAAGAGCGCGTGGCGTCCTGTTGGCCTCGGCATCCGCCCCCGCAACGAGTCCGACGTCATGAAGAAGTATCTGGCGGGCGAATTCTACTCCGGGCAATCCGCCGCAGTTCCGGCCCCGGCAAAACGCACTTCGAAGAAGGAGAAATAAAGTCATGGCGCGCGTCTACAACTGGCAAATCGGAAGAGAAATGTCGTACTGGTATCCCGGCAACCGCCCGCAGCGGCAGTTCGCCGCCGTCTTCGATACCAACAAATGCATCGCCTGCCAAACCTGTACTCTGGCCTGCAAGACCACCTGGACCTCCGGTAAAGGTCAGGAATACATGTTGTGGAACAACGTGGAGACCAAGCCTTACGGCTCTTACCCCCTCGCCTGGGATCTGAATCTTCTGAAGGACCTCAACGGCGGCAAGTGGAACGGCAAGACCTACGAAGGCCAGACCATCTTCGAATCCGCCGCCGCCGGCGAGCGCGTCCAAAGCTGGCGTCCGAAGACCGAAGACTACTCCTACCCCAACGTCGGCGAAGACGACTGCGCCGGAGCGGTCGACTACGGCATGAGTATGGACCTTCCGCACATGAACTGGTTCTACTATCTGGCCCGTATCTGCAACCACTGCACCTATCCCGCCTGCCTCGCTTCCTGCCCTCGCGGCTCCATCTACAAGCGCCAGGAAGATGGCATCGTCCTCGTCGATCAAAGCCGTTGCCGGGGCTATCAGGAATGCGTCAAAGGCTGTCCCTACAAGAAGGTCTACTTCAACCCCATGACCGGCACTTCGGAAAAATGCATCGCCTGCTTCCCCAAAATCGAACAGGGCATCCAGCCCCAGTGCTTCGTCAACTGCATCGGCAAGATCCGTATGGCCGGCTTCATCAACACCCCCGACAAGGCCCAGGCCGAAAACCCCATCGACTATCTCGTCCACCTTCGCAAAATCGCCCTGCCCCTCTACCCGCAATTCGGGCTCGAACCGAACGTGTATTACATCCCGCCCGTCCACGTGCCGCCGCCCTTCCTGCGCCAGATGTTCGGCCCCGGCGTCGATGCCGCCATCGCCGCTTACCGCAACTCTGCCAACGATCCCGACCTCGCCGGCCTCCTCTCCCTCTTCGGCTCTTCCGAGATGCTCATGACGAAGTGGAAGCGCCAGGGCGAAACCGTCACCGGCTCCAACGACAAAGGCCAGCCCATGGTCTCTATCCCCATGAAGGAGCCCGTCTTCATCCGCCCCGCGTACGATAAGCTCTACCAGATCACCCGCACCAACTGCCCCTAGCGGACGCGGAGCAACTAAGGAGAATAGCCATGCGAATTCATTCCTCAATGTTGGCCGTCCCGGCGATTCTGCTCTCGCTCGGGATCCTGAACGGCTGTGGCAGGAAAGCCGAGCGTACCAATGAGGTGGTCGCCGCCTCCGCCGCCCGCCTTCCGCTCGACCCTCTCGATCCCGCCTGGGCAGAAGCTCCCGGCCACGTCGAAAAGCTCATCCTGCAGGACCTCGTGGAACCCCGTCTCATGAAGGCTTCCACCCCCGAGATCCTCGTCGAAGCCCTCACCAGCGGCTCCGAAATCGCCTTCCGCCTCAGCTGGCCCGACGAAGCCGTCAATGACCTTCCCGGAGCCGGGCGCTTCCTCGATCAATGCGCCGTTCAGATCCCCAGGGCCATCGAAGCCGATGCCCCCGCCCCCCAAATGGGCGAAGCCGGCCGGCCCGTCGAAATCTCCTTCTGGCGCGCCGACTGGCAGGCCTCCGTCGATGGCCGCAAGGACAACATCAATGCCCTCTTCCCCAACGCCGCTATTGACCACTACCCCTTCGAAGCCAAACCTCTCGACCCCGGTTCATCCGATCAGAAGGAGATGGCCACCCGTTACGCACCCTCGCAGGCTGTCGGCAACCGTCGCGTCGGCCCGCGCGAAACGCCCGTCGAAGACCTTCTCGCCGAAGGTCCCGGTACGTTGAGCCCCGCCCCCGCCCGCATCTCTCGCGGCATGGGCGTCAGAACCAAAGAAGGCTGGGCCGTCGTCATCATTCGCAAGCTCCCGGAGGGCCTCACCCCCAGGCGCCGCTCTGCCGTCGCATTTGCCGTCTGGCAGGGGTCGGAACAGGAAGCCGGAGCCAGAAAAATGCGCAGCGGCTGGGTCCCTCTCGCCCTGCGTGCCGCCAAGTAAACCGAGGCCATTATGCCCGACCAAATAACGCCGGAAATAGAAGCTCTGCTCCGCGACGCCGCCGAATGGCGGCTGCTGGGCCTGCTGTTCGAATGTCCCTCTGACGCCTGGCAGAGCCAGCTCGCCGCGCTCGCCGCCGAAGTTCACGATCCTGACCTTCGCGCCGCCGCCGCAGAGGCAAAACCCGAAGCCGAAGAGGGCATGTACCACTCCATCTTCGGCCCCGGAGGCCCCGCCCCACCTCGCCAGGCTACCTATCACGAATCCATGGAACTCGGCTACCTCATGTCGTCCCTCCACACCAGCTACCACGCCTTCGGCTACGCCCCAGCCACCCCGGAACCGGTTGACCACGTGGCCGTCGAAATTGGCTTCGTCGCCTGGTTGAAGTTTAAGGAAGCCTTCGCCCGATCTTTCGGCGATCTCGAAAAAGCCGAACTCGCCCGCGACGCCGCCGCCCGCTTCATTGCCGATTATCTGTCCACCATGGCTGAACCTCTCGCCAATATCCTCAGCCACTCCGGCATCGAATACCTCGTGCTGGCCGGCAAAGTCCTCCGCCAGCGATCCGGGCCGAAGAAACAGCCCTTGAAAGCCCATGCCAGCCACTTCCCCATCTTTGGCGATGCCGAAGCGTCCTTTGAATGCGGAACCCTCTGAGGGAGACCTGCCATGCCCCGCCCCTTCGCCCGCTTCCCCTTTTTCGACTGGATGAACAACCGCCGCTACAACGCGGCCTTCATCCGTCGGCCCGACGTCACCCTCACCGACTGTCTCGGCTACGCCAATGGCCGCCCGGGCTACCTGGAGGCCACATGGCGATTTTGACCCGACCGCGCGGCCGCCTCCTCGTCATCGGAGGCCACAGCCGCGGCGTCGGCAAAACTTCTGTCGGTTCCGGTCTGATACGCGCGCTCACCCGCACCGGCCACTCCTGGAGCGCCGTCAAAGTCTCCAGCCACCGCCACCACATCGAGGACCCTGCATTCCAGCCGCAACTCGAAGTGGCCGCTCCCTCCGATACCACCCAGGCTGGCCGCTACCTCCTCGCCGGTGCCTCCAGCGCCTTTCTGCTGCGCTCTCCCGACGCTTTTCTCGCCGCCGCCGCCGAGCTTCTTGAACGCCTCCTGGCCCGCGGCCACAATCTCCTCGTCGAATCGAATCGCCTCGCCACTATCCTGCCGCCTGACCTCGTCATCTTCGTCACCGACCCGGCCAATTCCGATTGGAAGTCATCCTCGGACGCCTGCCTCAGCCAAGCCCATGCGTTGATCATCGCCGGCTCCGCCGACCCAACCTCTTACCCCCCATCCTGCTCCGCATATGCAATCCCCCATTTCGCAGTCGACCGCGCCACCTGGGGCTCCGCTCCTCTAAGCCAATGGGCCATCTCCCACTTCAGCCGCTCAGGCCCTGACTCACAAACTTGACCAACACGTCGCCGCCCGATCCGGACACATTTCCTGAACCATTTCAACCGATTACCCACCACCCGCCCGTTCGGCCGTGCCTCTTTGCGTCGTTCAGGGCCCGGTGCCCGGCGCCTGGCCTCACAGAACGGCATTACGCTTTCACTAGTGCCGTGTGCTGGGGATCTGCGCTTGCCAGTATTAAGAAAAAGTAGTATAGTTTTCCTTAATAAACGGTCGGGCCTGTGGCATGCAAACAAAGCGAGATCAGATAGCTGCGCGCATTCACCGCTTCGGTAACGGAAAGGCTTTCTCGGCCAAGGACTTTCTCGATTTGGCCAGCCGGACGATAATCGATGTAACGCTTGCGGCGCTTACCCACGACGGCAAGATCCGCCGCGTTCGGCGGGGTCTTTATGACCGGCCAAACATCAATCCGTCTCTTGGTGGAGTGCTGACCCCAGACATCGATGAGGTCGCTCGCGCGATTGCACGCAAGCTGCGCTGGAAGATCGT
Organism: uncultured Acidobacteriia bacterium; assembly: GCA_903929755.1. Lineage (GTDB taxonomy): Bacteria > Acidobacteriota > Terriglobia > Bryobacterales > Bryobacteraceae > BOG-234. Next base: position 47,014 of record CAIYVZ010000024.1, read on the forward strand.
CCCCGATGGCGCTTGGGCTGCAAATCTCCTGGGGCTTTCCACGCAGGTGCCCTCGAAGATCATCTACCTCACTGATGGCGCTAATAAAGAAGTCCCCATTGGCCAGCGGATAATCTATTTCAAACACGCCCGCCCCAAAGCGATCGCCGGACTTGACGGGAAATTCGCGCTCGTTGTGCAGGCGCTTCGGCACTTAGGTAGGGAAGGCGTGGGAACCCAGGAGATCGCGACGCTGCGGTTGGCGCTCTCTCAGGCCGAGAAGAGCAGACTCTTGAAAGACACCCGCTTCGGCGCGGACTGGATCTATGACGTTGCGAAACAGCTGGCCGAGGCGACATCGTGAACCGTATCGCTCAGATGAGCACCCGGGAGCGCGCCGGAATATTCCAGGAAACCGCGGCCCGGAAGGGACTGGCGAACGCCATTGTGGAAAAAGATTTCTGGGTCTCCTGGCTACTGAAACAGCTCTTCTCCATCCCAGCGCTGGAAGGCCGGCTTCTGTTCAAGGGGGGCACCTCTCTCGCGAAGGTGTTCCATGCGATCGACAGATTCTCAGAGGATGTCGATCTGGCGGTCGATTATGCCGCGCTCGGCTTTGCAGGTGACCGCGATCCGCGGCAGGAGGGGATCTCAAAAACACGCCGCGGCCTAATCCTCGAACAAATGTTGGAAGCGTGCCGCGATTACGTGAGCGGCCCGTTCCTCAGAACGCTCGGCGCGCGATTGCAGGACATTCTCGGGGAGGGACCATGGAAGCTGGGCGTCAGTCCGCAGGACCCGAACATCGTACACTTCGCTTACCCTGCCGCCAATCCTGGCCGTCTTGATTACATTGCTCCCCATGTGGTGCTTGAGTTGGGTACGCACGCCGAGTTCGTGCCGCATGATCGTTTTACCATCAAGTCATTCGTGGCGGAAGAATTTCCCAACGTCGTTGAAGACGCCGAGATTGGCCTGCTTGCGCTGCTGGCAAAGCGAACCTTCTGGGAGAAAGCCACGATCCTGCACGCGGAATACTACCGTGCGCCCGAGAAGTCCGTCCCGGCGCGGTACTCCCGCCATTATTACGATGTCGCACAACTGGTCCGGGGACCAATCCCGGCGGAAGCCCTCGGAGACATGGCGTTGTTGGCTGATGTAGTGCGGCATAAACAGACCTTCTATCCTGCCGCTTGGGCGCAGTATGAGCTTGCGCGAGCCGGGTCACTTCGGCTGCTGCCGCCCGCATCTCGAATAGCGGCACTGGAGCGGGACTACCGGAATATGAGGGTGATGATCTTTGGCGAACCGCCACAGTTCGCCGGAATCATGGAAGCACTCGCAACACTTGAGAAGGGGATAAACAGATGAATATGCCAGCACCGAAGCGGACCAGCCTTGCGAAAGTAGCTGGCCTCCTGAAGCGTTACCAATGTCCGGTGCCGTTTCACGCGGTGCGCGCTCTCTTCATGGGGAGCCTCGCATCCCCTGTCCCGGATCCCTCCCCAATCCAGGCCGTCCAGACCCTCTGGGGTGGTGAGTTCCCGCCCTTTGACACTCTGGACGATCTGAATAACCTGCTCCACGCTCTGGTGGACGGCCTCTGGAATCGACTCACCGTACACCAGACCGCCGGCAAACCCTTTAAGCTGACGCGCACACAAGTCCGGCAGACCCGAGAAGGGCTTCATCATTATGCGATGGTCCGAAAACAGGAAATCGAGGCCTTTATGGATGGCCTCTTCGGGCCGCATGACGAACTCGATTTGCCGGAAACCGCGCGTGACGCCGTAGACACCCTCGGCCAGATCCGGGCAATGTTCGAAGGCGCAACCAATCTGCTGGCGGACGCCGACGTACCTGCGGCCCCCGATAGTCTAACCGGCTTAGCGGATAACCTCCAGGCCCTGGAACCAATTGTCGAGCAGGAGATAAATGCCGTCGTTCTCTCCTGCACCCGCGCGCGCCGACAACTACTTGCCGACCCGCGTGGACCTAAGCCAACCGTCCATTAGCCTTACATGGACACGCAAAGCGCGGGCTTATTTCCCGAACCAAATGAACCACTTCCCCCGAGATCCTGCATCCCTTCCGTGTTCCGGTCACAGTCGGACTTCACGTGCGGATCGTCTGAAATGATCTCCGTTGCCTGCGCCACGATTGCGACGGCCACAATCTGGCGGTCAAACTTCACCTTCGTCCAGGGGGCGTCGTTCAGCCCTTCGCGCTTGTCTCCCTGCGCGATTGCAACGGCGGTTCGCCGCCCGAGCTCCACGGCCGCCGCCGCATCGAAGGCTTCCAGCCGAATCCAAACCGAGCCATTGAGTTCCGTTAACAGATCGGTGATCTGCTCTGGCGAGATCTTCACCAATACTTCGCTCAGTACCGGCGTCGGAATGATGATCTGGTCGCGGTTATGCGCGATTCGTGAAACCAACGCCCCCCAGGCGTTCCTTGGCGAACTTTATCGGTGTGCTGGACCCGGCCCAGGACACGGTAGCACCTGGAATCAACAGCAGGGACAGGGCGTTTGTATCCAGCGCGATCATTCGCTCCGCAGTTCCGCCATCGTGCTCATGAAGGCTTCGGCATCCACGCCCTTCAGCATTTCCCGGATCGAGTTGATCGTATCTTCCAGCGGCGATTCGTCCAGCAAAACAAACTCCGTGGCCGTGAAGTTCCGCCGCTGCCAGATCCCGTCAATCCGGAAGTACATTCCGCTGCCAAACAGCCGCGTTCTCCGCCCCCGCAGATGTGGGCCAAGCTCCCGCGCCAGAGCGACTGACACCTCGCACCGGATGTCTTCGTCCCCGTTTTGCAGGTGGACGTTGATCGTGTCGTCCTTTCCCCAATCGAGTAAATCTGCCCTTCCACCGAAGTACTTCTCCGCACCGGCCCGATGGTTTCGCGCGCGGCCCGGAGCCTTCCGGGAAAAAGAATCACATTCTGCCCTGCCACCGCAACATGACCGACCGCGTTGTCCTTGGCTAGCAACTCGTCGATTTCACTGAAGGCCTTCATTGCCGCTTTCGGCGCCGTCCGCGACGCTACCGCGTGGACGCGCTCATAGACCTTTGGCGCGGCTGGCACGTCGATGTGAGCCCGCAGGATGGCACTACCCTCGCCAACCCCATCGAAATGCACGTTCGCGTCGCTGCCGAGCATCGCCGAAAACGGTTTGAGGTAGTCAGCGAGACGGGACATGGAGAGGGTTCCAGGCGTGAACGCGTCAATGGACAACGAGACGATTTGTTCGCTCTTCATCTTCCTCCCTCTCGCTTCAATTATCGCGCCGGGCAACCGTTCGTCGATTGTACCGGAATCGCGCAGATTTTACTGAACTGGATGGAACCCAGGACGGATGCTATGCCGCTGTAAGCAGAGGCCGGGCCCGGTTAATCCGCTCACATTCGCGAGGCGAGTGCATTGCTTTCCAGAGATCGCTCCGGCGCTGCACATTCAGCCAGAAATCGGGGCTGTTACCGAACACGCGTGCAAGGATGAGCGCCGTCGACGCGGTAACGTTGCGGCGGTCGTTGCATAGCTCGTTTACATGCCTGCGTTGCACGCCCATCGCCTCGGCCAGCGCGGTTTGTGTCAGCCCCAATGGCTGCATGAATTCCTCAAGCAATATTTCACCGACACTGGCCGGCTTCCGCTTCGTCGTCAACATGTTCTGCCTCCCTGTGCTGCTGTCTCTTCAAAGATAGCTGTGGTCGTCCAGGTACATCCCTGTTGCTTCCCCTCTGTCACCGTCCCAATGAAAAACCAACCGCCACCGCTGGTTGATGCGGATGGAATGGAGACCCGCGAGGTTACCCTGCAACTTCTCAAAATGATTGCCCGGCGGTACCCTCAAATCCTGATCGATAGTTGCGTCGTCAATCAGTTGGATTTTCCGGAACAAACGGCTCTCCAGCGCCGGCGGGATTTTCCTGGAGCGAATGTCGCTGACAAAAAAATCGCGCAGCCAATCATCCCGAAAGCTCACGATCATGCCGAGACCTCAAGTCACACTGTACCACTCTATGGTACAGTCGGCGTCGTCGCGCTCTTTGTGCCCGGGTTACTGCCTCGGTATACTCGATACTCGCGATACCCCCTTCACTACGCGCATGCTGTGGCGTCGTTCCGTCAGCCCTGAACCGTGCCGGAGCCGCCTTCTGGTCCGCCATCACCGACAAAGGCTCGGCAGCCTGAAGGCCACCTTCTCCCGCTTGCCCTGACCACCGAAAAACTATACTCGAAATATGCCAGCACCGAAGCGGACCAGCCTTGCGAAAGTAGCTGGCCTCCTGAACCGTTACCAATGTCCGGTGCCGTTTCACGCGGTGCGCGCTCTCTTCATGGGGAGCCTCGCATCCCCTGTCCCGGCTCCCTCGCCAATCCAGGCCATCGGAAGACCCGATTTTCGCCAGCGTAACCGCGATGCAACTCGGACTGGATGAGACGCTGCTCGGACCAGAGGGGAAGAATCGCGGCTAAATCAACGCTGGGAGACCCTCCCGTGAGGTCGGCGTTCGCGAAATCGGTGCCGGCCAATGGTGGGCAGGCCGCAGGATTGGTAATCAGCCAGGCGGCACCATTGGAGCTGATGCAGATCTGGGTATAGGCGGTGCCGTATAAGGTGAAGGTGAAAGGCAGATTGACTAAGGCTGTGTCGTCATCAGCACCAGCCAGAATACTGGCACCTCCGCCGCTGACGTCCACAAAACTGTACACTGCGGAATCGGTGACGCTGTAGCCCCCCGCATCGGGCCCCTGTGTTCCCGCCAGCATGGTGCCGGGGACTAAGGAAACGGCAATCAGGACTGCCAGCCAGGTAGTTGCTTTGGAAAAATGTCTCATCTGGCTTAAAATGACCTCTGGAAGCCGGCGCTTCCCATCGGGCTACAGCAGACGGCGGTCTCCAAAAATATCCAGCAGGATCTGTTCGGAACGCTGCAAGCCGTCGCGAAGATGGGGTACGAAATCATCGAGTTTTCCGCGGGCACCTGGATGAAGTGGAGTGTCGCGGAGGCGACGCAAGTCCGGACGCTGCTCGGGGATCTGAACCTTCGGTGCCGGTCGACGCACAATGAGATTGCGTCGTTTACCGGGGACGGGCTTGCGAAGGCGATCGAACTGAACCGGATCGTCGGTTCCGATACGCTGGTCAGTGTGCGGGGACCGGGCACAGCCGCCGTTCCACCCACATCAGACGACTGGAAGCGCTTCAGCGAACAGCTCAGCCGTGCGGCCGACCGGATCCGCGCCGCAGGTATGACGCTGGGTTTCCACAATCATGAAACCGAATTCCGCCCGATAGCAGGAGGCCGCCCCATTGACCTTCTGGCCGCTAACCGGGACATCACCTCGTTTCACCTGAACGTCGGACTCTGCCTCAAGGGCGGGGGCGACCCCGTGGCCTTCATCAAACAGTGTCCAGGCCGGATTCAGTCGCTCTTGTGCCAGGATTTCGAAGGCCGCGCGAAGTGGAAAGACCTGTTCGCGGCGTCGGAGAGCGGGGGCGGGCTGCAGTTCTATCTGATTCAGCGGACCGACGGCCTGTCGCTCGTCCCACGCGAAGGCACCGACCTGCTGGACTTCGCCCGCAAGGACCTCGCCTACTTCCGGAGTCTCGGCTGAGGCTGCCGGCCTATGCGCCGCACGGTTCCACGCTCGATATTGGCGGGACCCTGCGCGGCCAAACGCCTCACGGCCTTAGCTTGGCGCCGGCCCGATAAATTCCGATCCAGTGGTTGGTGAAACTAAGATTGGCCTGGGGCGAAACACGGGGCATGTGACAGTCGATGCAGTTGGTTTGGCACGTTGCCGCGGGGGGGCGGAGGCTTGCGGCATGGCAAGCCCGGCAGCGGCTGTTGTAGTCAACAACCACTTTAGAGTCCAGTGATGGTTCGTGAGGCCGGTGACAGGTGAGGCAGTAGAGCTTTCCGTCACTTTTTCGGAAGCAGGCCGCCTGGCTCAGATAGACGGGTTGGTGGCGGACGTTCCACGCGTAGTTCCAGTCGGTCACATTGCCACCGGCGGCGGGAGGCCGATGGCATTGGCCGCAAAACTCGTTGATTTGCGCCGCATTCCGGCGGGCGGGGTTCCCGATATTGGTTGGCGTGGGGCGGTTGGTGTGTTGCGACCCGGGGCCGTGGCACGCTTCGCAGCGGACGCCTGGTTCCCTTGGCTGGATTTCGTTGGCGGGACCGAAGGCGAGCGGGCCAGTGGAGTGGCACGCGAAGCAACCGTCGATGCCGTTTTCCGGGTTCGTGGTTTTGTAGAGCAGCCCGGCGGCCTGGGCGATGTCGCCTGGCTGAAGGGCGTCCTGGCCCGGGGTGGCCCCCCAGGCATTCGGGGCGGCATACCAGGTGGCGTAGTGCTCAACGTACCAGTCCGGATTCACGCGGCTGACAAACGTTATCGCCTGCCGGCCAGCGCCAAAGGCCCAATCGAGGGGGAGTTCCATCACCTGCGTGGCATTGCGGAGGGTACTTTCGAGGCCCGTTTCCCGCTTCGACAAAGTCAGTTGGTAGCCCGGCTTGCGGAGCAGCGTTTGCCCGAGGGGGAGCGCGGCCGCCAGCGGGTGCTCTTTGGCCCGGAACAAGGCGCCGGCGTGGGCCGTGGCGGACTGCGTGGCGAACTGCCGGGGGTGGCACCCCTGACAGGCGAGCGAGCCGACGTAGCGCGGCAGCGACTGGGCCTGCAGCGCGACTGCCACGCAAAGGGCAAGCGGGAACCGCATCCGGCTTATCCGAGATCGTTCAGATAGCCGAGCTTCCCCGTACTGTCTCCCATCTGTTCCGCAGGGACGCCCATCCGGTCCAGCAGCGCCACGAAGAAGTTGGCCATGGGGGTTTCCGCGGCGTACCGGATGTGGCGGCCGGGGTTGAGCGTTCCGTTGCCGCGTCCGGCGATCACGGTGGGGAGGTTCTCGTGCAGGTGCTGGTTGCCGTCGCTCAGGCCACTGCCGTAGACGATCATCGAGTGGTCCAGCAGCGACCCGTCACCGTCGGGGGTGTTTTTGAGCTTCTGCAGAAAGTACGCGAAGCGCTCCACGTGGAAGCGGTTAATCAGCGTAACCTTTTCAATCTTCTCCGCGCTGCCCTGATGGTGGGTGAGCCCGTGATGACCCTCGGCGACGCCGATCTCACGGTAGGGGCGGGTGCTCTGTTCAGACGCCATCACCATAGTGGCAACGCGTGTCATGTTGGTCTGGAAGGCAATCGCCAGAAGATCGAACATGATCTTCGAGTGGTCTTCCATCGTGTCGGGGATGCTGGAGGAGGGGGCGTTGATGGGGGGCGGACCCGCAAGCACACTTTCTTTTTCCGCCTTCTGGATTCGGGTCTCAATATCGCGGACGGCGGTTAAGTACTCGTCGAGTTTGGCGCGGTCGGCCCGGCCCACGTTGTTGCGGAGGCGGTTGGCATCGCTCAGAACGATGTCGAGAATGCTGGCTTCGTACTTCAGGCGGCGGGCGCGGCGCACGGGGTCCTGGCCGAAATCATCCCCGCCGAAGAGGCGCTCGAAAACGGCGCGGGGGCGGACCTCGGGAGGGTTGGGCAGAGACGGCGTGCGCCAGGAGATGGAGTTCGAGTAAGCGCAGCTATAGCCGTTATCGCAGTTGCCGCCCTGGACGCCGTCTTCACAGCCCAGTTCCAGAGAGGCGAATTTGGTCTGGCCGGTGAGGTGCTGCGCCGCGATCTGGTCGACCGAAATGCCGGTGCGGATGTCGCGGCCCGCGGTCTTCTTCGGATGGGTGGCGGTGAGATAGGCGGCCCCTGCGCGGCCATGATCGCCGGGGCCATCGCCCAGAGCCCGCCCCCCGTTGCAGGTGAGACCGCCCAGGAACGAGACGTCGTTCAGGAAGGGGGTTAGAGGGGCGCTCACGCGCGGAAGTTTCGCCGGGAGCCTGGCGATTTCACCTTCCGTCGCCGGTGTCCACTGGTCCATGATGATGCCGTTGGGGACGTAGACGAACGCCATCCGGGTGGGCGACTTCGCTGCTGCCGCCGTAGAGAAGGCGGGGACCATGGCGTCGAGGAACGGCAGCGCCACGGCAGTGCCGAGGCCACGGAGAAAAGTACGGCGTTCGAGGTTCATTGTGCGGACTCCTGGCCGCTTCGCATCTGGAACGGCTTACTGTTTACGATACCGAGAACGAGGCTGGAAAAGCGATAATCATTCGCCGAGAGGTCTTTGACGATTGCCTGCACCGTGGGTCTGTCGAAACGTTCCACCCCTCTGCCCAGCGCGTAGGTGAGCATTTTTTCGGTGAGATTGTTGACGAAGAGACCGGACTGGGCCTTCAGGGTCTGCTTGAGTTCCGCCGCGCCGTTGAAGGCCCGGCCATCGGGCAGGACACCGGAGGAATCGATGGGGAATTTGCCGTCATGGGTGCGGAAGGCGCCGGAGGCGTCATAGTTCTCAAGCCCAAAACCGATTGGGTCCATCATCTTGTGGCAGGAGGCGCAGACCGGATTGGCTCTGTGCTGTTCCATTTTGGCGCGCAGGGAGGCTGCGGAGCCGATATCGGAATCGGCAAGAGGCGGCACGTTGGGGGGCGGTGGAGGCGGCGGCGTGCCGAGCAGATTTTCCAGAACCCAACGGCCCCGGGTGACGACCGAGGTGCGGGTTGGATAAGAAGAGACCGACAGGATTGCGCCCTGGGTGAGGATGCCGCTGCGTTGCGGGGTATTCCGGAGATCCACGCGCTGAAAGTCTTCGCCTTTGATACCGGGGATGCCGTAGTGAGTTGCCAGCGGCCCGTTGAGATACGTGAAAGGCGCGTCAATGAAATCGAGAACGCTGCGGTTCTCTTTCACGATGGCGGTGACGAACAGATTGGTCTCGCGGTGCATGTAGTCCAGGAGTTCATCATCCACCGTGGGGAAGCGGTCGGGGTCGGGCGGTTTGCGTTCCAGGTTGCGGACGCCAAGCCATTGGCCGGCGAAATTATCCACAAGCGCAGTGGCTTTCGGGTCTGCCATCATGCGGCGAACCTGAGCTTCCAGCACCTGGGGCTGGTGGAGAGTTTGCCCTTTGGCGACACCGAACAGCTCGTCATCGGGCATCGTGCTCCACAGGAAGTAGGAGAGCCGCGAGGCAAGTTCGTAGTCGTTGACGCGGTGGGCCGGAGAGGGTTTGCCGGGCGTGGGTTTGGGGTCGACTTCCATACGGTAGAGGAAGTTGGGAGACATCAGGACGGCCTGAACCACCAGGCGGACGCCTTCTTCCAGGGAATCGCCCTGCCGTTGCGCAAGTGCCACCAGGCCGGAGAGTTGATCGACTTCCTGCGCCGTGGCGGGGCGGCGGAAAGCGCGCCGGGTGAGGTTTTCCGTAATGCGGCGGGCACACGTTGCGTTGTGTTTGCCAGGCGCGTGGCCGCAGATGAAGATCTTCCCGTAGCTGGCCGGGGGTGCGGAACTGGGATTGTAGGGGCCGGCGAGTTCCGCGAACTCGATGTACATGCGGCGGCGGCCATCGGGATTGATGTTGCGGCGGGCATCGTCCAGATCGGCAAGGTCGGGAAACGACGCGCGGAGGTAGTGTTCGCCGGCTTTCACCGGAACCCGGACGATCACGGCGCCACGATCGTATTTGTAGTTCGTATTGCCTTCGATAATGTCCTGCGCGATCTCTTTGCCATCGAGCGTGACGACCATACGGAGGGGAGGGTAAGCGAGGCGCGCCACTTCGTCACGGGCCGCCAGTTCGTCAGGCGTGGGCGCGGGACGAGGGCCACGGCCGCGCCCACTGCGTCCGCCCCCGCGTCCGGCCGCCCCGGGGCTGGCGGGGCCTGCGCCTTCCTGGGCTCCCGCCGGACCCTTGGTGGCGGCATCGAAAGCTTTCAGGAATTGCTCTTTGGGCGCGTTGTAATCGAGGACGTTGTCACGGTGATTGATCACGCGAACGCGGAATTCGTACTCCGCGTCAACCGGGAAAACGTAGTGGACGTACATGGAGCCGCGGATGGCATAGGGGAGGATCACGCTGCCGGAGGCGGAGGTGGACGGCATGTCCGGGCCCTTCTTCGGCATCAGCAGGGCGAGCATGGTGGGCTTGGGCGGCAGAGGTTCACCAAAGACGGCGAGTGAGGCCAGGCGGCGCGCCGTGGAGATGTACTTCTCCATCAGCATCGGGGAGAGCGTCAGGACATCGCCGATGTTGTCGAAACCGTAGCCGGAGTCGTCCACGGGGAATTCGTCGGCCGGTTTCACAGGAACGCCCAGCAGGTCCCGAACCGTGGAGTTGTATTCCACGCGGTTGAGGCGACGGGCGGTAACGCGCCCGGGATCGCCTTCAGGAACGGCGGGACCGGTGGATTTACCGGTGAGCGTGTTGATCCAGGTGGCTACTGCGGCGGCTTCGGCCTTGCCGGGCGCGGGGAGGCCGGTGGGCGGCATGGTGCCGGCTTCGAGACGGGCGAGCACGCGGGTCCAGACCTGGGGCTGGCGGACCGCGTCCACACCATGGCTGAAGGCGGCGAGATTGAGGCCCGCCGTGTTCAGAGTTTCGTTGTGGCAGGCGAAGCAGTTCTTTGCAAGGACAGGCAGCACGTCCTTTTCATAGGCCTGCGCCGCGGACAGGGCGGGAGACTGTCCGCGACTGAGCTGGAGGCCGGCCCACGAGCCTGCGAGCACTATGGTTATGGCGGCGTACCGCCGGGTTACAGAAAACATGTTCGTCTAAATCTTATCGCCATGTTGCTTCGTGACGCTCTTGCGTCCCTTCTAAAACGTAATCCGCATAGAAAGTTGCACCGACCGCGGACGGGGGTTGAGAGCTGTGGCTGTCACCGTGCCGAAGTTCTGCGCGTTGATATCCCGATTGGGGACATCGAAAGTGGGCGTGTTACTTAGATTGTAGGCCTCGCCCTTGAGCTGAAGTTTGAACTTCTCCATAATGCTGAAATCTTTGTAGAGGGAGAAGTCGATATTAAAGAGACCATCGCTCATCAGATTGGGGATGGTGCGACCAGCGTTGCCGTAGGTGAAGGCGGCCGGGATAGAGTAGGCCGCTTTATTGATCCACGCGTCCAGGGTGGGGTTGTCGAGCTTGGCGGAAACCCCATAGACAACGTTCGGCCGCTGCGTGGCGCTTCCGGACTGCAGCGCGATGGTGGCCCCGCTCTGCATGGACCAAACTCCGTTGAAGTTCCAGCCGGCCAGCGCCTGGCGCTTCCAGCCGGTGGCCGTCCTGAAAAAGGGCTCTTCCCAGACACCGGTGATGACGACTCGCTGGGGAATGTCATACGTACTCTTGGAACGTTCGTTCGAGAGGTTGTACCAGTTCACGATGCCAGTCTCAGGAGTGCCGCCCGTGCGAACGGCACCGCCGGAGCCGGTCGCTGAATCTATCATTTTGCTGATCGTGTAGGACGACAGGATCGAGACGCCATTGCCATAGTGTCGTTCAATCTTGAACGAGACACCGTGATAGATGGAGTCGCCTTTGTAGGACCAACCTCCGGTGAGGCCCGTGTACTGCGGATACGGGAGCAGGGACTGCTGTTTCGTGATGGTGGCACCGCCCAGCTGGCCGGAGGTGATGATGCCGGCGAAAGGGTTGGGCACCGTGGTGTTCAGCTGGTTGCCCAGCGCGAGGTACTGCGGGTCGAGCTGATTGATATTGTTGCCCTGCAGGGTTTGGAGATGGACGCCCTTGTTGGCGATATAGGCAGCTTCAAAAAGCCACTTATCCCAGGGCTGGTACTGGACCGTCATGTTCCATTGCTGCGCGTAGCCCTGATAGACATCGCGGAGCTGCCCCGAAATGCTGGTGCCGATGCCGGTGAGCAGGCCCCCGGCGCTGCCCGTGGGCAGGACGATACCGGAGGGCCAGGGGTTGTCGATCGTGTTCGCGACGTGGAGACCGTTATCGAGCGAAGTAACCATCGGGGTGGTGGAACCATAGCCCGTGGAGGCGGGGTTGAGGACGCCCTTTTCGGGGACCCAGAAAATGCCGTAACCTCCGCGCAGCACAATCTTCTGGTGTGCCTGGTAAGCAAAGCCAACGCGGGGGGCGAAGTGCCGGTTCGATTCCGCCACAACTCCCCGCGGAACACCGTTGACGCCGGGAAAGACGGTACCGCCCTTGAACTTCACGCCGTTCACTGTGGTGGACGCCGTTTGGTCAAAATTCGTCATCTGGTTGTAGCGGTCGGTAAAGGCACCCTGCCGTTCCCAGCGAAGACCCAGGTTGAAAGTCAGCTTCCGGTTGAACTTCCAGTCATCCTGCAGATAGATGGAGTGGTCGAGTTCCTGTTGCTCGTGGACAGGCTGGTAGACGGCGTTGCCGGTAGCCGGAGTTCCCAGAATGAGAGATGCGGTGCCGTAGCCCGAGGTGGCGCTGGCGGTGGTGGGGTTTGGACCCTGGGTAAAAGCGCGGGTAAAGGAAAAATTGAGGGGCGAACGGTCAAAGGGAAAGCCGCGATAAAGCGTGTACTGGTAGCCGAGCTTCACGGTGTGGGCGGACCAGACCTTGGTGAGTGAAATACCGTTGCCCCAGGTGTAGGCCGCACGGTTCTGGATGGCGGAACCATAGGCGCTCAGATCCGTGATGGTGAGGCCGGGGAACTGAGCGGTACCCGTCTGCATCTGGTCAACCAGGGCCTTCGGGAAACCAAGTTCAGTGAGGGGATAGCCGGTTTTGGCGTACTTGCCGTCGTAGCTGTAGGGCGTTGCCTGATCGTAGTCGCGATTAAAGCCGGAACGGCCATCCAGAATCATGGTGGGGCTTAGCGTGTTCGTGTAGGAGAACGAGGCGCTGTGGCGCGGGACGTAGATGGTCTTCTTGTCGTTCTCCAACACGTTCTGGAAGTACGCCCCATTGGGTACCGTCTCATTGAGGACGTCGCGGGTATACCGGATGGCAACGCGCTGATCGGCGTTGATGCTGTGATCGATTTTGACGCCGCCGGTTTGGCGGTCGGTGGGGACAGGGCCGGACTGGAAGAGATTATTCGCGCCGGTGACGGGAGCGCCCGGCAGGTTGGGAAGCGGATGCAGCGCGAAGAAAGCTTTGGCAAACTGACTCTCGCGGGAACTCGGAATCACGTTGCCGGGGAAGGCTGTTCGCACAAACGCACCGGCGCTGGCAGGGTTGGGCACGGTGGTGTAGGGATCATAAATGGTGATCACCTGGCCGTTGGCGGCAAAGGTTTTCGAGAAGTCACCGGCGCGCTGCAGGGCCGTGGGAGCGTTGATGATTCGGGCACTGGAGAGGTGCTGGATCAGGCCCTCAAAGTTGCCGAAGAAAAAGGTGCGGTCTTTCTTGATGCGGCCTCCAAGAGAGCCACCAAACTGGTTCTGGTGTACCGGCGGAAGCGGCGTGCCGGACGCGTTGCTGAAGAAGTCGTTGGCGTTGAAGGCTGTGTTCTGCAGATATTCAAACGCGCTGCCGTGGAAAGCATTGGAGCCGGATTTGCTCACCACGCTGATCACTCCCCCCGTCGTCCTCCCGTATTCGGCGGAAGCGGAGTTGGTGATCACCTTGAACTCCTGCGTGGAGTCGGTCGTGAGGAAGGTACTGGGGCCGGCGGCGTCGCCCATCTTGTCATTGGCCACGCCGTCCATCAGAAAGGCGCTGGTCATCGGTTGCGCCCCACCGATATTTACGGCGCCCACCCGCCAGGAGGTCAGAACCTGACCACCGAAATAGCCGACGCCTTTCACTGTGGGGATGAGATTGGCCAGACCCATGGGATTGCGCGAGTTCAGGGGAAGATCGACCATCTTCTGGCTGTCGATGGTGGTGCCGACTTCGGAGCTGTTCGGATCCAGCAATGGAGTGCTGGCGACAACTTCAACCGTTTCTGAGGCCTGGCCGACGGCCAGATTGATGGGGATGGCAATCGAACGGTCTGCCGCCACCACGATGCCATCGCGCTTGAAAGCTTTGAAGCCGGGGTGAGCTGCCTCCACCAGGTAGGACCCAGGCGGCAGAAGCAGGAACTGGAAGTTCGCTGACGCATCGGAGGCCGCGGTGGCCACAGTTCCTGTACCGGTATTCGTCAGGCGGACCGCAACGCCTGGGATACCCGCCCCGGAAGCGTCCAGGACCGAGCCCGTCACGGAGCCCGTGATCTGCTGGGCTCTCGCGGGCGGAATGCAGGCAAGCGCGAACATCGCTGCTAACACGATAACGTTCTGACGTGGAACCCGGAACATGGACAGGACCCTCTTTTGTGGAATCGGCCGCATCGGTGTACAACGCGGCAGTGTGCGTTGAACGATATGCTGTTGCGCTGCCGGTGTCAAGGGGGGGCAGGCCAGCAAAGGGGGCCTGCTTTATCTCACGAAAGCGCTGGCCAAACAAGATGCACCGCGCGTTCGCGTCAACGCTATTTTGCCGGGTCCCGTGTGGCCACGTCTGCCACGCCCAACAGCCGCTTCAACCCAACCCATTGCTGCGCGAAATACCCCTCCGGGTAATCGTCGCTCGCAGTCACCCCCGTAGCCACCGCCGCATGTGCAAAATCGGCCGTGCCGAATACCATATCCCAAATCGGGAACAGCGTCGCGAAGTTACACCCCCGCTGCCCCGCCGCAATCGAATGGTGCATCCGGTGGAACTTCGGACTCACCAGAATCCGCTCCCCTGCGGCCCCAAAGCCGAACCGCACATTGGCATGCGACAGACTTTCCACCGCCCGGCTCGCCGCCACCAGCCAGATGAACTGCGCCGGCGGAATCCCGATCATCGCAGTCACCAGCGCGAACCAAACCCACGTAATCGCGTCGTCCAATACATGGTTCCGGTCATCCGACCAGAAGCTCAGCATCTTCTGGCTGTGGTGCAAGCTATGCAGCTTCCACCAGATTCCAAAACGGTGCTGCAGCCGGTGCCGCCAGTAGTTGAAGAAGTCAATCGCCACCAGATACAGAAAGAAGCTCGGTAGCGGATTTGCCAGCAGCCACGGAGAAAGATGTTCCAGTTCACGGGGAAGGAGATTATGCAATCGCAGCCACTCATCCATGCCACGCGTAACCGGCAGCAATACGAAAAACAGCATCAGTGGGACTATGCCCAGCCGCGTCAGCAGCGTGTAAACGATATCCACGCGCGTCCCTTTGCGCGACTTCCATTCCTCCGCCGGAAGCATCGCCTCCAGAGGCCGAACCAGCATATAAACCAGCAGAATCTGCGCCACGCCATACAGGAAAAACGTGACCCCGTCGAACGCCAGTTCATCCAGGCCAATCAGCCCCAGCTTATAAAGCGCAGGCTGCGCCACATGCTCATAAATCCAACCCGCCAGCAGATCAAACTGGTCATCGCCCATACTTCGCACCTATGCCCGCGAAACAGAATCCCTTCGCTTCCAGGCCCGTCAACAAAGGCTCCAGTTCCGGGGCCCACGGGTCTTTCCGCGACCAAATTCCCAGGTGCATCATCATGATGTCCCCGGCCTTCAGGTTCGCCAGCGCCCGCTTCAGCAGCACGGCATTCGGATACTTCTGTGACGACAACTCATCGCCCAGAAATCCTGCCGGAGCCCAGTCCACGTGCTTATATCCGCAGCTCGCCGCATACTCGATCGCCTTTGGCGTTGTATGCCCGCCCGGTGCGCGCCAGAAGCCATCCAGCTTGCGCCCTGTCAACTCCGCAAAACGCGTATCCGACCGCCGCAGTTCCTCGCAGAACGTGGCCTTCGTCAGTAACTCCGTCTTTCCGTTTACCAGGTACTTGATGTGCCCGTCCGGAGTATCGCCCGTCAGCTTTCCATGCCGAAACGTATGGCTGCCAAACGAATGGCCATCCGCCACCAGCCCCTTCCAGTACGGAGCCCACGCCGCATCCAGCGTCTTGTCTTCATTGACCGTCCGCTCCTGCGCCACAAAGAACGTCGCCTTCACGTTGTGCTTCTTCAATATCGAGCGGATGCGCTCCGCCTGCGACATGGAACCGGTGTCAATCGTCAGGTATAAAGTGCCCGTACACTTCTTCGTCTCCGCACCAATCAGTGCCGAGCAAAGAAGCGCCAGGCTAAGTGCGCGCCGCATGGCCAAAGAAATAAACCCCGTGTGGAGACCTTCCAACCGGAATAATCTTCTTCATCTTGCCGGTGGCAATATCCACCACATGAACCTTCTTCACCCAGCGCGACGTGACCCAAAGTTCGGTCCCGTCCCGGCTCACTTCCATGCAATCCGGACCGCCCGGGACATCGAAGCAGCGAATGTTCGTCAGGCTGTTCTCATCCACTTCGCAAACCTTGCCCGCCACGCGATTCGACACGAATACATGCTGTCCGTCGCCCCTGGGCAGGAAGTTGTGCGCGCCTTCCGCCGTCACAATCTTCTTCACGGTCTTCTTCGCCCGCCAGTCCACAACCTCCACGTAGTTGCTGCCCATCACGCCCACCAGCAGATGCTTATCGTCGGGGGTCATGCGGATACCGGCCGGAGTCTTACCCACTGGCAGCTTCCAGAGCAGCGTCTGATCGGAAAGCCGAATCGCCGCAATCTCGTTCGAATCCTGCAGCGTCACAAACACGTTCGCACTTGCCGCATCGAATATCAGATGGCTCGGAGCCTTCTTCACCACCAAACGCTTCACCAGCGAGAAGTCGTCGGCTTTATAAATATCCACCCGGTCCAGCCGCAGCGATACCGTCACAAACCACTTCTTGTCGGGGCTAAATCCAATCTGGTACGGATCGCTGATATTCGGAATCCGGCGCTGAATCGCACCCGTGTGCGGATCCAGAAAAACCAGGTTATTGCTAACGGCATTGGCGACGATCAAAAAACGATCGTCCGGAGTCGCCATCAGATGGTGCGGTTCCTTACCAATGTGGAACTTTGAAATTTCCTTGTACTCGTGCAGATCCACCAGGCTGACCGCATCCTCACCCGAATCCAGCACAATCGCGACATCCTGATCGCTCGGAACCGGTAAGGGCGCAGGTGTTGCCGCTGAAGCAGGAATGATCTCCGCCTTAGCCTCGGGACGTTTCTCCCGCGCCTCCTGAGCCGAACAACTCACCAACACCCCGCAAACCGCGAGGGCAAAAAAAAGAGCTGGGAACAGACGGTGTGCCATCTGTTCCCAGCTTAACTCTAACCGGACTTTGCTAGAACGTCAGTTTGAGCGCCAGCTGCAGCACTCTCCAGCTTTCGCCGTTCTGGTTGGTCGTCGCTGAGCTTGCCGTGGACAAAGTCACGCAGCAGGCCTGGCCGAACACGCCCGAAGTAATCGCCGGGCTGCCCACGGAAGCATCGCGCGGATTGCGGAAGCTCGGGTGGTTCAGCGCGTTGAACGCCTCCGCCCGGAAGACCGCCTTCACGCGTTCCGTCACCGTGAAGCTCTTGGCCAGCGACGCGTCCATATTCCAGTAGCCGGGGCCCTGGAAGATGTTCCGGCCCAGGCCAAGATCGCCCGCATTCGGGAACGTGAAAGCGTCGGCATTCGCAAAGAAGACCGGGCCAACCACGCCCGCCTTATCCTGCAACTGCGCCACCGGCATAGTCGCACCCGGCTTCAGCGCCGCCCGGGACTGCGCCGAGAAGTTCGCCGTCAACACCCCCGACCGAACCGTGAACGGTTCCCCCGACTGGTACGTGTAGATGCCGTTCACGCTCCAGCCACCAATCGCCAGATTGGCAGCGCGACCGCTCTTGCCCAGGAACCGCTTGCCCTGGCCAAACGGCAGTTCGTAGATGCCCGACATGTTCATCACGTGCTTCTGGTCGAAGTCGGACCGCGCCTTCTCGTTGCGGTAGTTCCGGCCATCGGCAGGCGTCCGGGAGTTGGTGCTGGTAAGCCCACCACCCACCGTGGCAGCAACCGGATCGAGTGAGAGATCGTCCAGCGACTTGCTGAACGTATAGGCCCCATTCAACAGGAAACCTGCCTGGTCAAAACGCTTCCGAAAGGTGAACTGCGCGGCATGATAGCTGGAGTCCGCGCCGTTGTCGATCATCAGGATCTGCGCGAACTGCTGATTGGCACGCAGCTTGCCCGCTGTCGTGCTCTGCTCCACACGCCCGGCGAAGTTGCCGGCCGCGTTCTGCGAGATGTCCGTCGTAGTGGTGGCAGAGTTCACAAAAGCCTGGTTGACTACGCCCGAAGCCAGCAGCGGCACCGCATTGGCGCCGGGGCAGGCCGCCCCCGACGTGAGCGTGCCGTCCGCACGGCAACCGCCGCCAATTGCCACGTTCTTCTGCATCGCCGTGAACGAAGACAGAATCGGCTTGGCGTCAATCTGGTTCACGTCCCACGAACGATACAGGCGGGTTCCGCGGCGGCCCACATAACCGGCGCTTACCACCACACCCGCGGGCAGTTCGTGCTGGATCGTCAGGTTCCACATGTGAACCGTCGGCAGCTTGATGTTCGGATCGAACACGCGGGCCGCGGGTGCGTTCGAGTAGTTCTGAATGGGCGGCGTCAGGAACGAAGACGGCTTCACCGTGGGAGGCGTCATTTCGTTGATGAAGCCGCTGCCCAGGCGAAGGTCCGTCACAGCCTGGCAACCAGGCGTGGTCACCAGCGCGCCGTTTGTTCCCGAGAAAGACGAACTGCACGTGAACGCCTGGCCCGGAACCGCCGTGGCAACCGATGTCACCTGGAAGCTGTTGATCGGGTCAAACGCCTGTCCGAAACCCGCACGGATCACGGTCTTCGGGAATTTTCCCGGAGCCCACGTAATGCCAAGACGGGGTGCAATCGCGCCGTAGTTGAAGTTCTTGTACCACCGGTCCGCATGCACAAAAGTAACCGGACCTTCGCTCCCGTCAATGTTCCGGTTGGGCACGTAAGCGCGGTTACCGGCTTCCGTCGGCGGCGGGTTAATCTCCCAGCGCATACCAACGCTGATGGTGATGTTCTGGCGGAACTTGAATTCATCCTGCGCGTAGAAGTTGTACTGCTTCAGGCGTTGACCCTGTGACCACAACGTTACGGCGTTGCCGCTCTTAAAGGGCAGGAACGTATCGTGCGCCACGTCGCCCAGAAAAACCTGGGTCAGGCCGGCCGGTATGCCCAGCAGGTCGTTAATAGTGCCCTGCAGGCGGGTCAGGTCTGTGGCGGCGATGCCGGCGCCCGGCAGCGTAAAGCCGGCGGGTGGCCGTGTCGACCGCGAAAGCGAAATCGCGGGCACCAGGCTGTTCCCGCCCACGTCCCCGCGCTGGTCGTTGTGCTGGTACATGCGGATATTCCCACCGAACCGCATCACATGCCTGCCGGTCAGGAAGCTCAGGTTTTCCACGATCTGCGGCGTGCTGACCGCGCGGAATGTCCGGGGATTCGCCGTATAGTCCACCGTCGAGTTATTGAAGGTGAAACGCGGCGTATTCGGGAACAACGGATTCGCTTCGCCCTGTGTGAACAGGAACTGCCACCGCGAATAGCCCAGCGTCAGTTCATTCACCAGGCGGGGTGAGAGGATCGTCCGGAAACCAAGCGCGTAGTTCTGCGCAGGGCGGAAGACTTCGCCGCGGGGAGGGAAGCCCGGCAGCACGATCGGCCGGCCGTTCAGCGGATCGCCCAGCAGCGTGTTCTGTTCCGCACCAAGCCAGCGGAAGAACATATTGTTCTTGTCGTTGATCGTGTGGTCCACACGCAGCATGTACTGCGGTCCCCGAACCTTCGTGGGCGAGTTCCAGGAATAGCCTCCCACGTTCAGACCGTCACCCGACGAACTATAGTTATTCGGCGAGGGATACCCGCCCAGCACTTTCTTCACTGCCGCGTCGATACCCACATTGCGGGGGTCCGCCGCAAACAGGTTGTAAGACGCCACACAGTTCAAATCCGAAGGCGAGGTGCAGTTGCGTACGCCGTTGGCCAGGGCCCCCGTTTTCGGGTCCACCAGCAGGCTGCTGTTCTGTGTGATCTTCTGCCCGCCAAGCACCAGAGGGCTGGCCGCGTTCGGGACGAAGTAGCGATACACGCCGCTGAGAGCGGAGGGCGTATAGAGGCTGACTGCGCCAAAAGTCTTGTCAATCGGGTCAGAGAAGTTGACCTTCTGGCCCTGCCAGCTGCCGAAGAAGAAGGTCTTGTTCTTGCGGATCGGCCCGCCAACTTCGAAGCCATACTGGTTCAGCTGGATAAGTGGTTTCTGCGCCCCCTGCGCATTGGCGTACCACTCCTGTGCGTTCAGTTCCGTGTTGCGGAAGAATTCGTACGCCGAGCCGTGATACTGATTGGTGCCCGAGCGGGTCGCGATGGAAACATTCGCGCCCGAGTTCCGCCCTTCTTCAGCGGACGGATTCGAGGTGGTCACCTTGAACTCCTGCACGTTATCCGGGTTCAGCCGGAAGATATTGCTGGTCGGGTTCGGGCTGGTGGATTCGTTCGCTTCAATGCCGTCGATGGTGACATTGGCCGCGCCGGCGCGCGCGCCGTTCACGTTCACCGTGTTGCCGGAACGCTGCACCACTCCCGGTTCATACATGATGAGGTTCAGCGGATTGCGACCATTCAGCGGCAGCGTGACAATGGCCTTGCGTTCAATTACATTGCCAATCACCGCGTTGGTCGTCTGCAGCGTTTCCGCAGAGGCCGTCACCTCAACGCTTTCCGAAACCGCGCCCACTTCCAGTGCGATATCAATGGTGAGCGGCGTGTTGATTTGCACTGTGTTGCCGTTTCGAACGGCAGCCTTAAAGCCGGTGGCCTCAACGCGAACCAGGTAAGACCCGACCGAAATTGCGGGGAACGAAAAAACGCCCGCGTCGGTGGTCTCCTGGCGGCTGGCGACGCCGGTATTTTCATTCGTCAGCGTGACGGCGGCGCGAGGTACGGCCGAGCCGGAAGCGTCACGAACCGTGCCGGAGATCTGGGAGGTGGAAGTTTGCCCGAACGCGGAGAGCGCAAGAACGAGCGTTGCAATTGGGAGAGAAAAACGTTGTGAAATTCGCAAGACTGATACCCCTTTCAAGCAGTCAAACGTGGTGCTTATGGCTCAATTGTAGCCACAAAGGGATAATCAACGTATATGCGACCCCGCCGCGCCCTTCTTCTCAGCTTGTTGTTTATTCTGCCCGCAGCTGGCCAGGAACGCTCCCAAAGCGGTCTCGACTTCGAGGGCATCCGCCCGCAAATTTCCCAGCCCGAGCGCGCGCCTCATGCCATGGTGGCTTCCACCCATGAACTGGCTACCGCGGTTGGCCTCCAAATTCTGCGCAAAGGCGGCAATGCTGTGGACGCCGCTGTAGCCGTCGGTTTCGCCCTCGCCGTGGTTCACCCGGAAGCCGGAAATCTGGGCGGAGGCGGCTACATGGTGGTCCGCATGAAGGATGGTCGTGTCAAGGCCTTCGACTATAAGGAAACCGTGCCGGCCGCCACACGTCTCGATGCCTTCCCGGACAGTACGAAGATCCCCGTCGGCTACAAGTCGGCCGGCGTCCCTGGAACCGTAGCAGGCCTGGCCCTGGCGCACCAGCGCTTCGGCAAACTGCCCTGGGCTGCCGTGCTCCTGCCCGCGCAGCAACTCGCCGAAAAGGGTTTTCCCGCCTCGCAACGCATGGAACTCGTGCTGCGCCTGCAAGTCCCCGTCATGAAGGCCTTCCCGGAGACCGCGAAAGTTTTCCTGCACGGTTCCGACCAACCCCTCAAGCAGGGAGAACTGGTCAAACTGCCGGATCTCGCCGCCACCATCGCCCGCATTCGTAAAAACGGTCCGAAGGAGTTCTACGAAGGGGAGACCGCCCGCCTCATCGCCGCCGACATGAAGGCGGAAGGGGGCTTCATGACACTGGAAGACCTGAAAGCCTATCAGGCCATCGAGAAGGCTCCGCTCGTCGGCAACTATCGAGGCAACAAGATCATCACCATGCCTCCCAGCAGTTCCGGCGGTTTCGTCCTCCTCGAAATGCTCAACGTTCTCGGCCATTTCGACATGGCGCCCGGCATGGAGGGCTCCGTGGATTCCAGACACCTTCTGGTGGAAGCCATGCGGCGCGGCTTCCGCGACCGCCTGCTCTATGCGGCCGACCCAAAAGTTGCGCCCATGCCGATGGAGCAATTGCTGAGCGCTGCTTATGCCGATCGCATGGCCGCCACCATCCACAAAGACGGCCGCCTCACTCCGGTGAACGAACTGCCCTCTCTAACGCAGGGGCAGGGCGGCGTCTCCCCCGCCGAATCCCCCCACACCACGCACTTCAGCGTGGTCGACGAAGAAGGCAACCTCGTCTCGAACACCTACACGCTGGGCAGTTTTTACGGTGCTCAGGTGATCATCCGCAAGACCGGCGTGCTGCTGGGCGATATGGTCGGGACCATCGTTGCCGGCGAGAAAGCCAATCGCGGTTCCAGGCCCAAAGCCAACCCTCTCACCCCCGGCGCTCGCCTGGTCTCCACCATGGCACCCACCATTGTGATCCGGCCCGATGGCTCGCCGTGGGTCGCGCTGGGAACGCCCGGAGGCGTCACCATTCCCAGCACCCTGGTACAGGTTCTGGTGAACCTCATCGACTACAAGATGCCCCTGCGCGATGCTATCGAATATCCCCGCATTCACGATGCCTTTGTCCCGGACCAGATTGATGCCGAGCCCGGCGCTGTCGTCTTCGACGTGGGCCAGAAACTCACCGAACTCGGCTACAAGCTGAATCCGAAACTGCGCGCCCAGGGCGATATCCACGCTGTAGCTATCGAAGAAAAGACCAACATGCGCCAAGGCTGGTCCGATGGTCGCCGCGGTGGCCACGCTTCCGGGTACTAAGGCGTTCAGCCGAATAATTGGCGGTTTGTACTCGGGCATCGGGTCGCGGTGGAGCTTCAATTCCACCAGCGTCGTGGTGTGTGGGTGGAAGCACGTGCTCCCGTCGTCCAGACGGTTGGACCTGATCAACAATGCGGACCGACCTCCAGGCTCATCTTGCATGAGGCAAGTGTGAGCTCCGGAAAAATGGTAAAGTCAGGGCATGGTGGCAAAGTGCGGGACATTCGCGCCAGTTGCTCTGGCATCAGTCTCCCTGATACTGTTCGCCTGCTTCGTGCGTGCCGCGGCGGATCCTCTTACGGACCCTCTGCTTGGCCCGATTCAGGCTCAGTTGGCCGCGCTTGATGGGCCAACCGGATACTATTCCACAGCCTATCGCCCGTCCGAGACCCTGTACTGGAGCCATCTGCCCCAGTGGATGCGAAATGATTCGGCAGGGCACCGGGTAACGGCGGTGCTCGACATCGGGTGCGGGTACGGAACTCTCCTGGCGCTCGCCGCGCAGATCTACTCCGCCCAGGCGCACTGCATGGATGTGACGCACTACATCCCGGAATTCGGAAGGCTCCGGGGCTTCCATTTTGTAAAGGGCAATATCCAGACAGATCCGGTACCGCCACCGGGTCAATTCGGTGTGATCGTGATGACCGAAGTATTGGAACACTTCAATTTCGATCCCCTGCCCACGCTGAAGAAAATTCACGACTCCCTGACGCCCGATGGCGTATTTTTTCTTACAACGCCGGATGCGTCCGCGTGGGGAAGGCAAACCAAATATTACTCCCGACTGAAGGATTTGCCTCCTGTCGATGCCTCGAAGCCCTTCATTGACGACCATATTTGGGTTTATGACCGCAAGGAACTGCTGGATTTGGTGGCACGGGCCGGTTTCAGAGTTGTGAACCTCGACTACGCGCCGGGAGTCGGACACCGGCACTTTAATCTGGAATTAAGAAGAGAAAAGCAATGACGCTTGGTAGCATTCCGCACTTGGCCGTTGTTGTTGCGGCAGTCTTTCTGGTGACCAGTAAAGGCGTGGCATCTCCTGTGACGAGTGTCTGGCTGGGCGGCGCCGGAGTATGGAGCGATCCGTCAAAATGGCTCGCAGGGTCAGGAATTCCGAATGAGGGCTATCAGGTTCTGGTGCAGAATACGGAAGACCCTTCCAGGGTGACGGTAGATGTTGTCACTCCGGCGCTGAACAATCTCGCCATTGCGTCTCTGGGCCACGTTGCTATTGACGGCGGGCTTACGGCGGGGAATATCCAGTCGTTTGGCGGCTTGGTAGTCAACTCTGGGGGCACGCTGAACATCGGGGCTGACGGCTTTGTCCAGGACGGGGCTTTCGCGGCCACCACGGTAATGCAGGGCGCGGTAGTTGTGGACTCCGGGACATGGTCTCAGGGGGCTGGCAGCCTTGCTGTGGGTGGGACGCTTGCCACTCCGTTGTTTCATGTGACCGGCGGATCGGTCACCGCAGGCAGCGGCGGCTGGCTGGCAGTCGGGTCGGGCGGGTATACGCAGGATGGGGCTGTTTCCACACGCGTGGAATCGGGCGGGAGGCTTACAGTTGACGGCGCATATGGCCAGGGAAATGGCAGCACCCAAGTGGACGGCCTTCTTTCGGCCTCGCTTTTTCACGTGACCGGAGGCACGGTTGGCGTCGGTTCAGGCGGTACCGTCTTGGTTGGCGGCGACGGTTATATCCAGGGCAACGCTACCACAACCCTGTCTCGCCACGGCCTGCTGGTGGTTTCGGGAGGCGACTTTTCTCAGGAGATCGGGACGACCACGCACCTGGACGGGACGCTCACCGCCAACAACTTGAACAATAGCGGGCTGGTTGATGGCTCGGGCTCGTTACGGGGAAACCTTGTCAACCGGGGGACATTATCGCCAGGGGACGGGCAACCAGGGGCTCGAACGCCCGGAATATTCTCCGTGTCGGGCGACTACGCGCAGTCGGGTTTTCTCGATATCGATATTGCGGGCGAGGGGGCGAATGATCTGCTTCGCATCGGAGGGACGGCTTCATTCGACGGAACGCTCGATATCGCTCTCGATGCGGGATTTGTGCCGTCCGATGGAGCAAGGTTCATGATCGCCACCTATACGGCTTCAGCGGGAACGTTTTATAACGTTTTTGGCACGGGTCTGCCAGAGGGCGATCGCTGGCTGGCAATCTACGATCCGGACGCACTTTACGTCCAGTTTGTATCAGTCACCAACAGCGTGCCCGAAGCGTCGAGCGGTGTTCTGTTGGTGCTTGGCCTGCTGGCCTCGGGTCTTGCCTCAAGGCGCGGTCTGAGGCGAGGTTAGAACTCAAAAAACGCTCGGGTACTGAAGCTGTATCGCTGGTAACTGTTGCGGGCGTCCTGAAAGCCTCCGGAGACAGCGATTCCGAAGTTCCGCGTCAACCATTTGCGATAGAAGAGGTCTGCGGAAAAGCTGGAATAGCGGACCTCGAGGGGGGCCAGCGCCAGTTCTCGGTAGGCCTGACGCCCCACCCCAATTGTCATACCTGCCCAGTGCCGTCCCTCATGGCCCTGCTGGATGGCGAAGAGACCGGACCCCGACCAGAGAGCGCCCGGCGAGGTGCGATTGAAGAACACCTCGCCATCCAGCACGAACGAACCTTTGTAAAACAAAAGTCCGGGATTGATCATGGTGCCACTTCCAGCGCTGCCAAGGGTGTAGCGGCTAACGCCAACGCCGGCAACCAGACTGCGCCGGGGCGGTAGCTTCCACCATGCCTTGACGTCGTAGCGGAAGCGAGGGAAGAGCAGTCGCGTCGTGCCGCCGGCATCCGTACCAGAGACGGATTGGGTGGTGAAGAAATTGGGCGTCCAGTTGGCATAGGAGAAGAATGCATAGTACCGCTGCGTTCCGGCGTCGCTTGTGCGGGAGTCAAAGGTGAGTGCCGGGATAAACCTGGGATTCTTGCGAATCCACAGCGTGGCGTTGGCTCCACGCCACAGGCCCCCGCCGTTGTTAAAGTCCACACCGTATCCGCCGACTTCGAGCCGGTAAGGCAGAGCCGCGGGGACCTTGGCTGGTGTGTCGGTGCCTTGGGCGCAGAGGGTCGCACCGAAAACGACCATTGCGAGGAGACGGAGCGGAGTTGTCATGGCCGGACCTCAATTCCGGTAGCGGAAGCCACCTTGCCCCTGATAAGAACATCGGGGCCCAGAATAATCACGTCGTTGGCATAAGCGACGACGGGCAAGGGGCCTTCGCCGCGGACTCCCTGCTCCAACCGAAGGCTCCGGCCAGCGCGCAGCACCCGTTCGAAGCGAGTTTGTTCGTCGAGAATCATATCGCCCCCACAAACCAGGTTGCCGCGGCAGACCGACCCCGCCGCCACCCGAAGATTGCCGGAAGCCCGAATGTCACCGCTGAGGTTGCTTTCGGGACCGGCGGAAAAGGAACCCAGCACCACGAGATTTGCTTCCAGAATCAGGGTCCCGGCATGAAAATCACCGCGGCAAAGCCAGGTATCGGTGGCAAGTCGGAGCAGGTCGGGGTGACTGTCTTCCCGGGAGATCCGGAGAACCGGGCCGGGGGAACGCGGAGCAAATACCGACAGCCCCCCACCAGCGCTGCGAATCAGCGGCGCACTGGCGGAGCCCAGTCGGATCTCGGTTCTTGAGGCAGTATGCCCGCCAACGGTACAATGGCTCGCCAGCGTCATTACACCTTCGCAGTCCGCGAACTCGACGATCCGGCTGCCATCGAGCAATGTGAGGTCGGCCTCGGAGACGACTGCCTGCGCTGTGGAGTTTTCTCCCATTACGCAGTCCGCCAGCGTATGAACAATCCCCGATGAGGAGTGTGGCGCACTGTGGAAGGCCGTCTGGAGGCTATCGGCAGCACGTCTTCCGGTACGGACCATCGTCGCGTCGAAATTATCGGCGCGCCCGGATTCCATGTCGATCTCGTTACGCGACTGTGACTTCAAATGTGATAGCGCCCACCGGGCCCCTGCCAAATGAAGCACCAACAGCATCAGGAAAGCAGCGCCGAAGAGAATGGACGCCAACATGTTCAACGCTTCGCGTCTCCGTTCCCCGGGTTTCCGGCTCCATTTCCATTCCCGTTTGCATGGCGGCCTGTTTGATAGCGAATTGTCTTGTCCCACGTAAAACCCTGGCCGCGACCCCGCCGGATGTAGAAGGTAGTCAGAGCGGAGCAGACCGCTCCGGTGCTGGCGGCAAAGTTCAGCAGCGACAAAGGCAAAAGCAGCGCCCGGGCGACTTCGAGATCCAGAAAGCACGCCGCCGCCATCTCCAGGAGCGTGGCCTGACTCGAAAAGGTTTGGCAGGAGATGACGAGCAAGGCGAGAATTGCGGCGTCGGATGGCAGAGCATGGCCGCTCAGGAACAATGGAATGGAGGCCACCCAGCCTGCCACCATCACCGGGGCCGTCCAGTAGCAGGCAAGAACCAGAAAGAGGTCCAGCCGTTCGGGGATGCTCAGGTGGGGGGCTCTTAGAACCCGGAGCCCAAACCGATGGAAGCATTCGTTGTGGCCGATGACCCAGCGGCGCAACTGGGCGCGCCGCACCTCCCACGTCTGGGGAACCTGTTCGTAGCACTCCGCATGGTTGACGTAACTCACTCTCCACCCGGCAAGAACCAGCCGACAGGTGAGATCCGTATCTTCCGTGAGTGACTCCGTGTTCCAGCCGCCGACAGCCGCCAGGGCCGATGCGCGCACCCCGCCGACCGTACCTCCGAATTGCGGGGTCAGGCCCAGGCCAAAGCGGGCTTGTTGATTTACCTGATAACCGGCCGCGCGCTCCAGTGAGAGTAGTCCCGACATGAGGCTGTCATGGGCGTTCGACGGAACCACTCTTCCCATCACAGCTGCCACCTGGGCATCCGCGAAAGGGGCGACCAGCATCTTGAGGATCGCCGGACCGGGGATGTAGTCGGCGTCGAAGATGACGATTACCTCGCCATGAGCATGTTCTGTGGCAAACTTGAGGGCCGCAGGTTTGCCACCTCGACCTTCAAGTCGGTCCAGGGCGCGAACCATGGGGTATTGGGCCGCAAAATCGGCAATCACCTGGCCGGTGCCGTCGCTCGAGCGATCGTTGACCGCCAGGATTTCAAGCAGGGCGGGATCGTAGTCGCTGTCGATGAGGGCCCGAAGAATGTCTGGCGCAACGGCCTCTTCTTTGTGCATGGGAACAATGACGGAGAGGCTGGGAAGCTGAAACCCTTCGGTTTCAGAATAGTCCTCAGGCCTCGTTAGCTTGAGGCGGAAGAATGAGAACAAATAGTGTCGGACAGCGTAAACGAGCAGGATGGCGGCCGCAGCCAGAAAGACGCAACGCGACAGAAGAACAAGTGCATCCATTTTTAGGTCCCCCGGAGCATTTCAGGTCCCCCGGAGCATTTCAGGCCCCATTGAGCAGCCCCCGCCCGGCGCTGTAAACGACCAGCGAGCAGAATAAGCAAAGAGAGATCAGGTCCGTAATAATCCCGAAGACGGACCAAAGGAAGAGCGAAATATCAGGGCCTGCAACTGATAGCACGGAGGCGCAAAAAGCGAGGCGGATCGACGACCATATTACGGAATATGCCGGTAGGGCGACGATCCAAAGCGTTCGTTTCCACCAGGCAGGTTCCGTAAAGGCGGCCAGTGCGGCAATGCACCAGGGCATCAAAACCCACATCACAAACTGGCTTTTCAGCCACGTGTAGACGAAGAGACGCGAATCCTGGTTCAAGGCCCGATGCGTGGCGGAACTAAGATGCAGGGAGGAACTAAGAACAGGGATAGCGATAAGGAGAGCGAAGAAGTACATGAGACTGCGGAGCAGCGGCACGCGCAACCCGACAATAATACAAATGCAAAGCTCTGCAACCCCGATAGTCACGGGAAGCCACGCTCTTCCCTCAAAGGTCTCCACGGCAGTAATGGCTGCCGACACCGCCGCAGTTCCGAAGATCGCGACGGTCCCATGCCCGGTTATCAGGGTACCCGAGATGTCCAGCAGGAACCGCCGCACGGACTCGTGAAACTGGAGGATCGGAGAGCCGTATTGAACGATACCGAAGCTCAGCGAAGCAGCTGCCAAAAAGGCAAACACAGATCCCGACGAACTGACCGGAGTAGCCCGAAGGCTGCGATGAAGCTCAAGAAAGCCCCCCCTGGCACCGGGGACCATTCTCTCTCGCCTCATATTTCTGTGGCTCCGAAGCAACCGCCCGCCTCCTGATAGCCTGCCCGAAATTGCAAAGATGTAATCCCATTATGAAACATTGCCCTGCAGGGTAATGCTCTCTTGGGAAATTGCCGATCAAGCAGATGTATGATCTGTTCCATTTTGAAACCTGCTGTGCCGGTTAGGGATGTGGGAGTCACAAAGCGACCGACTCGGCGGGCCTTGATGGGAGGGTTGATCGCCGGCGCTTTTTGGGCGAAGCACAGCGCCGCTGCACCGGTTCAAACGACCGAAAGCCTGACCGCCGCGCCGCCAGTGTTTCCGTGGCTACGCCTGCTCAGTGATCTGGCGATCACCGACGGACCGTATCAAGGTGCCTTCCGGGCCACTCCGAACGGCCCGATTAACTGGTACTTCGCGAATCTGGGGCTGGCCTTTGTTACATCTGAACTGCCGATACTTGTCCGCGACTACCTCGACGCCTACCTGCGGTCGATAGACCCAATTCGAATCGACATCGCCGATGTGGGGACGGACCTGAAGACCCCCATAATGGCGGATTCGAACGACGCGTACGCAGGGACATTTCTCACGCTGGCCACAAAGTATGCCTCCGTCACGGGCGACCAGACGTGGTGGAACCGAAACCTCGTCTTGCTCAAGGCGGTGGCGTATCGGAATATTGCGGCACAAGTGAAGGCAAATGGTTTGGTGAGAGCTTTTCAGGCACCTCACGAAAACGATATCGGGTACCTGATGGACCAGTGCGAAGCCTATTCCGGCATTCGGGATTTTTCCCAGCGTCTGCTGGAACTGGGAGACCGTGACGCAGCCTATTTCGCGGGCTTCGGCGCGAATCTTGGAACTGCCATTCACTCCCTTTTTGATGCCAACGCCAACCGGTGGAGATGGAGCGATGTTTCTCCGGCGAAGGGCGACGCCTGGTATCCGAACCTGACGGCGCAGATTTACCCGCACCTCTGCGACGTCCACAGCCCCGACGCCATGGGTGACTACTACCGCCTGCGCCGGGGGTATGACTTGATCAACCAGACCCTTCCAGACTGGATGAACCGCCCGATGGACTCCTACCCGTGGCTCGTCGTGGGCTATTACGCAGCGTGCCGCCAGGGCCAGACTGCGAACTCTCTCAGCATGCTCTCCACAGTTGAGGAGTACTTTTTGCCCGGGCTGGTTAATACGGGCAGGATGCTGATTTCGGAGATCGGATACGCCAAAGGGATCATTGACCTGGCTGCGGGGCAGCGGGCATCTGTTGTTTGCGTGGCGCAGTAGAGCCGCGGTTCGGCTTCACATCTCGAAGGCTTCGGACCAGTCCGCGATTGAATATCCGCGTATTCGGTTACTAAGGTCTCAAGCGCACAAGCGGAGGGTCGTTCTCCAGCAGCGGCTCTCTGTTCAACTTAAGCTCCACCAGTGTAGTCGTGAACGGAAAAAAGAAGGTGCCGCCGTTGGGAAGGCGGTTGTTGAACGCAATGATGAAAGGCTTGGGCTCCCCGCCTCGCGTTAGAGCTTTCCGGGTCATTATCTGCTCCGTCGGCTGCTCATTCTCCCTGAGAATGTAGCCTTTATACCCAACCATGTCGGTGCCGGTGTCGGCCGTCAGCTTTACCCGAAGAGGCATCGCACTCCCGCACAACCCTTTGCCCAGTCGAATGTGGAAGCACCGCAGCCCTGGATCACCCGAGTACGGGTGTACATCTTCGTACATGTCTTCGAAGCGGTTCCATTCGCCGTCCTCGTAGCCCTCGATTTCAATCATGTAGTCGGGAATCGAGTCCCCGCGCTCATCGCGGGCGAAGACGATAAACTGCTGCCACCCGTCGATGGGGTCCCCCTTGAACGGATTGATCAGGCTCATCATCCTTCCCGCGAGGCTGCCGGAGTCATCCTGGCGGGTCTCGGTCATCTTGCCAAAATTTCCGACGGGCCACTCCCCTTGCCAGAGGGCAAAGGCATCTAGGCTGTCTACCGAAAGGAACTTAAAAATATGGTCTGCCATCGCATCGTCGGGTTCCTGCACAATGGTGCCGTGGTTCTTGCCCGGCACCGGCATGAGCGGAATGTCCTGGCGCGCGACCGCCCAATCTGAGAGCTCAAACTGCCCCGCGGGTTTTGTCACGTCCACCCCAATTTTGCGGGTATTCAAACCGCAACCAGCCCAGCGAACGGTACCGTCTGTACCGGGGTCGGAGGCCGCACGGGGGAGCCCGGTGTACGGTTGGTCTCCGATGAAAACTGCAACCCAGGGTGTCTCGGTTCCGCTGTCAAAACTGGCGGTCTTGCTCAACAGATCCGCATGCGCCAGATCCCACGTAAAGCGGCTACCCAGTTCCAGCGCATCCAGAACACGGTCACCGGCTTCCATGAAGTCAGGGCCCAGATTCCTGTTCCCCTTCACCAGTGCGCCCAGAAAGCTCCTGCCTTTGTGCGCCTGGGGCGACCCCCATGTCGCCGGGGCTAAGCCCACAAGGTGTTTCAGGCGTTTGATCCGGGTCCGGTCGATGTCCGGGCCATACGCCGTTAGCCAACTCCGGATTACCAGCATTCCGGTGGAGTGGACAATGGCATCGAACTCGTCCCATGGATTCAGGTCCGCCTGAAGCTTGAAAGCGCGGTCCAGGCCCTCCGCGATATCCTTCACTGTCACTTCATTGCTGAGCGAAACGTAGTCGCAGATGTTGATGTCTTTCGCGTTCATCCCCCTGTCTTGCAGCGCTTTTTTGAACGCGGAAAAATCGTGGCTGTCTGCAGAGTAACCGTGAATAAGAACGATTGGCCGGGGCATGTCACTCCACAGTCTACTCCAAAGCGATTTCGAAGCTTTCTTTCGCTGCCTCCACCGTCCGGTCGATATCGGCCTCCGAATGGGCTGTCGAAACGAACAGTGCTTCGTACTGCGAGGGCGGCAGATAAATGCCACGGTCCAGCATCGCGTGGAAGAACTTACCAAACCGGACCGTGTCACTGAGCTTGGCCGAATCGTAATCAGTGACCGGTGAAGTAGTGAAAAACCACGTCATCATGGATCCGATACGGTTCACCGTAACATTTTCCGGAGCGCAAGCCGCCAGCCGGCCCGTTGCTGCATTCAGCTGGTCATAGATTTCCGGATGCGCCTGAATATGCCGCAGCATGGCGAGCCCCGCTCCCACCGCGAGAGGATTCCCGGAGAGCGTACCCGCCTGGTAAATCGGGCCGCTCGGAGCCACGAAGCTCATAATGTCCTGCCGTCCACCATAGGCGGCAATTGGCAGGCCGCCGCCGATAACTTTGCCGAAAGTGCTCAGGTCGGGCTTAATGTTGTACAGCTTCTGCGCGCCACCGGAGGAGACGCGGAAACCAGTCATCACTTCGTCGAAAATGAGCAGGGCGTTATGCCGAGCCGTAATCTCGCGCATCGCTTCCAGATACCCTGGTGCGGGCGGGATACATCCCATGTTGCCGCAGACGGGCTCCACAATCACGGCGGCGATCTTGCCCGCGTGCGTCACAAAAGCCTGCTCCAGGGCATCCACGTCGTTGTACGGCAGGGTAACGGTGGTGTCGCTAAATCCTTTGGGGACGCCCGGTGAATCCGGTAGCCCCAGCGTGGCAACACCAGAACCGGCCTTCACCAGCAGCGAATCCACATGTCCGTGATAGCAGCCTTCGAACTTGATGGTGATGTCCCGGCCCGTAAAGCCCCGGGCCACACGAAGCGCGCTCATGGTGGCTTCCGTGCCCGAGTTCACCAGCCGCACCAGTTCCATCGAAGGGACCAGTTCACGGAGCGTCTCCGCCAGTTCGATTTCGAGTTCCGTCGGTGCGCCGAAGCTGGTACCTCGTGTCAGCGCCTCGTTTATGGCCTCCAGAATCTCCGGGTGGCGGTGCCCCAACAGCAGCGGCCCCCAGGACCCGATGTAGTCGATGTACTCGTTATCGTCTTCATCGAACAGACGGGAGCCCTGGCCTCGCTTGATAAATCGGGGCCAGCCGCCAACCCCGCGCCACGCGCGAACCGGCGAATTCACCCCGCCCGGAATGGAGAGTTTGGCTCTCTCAAATAATTCTCTGCTTCGTTCGGCGCTCATGCTTGCCCCCCTTCACTGCGTCGGCATTCGTTGTAGATCCGCTCCACCAGTTCCAGCGCATCGCAGCCTTCTTCCCCGCCAACCAGCGGCTTTCGCTTATTGCGGATGGCGTCAGCCAGATCCAGGAACTGCCGTTCAAAGGGTTCCAGCGAAATTGCCATCGGGTCGGAAGCGCCAGAGGCGACCGAACTCGCCAGCGGCGCCGGCTCGCCTTCGTCGTCCTGCACGTCCCAGGTGGTGAGCTTGTCGCCCGTAATCACACAGGTGCCCTTCGTCCCGTGGATTTCCACCCGTTCCGAGTACCCCGGCCACATGGCTGTGGAGGCCTGAATAATGCCCGTGGCACCATTCTCATACCGCAACAGCGCGTTCACTACATCTTCCGATTCAATCTTGTGCAGTGCGCCCAGCTGCCACATGGCGTTCACTGTCTTCACAGGCCCGGCAAACCAGCGCAGGACGTCAATCTGGTGGATCGCCTGGTTAATCAGCGCCCCGCCGCCTTCCACCGCCCAGCTGCCCTTAATAGGCCGGCTGTAGTATTCGGCGGACCGGTACCACTTCACGTAAGCGTCGGCCTGGATCAGCTTCCCCAGGCGCCCCGCCTCAATCGCCCTCTTCACGAACCTCGACGAATCGTCGAACCGGTGCTGGCTGACCACTCCCAGAATGATGCCGGCGGCCCGCGCCGTTTCCACCATCTCCCGCGCCGTGGCCAGGTTGGTCGAAATCGGCTTCTGCACCTGAATGTGCTTGCCGTGGGCGGCACAGATCTTCAGCGGCTGCAGCCGGAAATCCGGGAAAGTGCAGACGTCAACATAATCCACGTCAGGATGTGTGCATACTTCTTCGTAGGTCGGAACGAAGGTTCCGCCGTGTTCCGCGGCGAACTTCCTGCCGTTGTCGGGGTTGATGTCGGTGCAGGTTACTATCTCAAAACCGATGTTCTTGTAGGCTTGAGCGTGCTTGTGGGAGATGGCTCCCGTTCCAATAATTCCAACGCGCATGGGTAAGGTCATTATAATGAGGAGTCACCGATGATTAGAATTTTCAACCGGGCTTCGGCCACTCTGCCGATCGCTTTCTTACTTATCAGCGCCGCCGTCCTTACCGGCTGCAGCAGTTCGGCGCCCGTCGGCGTCGCCGCCACCGTGAACGGCCGGCCTGTCTATACAGCCGAAGTCGACCGTACCTACAAGTCGCAATTCCCCGGCAAGGCCGAGGGCGAGAACGAGGACCAGGTCCAGTTGCGCCGTCTCGAAATGCTGCGGTCTCTGATCGATAACGAGATCATGCTGCAGCGCGCCGAAAAGGCTGCACTTGTGGCGACCGACGCCGACGTGGAATCCCGCCTGACGGAGATGAAGACTCCGTATACCAAAGAAGAGTTCGAGAAACAGTTGCAGGAGTGGGGCCTTTCGCTGAATGAGCTCAAAGCGCGTATCCGTAAAGACGAGAGCGTGAAGAAGCTGTTCAACAAGGAAATTACCTCGCGGATCAACATCACCGATACCGAGGTCGCCACCTTCTACAACGCGAATCGCGGGATGTTCAATCTGCCCGAGCCACAGGTTCATCTGGCGCAGATTGTGGTCAGCCCGCGTCCCGACCCGAACGTTCGCAATTTGAAGAACGATAAGGCACGTACGGAAGATGAGGCTGTTCGCAAGATCAAGGCCATTGAGGCGCGCCTGCGGCAGGGTGAAGACTTCGCCATGGTGGCCCAGAGCTACTCGGAAGACCCGCAGACCACGCCCAACGGCGGCGATTTGGGCTTCCTCCCGGAATCTTCCCTCGACAAGGCGAGTCCCGATCTCCGTAAGCTGGTGCTTTCCCTGCAGCCCGGCAGCCTCTCAAACATCATCCACACGCCCGACGGCTACCGCATCCTGAAGGTGATTTCCAAGGAACCGGCCGGCCAGCGGGATCTGAACGACCCCCGCGCACAGCAGTCCATCCGCGAGATCCTTATCGAGCGCAAAGATCAGTTGCTGAAAACCGCCTACTACGAGATGGCCAGGAATGAAGCGAAGGTCGTGGATTTCATGGCCCGCCAGGTCTTCGGCACCACCTCCGCAAAATAGGCCCGAGCGCCGGCGAGGGGTGCGGTCGGGGGACAGGAAATGAGCGTTCGCTACGCCGTTGTATTCGAACAGGCACCTGAAAACTGGGCCGCGTGGGTTCCGGACCTGCCCGGCTGCTTTACGACCGGGTCTTCCCTTGAGGAAACCAAAGCCAATATCAAGGAAGCTATCGCGGGACATCTGGAGACACTGCGGCTGTTTGGGGAATAAACGGCGCGCGCTGCAGGCTTTCTCCGGTGATGTCTTTTCTGCAACGAACCAGGCTCCTCCTCCTCGCTTCGCTGAGTTTGCTGGCCAGCCAACCCACCGTCGGCACCCCCGCCCCTGATTGCACTCTCAATTCTGTTGACGGGAAAGCTGCGCGGCTGTCGATTTGACCGCGACATCGCCTGTCATTCTTGTGCAGCCGGGCAGGCAACGCCGAGCAGCCCAAAGAAGCCATCCAGCTGGGTCACTGCATCAGGAAGGCGGCGGCATTTTGCCGGGTAGCTCGATCAGGCTCCCGGTTGCGCCCTTACATCGGTAATCTGCCGTGTCCCTGCAATGATTGGCGCATTGAATATTGCCGGGTCCGTCAGCGTCGGACTCTCCGGCCAAAATTCATCGGTGCTCGCGAAATCGGCCTTCAGCTGACTCAAAATTTCGATGGCCGTCCAGACGCGCCGTCATTCCGAACTAGCCCTCGGCTTCCAGCAGATCTTTCACCGCCTGCATCGTGACGGGACGCGCATTTGGCTTGCGGGGAAGAACGGGGATCGTTCCCGGCGTTGCGGCACTGCGGGGAGCGGGCTGTAGCGCGAGACGCGCAAGGTCGGAGAGGACCCTGCCAGGACTCTGGGACCGATCCTGCGCCAAGCGCCGCGCTGCGGCCAGAATATCGTCGTCAATGTCGAGTGTAGTCCGCATTGCACCTTCAGGATAGCGTGATGCGGTGATTCGGGGACATCGCTATTCGGGGAGCGGCTGACCCTTGGTTTCCACCGAAAACCGTATCAGGAAAAGGCCAAGCACAAACGCCAGCGACGTCAGCGCTACCGGCACGCCCAGGCTCCCGTAGGCTGCTACTCCCATGCCCACCAGGAACGTTGCCCCCGCCGCCACGAAGCGTCCAATACCGAATGCCAGCGCAATGGCACTACCCCGGCACTCCGTCCGGTACTGTTCCGGCAGCCAGGCCAGATAAACCGGGAAGCTGCCGCCTCCCACGCCCACAAAAAACAGGCAGGTAATGAAAATCCCCAGTGCTCCGTGCGGCAGGTAGAAGGCCCAGCCGAACCCCACGGAAATCGATACCGCCATCAGGCTGAAGAAGAACGCCACCGCGCCCCGGCGACCGATGCTGTCCGCCAGCAGATGCATGCTGAGACAGGCGAGGACTGTGCCGGTAGAAAGCAACATGGTCGCCCACGACGCAATCTGGGCGGCGTCCTTCGCGTTATAGCCATCCCGAATCGCGACCTGTGTCACCGCTCCCGGCGCGTAAACGGTACCGGCCCAGAGGCCAATCATAGATACCAGCGCCAGCGTGCAGTTTACAATCGTACGCGTCCGGTATTCCGGGGTAAACAGCGCCAGAAAGGCCTGTTTTGCCGTGATAACGCCGGCCGACTGCACCCGGTTTTTCCACTTCGCCGGCTCGTGCACGCCATACCGGATCCAGGCCACAAACAGCGCCGGTACCCCGCCCACCATGAACATCGCCCGCCAGCCGTAATGCGCGCCAATCGAGTAATTCAGCGCCGCCGCAATAAATGTGCCCACGTAATAACCGCTGTTCAGGAAACCCGCGCCCCGCAGTCGTCGATTCTCCGGCAATTCCTCGGCAACCAGCGTGGCCGCGCCCACAAATTCCCCGCCGACGCCAAATCCGGCCAGCATGCGGAAGATCGCCAGTTGCCACACATTCTGCGCCAGGCAGCCCAGAAACGTGAACAGCGAGTAGCAAAGCACTGCCAGCATCATCGTTTTGACGCGGCCAAAGCGGTCTGCCAGCGGCCCCCACAGCGAGGCCATGCCCCAGCCAATCAGAAAAACCGAGAACAGAATGCTGCCGTACGCCCCCAGGTTACCGGCGGTGGCAGCGATGCCGCTCTTCGGCAGCAACTCCTTCATGGCGGGCACCAGGACGAGCGCAAAGATGAACGAATCCACGCCATCCAGCACGATCCCGCCCCATGCCGCGAAGAGGCTGCGCTTCTGGTTGGTGGTGAGTTTCGCCGATGTGGTCACGTGATGCAACTCATGTCAGGTTACAGCACGGCTTCCAGCATGGCCCGGAGGGACGCCACTTCCTGACGCAGCGCATCCACTTCGTGTTCCAGCGCAGTGACGCGATCAGCCAGCGGACCGCTCCCGGAGGAGCTGGAACTCGCGGCGACAGGCTCCGCAACGGCCTGTTCCAGAAAACCGCCCAGCGTCTGCCCGAAGCGCGCTTCCTTCATGCCGGCAGCAGGCGAGAATTTCTGCGCCAGCACACCTTCTTCGCGCTCCATCAGCTTGCGCAGGATCAGGTCCACTTCCTCCAGATCCGAAAAGCTGTAAATACGATCACACCGGCCCTTGATTTCGCCCGGCGTCTGTTGCCCCCGCAGCAGCAGAACGCACAGTACAGCCGTCTCCCGCCGTCCCAGGTTCAGCTTTTCCGTGAAACGCTGCGCGTACTTCTTCACCCTGGCTCCGCCGCTGATTTCAGCCGCAAAACCAACGTGGCGCAGGCCGTCAATCGCATTCAGAACGTCCGACTCGTCGTATTCCACAACCGGGAAACGGCTCGACTTCTGGTTGCAGGCCGAGACCAGGCTGTTCAGCGAAAGAGGATACGTCTCAGGGACCGTATTCTCCTTCTCGATCAGAGCGCCAAGGACGCGAAGTTCGGGCGGGGTAAGCGAGTAATCCACTTGCTTAAGTTAGCAAGCTCGATTTAGCAGCCCCGCCCGGACCGCGTTGTAGCCGCTACCGGTCGCGACCCGGTCCCCCGGTGCGTTTCGGGCCCGTCCCGCCGGTACGTTTAACTCCTGGTCCCCCGGTACGTTTAACCGATGGTCCCCCGGAGCGTTTCGTTGGTGGTCCCGAACGCCTGGCCGGCGACGGGTTGGCACGCTTCGCCGGAGCCTTGGGCGCGGCGTTTTCAGCAGCTTTGGCCACCGCTTTCGGTGTCTGGCGTTTGGCTGCCGGTCTCCGGGGCGCAACGGCGCGCCGGGCCAGCGTCAGTTCGCTGGGCGCCACTTCGTCCTTCGCGACTTTCGGTGGCCGCGACATCCGCTGCAACCCCTTCACCTCATGCGGTTCCAGAAAGCGGAACTCGCCGGGCTTCAGATTGCCCAGTTCCACATCGCCAATGCTGATGCGCCGCAGTTTTTCCACCAAATGCCCGAAATGCTTGAACATGATGCGGATCTGCTGGTTCCGACCTTCAATCAGCCGGACTTCGTACCACGGATTGTCGCCGCGGCGGACGAGCCTCAGCCCCGCAGGCGCCGTGCGGATACCGCTCACCGGAACGCCATTCCGGAACTGTTCTTCTTCTTCCGGTGAGAGCGAACCCTTGGTTTTCGCCATGTACGTCTTGGGGATATGGCTCTTGGCGGCCGTGATCGCGTTGGCCAGTTCACCGTCATTCGTCAGCAGAATCAGACCGGTGCTGTGGTAATCGAGCCGGCCCACCGGGAATACCCGCGTTTTCAGGCCTTCCAGCAGGTCAAGGACGGTCTTCCGCCGCTGCGGATCACTTGCCGTGCTCACCACATTATCGGGCTTGTGCAGCGCAATATAGATGAGCTCAGTCGTTTCGCCGCGCTTCAGCGGGCGGCCATCTACCTTGATGTAATCGTGGTCCGGGTCAGCTTTCGTGCCGAGTTCGGTTACCACTTTGCCGTTCAGGGTGACACGGCCTTCCTTGATAAGTTCTTCGGCTTTGCGGCGCGAGGCTATCCCAGCCTGGGCCAAAATCTTCTGCAGACGCTGCAGGTCTTCCTCATTGGAAAAGGACACTAAGTTTCAAACTCCACCGGGGGTTCTTGTACGGCCGGAGCCGGGGTTTCTGCGGGGTTTTCGCCTGGGACTGCAGCTGCGTCTGGCACCGGCGCGGGTGCTGTTTCCGCCGCCGCGGGTTCGGTGTCGAACCGGGCCAGTTCCTGGAATTCTTTCAGCGTCGGGAGTTCCGCCAGATCGCGCAGGCCAAACTGCACCAGAAATTCGCGAGTCGTCTTGTACAGGATCGGTTTCCCGATAACGGCTTTCCGTCCCGCTGTCGTAATCAGACGGCGTTCCACCAGCGTCTTCAACACGCCAGCGCCCTGCACACCACGAATTTCCATGATTTCTGGCGCCGTAATCGGCTGCTTGTAAGCGATAACGGCCAACGTTTCCAGCGCGGGCAGCGATAGCTTAAGCGGCGGGTTTAGGTTCTTTACGAAACGGCGAACCGCTTCATGGTGCTCGGGTTTCGTGGCCATTTTGTAGCCCCCGGCAATTTCTTTAATGCTCAGCCCGCGGTCGGCCCGTTCGTAGTCTTCGCCCAGTTGCTCCAGCAGGCTCATCACTCGATCCTGCGGTTGCAGCAGCGCGGCGCAAATCTGCTCCAGTGACAGCGGCTCATCCGTCACATAAATAATGGCTTCGAGGACGGCCTTCAGTTCCGCATCACCCACCGGCATCTGGATGACTTTTTCATCATCGGTTGCCTCGTCCGGCAACAGTTCTTCGGGGAAAAGCTCTTCGCGCAGTTCTTCCGGCGCGTCTGTGCTGCCCGCGGCTTCTGCCGGAGCTTCAGCCGGAGCTTCTGCCGGAGCCTCCGCCGTAACTTCTGCCGTAGCTTCCGCCTGGGGCTCAGAGACCACTTCGAGCGGTTCCGCGGTTACTTCTTCTTCAGGTAATGCCATTGCGTTCTACTTATAATCCTCTTCGATATCCGAGGCCGTCGCGGGCTCGCCGTCGAAACTGTCGCCCTTGCCCAGCGCGATTTCGCCAAACAGATCCTTCTGCAGGATCTGCACTTTCTGCAACTTCACCATCTCCAGCACCGCCAGGAACAGGCAAATCATCGCCCTCCGGCTCTTCTGCTGCTCCATAACCCGAAGAATGAACAGCGGCTTATCCGCCCGCGTCTCCGCCAGCAAGATGTGCAAGTGGGTCACCATATCGGAGACCGAAACTTCTTCGTCCGTTACTTCGTAGATCGGCCTCGACTTCAGGCGCGACAAAACTTCCCCGAACGCCTTCATCAGATCGAACAGGTCCACCGCCAGCCCTGGATCCTCGTCGTCCGCCAGAAATTCTTTCATCTGCGGATTCGACCAGACGTTCTCTTCAATCATCCGCTTCTGCTGCAACATTTCGGCAGCATCTTTGAACCGCTGGTGCTCCAGCAGCCGCTGCACCAGCTCTTCGCGCGGATCTTCTTCCTGCTCGCCTTCCCTCTTCAGCGCCGGATCCACCGGCAGCAGCATGCGCGACTTGATGTGAATCAGCGTCGCTGCCATAAAGATAAACTCGGCCCCCAGGTCCAGGTCCAGCTCGCGAGCTTTATCCAGAAACATCAGGTACTGCGAGGTGATTCGCGCAATCGGGATATCGCGGATATCGATCTGCTGCTTGCGGATCAGGTCCAGCAACAGGTCCAGCGGCCCGTCGTAGTGTTCGAGGTGAACGTTCAGTGGCGATTGTGAATCCGGAGACAATCCTTCTATTATCGCTTGAACGGCACCAGTTGCGCAGCTTCGTTCACCAGAAGGCCCATTTTGGGGTGGCTGGGCTCGAAACTCGCCTTCAGTCCCAGATCTTCCAGCGCTTCCGAGGTCGTCGGGCCAATAGAACCCAGGAAAATCCGTCCCAGACCCTCCCGGACCCCTGCCGCAATCCCGTCTTCCTCCGCCACTGCCATCAGATGCACCAGCTGCGTCGCCGTCGTGAGCAGCAGCGCGTCGGCCTCTCCAGCCGCGATCCGGCGGGCCGCTTCCCGCAACGGTGCCGTGTCTTCCGGCAGATCCCAGCCATAAATTCGCACCGTGGAAACTTGCCGGCCCTGCGCCCGGAGCCCGTCCAGCAGGTCCAGGTTCGATTTTCCGTATTCCTGCACCACCACCCGCGTTTCCGGGCGCGCCGCCATCGTTTGCAGCGTCTCCCGCCAGGTATTCGGCTCGGGGACGATCACGTGGGGCGGAACCCCCAGTTCGCGCAGCGCCGCTGAAGGTTTCGGCCCCCGCACGACAAGCGTAGTGCGTGTCATCGCGGCCTTCAGCGCCGCTTCGTCCCACCGGGTCAGCAGCGTCTTCCAGAGCAACTTAGTACCAACGCCCGTGAGGAAGATCACACAGTCAAACTCGCCCCCCAGCAGGCGTTCCCCGAATAAAAAGGCTTCGTCGTTGCTCTCCAGCGGAATTTCCCGCATCGACGGAGCCACGAACGGCTCGCCCCCCTGCTTCCGAATCAGCGTGGCGATTTCCTCCGCCCGGCGGCTTTCCAGAGCGAGGATACGGAGACCGTTGAAGGACATACTTCATTTTCGCCGACCGCCCATCTTGCGGTGGACCATCGTAGGTCCCGTCCATTTCTGTATATTTAAATGTAGATACATATGCTGAACGAGACGAAAGTTTCCAAATGGGGTAACAGCCTCGCGGTACGGGTACCGCAGGCCATTTCCAAACAGGCGGGGCTCCAGGAGGGTGACCGTCTGGCCATCGCCCTCGACTCGGAAGGCAGCATCGTCCTCCGCGCTGTCCGTCCCCAGTACACCCTGGAGGAATTAGTTTCGAAGATCACGCCCGGAAATCGTCACGGTGAAACGGAATGGGGCATGGCTCAGGGTGAGGAGATTTGGTGAAGGTGCCGTATGTCCCCCAGTCAGGGGATTTGATCTGGCTCACTTTTGACCCTCAGGCTGGTCGCGAGCCGCCTGGGAGACGCCCGGCGCTGGTATTAAGTCCAGGGTCTTACAACGCTAATGCGGGTTTGGCGATCGTCTGCCCCATCACCCGCCACACGAAGGGCTACCCCTTCGAAGTTCCGATTCAGCTGGCTTCGGGAATCAGCGGCGCGATTCTGGCGGACCATGTAAAAAGTATCGACTGGACGGTACGACGCGCCGAGAAAATTGCTCGCTGTCCATCGGACACTCTTGAAGAAGTTCGCGCCAAAATAGCACCGTTGTTGGGGTAGCGCTAACCTGAAAGATTAAACATCATGGCTGAATCTCCCATCACTCCCGGCTCGAAAGACTTCGCCGCATGGTACCAGGACGTCGTCCTCCAGGGCGACCTCGCCGAGCCCGCCGAAATCGTCAAAGGCTGCATGGTGATCAAACCCAATGGCTATGCCATCTGGGAAATCCTGCAGCGCGAACTCGACACCCGCTTTAAGGCCCTCGGCCACCAGAACGTCTATTTCCCCCTCCTCATCCCGGAAAGCTTCCTGAAAAAGGAAGCCGAACACGTGGAAGGCTTCGCCCCGGAGCTCGCCGTCGTCACCATCGCCGGCGGTAAAAAGCTCGAAGAACCCTACGTCATTCGCCCCACTTCGGAAACCATCGTCGGCCACTTCTTCGCCAAGTGGATCCAGAGCTGGCGTGACCTCCCCATCCTCGTCAACCAGTGGGCCAACGTCATCCGCTGGGAACTCCGCACCCGTATGTTCCTCCGTACCACCGAGTTCCTCTGGCAGGAAGGCCACACCGCCCACGCCAACCACCAGGAAGCTCTGGAAGAGGTCCTCCGTATCCTCGATGTCTACTCCGAAGTCGCCGAAGACATCATGGCCATGCCCGTCATCAAGGGTGTGAAGACTCACGGCGAGAAGTTCGCCGGGGCCCTCCGCAGCTACTCCATTGAAGCCATGATGCGCAACGGTCTCGCCCTCCAGGCCGGCACCAGCCACGATCTTGGCCAAAACTTCGGCAAAGCCTTCG
The DNA here is from genome assembly GCA_903929755.1 of uncultured Acidobacteriia bacterium. Taxonomy (GTDB): domain Bacteria; phylum Acidobacteriota; class Terriglobia; order Bryobacterales; family Bryobacteraceae; genus BOG-234. The sequence continues at coordinate 89,915 of CAIYVZ010000024.1, forward strand.
ACGTCAAATTCCAGAACAAGGAAGGCCAGCTCGACTACGTCTGGCAGACCAGCTGGGGCGTCAGTACCCGCCTCATCGGTGGCCTCGTCATGAGCCACTCCGACGACAAAGGCCTCGTTCTCCCCCCGAAAATCGCCCCCATCAAAGCCGTCCTCGTCCCCATCTTCCGTAAGGATGAAGAAAAGGCCGCCGTCCTCGAAGCCGCCCACCGCATCGCGAAGGAAATCGGCGCCACCGGCATTGCTGTCAAGGTCGATGAGCGCGAAGGCCAGTCCCCCGGCGCGAAGTTCTTCCATTGGGAACGCCGCGGCGTGCCCGTGGTTCTGGAACTCGGCCCCCGCGACCTCGCTTCCGGCAACATCGTTCTGAAGCGCCGCGATACCGGCGTCAAGGAAGTGCTGCCTCAGGCTGGCGTCGCCGCCCGTCTGGCGGAAGTCCTCGATGCGATGCAGAAGGATCTCTTCAACGCTGCAAAGGCCCGCATGAAGGCCAATACCCTGATCGCCAACTCAATCGGCGAGGTGGAAGAAATTCTCTCCGACGTCACGGCCGAAAAGGGCGGAGGCAAATTCGTCATGGCCCACATCAAGGATGACCCCACCTGCGATGCCCGCCTCAAGGAATTCAAGGCGACCATCCGCAATATCCCCCTGGTGGACGAGTACGACGGCGCCGGTAAGTGCATCATCACCGGCGCAGAAGTCGATCGCCGCGTCGTGGTCGCCAAGTCGTACTAATTCGCCGCCGGTCTTGCCGCGAATAATACCCGCCAGGCGAATCATGCCGTCTCGCGGACAGGCAAAAGCGTGAAGACTCTGACGAGTGAAGCCGGGGGAGATACTAGCCCCCGGTTCTCTCCGCCAATTCGAGCCTCCGCCCGATCTCCTTCCGCGCTACCCTGTTCGTATGCGTTTCCTCCTAGCTGTTACGCTCGCCTTCTCCGCGCCAGCCTTCGCACAAACCCCGCCCCCTCCCTCCCCCTTAACCCCTGCCGATTACGCCCAGGCTGAAAAATTCATGGGCTACAACACAGCCCCCCTCGTCTACGGAAATGCCGTCCGCCCCACCTTCCTCGAAGGCGACCGTTTCTGGTACCGCGTCACCCGTGAACCCGGCTCCGAATTCGTCCTCGTCAACCCCGCCACCGGCGCCAAAGCCCCCGCCTTCGATCACGCCAGGCTCGCCGCCGAACTCTCCAAAGCCACCGGCACCACCTACGAACCCGGCAACCTCCCCTTCCAAACTCTCGACTTCACCCCCGACGGCAAAACCCTCAACCTCGCCATCGCCGGCAAAAACTACCAGTGCGCCCTCGCTTTGGATCAAGGTGCCGGCACCAAATGCTCACAAGGCGGTCCCGGCCCCGCAGCAGGTGGACGAGGAGGCCGTGGCGGCGGACGCGGAGCCTTCACCCGCTCCAGCGACGCCCCCTCCCCCGACAAAAAGAAAACCGCCTTCATCCGCGACTACAACCTCTGGGTCCGCGACCTCCCCACCTCCAAAGAAACCCAACTAACCACCGACGGCGTCAAAGACAACGGTTACTCGACCGATAACGCCGGCTGGACCAAATCCGACCGCCCCATCCTCCTCTGGTCCCCCGACTCCAAACGCATCGCCACCTTCCAGCAGGACCAGCGCCAAACCGGCGACATGTACCTCGTCAACACCTCCGTCGGCCACCCCAAACTCGAAGCCTGGAAATACCCCCTCCCCGGCGACGAAAACGTCACCATGCTCCGCCGCGTCATCATCGACATCGAGACCAAAAAGGTAACAGCCCTCAACATAGCCCTCGACCAGCACCGCTCCACCCTCTGTGACGACATCGCCTGCCGCGGCGGGGAATGGGCCGACGTCCAGTGGAGTCCCGACGCCGCCAAACTCGCCTTCGTCTCCACCTCCCGTGACCACAAACAGGCCCGCCTCCGCGAAGCCGACGCCGCCTCCGGCACTGTCCGCGAAATCACCGAAGAAGCCGTCGAAACCCAATACGAATCCGGCGAAGGCAAAGCCAACTGGCAGGTCCTCTATGGCACCGACGAATTCCTCTGGTACTCCGAAAGAAGCGGCTTCGGCCATCTCTACCTGGGCGACTGGAAGACCGGCAAAATCAAAGCCCCCATCACCACCGGCGACTGGCTCGTCCGCCAAACCGTCCGCGTCGACGAAAAATCCCGCACCCTCTGGTTCCTCGCCGCCGGCCGCGAAAAAGGCCGCGACCCCTACTTCACCCACCTCTATAAAATCGGCTTCGACGGCACCGGCCTCACCCTCCTCACCCCCGAGGACGGCAATCACGACATCACCCTCTCGCCCTCCGGCCAGTACTTCGTCGATAGCTTCTCCAAGCCTGATGTCCCCCCCACCGCCGTCCTCCGCGACATGAACGGCAAGCTCCTCGCCACCCTCGAAAAGGCCGACGTCTCGAAGCTCCAGGCCACCGGCTGGAAAGCCCCGCTCCCCATCACCGTCAAAGCCCGCGACGGCGTCACTGACCTCTACGGCATCCTCTACCTGCCCACCAAAATCGAACCCGGTAAAAAATATCCCATCGTCAACCACATCTATCCCGGACCCCAGTCCGGCAGCGTCGGCAGCCGCAACTTCTCGGCCTCACGAGGTGACGCCCAGGCCCTCGCCGAACTCGGCTTCGTCGTCATCGAAGTCGATGGCATGGGCAACCCCACCCGCTCCAAGAAATTCCACGACGCCTACTACGCCAACATGGGCGACAACACCCTGCCTGACCAGATCGCCGCCATGAAGGAAATCGCCAAGCGCTACCCCTTCATCGACCTCGATCGAGCCGGAATCTACGGCCACTCCGGCGGAGGTTATGCAACGGCGGACGCCATGTTCCGCTACCCCGACTTCTTCAAAGTAGGCATCTCCGAAGCCGGCAACCACGACCAGCGCAATTACGAAGACGACTGGGGCGAGCGCTACCAGGGCCTCCTAAAAAAGAACGCCGACGGAACAACAAACTACGACGACCAGGCCAACCAGAACTTAGCGAAGAACCTCAAAGGTCACTTACTTCTGGCCCACGGCACCATGGACAACAACGTCCCGCCCTACAACACCCTCCTCGTAGTCAACGAGCTCATCAAAGCCAACAAGGATTTCGACCTCCTCCTGCTCCCCAACCGAGGCCACGGCTTCGGCAACGAACCCTACATGATCCGCCGCCGCTGGGACTACTTCGTCCGCTACCTCCTCGGAGCCGAGCCCCCCCAAGGCTACGAACTCAAAACCCCGCCCCCACCCGGTTTCTAAGGGCGCGCACGTCATGTTTTGAGGGGCCCTGTGCCTTTCCGGTGAGCTATCTTCCGGAACGTAGTGTCGAGCCGATTTACAAGTGTCCGACGATTCGCTAAGATCCGGCCTGCCAGTTCCACGCGCAGAGTGGTTCACCTCCATGAGGATCCATGAGGACATAATGGCGTGGCACAAAGGGTCCTTTGCGCCACGTTGCCGCCCCCTTCTTGTTCGCGTGGTCAGTGGCCGTGACGATGGTTACGTAGCGAAGCACGAGGAAAGCGATCAGCGGCGATTTCTGCATCCGCACCAATCCCGGCGCGGGCCGCGGCCTGGTGCCGGCTATGAGAATCCTGGGCAGTTACTCCAACAGGGTTCCCGAGGTTTATCAGGATTGCACAGCAACCTTGACCGAAGGAATACGGGCTCGTCATCAAGTCCGGACCGGGACTTTGCCCGCTTGCGCTGGACCAATCCCCTGCCTGACCGCTCCTGCTGGGAACTGCCTGAACGCGTCCGCGCCACCGCGCCGGATGTATACTCTCATCACATGGCTGAACTGCCTGATCCCGAACTGATGAGGAAGATTACGGAAGATCCGTACTTCCAAAGCCAGATCGAGCGGCACGTACGCACCAGGGTCAACGAACAACTCGACCAGACGAAGAAGGTGGTCGGCCCGGCACTCCTCATTCTCCTCGCTGCGGGTGGATTCTACAGCTTCACCTCGATCAAAGATCTCAACGACAAGAAGAAAGAGCTTGAGACCAAGGTCGAGGAGAAGATCAAGGAACTGAATACCAGGATAGAAGTCGTCGTAAAGGAGGCCGCCGAGCTCGATAAGGTGACTCAGGCTCTTAACCTCAAATCCCAAGCGGCCAAAACGGAATTTGAACTTTACGACCGCACGGCCAGTTCGATGCTGAGAACCTTTGGCGACGACACGGCGCGATCGATCCAGTCGATTCAGCGCACGCACGATGAACTGACCGGCGAAATCGACAAATTCGATCTCAGCCACAACAAAGCAAGGACCGAGGCCACCAATCTTCTGGACCGCCTGAAGACTGAGACCGCGGCGATCGAGACGACCAAAAAAGAGCTGAGCGCCGTGGCGGAGAAAGCCGCCGGAGAGGTCAGCGAGGCGGGTAAGATCCGAAGTCAGCTGATCCTCGAGCAGCAACGCTTTCGGCAGGCGAATTCGGATCTCCTGAAAGCGACACAGGTGCAGTATTTGCTGCTCCATTCCGACGGCGAGCGCTTCGTCACCATGTATGCGCCGCGCGCCGCCGGCGCCCCGGGCGCGGAAAGCGCGGCCTTGCTCACGCCTTACCAACTCAAAATCCAGACGGAAAAAGTGCGCCCCGGCAGCAAAGTGAAGATTTCGGTAATCGCGGGCGCTGCCGGCACGGCGGGCTCATCGCGGGAATACCCGCTGGCGGAGGGCGTCCGGGCACAGATTGACGACGTGCCCTTCGATTATGAAGTCCAGTTTATTTATCACGCTTCGATCCTGACTCACCACTTCACCGTCATCAGGCTGTCGCCGCACGACACGCCTGCGCTCCAGTAACAAGGCGCACGCTTATTTCCGCCGTCTGGCTCGGGTTGATGGCACGGGAGGCGATAGCCGCGCCCACCAGACGCGCAGAAGAGGACGGATACGTTCAGCAGCTCCGACGTCGCCAGCGAGATCACGCATATCCTCTCAACGCAGTTCGGCCCGGAAGGAGCACAACTGACCGAAAACGCGAAACTCAGGGAAAGCCTTGGGGCAGCTTCTATGGACCGCTTTGTTGGGGAACTGGACCGGGAGTCCGGAATTCAGATCAGGAGGAACCGCTTCCTGCATGCCGGTCCCGCCGGAGGTGACCCTGCCGCCGAACGGTACCCCTTGTGGACGGCAGTATCGCTTCAACCGCACACAGTTCGAAGGCATTGGAATGAACATGAAAACTCTGGCGGTTATTCTCGGCCTTTCGGGGCGACCCGTGATCGACCGTACAGGTCATAAAGATGGTTGACGAGAAGCTCGATTTCACGCCCGCCAATCGGCTCTCCGCCGACCCCGCTGCAGGCGACGCGATAGCCTCTCTAACTAACGACGGGCCGCCTTCCACCTTCGACGCCTTGCCACAAGAGCTGGGCCTAAGACTCCAGCCCGGCACGGGACCGGTCGATGAGGTGATTATCGACCATATCGAAAGACCTTCGGAAAACTAAATAAAAGCAATTTCCCCCCTGGTTCTCGTCAAGATCCCTGCTCATCTCCGTGTCGATCATTCATCAGTGGCCGACTCGCCCCCCCACCGTCTTTCTCCCGTCATCGGGTGGCCGGTACCACTCTCAACCTGCCGTCTGTTGTCTGGTCCACGAAATACCGTGTGATCTGGTCGTCCTCCGCTACCGCGAATCCGAAATCGGTCGCGGCCACAATCTTCCCGTTCGTGTGAGCAATGCCGAACGCGATGTCAGGGAGTGGAAGCCGGCGGGCCGTACTCGTATGGCGATCATATCGGAGCAATCCGCCGCTCGACCCGCCGTACTCGCCGTTGCTCACCAGTGCCATCCAAACCGCATCCGCAGTCACATCCAGGGCTGACACCGACCAGTCCGCCATCTCCGCCGGATCGAACATCTGCAGCTTCTTTTCCTTTTGATCGAAATAACCGAACCCGCCGACGCCCGTGCTGCCTTCCCCGTCATAGAAGGTCTTGCCGAACCAGATCTTTCCGTCCTCCCGCTGCCATGCGCCGATTGCTTCGGCAAGCTCACTGCCCTGGCGTTCGTAGCCGTTTTTCACACGCCCCGGGCGCGCCGCGGCAAACTGGTCATATGTTGTGCGGGGAAGCGCGGGAACCATGGCCGGCAGCGGAGCTTTGTCGTCATCCATGTCAATCACGGTGCGCGTCGGCACTCCTTCTCCCCCTGCGGAAACGTGGACGCGCCTGGTCCAGCGTTCCGCTGCCGCCCCGCCTAAAATGCGAAACGCGGGCTCCTCGTCCGCGTGGTATTCCACCGCGATCAACCTCTGCCGGTCCGTGCCGATAAAGACGACGTCGGTGCCTTTTGAACCTCCCGCCCCTCCTGAAAAAATACGCCTCATCGCGAACGGCTGATACGAGAATTGCCTCACCAGGTTCTTGGCCCGCACGTCGTAGACCCACTTCTGGTTCGGGTACCATTCCGACTTTTCGCCGCGACACGAGATCACCGAATCGGTTGCAGTTGCACGTTCAATTACGGCGGCGCAGTCCGGAAAGCCCGATTTTGTCCCCAGCAGATACACGCGCTCAGGACGCATTTTCTCCTGCAGGAAAAAGCCAATCTTCCGGTCTTCGGTCCAGTATCTCCACGAATCCCCCCCGGTTCCCGAGTGTGCCTTCGGCCTTCCCATCGCGATAACCAGGTCGAGCTCTTCCGTCACGCTCGTGCGGTGCATTTGAACGAAATTCGAAAGCCCGCTGTCACTCCGTCTGAAGGCGCTGAAGACTGCCGTTTCGGCCTGCGAGGCCCCGTACAGCGAACAAGCCCACATCAGGAAGGTAGCTGGAACCATGCGCATTCTGTCCCCAGTGTATTCCTTATGCCGAAACATTCTGCCCATCCCGGAACCGCCCGCCTCGCCGCGCTGATCTCTCGGGACGAGACTCGAATCTCCCTGCCACTATTCCATTTTTTTTAGCTGTTTCTTGAAACGCGAGGCCAGCCATCTGCACTAACATCTGTCCACCTGTGAGGTGAACGGAAAGGGGTCATTATGGCTCTGGTTTTTACTCTGGTTCCGGCATGTAACAACAACATGGCCGACGGCGCGGGCGCATGGGCGATCGAAGGCGGCCAGGCGCTTCAAAACAAGGTGCATGTCGCCGATTACTCCATCGTCAGGAGAACGAGTTGCGGCACCAAGGCGCAGAATACGTCCATGCTCTGGGTAACGCTGTTCTTCCCCGCTGCCTCAACAGCGGGAACCGCGGGACAACAGAACATGACGCTGCACGGTGCGCATGATCTTGCCGCCGGGCAGGAAACTGGCAGCGTCAGTGCCGCCACGCCGGCATTTGCGGCGCACATAGGAAAGTCGTTTTCGCGCACCGGAAACACGCTCACAATCAACTAAAGCACTTTCACAAATACTGTAATTCACTGTGTGGGGCAGGATGGAATCCTGTGCGCCTGTCGCCGCCAGGGCGCGTTGTCAGGTTGCCAACCGGCCCCACAAACGGACCGGTCAACGAGAGGCTGTGCGGTAAGTAAAGCGAGCAAACACATGTCGATCTTTTCAGATTTCAGCTCCAGGGATTTCAAGAACTGGCCCGAATCAATTGATTTCCGGCCCAGGCAAACGTTCCTCGCTACCTCTGTCGCAGACGTCGTCAAGGCCGTAAAGGATGCCGGCGCCCAGGCCCGGCGTTTGCGCGCCATCGGCAGCGCCTGGTCGTTTTCCGATGTCGCCGTTGCCCAGGACTATTTGCTGGACATCGCCTTCTTGAACCGGGTCTTGACGCTGTCGCAGGGGGATCGTCAATGGGGTTATCTGGACATTGACGATCAACTGAAGACAGTCATCCTCCCGCCGATTTCTCCAGTGTTGCCTGCCGCCTTGCTGCCCGGCGTCGTGAAGGCCAAGAAGATGCTCGTGCATGTTGAGGCGGGAATCACCCTCCTCAAGCTGTACAACATTCTCGACAGAACCCCGGATCCGGGCAATCCCAGCGCCCGCGGGCGCTGGGCGTTGCCCACCATGGGCGGTTCGGCGGGCCAGACCCTGGCAGGGGCCATCTCCACAAGCACGCATGGCGGGGATTTCAGACGAGGTCCCGTCACGGACATGGTGCGCGCCATTGACATGATTCTTCCCGACGGTTCGCGGCTTTGGCTGGAACGGGCGGACACGCCCATCACGTCGGCAGCCGCGCTCACCAAGGCCTTTGCCAAAGATCCCGTGCCGCCCACGCCACACTATGACACCGACGAGTTTCTCGCCATGCTCGTGTCGTTCGGGTCAATGGGCGTCATCGTCTCGTATGTGCTCGAGGTCGTGCCCCAGTTCGGGTTATCGCAACTGGTGGGAGCCACCAACTGGAACGCCGTAAAGCCCCTCATCGCAAACCGGACCATCTTCAATCTGCAGCCACCTTTGCCCGGCATCCACGGGAAGACCGAGCATCCCACCAGCCAGCCGGATCAGGACGGAATTGTGAAGAACACCAACCCGGGGGCGTGGGCGCTCGAGATCTATGTCAATCCCTACCGCCTAAGCGACAATTACCTGTTAGATAAGAATCCGGACCGCGATGTCGTTGTGGTGTCTCGCGCGGCGAGTTCGGTGTTCGTGGACCCCACAACGGCGGAGCAGCAGAAGCCCGATACTCTTGTCGCGTTTCTGGAGGCCATTACCTGGTTTAAGGGCAACAATGCCGCGCAGCCCGCACCACGTAACGGAATCAGTCTTATCATGCGCACTTTGCGCACCCCCACCGCAGGCTTTCGCGTAGGTCATTTTGTAACCGATACCTATGACTACAGCCAGACGCCGCAGAACCGCAAGACGCCGCCCATTATCAGCATCGAGTTTGTCATGCCCACCCTGAACGGGAGCGAAGTAAAGTTCATTGACGCCTTACTCGAAGCTTTCGACGGGATCCTGCAGAAGAATGTGGATCATAAGTTCGCCGGTGCATTCTCCATGCGGTATTCCCAGCAGTCTCAATCGCTCCTGGCTATGCAGAATTTCGATAAGGCAAGTCTCGATAAGGGCCTCGTGTGCCATGTGGAAATTCTCTGCCTGCATAACATCGATGTCGTGGGGAACCGGATTTACGGCGATGAAGACGAAGTTGGCCTGAAGAACGGAAATGTTCTGGAGAGCGACAGTACCGAGCACTACGCCGCCTTCGAGGCGCTGGCCGCCAAGTTCGGCGGCCGCATGCACTGGGGGCAAATGAGCTTTACCGACCGGCACAATCCCCAAGGCTACAAGGACTTCCAGAAATGGATGGGCATACGGAATAAGTACAACGCGGGCGGCACAATCCGCGTGTTTGACAACGACTTCACCACACGGTACGGCATTTCGGCCGGCGTCACCACCCAGAACTGGCGAGTGGCCGCGAATGCCCTGCTCCCAGGCCAACCCACACCGGCCACTCCCACCGATGCGCCTAAGTCGGCATTGATGCCGCCCACTGTCATTCGCACCGGCCAGGATTGTCTCGAGTTATTCGCCCTCGGGAATGACGGGCAGATGTGCTGGACGCGCCAGGCCCACACCGGCGAGGAGCTGCTGCGCTGGAGTTGGGTGCAGCGGCCGGACGCACGCGTGGACAGCGATATGACCGGAAGTTTCGTGAAGCTCGCGCCCCAATTTGATGGGCGTATCGGGGTCGGCATCAACAGCGACTTGCATCCCGAGTTGTTTGCGCGCTGCGTGGCAGACGCCGGTATTTATCACTCGTGGCGCAATCTTCAGGACAACACCTGGCACGACTGGACGCGCCTCAAGGATTTCACCGGCTTTGCCAGTTCGCCCGATGTCGCAATGGACGCCGATCAGAAACTCGCCGTAGTGGCGCGGACCGCATTGAATGCCCTCGTCCTCGATTGCCAGAACAACAACGTGGGCGTTGTGGGCTGGGATGACTGGAGCTTTTTACCCGACGCGCCGGCGGGCCTCCAGTTTACCGGCGACCCCTGCGTGGTCCGCGACAATACGCTTGGCAGCGGCCTGCTTTGGGTGTTCTCTACGACGACTTCCGGCGTGTTGCTGGGTGTACGGCAGACGGGCTTCAAGGCGTCCTCGTCCTGGGGCAATTGGGAGCAGCTGTCACCCGGCGCGCCATCCCAGATTGCGGGCTCGCCAGTCGCTGCCCTGCACAGCGACGGCTCGCTCGAAGTATTTGCCGTAGACAGTACCGGGCGAATGCGGCGCATCCGGCAGAACTTCGCCAATGTGGTGAGTGGCAACTGGGCCGGCTGTGTCTGGCAGGGTATGGCCGCTCTGTCGCCCGTCACCCCCGGACTGTCCAGTCTCTCGCGGCCATCCGCAATTGTGGTCGGTGCGGTAGTTCATGTGGCGGCGATCACTACCCAGGGAAAAGCGGTGTATTTCAGGCAGAACGGAACGCAGTATCCGCAGACCGATCTGGGCGGGAATTTCACCAGCCAGCCATCCCTGGTCGCGGGCGCCGACGGCCATCTGGAAATCTTCGTGAAGTTCGCCAACGATCTGGTCCAGCGACGCTCGCAAGTGAAACAGCCCAACGGTTCATTTGACTGGTAGTGGTGTGCCGCTTGTTCGGGGAACCCCTCCACACAGACACTATTTCAGCGTTCGTTGGCCCAGGCCGTGTCCCCAGCCGCCGGCTTCGACGTAGTCTCGGTCAAGAGCTCACAGGCCCCCGGGGCGGCATCAAACAGAAGAGGAACACCTGGCCAAAGCGCTGGCCGGGCGCGCCTGACCACGGGCGCAGACCTTCAGAGAATAAAAGTCAGTAAATTATGCTTCAGAGTGTCTTAAACATGTTGACATGCACCGCGACGCCGCGGGCAACAAGCTTGAGCGCCAGATACACGTCCTGGGGCTTCAGTGCCACAACCTTATTCTGCATTCGCGAAGAGCAAACGGACAGCCGGTGTGTCAACCTTTCATGATAAAGTTATCGAAAGGTAGAACAGATGCCAATCAGCATCAAAAACGCGCAGACAGAACAGCTCGCCCGAAGCTTGGCGCTGTTGACCGGTGAGACGTTGACGGACGCGATCCGTTCCTCCCTGGAGGAGCGTTATGACCGTCTTCGCAGAGCCCGCGAAGGCCGCTCTGTGGCAGACGAATTGAACAGGATCGGCGTCCGCTGTGCTCTGCGCCCCGTGATTTCGTCCCTCACGGACAATGAAATCCTCGGGTACGATGAGTTCGGCGCACCCACACGCTAAGCCTGACAAAATGACACTCGATGCATCCGCAGTTCTGGTCATCCTGAACGACGAACCGGAGCGAGAGGAATTCACGTCTTTGATCGAGGGTGCCGCCACCCGGCAGATCTCGGCGGTTTCAGTCCTCGAAGCGGCCATGGTTGTTGAGGGACGCCGCGGTCCGGACGCCTCCGCAGACCTCGACGCCCTGCTTCGTTCCGCTGCGGTTCGCATCGTGCCGTTTGACCACGAACAACTGGCCATCGCCCGCGACGCTTTCCGTCGCTTTGGAAAAGGCGTTCATCGGGCGGGTCTGAACTTTGGCGATTGTGCCGCCTACGCCCTGGCCCGCTGGTCTGCCGAGCCACTTCTGTTCAAGGGTAACGACTTCACCCAAACCGACATTGGCCGGGTGAGATAGCTAGATCTCGGAGGCGCGAGACGTCAGCCAGCGTACCGCCCCCGTCGAAACAGGCGACAATGGCATCGGGTAATATCCGCGTTTCCGCGAGCGATGGGCCTCCCCGATACTTTGCCCGGTACTTGTTCGATCAGTTCGCACTGCGTCCAGTCGATTTCTGCGGATGCGTTCACAGTAGCCATGATCGATACTCCTTCCTCCAAATTAGCGTAAATACCGCATATTGTTGAAAAAGCCGAAGGTCGCTAACCCCTCACTTCGAACACGCCCCCGCCCGCCCAACATCCTGCCCACTCGCCAAATCCCAAAGCCGCGTCTTCTTCCCATCCGGACAAATCGCCGCAGCCTGCGCCTCTTTCCCCACCGTCAGCCGCAGTAACGCCCCCTGGCTCTCATCCACATCCCGGCTCATCCCCGTGTCGATCAAATACAACATCCCGAACCGCTGGAACATCTCGCCGCGCCCCCGCACTGTGCCGTCCGTAAACTTCACCTCGCCCGGCACATGCCCCTCCACAATTCGACTCACCCCCAGCGCCTTCGTGTAATCCTGCAGCAACTGCTTTTCCTGCCGCCCCGGCAGCCCCGCATCAATCCACGGCTCCCGCCCCGGACCTTCGCCGTTCAGCCGCGCCTCAATCACCGACCCGTCGCCAATCAACTGCTTCGCCGCAAAGCCATTCTGATCAAAGTCTTTCTCGATATCGCTCTCCAGCTGAGCCACGCTCCGCCCGCCCGAATTACCGGCATGCGAAAAGAACACATCGTTCACCCGCGCCGCAAACGCCAGCGTACAAAGGAACTCGCCAATCTCGCCCTTGCACTTAGTAACATCGGAAACCGCAATCCCGGCCTTGTTCAGCTCCTTCACAAAGTCTTTGGCTTTCGAAATAGTCGGATCCGCCAGGAACTCCGCCTCATGATTCCCCGCCAGCACAATCACCCGCCCGCCCTTCGCCGCCGCGCCCTCCCGCAGCTTGCTGTAGAACCGAATCACGTCCAGTCCCTTAGGCCCCTTGTCGATCATGTCGCCCGTGCTCACCAGCACAGCCTGCCCCGCCGCCCATGCGCTCTGCGTATCGATAACGCCCGCCGCCTGCAGCGCACGCATCAGCCTCTCCACATCGCCATGCGCATCGCCCACAGCGAAAATCTCTGACGCGCCGTCCGCCTGCGCCACCGCCGGAAACTTCTTCCAGTCTCGCCCCCAGGCCCCAGCGCAAAACAAAACCGCCAACAAAATCAGACGTCTCATAAAAGTTTCCTCGCCAGCCAGTTTCGCACCCACGTCCCGCGCCGAGTCACGTCCAGCCCAGAATTATCTTCCGTATCTTATCAATACTTTCCGAAGACCCCGCGGGCTTCTTCCACTCGCCACCTGCTAACTCTAAGGCGAAAAGGAACCACCACCGAAAGGAACCAATATGGACAAGTCCGCTATCTCTCACTCGCAGCTCCTCGCCAACATCGCGAACTCGATGCAATCCACAGGCCCCCGCACCGAAGAGGGGAAAGCCAAAGCCCGCTACAACGCGCGTCGCCACGGGCTAACGGGCCAGTTCTACGTCATGGACGATGACGACCGCCAGGCTTACCTCACCTTCGAAACCCGCCTATTCTCTGACCTGAAACCAGTCGGCCCCTGCGAAGAGCAACTCGCCGTCTCCATCGCGCAGGACCACTGGCGCATGAACCGCGCCAAAGGCATCGAATTCAATACCATGGGCCTCGCCCAC
>CAIYVZ010000025.1 GCA_903929755.1 uncultured Acidobacteriia bacterium
ACCGATCCGAAGACGGGCCAGTTGGTGGTTGTCGACGTGCGTCCGCATCCGGCAGTTGCGATGGGCAATGATGCCTGGTCGCTGCTACGTTCCTTCTGCAGCGAGTTCGGGCTCAGCCCGGTCAGTCGGACACGCCTCTCGATTGAGCGGACCGACCCCGCCGAAGACGACCTGATGAAGATTCTGATGCAGCCGCGTGCGCCGAAAGCGGCGAAAGGATTCGTCCAGTGATCGCAATCGAACTCTGGCCGATTGACAGGCCGAAGCCCTATCCGCGGAACGCCCGGAAAATCGGCGACGCCGCGGTGGACAAAGTCGCGGCTTCGATTCAGGAATTCGGCTGGCGACAGCCCATCGTGGTTGATGTCGCGGGCGTGGTCGTGGTGGGCCACGTACGGCTCATGGCGGCCCGCAAGCTGAAGCTGTCCGAAGTGCCGGTGCACATCGCCGACAACCTGACGCCCAACCAGATCAAAACGTACCGGCTGATGGACAATCGCAGCCACGAGGAGACTGGCTGGGATCTGGAGTTGCTCGGGCGGGAGTTAGCCGAAATCAAGACGTTGAACGTGGACGCCGCGCTGACTGGTTTCGACACGACCGAGATTGCCGGGTTGCTGGATGCTGACGGAGAGCCGCCAGCGTCGTCCGGCAGCTCCGAACAGACCGCTCCAGCGCCGCAACGGTGCCCAAAGTGCGGGTTTCTGAAAGGGACGGAGGCGCCGCAATGAAGGCGCACCCAATGAATATTGAGCGGTGGCCTGTTGATGCGCTCATCCCTTATGTACGGAACGCGCGAACCATCACCCCGGCGGCGGTGGATAAAGTGGCGGCATCGATTCAGGAGTTCGGCTGGCGGCAACCCATCGTTGTCGATGCGGATCGCGTGATCATCGTCGGGCATGCCCGACTGCTGGCTGCCCGCAAGTTAGGGCTCACCGAAGTACCTGTCCATGTCGCGGATAATCTGACGCCGGGACAGGTGAAGGCTTACCGGCTGATGGACAACCGGAGTCACGAGGAAACGTCGTGGGAGGGAACCCTCCTGGCCGATTCCCTCGCTGACCTTCGGGCCTCGGACGCCGACCTCGAACTGACCGGCTTTAGTTCAGACGAGATCGATGCGTTCCTTATTAAAGGAGCAGCCGCTGCGGAGGCTCCTGAAGAATTCCCCGCATATGACGAAACCATCGCCACCGAGCACGAGTGCCTCAATTGCGGGTACCGCTGGAGTGGCAAAGGCTCGGCGCAGGCAGAGTAACGATGGGCGTCCGGGTCATGCACCACACGAACGGCAAGCACCGTAATCAGGGCAACGTGCTGAATCGCGCCTGCCCGTCGATCAAGAGCCGTCCCGCAGACCTGTCCGTTCAGTTTGACGACCAGCGCGAGATGGTCTCGTCCGGGGACAAGACGAGCAAGCCACCCTACCGGGTGCCCTCAATGGTCGAGGTCGCGGCGATCCCGTGGAACGGCTTTACCGTGGCTTCGACGTTTTCGGGATGCGGCGGCTCCTGTCTTGGCTATCGCATGGCCGGCTTCAGGGTAGTTTGGGCGAATGAGTTTGTGCCAGCTGCGCAGGAGTCATATCGGGCGAATATGAGCCCGGGCTCCATCCTGGACGGTCGCGACATCAAGACTGTCACGGCGGAGGAAATTCTCGCGGCGACTGGACTGCAGCTGGGCGAACTGGATCTTTTCGACGGCTCCCCGCCGTGCCAGGCCTTCTCTACGGCTGGCACCCGAGAGAAGGGCTGGGGCAAGAAGAAGACGTATGAACACGGCGCGCAGCAGTTGAACGAAACGCTGTTCGATGAGTACATTCGCCTGCTGCGTGGGCTCCGGCCGAAGACCTTTGTCGCCGAGAACGTCAGCGGGCTGGTCAAAGGCACGGCGAAGGGTTGGTTTCTCGATGTACTCAGATCACTGAAGGAATCCGGCTACCGAGTGCAGGCCCGACTGCTCGATGCCCAGTGGCTGGGCGTTCCGCAGATGCGTCAGCGAATCATCTTCGTCGGCGTACGCGAGGATCTTGGGCTGGATCCGGTTCACCCAGAGCCGCTTCGGTACCGTCACTCAGTCCGCGATGCGCTCCCGCACCTCACTGCGTGCAGCACTTCGGCGCACGGTTTCACGAAAGAGAATGACTTGAATCTGCACAGCCCGGCGCCTTCGGTTACGGCCTCCGGCGGGGCTGCGTATACAGGACACCGAGTCCAGTCTGCAGATTCGCTGCCGGGCGATGCCTCCTTCATTACGGGACTGACCGGTCGCGCGGTTCATGACACCGGAACTCCAGGTTGGAGCGCCGGCGACATCACCGACCGACCTGCGCCAACGGTGACAGTGGGAAGCATCAGCCGCGATGGCGGTGGGAGCAGCAACCATTTCCACGTGGTCGATGGGGCGCAACGCCGGAAGTTCACCATCGCGGAGTTGAAACGGATCTGCGCCTTCCCGGATGACTTCATCCTGACCGGGACATATGCGCAGCAATGGGAACGGCTCGGGAACTCGGTTCCTCCGCTGATGATGAAAGCAATCGCCGAAACGATCCGAGACAAGGTGCTGGCTCGATGAAGATTGAACTCTGGACTGTCGATCAGGTGATTCCGTACGCCCGGAATGCCAGAACCATCAGTGATGCCGCGGTCGCGAAGGTCGCGGCGTCCATTCAGGAGTTCGGCTGGCGGCAACCCATCGTTGTCGATGGGAAGCGAGTTATCATCGCTGGCCACACCCGTCTGCTGGCCGCGCGAAAGCTCGGCCTGAAAGAGGTCCCGGTTCACGTGGCGGATAACCTGTCGCCCGCCCAGGTGAAGGCATACCGCCTGATGGACAACCGGAGTCATGACGAGACATCGTGGGATTTTGAACTGCTCGGGCCCGAGTTGGCGGACCTGCAGAGTCTCGGTTACGGAAATCTCGAACTGACAGGCTTCGACCAGAACGAGATCGCGGACTTCCTCGCTGGGGCGGCGTCACCCGGGCAGGAGGGACTGGCCCCCGACGACGAGGCACCGGCCCTGCGTGAGGCCGCTGTGACGCAACCCGGGGAACTGTGGCAGTTGGGTCGGCATCGGTTGCTTTGCGGTGATGCCATGCAACTCGGCGATGTGAATCGCGTGCTGGCCGGAGCCCGGACTGACCTCGTTGTAATTGACGCGCCTTACAACGTCAACTACGAAGGCGGGACCAAGGAGAAGCTGAAGATCCAGAACGATCACATGGCTGACGGGGCGTTCTATCAGTTCCTGCTCAAGGCCTACCAGAATCTGGCCGCAGTCACGAAGGAGGGGGCGGGCATCTACGTGTTCCACTCCGACACCGAGGGCGTGAACTTCCGCCGAGCTTTGGTCGAAGCGGGCTGGAAGCTGGCGCAGTGCTGCGTGTGGGTCAAGCAGACGCTGGTGCTGGGTCGGCAGGATTACCAATGGCAACACGAGCCGATTCTCTACGGCTGGAAGCCCGGTGCCGCCCACCGCTGGTTCACGGACCGGAAGCAAACAACAGTCTGGAACTTCGATAAGCCAGCGCGCTCGCCCGAGCATCCGACGATGAAGCCCGTCGACCTGGTCTCGTATCCGATTCTGAACAGCAGCAGGAACGGCGATGTGGTCCTGGACACCTTCGGCGGATCCGGCTCGACTTTGATTGCGTGCGCGAAACATGGCCGCGAGGCAAGGCTGCTGGAGATCGACCCGAAATATTGCGATGTGATTCTACGCAGGTGGCAGGAGTGGAGTGGGGAGAAGGCTTATAACGAGGAAGGCCGCTCTTTCGAGGATGTCTCGGCGGAGCGGCTGGCCAGTGAAGTATAATCCGGTGAAGTCCACGACCCGCTGTCAATAAGGAGTTTGCAAGGTGAAGGCTAGACTACTCGTGCTTATGTTCTTGGTCCTGTCGTTGACCGGTTGCGATGACATGCGGACCGCCTGGGTAAAAGTTCTTCGGAAATGCGCGACAAATGACACGATCAACCAAAACGCGCTCGTCTATTTTGGCCCATCCAATACGATTGGTGTGGGAGCGATTTTCAGGAAGACCCCGGATGGAGGCCTCTTGATACGTGACACGTTAGCTAACGGCATTCCTGACGCCGCCGACCGCGCCAAGATTGTACTGCCCGGAACCGACGCCAAGTGTGAGGGAGAGGCAACGAGTGAATGGAATATCAAAGTCGGCGTACCGATTCAGGCTTTGACAACGCCAATCTCCGTCGGCCTGTCGACCGCGTTCTCAAAGGCGAGCGATATCAAGGTCAGTGTTACGAACTGGTCCCAAGACACCCTGGATGAAGATCAATTTGAATTAGGGCTCAATCACTCCGGAACTTCGAGCTTCAAAAACGACTTCAAGGTTCGGAAGGATACTTTCATAGTTGAGCGAGGCATTCACGTGAAGGGCCTCTCCGCTGAATTGACGTTTCATGGCAGCGCTGGCGTTGATGTTAAGGCAACGCTGGCGGATGGCCTGGCAATCCCCATCGGCAAAGACGGTGTCACGTTGACCACTGCCTGGCAGGGTACAACGACCTTGAAGCTCAGTACGCCTGGCGACTTTTACATTGCCGGAGAGCTTTACAAGCCTTGGATAATAGCCCCCGGGGGTGGCAGGAGCGGTTCTCGCAGCACGCTGGCGACGAGGGCAGGCACATTTGTAAAACCGATCACCGGAAAGCAGCCGAAATTGGGCGACGAACGGCGGTAGTATAGAGATGGGTGTGAACCGCTTTATGAGGACAGTCGCTCTCCTTGCCGCGTGCTCGATTTGTGGGTGCGGCCTGTTGGGTGACGCACAGCAACTGCGTTCCAAGGAGGGCCACGTGCTTAAATTGTCGTCTGTCGACAACCGCAAAACTCTCAACGTAAAGCTAGGGCAAGAGATCGTCATCGAACTGCCCGTCTTTAAGGGGACGGGATATTCGTGGAAGGTGGCGACCACAGAGAGGCTGAGTTTCTTAACTCGGGAGGAGCCTGCCGAGGAAAGCTCGGGACTTTCAGCGTCGCCACCTCTGGCCGGACCTGGAAGCTGTCCCCCTCAGGCGACGACACCCAAATCGGATTCTCGCCCGGGTGGGGTGGAGATTCAATCCTTTCGACTAACCTTTACACGTCCCGGCGACACCGACGTGAATCTTGAATGCCGTCGTCCATGGGACGCCAAGAGTGCACCTGCCAACAGCTTTCATGTCAAGGTGAAGATCAAATGAATCAATCGCTTAGCAGCCCAATCCAAACACACGACAGAAGAAGGGCTTCTCTTCCACGATAGGTGCGGCCGCTTCGACCCACGCGGCGGCGAACCCGACCTTGTTGCTGCCATATTTGATCCACATGTAGCCGTCAATCCCCCATTGATTGGACCAAGAATTCTTTATGAGCCAAGCTTGTGTCGAATCGTCCCATCCAACGATTGTCACGGCGTGGTTGATTTCACCAGCATCGTTCTCGTCGAACACGCCTGATTTATACGCTTGAAAGAGATCCGTCGCGCGCACAGTCACGGCAAGCGGGCCGTGACTGCATAGGGCTTGCTTCATCTGATCTGGCGATGGAATAGTCACGTTATCTTGGACGAAGCCCCATGTTGACGTCTTGTAGAAAACGGTCTTTCGACGATCGCAGGAGCCCTGGGTTGCAAGATACGGTACTAAAAGTCTCTGGGTGTTACCGGTATCCTTCATCCACGAAAACACCGGACCGTACCACCCGCCGGAACAGGATCCAATCGGGTTGTCAGTTAGGTCTCCACAATTCAGGGCTTCTTGTTCGGACGCAGTTGCTCTCCCGCCATTTCGTATGAGGTAACTGCTCTCGTAGGCAGCGATGGCCGTGAAGGCCCAACAAGAACCGCATGTTTTCTGATCTTGGACATCGGTGACCTTCCCGCTGTCGCGCCAACTAAACTTCGATGCCGTAGCCAAGCACGCATTCGGGCTAGTCCGAGGAGGTAGCGCTAGCAGAAGTCGTCGCGCTTGAGCATTTTGCCTAGGGATTATCGCAGCGATGTCGGACGGAATCCGCGTGCCGGCAAGCTTCTCAAGGCTGACTTCCATAGCCTTGGTGTATGTGACTTGAAAATTTAGACGCCGCGCCTGCAAGGTCTGGCGCAGGGCAGCCAACCTTGCCTTGACCTCTGTCGTGGCCGCTGCCTCCCTTTGTGCGTAGGCCTGAAAAAGGGCTCCAGATGGCTGTGTCTGGCAGAAGGCCATTGGACTGAAGCCGATAATCAGAGTGGAGAATATAAGCTTAGATTTCCGCATTCTAAAGACCATCCTTCGCACCGTTTATTCATGCAACTGCGGTCCGAGATTATTTAGCGAGAACCTTTTGCAGCATTTCCAATGACTGAATGTTTGCGTCGTTTCGCTGTTTCAGTTCCTTCAGTTGGCTCTGAACATCGGAACTCGTAATATTGGCTTTCGCAAGCCCCTTCGGAGCTTTAACGGTTGCAACCGAAGCGGCAGGGAGTCCTGGCGCTCTCTTTGCCGAGCCAATGCTGGTTAGGAACACGCCGATCGCAGCATCAACAGACTGAATCACGCTAACGATTCTTTGATCGGTTCCTGTCGGCAACACGGGAATAGCAGCCGCAGCAAAGAACCCCGTAATCTTCGTCGCCTTTTGCGCGGAGGAATCAGTGGAGGCTAGTTCCGTTGTTGTCTGGCCTACCGCAGTGTTTACGGCACCGAGGTATTTGACGATCTCAGCGCTCGTGTTTGGAGGTATGGCCCCTGCCGCAGAGATGGCGGGAATCGCTACCTGGGCTGCCGTGATAACAAGCTCGAGATTACCGAGCGGGTTGCACGCTGTTGTGATGAGGGATAGGGTCAGGACCAAGCTGGCCCCGATGCCGCTGTTTCGCGAAAGACGCATATGTGTTCCTCTCTTTTTAGGTACTATTCCGAACCGTTCGAGAAAGTTTATCACATGCCGCCTAGAGGTTTTGTTCCGGAATTAAAGATTAAAAGCCGCCGGGCAGAACCGGCGGCTTTGTGGTTGGAGGGATGCGAGGCTTCTATGCCTTGAGCGTGTAGATCCGGTCACCGCTTTCGCCCTTGGTGGAGAGGACCGTCAGGCCGTGCTTCTTGGCCAGCGAGCCGCCCGCGCTCATCAGTGCCCGGGTGGTGTGCGACTGCCAGCCCATCTCGATCATGAGTTCCTTCAGGGTTACGCCGCCTTCGCGCTTGAGCAGTTCGATGACGCGGCTGGTTTTGCTGCCCTCGCGCGGGCCCGCCGCTGCAGTGGCGTCCCCGTCGGCTTTCTTCTCCCGCGTGGGCTTGGTCTTCGCGGGGGCTTCTTCCGGCGCGACGTCGGGCGTTTGTGTTGCAACCGGCGCGGTTACGGCCTCTTCCGAGGTCTGGCCGAGGCGTTGAACCGCCTTCCAGATCCGCGATACAGCGGTCGCCCGGTCTTTGAACTTCTTCACCGGAGTCTCGCCGGGCAGGCTGTTCCAGATCTCGACCAGGCGGGCTGTCGGCCAGTCGGCCGCCAGTTTGGCCAGAGCGGCTTCGTTCGCGAAGCGCTCCGAATCGGGGACCATCTCGGCGTCCTGCTTTGTCGCGTGAATGGTGATGTTGTTGGTTTCGTTTTCGATCGTAAAGGTCTTCATGTTCGCTGCTCCTTGGTGGGCGTCTCGCCCCGCGATCACATTGATCACTCGGGCCGCGAACACAAGCAAGTCAATTCAGCGAACTCTCGCCACAAACCTGAATCAATGTGCCGTTTTCAGAGCAGCACGCGCACGCAGCGTGCAACTTTTTTGAACTCGTCCTGAAGCATTCCGCGGACGAGTGGCATGGGCAGCCGTTCCTTCTGTGCCCATGGCAGGAGGAGGCGCTCTGCCAGATCTTCGGCCAGTTGGACGAAGCCGGAAACCGAATCATCGAAATGGTCTACATCGAAACCCCCAAAAAGTCCGGCAAGACCGAGTTCGCCGCCGGCATCGTGCTGCTCGTGCTCCTGATGAGCAACACGCAGGGGTGCCAGGTCTATGGCGCCGCCTCAGCCACTCGCCAGGCGATGAACGTTTACCGCGCCGCCTGCAAGATGGTCGAGCAATCGCCGCTGTTGAAAAAACGGCTCCGGGTCCTGCGTGGCACGAACCGCATCGTGAAGCGTTCGGACCCGGATTCCTTCTATGCCGCCATTGCGGCCGACGGCGACGTGGGCGACGGCGTCAATCCAGCATGCGTAATCGCCGACGAGCTCCATCGGTGGAAGACCCGAAAACAGATCGAAAACTGGGATGTCCTGTCGAACGGCGGCATCACCCGGCAGCAGACGTTGACCATTGCAATCACGACGGCTGGCGTGCAGAACGAATCGCCGTTGGCATGGCGGCTCCACGAAAAGACGCGGAAGGTATCGGAGGGCATAGTCTCCGACCCGAAGTTCTACGGCAGGATCTATGGCGCGGCGCGTGAAGACGACCCGGCAGCCCCGGAGACATGGATCAAGGCAAATCCCAGCCTGAAGCAGAACGGCGGATTCCTGGACATCGCGAAGATCCGCGAACAGTATGTCTCACACGCCGCGGAGGGTGACCTCACTTCGTTCAAACGCTACTTCCTGAACATGTGGGACCAGAAGGAATCCCGCGCCATCGATCTGGCCCAGTGGGACATCTCCCGCAGCGAATGGCAGGCGGCCGGCCTGTTGCCGAAGGCGCCGGAGGACGCGATTCGCCCGCTGCCGCACGAACTGCTTCGGCGCTTCATCGAGCGCCGGTGCTGGGTTGGTGTCGATCTCTCTATGAGCACGGATCTGTCCGCTATCGCTTTCGTATTTCCGTGCAATGACGGTGGCTACGACATCCTGCCGTTCTTCTGGACGCCGGCGGCGAAGGTGAAGCAGCGGCAGCTTCGCGACGGCATGCCCTATCAGCAATGGGCGGATGAGGGCTTTATCGAGCTTTCTCCAGGCAGCGTCATCGACTACCGCGATGTCCGAGCCCGCCTCGAGTGGGGCGTCGGCATGTTCGACGTTCAGGAGATCTGCTTCGACCCGTGGAACTCGCGTGAGATGTCCGTGCCGATGATCGAAGCTGGCTTCCCATGCATCGAAGTCCGCCAAGGATTCCAGACTCTTTCCGAACCATCGAAGAAGCTGCTGGAACTGGTCGCCTCGGCCCGCCTGTACCATGGCGGCCATCCGGTGTTGCGCTGGAACGCAAGCTGCCTGAACGCCAAGTGGGCGAACGACAACCTGATGTTCTCCAAGCCCGACCGGGAAAAGAATTCCGCGCGCATTGATGGAATCTCGGCGGCGGTGAATGCTCTGCATCGGGCTCTGGTGATGGAGAGCAAAACGGTGGAGTACACCGGGCTCCGGAGCGTCGGGTAGATGTTTCCCGAGATCACTTCGCGCCTCAAAGGCATGCTGGAAGGCTTCGGGTCGAAGCCGGTCTCGCTCGATCTGAAGGCGGGCGGCTTCAGCTTCGATGCGGTCAACTTAGGCTGGTATGCCCGCAACGGTTATCCCGGGCTCTATTCGATCCTGTCCGGCGGCATGCCCGCCTGGTCGGGCGAGGTCGTCAGCCTTGAGACCGCGCTGAATCATTCTGTGGTCTGGGCCTGCACGCGCCTCATCAGTGAATCGACCGGCTTCATCCCTCTGGTGATGTTGCAGCAGCGGGACGGGGTCAAAATGCCCGCGCTTGACCATCCGATGTTCAGCGCAATGCGCAACGCGCCGAGCGACGAGATGACCGCGATGACGTTTCGCGAGACGTTAACCAGCCATTGCCTCCTGCAGGGAAATGCCTACGCGCAGATCTTCCGCCGCAGTGGTACCGGGGAAGCCATCGAGTTGCACCCGCTGCTGCCATCGCAGGTGCGTCCGGACCGCGAACGCGGTGGTCAGCATCGCCTGGTCTACCTCGTGAAGGATGGCAACAGCCCGGAGAAGACCTACACGGTCGAGCGCAACAAGCCGCACGATCTGCTGCACATCCGGGGAATCGGACACACGGGGATCTCGGGCTTTTCCGTCATCACCATGGCCCGGCAATCAATCGGTACCGCCATTGCGGCCGAGCGGAACGTGGGGCGCTTCTTCGCCAACGGCGGGCGCGTCCCTTACCTGCTCGAACACGCGCAGAAGTTCAAGAACGACGCCGACTTCGACAAGTTCCGAGACGATTGGGAGAAAACCTATCAGCAGGCGCACAAAGCGCCGATCCTCGAAAACGGCCTGACCTATAAGCAGATTGGGCTGAGCATGCAGGATTCGCAGATGCTCGAAACGCGTCTGTTCGACATTCACGAGATCTGCCGCTGGTTTCTGGTCTCGCCGCATCTGGTCGGCGATCTTTCCCGCGCGACGTTCTCGAATATCGAGCAGCTTGCTCTCGAATTCGTGAAGATGACGCTCAGCGCCTGGATCACGCGCTGGGAGCAGGAACTCTGGCGCTGTGTCCTGACTCCGGCGGAAAAAGCACAGGGCTATTTCTTCAAACACAACCTGAACGCCCTGCTTCGCGGCGACTTCCAGAGCCGCATGACGGGGTACGCCACGATGCTGCAGAACGGCGTCGCCAGCGTCGACGAGATCCGCGACCTCGAAGACTGGAACATGCTGCCTGACGGCATCGGCGCGGACTATCACATCCAGCTCAACATGCAGCCGCTGCCAGCCAATCAGGTTCCCGGCACCACCCAGGCTGCTGGCCTCGTGCGGCTCGGCAAACCGAAAACGAACTGACCAAGGAGCACCTCTCATGGCAATCAAGCAAAAGGGTAATCTCCGCATGGAGATCAAGGAGATCGCGGCGGATGGCTCGTTCACCGGGCTGCTGAGCGTTTACAACGTCGTCGACCTCGGCAAGGACCTGGTCGAGCCCGGTGCCTTCACGAAGACCATCAAAGACCACGGCAACGAAGTGCCCATGCTGTGGCAGCACAAGCCCGACGTGCCGATCGGGACCCTGACGCTCGAAGACGGCGCTGACGCTCTGTATGTGAAGGGGCAGCTTCTGATGGAGCTACCCGAAGCGAAGAAGGCGTACCTCCTTATTAAGGCGCGCATCGTTCGGGGCCTGTCGATTGGCTTTGACACCGTCAAGGAAGTTCTGGATGGCGGTATCCGCCGGCTGAAGGAGCTGCGGCTCTATGAGGGCAGCATCGTGACGTTCCCGATGAATGAGGCGGCGCAGATCACCAGCGTCAAGCATCGCGCCGAGCGGAAAGAAGATTTCACCACCGAGCTTGCGGAGCTTCAGCTTCAGGACGCCGGTTACCAGATGTGGTGCGCGCTCAGGAACGCGCTCTGTTCGATTCCGTGGAGCGGACTTTCCCGCGAAGAGAAACTGTCCGCCGCCGCGGCCACGCTGGAACAATTCACCGCCGCATGGATGGATTACCTGCCCGCCTATCTCGACTGGCTCACCGAAGAGTACGGCGATATGGAGACCGCGAGCAGAAAACGGCTCGAAGCGAAAGCTCTCCAGTTGAAGGAGGGCCGACGGATCAGCACGGCCACGAAGTCACAGATTACCCAGGCGCACGAGCACGTAAAGAGCGCCTCCGATCTCCTGATTGCACTTTTGGACGGGGAAGCCGACGACGTCGACGAAGACGACGCCACTTCCGAGTCGAAAGCCGCAGCAGGCACCAAGCCCGAGCCGGCGCCAGACCACTCGGCAGCAAGTAGCCTCCTTGACTCAATCAAGGCGATGATCCCCGCGTAAGGGGAAATCCGAAACCGAAGGACCAGACATGAAACCGCTCGAACAGCAACTCGCAGAGCTGAAAGACCAGCTCGCCGGCCACTTCGACAATGCTGCCAAAGAACAAAAGGCTCTTGGCACCGTGCTCGAAAAGACTCAATCCAAAATCACTGCCCTGCAGGCGCAGGCGGATGCCATCGATGTCAAACTTGCGGAGCGCAAAGCTGCGGAAGTTCCTCAGCCCGGCGTGCTCGAAGTTCTGCAGGCCAATGACAGCGTGAACCGCCTGATGAAGGATCGCGGCGGCCGCGCCGTGGTCACGCTCGAAGGCAAACACGTTCGCGAACTGATGGGGCGCAAGACCACCATCACGTCGAGCGCCGTCGGCGTTGCCACGACCGGTGTCCTGCAGATCGACCGTATCGCCGGGATCACGGCTGAAGCCCGTCAGGTGCTGACGGTTCGCGATCTCCTGTATGCGCGTCCCACCACGATGCAGGTCGTCGACTTTGTCAAGGTGAATGCGCCCATGGCCATCGCCTCGCCGCAGGTCGAAGCCAGCGCCAAGGCGGAGAATGCCGTAACGTTCACGTCGGTCTCCGAAAAGGTTCGCACCATCGCGACCTGGATTCCGGCGTCGAAACAGATCCTCGACGACTTCACCGAGCTGATGGGTTTCATCAACTCCACGCTGCCTTACTATGTGAACCTGGCCGAGGAGATTCAGCTTCTCTCGGGCGATAACACCGGCGAAAATCTGCACGGCCTGATCACCCAGGCGGCGGCGTTCAACACCGGGCTGCTGTCGTCGAGCAAGGGCTGGAACAAGATCGACATCGTTGGCCGCGCCGTCCAGCAGATCACTGGCGCGAAGGAACTCGACCCGACGTTCATCGTCCTGCACCCGAACGACTGGTGGGAGATGCGTTTGACGAAGGACGGCTTCGGGCGTTACATCCTGGGTGATCCCCAGACCAATGCGCGTCCGTCGTTGTTCGGTCTCGATGTGGTCTACACGACGAGCATTGCGAACGGCACGTTCCTTATCGGCTCCGGAAACCCCGTGGCGTCGGAGATTCGCGACCGCATGGAGATGCAGATCGAGTTCTCGACCGAGCATCAGGACTTCTTCACCAAGAACCTCGTTGCGGTCCGGGGAGAGAAACGCGTCGTGTTGGTCGTCAAACGGCCGAACAGCTACATCAGCGGTTCGTTCACGACCAGCCCTGCGTAGGTCCGAGTTACCCCGCCGCCAGCGGTCTGAAGGTCTGGCGGCGGGGCTATTCCAAGGAAGCCCAACATGCGAGTGATAGCGAACCGGCAACTGGCCGGCCATTACGGCGTCGTAACCACAGGCGAGGAGTTTGACGCCGATGAGGATGTCGCGCGCCAGTTGCTTCGCGCCGGACTTGTAAAGAGGCCAGACCCGCCGGCCATGGTCTACGAGACGAAAGTGATCGTCCCCGAGGCCCCGGAGGCGGCTCCGCGGGATGTCTTTCGTGACGTGTCTTTGCCTGACGCGGAACCGGCCGGAATGGCTCCCGAAGGCAATCGAGGGCTTTCAGCGGCAGACGTTCAGACGCCGCGAACTGATGATTCTCGCGGACGGACAGGACGTAAGCCACCTGGTTCCGGCGGACGATCCGCGAATCAGGCTGATCCATCTGGACGGCAGACCTGAGATTGGAGCCAAGCGAAACTACGGATGCGAGCGCGCCACCTGCGGGATCATCGCCCACTGGGACGACGATGATTACTCGGCTCCAGGGCGACTCGCCGACCAGGTCAAACGCCTCGTCGGAAGCGGGAGGGCCGTCACTGGCTTCCATTCGATGCGGTTCACCGATGGGGTCCGCTGGTGGAAGTACGAAGGTACCCACAATTATGCGCTCGGCACGTCACTGTGCTACCGGCGGGACTGGTGGAACGCTCATCGTTTCGCGGTTGTCCAGGTGGGCGAGGACAACCAATTCGTCGCCACCGCCCACTCCGCAGGCGAGCTTGTAACGGCAGACGCGGGTGATCTGATGTACGCGACAAATCACTCCGGGAATACGAGCCCGCGGAAGCTGGGCGATAACTGGAAACCGATTTACGGAGATCAATGAAATCGAAAGGACAAAAATGAAGAGACTTCTAATCGGCTTCGCCTTCCTGCTGCCGCTGGCCCTGGCTCAGCGACCGCCGACCGGTGGCCAGATCGTCGGGGTGTCGGGCAACGGGAATACTTCCGTCACCAGCACGGGCGCGCAGACGCCAGGAGCCTGCGTTGTTATCGACGCGAACGGTAACCATGTC
Organism: uncultured Acidobacteriia bacterium; assembly: GCA_903929755.1. Classification (GTDB taxonomy): domain Bacteria; phylum Acidobacteriota; class Terriglobia; order Bryobacterales; family Bryobacteraceae; genus BOG-234. The sequence continues at coordinate 13,969 of CAIYVZ010000025.1, forward strand.
GCCGGGGTGTGCAACGCCGTAAGAAATCACCAGAGCCAACTCGCCAGCGTGTTGGCGAACGGGACCGATCAAACCCTTTTCACGTACACCGTCGCGGCGGGCACGATGGGCGCGGCCGGGTGCATTCACGCAGAGTTTGCATTCCAGCAATCGGCTGGCGGCGGAACTCCTAAGTTCTGGTTTGGATCGACCGCTGTCACTATTTACCCTGGCAGCGGCGACACAAGCGTCTGG
>CAIYVZ010000026.1 GCA_903929755.1 uncultured Acidobacteriia bacterium
GACCTCGCCGGCAACTGAAGCTCGGCTCATCATGACGACTGCTACTGCCGCCACTCCCCTTGTGGTCGTTACCACCCAAACTGTACAAGGCAGCGTCAGTGGCTCCACGGTTAGCTTTTCCGGTATCACGCTTCCTATTGCTGCTGTTACTGGCGGGACATTCACTTTCACGATTGATGGTATCCGCGTGAATGCCACCAGCTTGGCCGTCGGTACCGGAATCCCCCCGACAGTGTCGATTACTCCTTACGTTACGGGCAGCGTCGGTGCAATTACCACGACCGCGCTTGGGTCCACTGCGGTGGCATTCGCCCAGAATGGTTTGGCGTCCACGCTGATCTATCCTACCTTCAACACCACAGGTAGCACTGCAGTCGCCACCGCGGCTGGTACCACAAATAATTTCCCCACAGGTACCGCTTCTGGTACGAAGAACACTGCTAATAACTTTGTGATTTGTGCCACAGTGAAACCCTCCGCCGCAACTGCTCTCACCGCAAGCACTACTCTCGTGGCCCATAGTTCCGCCGCAGGCTTGGCCTTTGTTGCGCAGATCGGTGAAAACTTCACCTCTGCGTTCAAAACTCCTGCAGGGGAAAGCACGCCGGTGACTGCACTTGTTAATGGCACACGCTTGACCCTGAATTTCACGAATGTTCCGGCTGGTGTCACCCTGTATGTGCCCAACGCCGCAATCATGTCGCAGGCGTCGGCTGGTTCCACCATTCAGCTGGCCCCCTGGGCCATCGGCACTGCCCCGGCCGCTGCTACCGGTGGTGCAACGAGTGGTTCCGCTTTCATTACCAACTCCGCCGGAGGAGCTGCGAACAGCCTTGTGGCCGTCTCGGGGAATACCGCAACCTTCGAAGTGATTACTGCGGATGCGAATTCGCTTGACACCTTCAATGTTCCCGTCTACATCGTGACCTCGGCGAATGGTACCACTGCCTCCGCTGCTGGAATCGGTGTCAGCGTGAGCTTTGCCCCCACGGGTGCAACGACTGTGCCGAACTTCATCGTTGGTGGCAGCACCAACGTAGTTACGGCATCGACGTTCAACTCCTGCACCACGAGCTTGCTCTTCCCGTTCGTGACCAACCAGGCCGGTTTCGATACTGGAATCGCGATCTCCAATACTTCGACTGATCCGTTCGCTTCCACCCTCAAGGGCGGCGCGGTTGCTCAGGCCGGCACCTGCGCCCTGAACTTCTACGGTACGGGCGCTCCGAGCCCGGCTAATGTGACGACGTCGAGCGTTGCCACCGGCACCGTGTTCACCCAGGTTCTCTCTGGTGTGGCCGCTGGCTTCCAGGGTTACGTCATTGCCCAGTGCAACTTTCAGTACGCTCACGGCTTCGCCTTCATCACGAACGCCGGCGCTTCGAACAACGCTGTTGCTCAGGGTTACCTCGCTGGTGTCATCCTCGACACCAACCAGGTCGCCCGCTCCACGGCGACTGGCGAAACACTCGGCAACTAACTGTTCAGTTAACAACAACAAAAAAAAGGGGGAGGCTTCGGCCTCCCCCTTTTTTTATGGTTTCTGGCCGATTGCAAAGACGCAAGAAACCATCCCCGGTATTCCGCTTGCCTCCGGCGAGGGTATCCGTGCCGTTGGAATTTACCTGGAATCCTGAAATAGACAGCAGTGCTATCATACTGTGAGTACCAGGGGTTTAGTTATTTGGTTGGCAGATGATTGATTGTTCCGGCAAACCATGCTGGTCCCGGACACAGGACAAAAGAAAGTAGTGTCGTCGACGCGTACGAGTGGGGCTAAGCACACCCGGATAGCCACACAGTTCGAGATACGCGAAACAAATGATACGTTTAACAAAGAAAGTCTTCCGCCTGACTGGCATCGCGACCCTATTCGCTGGCCTGTCGTTCGGCCAGGTATTTGCTCCGGCGACGTGCGCTGCGAGTGCTGCCGCCACAATCATTCGGGCGGAAGGGACTACGGAACAGGTTTCACCCCTCACGATCACGTGCACCGCTCCGGCTGGCAGTGCCTCGCCGGCAGGTACGGTGTCGCTGCAGGTTTTCCTGACACCCAGTTTGCCGGTTACCAGCAAAGTGCTCAGCAGTACTTCGGGAGCGAGTGAAGCAGTTGTGACGGTGTATGACACCACGGGGGCCGCATTGGTGGCCCAGACTGCCGGGACCTACAGCAGTGGGACTCAGTTGAGCGCCACTGTATCCGGCTCCACGTTGAACTTTACCGGTATCGTGGTTCCCGCGCTGGCAGCTGCAGGGAACACTTACACGATCACGGTGGATAACGTTCGTGTGGATGCCACGTTCTTGAGTGTTGGTAGCACTGTGAGCGAGAGGGCGTTGCTGAGCGATAGCCACGGCTCTGTGGTTCCGGCCGCGCTGGCGCCCACTGCTGTCGCGTTCGTACAGAACGGTCTTGGGCCTGTCTCCTTGTTTAAGAGCTTTACCACGGCGGTTGCCGGCGATTTTCCGAAGGTAGTGGGCGCGACCGCTGGTGCGAACAGTTACGTCATCTGCAGTGTGGGCGATCCGCAGACGGATGCTGTTGATTATTCGCGCGCTTTGCCGGGCAGCGGCCCTGGGAAGAGCCTGGCGTTCGTGGTTCGCGTCGGCGAAAATTTTTCGGCTGCTTTTCACGTCGCCGCACAGGAAGCTTCGCACGTTTCGACGACCCTTGCTTCCAATTCAGTGACTGGTGGTACGCGGGTCGTTCTCAACTTCACCAATGTTCCGACTGGTGTGATGCTTCTGGTTCCCGTTGATTCCATCGCCACCAGCACGAGCGGTGCGGTACTCAGGGTCAACTCTTTGACAGCCAATACCGACGACGCGGTTACCACGGGGACGGGTCTAACCGGTGGTCGGGGACTGGCGGCGGTGCCGATCAGCGGTGGTGCGGGGACGGCCGAGTTCGAAATCGTGACTGAGGACGCCCATGGTATGGATCGTTTCGATATCCCGGTGTTTGTTATATATAGCGCCAACAGCGTGGAGGGTTCCTCTGCTCCCATTAGCGTTTCGGCGAACTTCGGTTCGGTTAGTGCTGACGCAATCCCGAACTTTGTCGTGGGCAGCAGCACCAACACGGTGGGGGGGGGCACCTTCAGTGTCTGCTCCACGAGCTTGCTGTTCCCGTTCGTGACCAACCAGGCTGGTTTTGATACTACGCTGCTGATCTCGAACACCTCGTCCGATCCGTTCGGCTCGAATGGGGCGACGGCTCAAGCCGGCACGTGCTCCCTGAACTTCTACGGCACGGGCGCTCCGAGCCCTGCGAATGTGACCACGTCCGATGTTGCCAGCGGCACCTCTTACGTGCAGCTTCTCTCGAATGTGGCCGCGGGCTTCCAGGGGTACATGATTGCGCAGTGCAACTTCCAGTACGCGCAGGGCGGCGCCTTCCTCACAAACGGGCTTGGTTTGGGGGGGAGACTCTCGGCGGGGTATTTCGCGGGTGTCATTCCCGATACCAACCAGGTCGCCCGCTCCACGGCGACTGGCGAAACACTCGGCAACTAACTGTTAACTTAACAACAACCAAAATGCGGGGAGGCTTGGCCTCCCCGCATTTTTTGGGTTCCTGGCCCATTTCAACGGCGCCAGAAACCATCCCAGGTATTCCGCTTGCCTGCGGCGAGGGTATCCTTGCCGTTGGAATTCACCTTGGATCCTGAAATAGACAGCAGTGCTATCTTAGTTTTGAGTACCAGGAGTTTAGTTATTTGATTGGCAGATGCTCGATTGTTCCGGCAAACCATGCTGGTCCCGAATGATGAAATCTCGTTCATTGTTCAAAAAAAATGCATCTTCCTCTTGCGTCGCTTGCGGGAACTCTTTCTGGTTGCTTACTTGCAGGCCAAGCTGGAGGGAGAGCTATAAATCCCTTCACTTGACAGCGCCTGTGCCGTAGCGTCATCAAGGTATTTGGTCTCAAAAAGTTTAGTTTTACGATTTTTCTTTTCGGTAGTGGGCGCAGAAGTTAAAAAACGCTCACACCCAACAAGATGTACCGCTCAGGCAGACCGCTTCAGGAATGCCGGCAAGCCATGCCTCCGCCCGACACGGAGAAAAATCAAGTAGTATCGGTGACTCGTTGTAGTTGAGGCTCGGGTGGTGTCAAGCACTCCAGGCGATTCACAACTTCAAGAAATTTCTCAAGGAGAGAAAATGGTTAGCATCTCAAAGAAAGTATTTGGCCTCGCCGGTGTCGCGACAGTATTCGCGGGCATGGCGTTCGGTCAGGGTCCGGCGACTTGCGCCTCTCCCTCGGCTGCCCCCGCAATCATTCGTGCGGAAGGCACTGCAGAGCAGCTCCCCACGCTCACGTTTGTTTGCACGGCTCCAACTGGCGGTACTTCAGCAGGTGGAAGCGCGTCGCTGCAGCTCTTCATTAGCCCGGCGCTTCCCGTTACCAGCAAGGTTACGACCTCGCCGGCAACTGAAGCTCGGCTCATCATGACGACTGCTACTGCCGCCACTCCCCTTGTGGTCGTTACCACCCAAACTGTACAAGGCAGCGTCAGTGGCTCCACGGTTAGCTTTTCCGGTATCACGCTTCCTATTGC
>CAIYVZ010000027.1 GCA_903929755.1 uncultured Acidobacteriia bacterium
CCCCCATTGGCGTCGCAGGGGCAGAACCGTTTGTCGTTGCTGTCGTGAACATACCGAGTCTTCTCTTTCCCGCCCTGCTCTCTAATTGCGGTTAGTCAAGATGTCTCAGTCATGTTGGCACAGAGGGGAACGGTGACTTGGGCGGATGCGTGCCGTTGAAATCATAGTTGGCGGCGTCGAACTTTTCATTCCGAAGGAACTCAAAAACGGTACCGTGGTAGCCGTTGGTGCCGGGTTTGGAGGATACGTTTATTTGCCCGGCTTCGCGGCCAAATTCTGCGGGATAAATACCGGACTGAACCTTGAATTCCTGGATGGCATCCACGGAAGGCAACAGGACGTAGAGATTGAAATTGATGTCCGTGTTGGTGATGCCATCGAGGGTGTAGTTGCTCCAGGTTGCGCGTGCGCCAGCCAGCGACATTGTCAGCGTGGAACGGGTACCACCCTGACGGTTGGTGGCCTGCGCGGCAGGCTGGAACCCGACAGTCACACCAGGGCTGAGGGCGACGAGGCTGAAGAAGTTGCGCCCGTTGAGCGGGAGGTCCACAATGCGCTTCTGCTCAATCACGGTGCCGACAGTGGCGTTTTCGGTGGCAAGTAGTTCACCGGAGGCGCTGACTTCGACGGTTTGCGTGGCCTGGCCGACGTTCAGCGTGAAATCAACGCGGGCGGTCTGCTGAACCTAGAGTAGCACGTTCGTTTTGACCATGGTGTCAAAACCGGCGGCCACTGCCTTAACGTCGTAGCTTCCGGGGATCAAGGCCGGAAAACTGTAGACGCCGGAACTGTTGGTCTGGGTGGTGCGGGCGACGTTGGTGTCTTTGTTGGTCGCGGTGATAGTGGCGTTGGGCGCGCTGGCGCCGCTGGGATCTTTTACTTCACCGGTGATTTCGCCGGCAGTTTGTCCCCATACGGCGGGGATCAGCAACGCGGCTAATAATAGGAGTTTCTTCACTCATTTACCTCAAAACTGAATTTAGACTACAATTAGATGAATTTTATCACATTTGGGGCTTCGGAAACGGCCCAAGCCGGGGCGTTCCGGCTCGTTAGATACCGCTCGCTTTTACCCAAAAACTCTCGCGCCAGGCAGCGCCAGGGGCGAGGACCTGGAGGGCCGGGTATTTGCCGTCGTGGTTGACGTTCGGGCCATTGGTGATGGCGGCCATCGGCTCAAAGCAGATGTACTGCTGGTTCGCGGGGGAATAGACGACAGCGACGATCCATTTGGGACCGTAGACAACCTCGATCTTCTTGCCGCGGCCCTCGAAGGAAAAGGTTGCCTTGCCGGCGGCGTCGCGAACGAGATCAGTAAAACCATCGTCAATGGTGCGGGGAGCGCGGAGAGGGGTAGGATCGGGAAGGTCGTTGGGCTTCATTTCGCCGGTGGCGACACGGTTGGCGTCAGTGATGACGGCGGTCCTGGCGGGGATGTGGGCGGTGGCTTCGTCGCGCGGCACGTCGGGCAGAACGTAGTAGGGGTGGAAGCCCAGCGCAAGCGGCATGGGCTGGGCGCTCTTGTTAATGACCGTAGTGATGACTTCGAGCTGGCCGCCTGCAAGACGGTAGGTCATCTCATATTCATGGGCGAAGGGCCAGTTGGCCATCAGGTCGGGGTACTTCCAGAACTCGAAACGGCTCGTCACGTGCGCAGAGTTGGCGTCGGCGGAGACTTCGGTCACCTGCCAGAGATCGGACGAGGTCATCATGCCATGAATGGCGATGTTGGTGGGGGGCAGGCGAACCGTGCCGAGCGTGGCGTTGAAGTTGTACTTTTTGCCGTTGGCCCAGAAGCCGCCGTCGCTCATGCGGTTGGCCCAGGGCGCCAGGAAGGGAATGCCACCGAGGCCGGGGTTTTTCTTGAGCTCGCCAAGATCCGGGGCCGGCATGTGGAGGATGTTCTTGCCGTGAACCTTCATCTCATAGGCGCGGTTGCCGATGCCGGGTACGATATTGACTTCCACGCCAGCGGCGGCATCAGTGAGGCGGACGATGTCTACGCCGTGGTCAGTGGTCTTTTGGGCGGTGTAGTTTTGGGCGAGAGCCATAACGGGGAGGGCGAACAGAACGGACAGTTTCATTTTATTTTCAATTGCCATTGTCAATCAAAGCCGATTCCAACAGTGTATTGCAGGCAACCGTACAATAGAAACGGACTCCGAATGAAGCTTTTCCGTATGGTTGCGCTGGTGCTTACCGGAGTTTCTGCCGTCTGTGCCGCCGACCCGAAAGCCGAGGCGCTCGACCTTTTCTATAACATGGATTTCGACGAGGCGCTGGCCGCGTTCGAGAAGATTCTGGCGGCCTCGCCCAACGATGCCGAATTCCATAACCATGTGGCGCATACGCTGCTTTTTCGGGAGCTTCTGCGGAACGGGGCACTGGAGAGCCAGATGGTGAGCGGGAATAATTCCTTCATCCGGCGCATGAAGATGGAGCCTCCGGCGGATGTGGAAAAGCGGTTCTTCGCCGAGATCGATAAATCGATTGTGATCACCCAGTTGGCGATTTCCCAGAACCCTCGCGACACGAAGGCGATGCAGATTCAGGCCACGGCCTATGCGCTGCGGGCGAACTACGGTTTTTTAGTCCGCAAGAGCTGGATGGCGTCTCTGGGCGATGCCGGCAGGGCCTACCGGCTGGACGCCCAGGTGGTGCAACTGGATCCTAAGAATATTGATGCGCAACTGCTGGTAGGCGGGTTCGACTACATTGTCGGCAATCTGACGTGGCATATGAGGCTGGTTGGGGCGGTGGCAGGGTTCCACGGCGATAAAGACCGGGGCCTGCGGACGCTGGAGCGTGTCGCTCGGGAAGGGGATGATAACAAGAGGGATGCGCAGATTACGCTGTGCGCTCTCTACCGCCGCGAAGGCCAGACGGGGAAGGCGATCCCGATGTTGCTGGAGCTGATCGAGTTGTTTCCCCGGAATTATCTGATGCGATTTGAGCTGGCGCAGATGTACGGGGCCTTGGGGGAACGGGCGAAGGCTCTGGCGGTGCTGGAGGCTATCCGGCAGAAGAAAGAAAAGAATGCTCCGGGGTATGGACGGATCCCGTGGGACAAGATCTACTACGAGACGGGCAATCTGCAGTTTTGGTTTGACGATTTCGACCATGCATTGGAGAATCTGAAGAAGGTGACATCGTCGCCGGAACAGATGAAAGAACTGGATTTGAATACGGGCGCTTTGGCGCTGATGCGGCAGGGGCAGGTTCATGATTTGCGGAAGGAGCGCGGAGCGGCCATCGACGCGTACCGGCAGGCGATCCAGTTTGCGCCGGAGGCGGAAGCGGCGAAGGAATCGCAGCGCTACCTGAATTCCCCTTATAAACCGCCGCCGGGGAGCTAACAGGAATTGCATCACGAACATAATCTGGCAGGAGCGCGGCGTATTGCCATCGTCGGGATGTTGGTGACAGCGTCGCTGGCCGTGATGAAGATCGTGGCTGGCTGGAAGGGGCATTCGGCCGCTGTGTTTGCCGATGGTCTGGAATCGGCGGCGGATGTCTTCTCTACGGGCCTGGTGTTTACGGGTTTGGTGCTGGCGTCGAGGCCGGCGGACAGTAACCACCCTTACGGGCATGGCCGGGTTGAGATTCTGACAGGGCTGGTGCTGGGGCTGACGCTGTTTGGTGCGGGCACGTTGATTGCGTGGACGTCCCTGATGAAGTTCGGGGATGTGGAGCATGCGCCGGAGCCCTGGACGGTTTATCCGTTGCTGATTTCGATTGGGGCTAAGTTCGTGCTGATGGTGGTGAAGTACCGTCACAGTAAGGGCAGCGGCAGTTTTTCCATGAAGGCGGATGCGGCGCATGACGGCATCGATATGGTGTCGGGGCTCGTTGCTCTCGGGGCTCTATCGTTTGCACTATGGAAGCCGGCCGCGTTCGGGCAGGCTGACCACTACGGAGCGTTCGCGGTGGGGCTGATTGTGATGCTCACGGCCGTCAGGGTTGTTCGTGAGGCTTCCATGCATCTGATGGACACGATGCCTGACGATTTAGCCATGCTGGACGTTCGGAGGGTGGCGATAGGGGTTGAGGGCGTCCGCGGCGTTGAAAAGTGCTACGCGCGCAAGACGGGGTTGCAATATCACGTGGACCTGCATCTGGAAGTGGATCCGGAGATTACGGTCCGGGAGTCACATGAGATCGCGAACGAAGTCCGGTACGCGATTCGGAGAAAGCTGGTTTGGGTAGCGGATGTGCTGGTCCACGTAGAGCCGTGGCCGGGTGGCTAGTCAGACCCGATGTACTTGGTGCTGCCGGGGCCGATGTGGATGTGAGCACCGGTCGCCATACCCGGAATGGCCATCCGAAAGGCGAAATAGGGGATGCCACGGTTTTCGAGGAACTTCATCAGCCAGGCGCCTTCAGCCAGGTCGGGGTTGACGGCTACGTCGACACGGCCGCGGTGGTCAAAGCCCAGGGACTTGTGGACTGCGGTTGCGCCATCGGCGCTGATGGGCAGGGGGCGGGCGAACCGGGCGACGAACGCCGCTGAGATGCTTTGTAGTTCGGACGGATTGAAGCCGCTTCTGCCGTCGAACCGGGTGTAGAGCTTGCCGATCCACTCCGGGTGAGACTCCACCTGCACTTCCACGGCGGCGATGCTTCTTTCGAGGCGCAGAGATTCGGCCATTTGCTGGACCAGTTGGGAGCGGGTGACAGCCAGTTGCATTTCGGTCTGGGCTCGGTCGAAGTCAGCTCCGGAGGCTTCGGCTTCAGCACGGGAGATGACGCCGGACTCCACGAGCTGCCTCATGCGGGTGAGGGATTTCTGGCGGCGCACAACCATACGCTGGGAGACGGAGACAAGCTGTTCGGCCTGTTCGGGCAGAAGGTCTTTCCCGTAGAGGTGGGCGCGGAGGATGGCCAGGTCTTCGGCGTCCTGCAGCTCTTCACGCGCGCGTTCGAGGCGCATATAGGGGAGGCCGCCATGGGCGACCAGCTTGCGGATCTTTTCCAGATCGTCCTGGGCGCGAAGGACGCCGGGGTCGCTCGGGTCGGCGCGGAGTTCGAGGGCAGGGCTCGGCGGGCTGGTGACAACAGGGTCGTCACCAGAAGCGCAAAGAAGGATGGCTGAAATGGCCGTCGAAATGGCAAGTCGTCGGAACACGCTACTTTTATAGTACGATGGTACCTGGAGGCAAGTTCTGAGCCAGAAGCAAGATATTATTACAGACCCTGCCCACGAAGCACCGCTGGAAGACGTTTCCACCCCCGAAGATACACATTTGGAAGAAGCAGAAGCAGCAGCTGATCAGGATGAAGAAGAGGACGACTCTGAAGACATTCCTGGCTGGCTGGCGGTAGTTCGTGCGGCTGAAGATAAGAAGGCCACCGACATCGTCGTGCTGGACCTGCGTGAAGTGACCACTTTCGCCGATTACTTTGTAATTTGCACGGGTGGCAACGCCAAGCAGTTGCAGGCGATTACCGACGAAGCGGCGACGCGGATGAAGCGACGGGGCGAGCCGGTGATTTCGATTGAAGGTTATGACGGTGAGTGGGTTCTGAGCGACTACTCAGATATTCTGCTGCACTGCTTCACCGAGACGTCCCGCGAGTTCTACTCGCTGGCACGTTTGTGGAAGGAAGCGAAGCAGGTTTCGATCCCTCCCGCTGAAGCTGTTTCCTAAACGAAGGCTTTGAAGGTCTTCGTCTATTTTATCGGTAAACCGAAAGACGCCCATGCGAACGCAATGGCGACCGAGTACGTGAAACGAACTTCGCACTACGCGCCCTGCACCATGACGGAGATCCGTTTGGACAGGTTTGACCTTTGGGCGAAACACCCAACGGCGAAGAAAATTTTGATGGATCCGGCGGGCGTGGCGCTGGATTCTAATTCTTTTGCTCAGATTTTCAGTAAGGCTGAAATGCTGGGCCATGATCTGGTATTCGCAATTGGCGGGCACGACGGGCATCCGGAAGAGTGGCGGAAGAAGGCTGATATGCTGATTTCGCTCTCGTCGATGACGATGCCGCACGAGCTTGCGAGAACGGTCCTGGCTGAACAGATCTACCGAGCGTTTACAATTTTGAGAGGGCACCCGTATCCTCGTTAATTACAATGGGGCTATCTGTTACGGCAACTCCCCCCGAGACTGAATGTCCTGGTTCAAACGAAATTCCGATTCCGATAAGCCGTCTGATGACGGTGAGAAAACCGTACGCACCGAAGGCCTGTGGCTGAAGTGCGATGGGTGCCGACAGATTATCTGGAAAAAAGACCTGGAGCAGACACACAACGTCTGCGGCAAGTGCGGGCATCACTTCCGTATCGACGCCAGGGCTCGCCTGGCGCTGCTGTTCGATGGCGGCGTTTACGTGGAGCATGACAAAGAACTGTCGTCATCAGATCCTCTAAAGTTTGTTGACCAGAAGGCATACAGCGACCGGCTGAAAGCCACCCAGAAGGCGACCAATCTGAGGGACGCGCTGATTTCCGGGTCGGGCACGCTGGCCGGACGCCCGGTTCGTATCTGCGCCATGGAGCCGAAGTTCATTGGCGGCAGCATGGGGTCTGTAGTTGGCGAGAAGATTACCAGGGCGATTGAGGCGGGGATGGAGCACCGCGAGCCCGTGATTGTGGTTTCCGCTTCCGGCGGCGCCCGTATGCAGGAAGGCGCAATCAGCTTGATGCAGATGGCGAAGATTTCGGCGGCTTTGATGAAACTGGATGAGGCGAAACTGCCGTTTATCAGTGTTCTGACCGATCCGACTACCGGTGGCGTGACGGCCAGTTTCGCCATGCTGGGTGATGTGAACATTGCCGAACCGGGCGCGCTGATTGGGTTTGCCGGGCCTCGCGTGATTGAACAGACGATCCGGCAGAAGCTGCCGGAAGGCTTCCAGCGGAGTGAGTTTCTGGTGAAGCACGGCATGCTGGACGCGGTGGTGCCGCGTTCGGAAATGAAGCACTGGATCGCCACGGCGCTGGAATTCTTTGCCGGGCCCGCCGAACGCGCTGCATGACTTACGCGGACACCGTCCGGTATCTATTCTCGCTGGGGCCTGAGCTCAAGACCATTAAATGGGATCTGGAGCGGATGAACTTGCTGCTGGCCGAGTTGAGCGAGCCGCAGGCCGGGTTGCGCTATATCCACGTTGCCGGAACGAACGGCAAGGGGTCAGTCTGCGCGATGCTGGATTCCAGTTTGCGCGCAGCCGGGTATCGCACGGGGCTTTACACGTCGCCACATTTGGTGGATGCGCGGGAGCGGATCCGCATTGATGGCAAATGGCTGCCGAAACATGCCTGGGTGGCGGCTTTTGAGAAAGTGTACGCGGCGGCGGAACGGTTGCTGGCCTGCGGCACGGTGGATTCACATCCCAGCTTTTTTGAGACTCTGACGGCGATGGCGTTCGTGGCATTTCAGGATGCCGGGACAGACGTTGTGGTGCTGGAAACGGGTCTTGGCGGGCGTCTGGACGCCACCAACGTGGTGGAACCGGAAGTGACGGTGATTACCCCGATTGATTTCGACCACGAGGCGTTTTTGGGGTCGAGTCTGAATTTGATTGCCGGGGAAAAGGCAGGCATTCTGAAGGCTGATGCCGCGGCGGTTTTTGCGGCGCAACGGCCCGAAGTTTTGGCGGTGCTGGAGGCGAAAGCTGCGGAGCTTGGTGTTTCCGTGACGCACAGCAGCGACTGGGTGGTTTCGCATCTGACGGCTTCGCGGTGGGCGAGTTCGTTTGTGGCGACCGGGCCGGTAGCGATTCCGGTACGCGTGCGACTGGCTGGCGGGCATCAAATTGAGAATGCGCTGACGGCGGTGGCCGCCTTGTGGGCCTTTGGCGTGGAACCGGATTTTATCGCCCTCGGGATTGCGCGGGCGGAGTGGCCGGGGCGGCTGGAACGTGTGGCGGAGAATCCGGAGATTATTCTGGACGGCGCGCATAATCCGGCCGGGGCTCGGGCATTGGCTTCGTTTATTCAGCAACAGTTTGCGGGGGAGCCGATCCGGATTGTGTTTGGCGCAATGCGGGATAAGGCCCACGACGAGGTAGTGGGGACTTTGTTTCCCCTGGCGGCTGAAGTTGTGTTAACCGCTCCGGCTCAGCCGCGGGCTCTGGGCCCGGAAGCGCTGGCGGAACTCACCGATCATCCGAATGTGAAGACGATGGCGACGGTTGCCGAAGCGCTGGAGTACGTGCAGGCGAACCCGATGACTACATTCGTGACGGGGTCGTTATTCCTGGTGGGCGAGGCCCGGGCCTTGCTGGTTAGTTAAAGCTCCAGCGGCGCAGTGGGGTCGATTCGGGTGAACAGGAAGGCCGCGATCAGGACCATGGAGGCACAGAGCCACACGGGAACGCTGTAGCTTCCCGTTGCGGTGACGATGTAGCCAAAGGCCACGGAGCAGACGAAGCCCCCGAGCTGCCCGGCGGTGTTCATGGCTCCCGTGACGAGGCCGGCGTTCTTATGGCCGATATCGAGGCAGACGGCCCAGGCCATGGGCAGCATCAGGTCGGCGACTCCGAAACCCAGTGTGGACAACAGGACAATGGCGATTTTGTCGTGGGTCTGCGTCATGCCGACGAGCAGGGCGGCGGAGGCGGCCAGGCTGATGGCGGCAGGATAGACGCGGCCCTGGCGGCGTCCGAAACGAAGGACGAGGCGGTCAGAAAGGGCGCCTCCGATGAGGTTACCGAGGGTGCCGCCCAGGAACGGCAGCGCGGCGACAATACCCATTTCGCCCTCAGTAAAGTGGGCCGATTTGACGAGGTACGTGGGGAACCAGGCGAAGAAGAACCAGGAACCCCAGGCGTAACACCAATACATGGTGGCGATCAGGCGCATCTGGCGGCTGGCGAAGAGCTTTCGCCAGGGGATGGCGTGCGAGCGTGGCGGGAGGGGGGCCGGGAGTTCTGCGCGTTCTGCGTCGGTGATGCCTGGCTGGTCGCGTGGGTCGTCGTGAAACCAAAGCCGCCAGAGCAAAGCCCAGACAGCGCCCACAGCGGCGAGGATGAAGAACGCCATACGCCAGCCGACGGCCCGTTGCAGGGGGACCACGAGGAGGGGCGAGAGCGCGCCCCCGAAGCGGCTGGCGGCCCAGATGAAGCCCTGGGTACGGGCGTGTTCGCGGAACGGGAACCAGCGGGCGACGACACCGGAGGCATTGGGGTACGCGCCCGCTTCGCCTGCTCCGAAGAGAAAGCGGATGCCCAGGAGAGGCCAGAAACCGGTGGCGGCCCCGGTGAGGGCGGTAAAGCCGGACCACCAGAGAACGATACGGGTGAGGACGCTGCGCTGACCGAGGCTGTCGCCCAGCGCGCCGGTAGGAATTTCGAAGAGGCCGTAGGCGAGGACGAAGGCACCTAAAATCCAGCCGAACTTGTCGGGCGCTATATGGAGTTCGTCCTGAATGCGCGGGGCGGCGACCGAGATGCTGATGCGATCGAGGAACGTGATGATCGCAAGCGACAGCAGGAGGGTAAGTGTTACGTGGCGCTTTTTCACTATTTGGTGGCTGCGACTTTCAGGACGATTTTTTCCAGCAGGCCGGTGCCGGTTTTCAGGTTCTCAATGGAGATTCGCTCATCGTTGGCGTGGAGGCGAAGTTCACCGTCCTTACGGAAGATGGGCACGCCATAGACAGCCATGCCTTTGGCGCGAAGGTAAGCGCCGTCGGTGGTGCCGCGCATCAGGAACGGGACGACGAGGGCGTTCGGCGCTGTTTCCTTAAAGACGGATTCCATGGCTTTATAGAGAGGGCTCGTCAGGGAACTGGGCTCGGTGGCAGGCTGCATGGGCTCTTCGGCGGGTTCCACATCGACGGTAGGGTCGTTGACGATCTTGCGGAGGCGGGCGTAGACTTCGTCGGTGGATTCAGTGGGGAGGCGACGGCCATCGAGCTGGGCTTCGGCGGCGTTGGGGATCACGTTGATCTTGAAACCGGCGGCGAGCATGGTGGGCGAAACGGTGAAGCGGAGCATGGCACCGATTTCGGTGTCGCGTTTACGGATGTCATCCGCGGTGGTGGAGGATGTGGCGGCGTTCTCCAGTTTGGGGAGAAGGGGTTTCAGCCAGGCGTAGTCGGGCAGCGTGGAGATGGAGTTCAGATAAGCGCGGGTGGTGGCGTTGAGTGCGACGGGTTGGTCGGCTTCGGTGACCTTAACGATGGCGCGGGCGAGATGGAGGACGGGGTTATCGTCGCGGGGCAGGGAACCGTGGCCGGCAACTCCGTGGGCCGTCAACTTCAGCCGGGTCGGGACCTTCTCGGCAGTCTGGATCTGGAAGACGGGGACTCCGGAGGCGGTGGGCAGGATGTACGCATATTCGTTGAGGGCGAATTCCGCGTCAATTTTGGCGTACGCATGCTCGACGACCCATTTGGCGCCCAGGGAGTGGGCTTCTTCGTCGGATTCGGAGAGGAGAATGATGTCACGGTCGAGCGGGACTTTCCGGCGGGCGAGATCGACCATGACGGCGAGTTCGGCGGCGAGGAGGTGCTTGTCGTCCTCAGCTCCCCGGCCGTAGATGTAGCCGTCTTTTTCGAAGGCGGTAAAGGGTTCCACGGTCCACTGGGCGCGGTCCACCGGGACCACGTCGCTGTGGGCGATGAGGAGGAGGGGACGCTGTTTACCACTCCCTTTTAGGCGGGCGATGAAGTTGAGGCGGTCGGGATTGTCGCCGAGCAGTTCGGCGGGAATGCCTTCGCGGTCCGCGACCTGTTTCAGGTATTTGGCCACGCGGGTTTCGTTGCCCGACGGATTGGAGGTATCCAGCCGGAGGAGGTCTTTCAGATAGGTGTACGAGAGGTCGCCTAAGGATTGTGCAGAGAGGGAGGACGTCAGCGCGAGGAAGGCGGCAAGGAATCGCATCCGTATTATGGTGTCACAGTACTTGATTTCAGAGCGGCCGAACTTCTAAGGACCAGGCCCTTCGCGAGGGCGTCGCAATAGATGGCCAACGCGGCATGGCAGATAAAGCAGATGGACATGCCGCAGCCGAGAGCTCCATTGGGACGCTTGCCTTTCAGATACGCCTGGAGCATTATAGATGCTGCGTCCAGGTCGAGCCAGCACCAGCGGAGGCGGCCTTCGGGCCGCCAGCGGTGCCGCACGGTGAAGCCGAGGCCGTCGCGGTAGCAGGCGAGGGCGCGAGCCATGTTCCCGGTCCAGAAGAAGGGGACGGCTGGCAGCACGTTTGGTTGCGAAGTGAAGGCGAGCCTCGGGGCTTGGTATGATAAGAGTGTTCTAATTCTAACCTTCACAACCGCTTAATGGACCACTTCTCGGAGCTCAACCTCTGCACCGCGCTGCGGACCAATCTTGCGAAGAACAACTTCGTAATCCCGACCCCCGTTCAGGCTCAGTCGATTCCGCCCTTAATGGAAGGTCGCGACGTTGTTGCGACCGCCCAGACCGGCACGGGTAAGACTCTCGCTTTTGCCATCCCGATCATCGAAGCTCTGATGAATATGCCTCGCAGCAAGTCTGTGAAGGCTCTGATTCTGAGTCCGACTCGCGAACTGGCGATTCAGATTGAAGAAGCGATTACGGAATTGCTGCCGGGGACGCGGATCAAGACGGCTGTCGTGGTCGGCGGGATGAGCGAGGCCAAACAGCTTCGGGATATTGAGCAGGGCGCGGAGATTGTGATTGCCACGCCGGGTCGGTTGTGCGATTACATTGACCGGCGGCTTGTCAACCTTTCTGAAACGATGCAGATCGTGCTGGATGAGGCGGACCGGATGCTGGATATGGGCTTTCTGCCGGCTCTGCAACTGATTCTGGGCAAGCTGCCTTCCAAGCGGCAGACGATGCTGTTTTCGGCCACGATTGAGACTTCAGTGGCGCACCTGGTTCACCAGTATGTGCATGACCATGTGCGGGTGGAGATTGGAACTTCCACGCGTCCGGCAGAGCAAGTGGATCTGTACTGCTTCGAGATTGAGGAGCGGTCGAAGTTCGATCTGCTGGTGCATTTGCTGAAAAAAGAGCAAGGGTCGGTACTGATCTTTACGCGGACACGCATGGGCGCGGATCGCCTGGCGAAGTTCCTGGCGTGGGGCAATATTGAGTGCACCGTGATTCACGGGGACCGGACCCAGGCGGAGCGGAACCAGGCGCTGCAGGGCTTCAAGGACGGTACGTTCCGGGTCCTGGTGGCGACGGATGTGGCGGCGCGCGGGATTCACGTGGATGCGATTGCGCACGTGGTGAATTACGATCTGCCGCAGGTTCCGGAAGATTTCATTCACCGGGTGGGACGGACGGGGCGCGCGGGTGCCCGCGGGTCGTCGTGGACATTTGCGACGCCGATTGAGCGGTCAGATATTCGCGGGATCGAGAAGATGCTCAACGTGAAAATTGAGTATCAGGATGTGCCGGCGCTGCCTGCTCCTATCGGGTTGATTCGTGAGGATGGCGTGGTGCAGGCGAGTATTGCGGTGGCGGCTCCGAAGTCGATTGAGAAGGTCGTGGTGCGCCGGACGCGTAGTTTCTCGCCGGGTCGCAGACGGTAGCTTTCTGTTAGATTAGAGAAAGTATGACCATCAGTGAAATCGTTGCGGTGGGAGCCGTTGTGCTCAGCATCGGTACGAACGTAGCTTTGTACGTGCACTTGAGTTCGACCATGAACTCGCGGTTCGATTCCGTGGACCGGCATTTTGAATCGGTTGAGCGCCGTCTTGAGATGATTCAGGGCGACACGCATCACATGGATGTTCGCCTGACGAAGCTGGAAAATTAGCTGTCCTGCACGCGGCCTTTCCAGACTCCACCTTTCCCACTCCAGTAATTCAGCGCTGATTCCACGGTCGCGATCAGGTAGAACACGGCTATCAGCGGGACGATGAGGGCTGTCCATTTGGGTGCCCCGAAAGTCCTGGCTGCGGGCAGGAACATGATGGCGCTAAGCAGCCAGGCGGCCAGGGTGGGGAAGCCTACGAGCGGATCCGGCGTGGACAGGAACCAGAGCGGCACCAGATAGGTGAAAAACATGCCTGCCAGCGTGCCAGCCAGGATGAGCGCTGAATGGTTCAGTTGCGCGAAGGCGGAACGGGCGATCATGGCTCGAATGACGGTGGAGTCGTCGTAGCCTCGGGTGGAATAGATGCCGCCGTCGGAGAGTCCCAGCCAGATACGGCCTCCAGCTGATTTCACGCGTCTCCCGAGGGCGCAATCATCTATCAGAGCGTCCCGATAGCTTTCGAGGCCTCCGAGCTTTTGGAAGGTGGAGCGGCGGATCAGCATGCAGCCTCCGGCGGCTGCCGCTGTACCGGGCTTATTCGCTACCCAACTCGGGGGATACAGCTTGAAGAAGAAGTAGACAAAGGCGGGGATCAGGAGCCTCTCCGCAGTTGACTGGCAGCGGAGATGTGCCATTACAGTAACGAGATCGTAGCCCTGTTCCGCTTGGGTGAGAAGGCGGGCGAGCAGATCCGGGTAGCGGTAGGCGATGTCGGCATCGGTGAAAAGGATGTATTCGGCGTCTTCGGGGATGGCTGTCATCGCCTGCTGCAAGGCCCAGAGCTTGCCTTTCCAACCAACTGGCCTCGGCTGGACTGGAATTATCGTGTCGGCTCCGGCCTTCCGGGCTACGGCAGCGGTGGCATCGGAGCTCTCGTCATCGGCAACGGTAATGTGGAGGCGGAAGGGGCCTTCCTGCAGGCGCAGGGACGCGACGGTTTGGGCCACGACTTCGGCTTCGTCGCGGGCCGGAATGACGACGGCGATGGTGGTTTGCGCGGTGTATTTCAGGGTGGGGCGGGGCAGGCGTTCGCGCAGAAGCCAGAACATTCCGCGGAATAAAAAGAGGTAAAGCCAGATCGCGAGGGACAACCAGGCTATGGCTCGGGGCAGTAACAGGTCCAAGGGTCAGGAATAACATGCCTCGACTCTCCGCTCCATTTGCTACCGTGAACGTAATGTCCCTTGAAGGTCTGGAAGATCCATTACGCTTTAGCAAGAAAGCTCCGCCCTGCGCCGTTGTGATTTATGGCGCGAATGGGGACTTAACAAAACGCAAGCTGATGCCCGCGCTGTACCGGCTGGCTTTTGAGGGGCGGCTGGCTCCGGGCTTCGCGGTTGTAGGCGTTTCACGGACCGCGATGTCGAACGAGGAGTTCCGGGCCCGGATGCGGGAATCGGTGATGAAATTCCTGGAAGATTCGCCGTTTGACGAACAGCTTTGGATTTCCTTTGAGCAGGGGTTAACTTACGTAGCCGGCGATGTGGGCGTGCCGGAGTCGTACGGCGTGCTGGCTTCGCATTTGGCATCTGTAACGGCGAACCGGCAGACGGACGGCAACGTTCTGTTCTACCTGTCGACGCAGCCAAGCCAATATGCGCAGATTGCCGAAGGCCTGGGGTCTGTTGGGTTGAATCGGGCTCCTGCCGGGAATCCGGAGGCGTGGCGTCGGATTGTGATTGAAAAGCCGTTCGGGCACGATTTGGTGAGTGCCGGAGTTCTGAACAGCCGTTTGCAAGCAGTGTTCAATGAGCGGGATATTTACCGGATCGATCACTATCTGGGCAAAGAGACCGTGCAGAACATTATGGCGTTCCGCTTCGGCAACGGGATCTTTGAGCCCTTGTGGAACCGGACTTACGTGGACCATGTGCAGATTACCGCAGCGGAGTCGATCGGGGTAGAAGGGCGCGGCGCGTACTACCAGGAAGCGGGGGCGCTGCGGGATATGATCCAGAACCACTTGCTGCAGGTTTTGGCGACGGTGGCGATGGAGCCTGCGGCATCCTTTACTTCCGACGCGGTGCGTGACGAACGCGCGAAATTACTGCGGGCGATACGGATTATGCGGCCCGATCAGGTGGCGGATAACGCGGTGGCGGGGCAGTACGGGCCGGGCCGGGCGGGCAGCGAGCAGGTTCCGGGCTTCCGACAGGAGAAAGGCGTGGATCCGCATGCTTCTACTGACACGTATGCGGCCGTTACGTTCCTGGTGGATAACTGGCGATGGTCTGGGGTGCCATTCTACATCCGGACCGGCAAGGCGCTTCCCAAGCGCGTTACGGAGATTGCGATTCAGTTCCGCACCGCTCCACTCGCCATGTTCCGCAAGGCGACGGCGGGCGCGGAGGCAATTCCGAACGTGCTGATTCTGCGGATTCAGCCGGAGGAAGGGATTTCACTGCGGTTTGCCTCGAAAAGGCCTGGCTCGGGGATGCAGATCCGGCCGGTTTCGATGGATTTCAATTACGGGTCCAGTTTTGGCGAACGGTCGCCCTCGGCCTACGAAACGCTGTTGCTGGATGCGATTACGGGTGACGCGACGCTGTACACGCGTCAGGACATGGTGGATGCCAGCTGGACGGCGGTGCAGCCGATTCTGGACTACTGGCATATGCAGAAGTTCGATTTTCCGAATTATGCGGCGGGGAGTTGGGGTCCGGCGGCATCGGACGAGATGTTGCGGCGCTGGGGCCATGAGTGGAGGCGGCCGTAATGTCGTGCGAGATTATTAAGCCCGACAGGATTCTGAAGGAACTGGGCGAGCTTTGGAGCGACACGGCGAAGCCGGAAGTGGAATCAAACGGCGACGGGTTATTACGCGCCTGCGCGATGACGCTGATCAGCTTTGTGGACGACGAGGAAGACCCGATGGCGCTGGGCGAGACGCTGGCGCTGTTGATGCGGGAGCACCCGAGCCGGTCCATTGTGGTGCGGTTGCGCGAGGGCGAAGATTTTCTGGAATCGCGGGTTCTGGCGCAGTGCTGGAAGCCGTTTGGGCACCGGAAGCAGATTTGCTGTGAGCAAGTGGAACTGACGGCGACGATGAACCATTTGCAGGATGTGGCGTCAGTGGTCGGGCCGCTGGCGGTGCCGGATCTGCCTCGGTTGATTCTGTTACGGTCGGCGAGGGTAGTGCGCGCGGGGGCGCTGCGGAAGATTCTGCCTCTGGGTGACAAGATTATTGTGGATTCGGCGCGGCCTGGGGCTCCTGGGTTTGGGGAGTTGGGCGCGCTGCTGGATTCGGGGCAAATTGCGGGCGACCTGGCGTGGACGCGAATTACCGAACTGCGGGCCCTAATCGCGCATCTGCTGGGCGATACGGTGCCGAAGTCCATCACGATTGAGTATGCGGGCCGGGAAGCGGGGCCGGAGACGCGGTATCTGGAGGCTTGGCTGGCGGGTGGTTTGCCGGAGACGGCGGTTCGGATCCGGGGTGCCGGCGGGGAAGGGAATGGTTGGCCAGCCGTTATCCGGATCGACGAGACGACGGTGATTCGCCCCGGGGATGGTTGCGCGGAGATTGAGATGGGGCACCTGAAGGAGCACGTGAGTCTTGGGACCGGAAAAGATGACGAATTGCTGAATGCGGAGCTGAAGATTGTGGTGCATGACCCCGTGTTTGAACGGGCGCTGAACCGGATTACCGCATGAGTTCGGCATTGCGTGTATTTGCGGATGCCACGGCTGCGGCGGAAGCTTGCGGGGCCGAGATTCTGCAGGTTCTGGCGGCGGCTCGGAGCGCTCGCGGGGTGGCTACCCTGGCGGTCTCGGGGGGCAACACGCCCCGCATCATGTTTGAGTGGATGGCTCAACAGCCTTTCGACTGGGCCGGCGTTGAGTTGTTCTGGGTGGATGAGCGATGCGTCCCGATCGACGATACGCAGAGTAATTACAGGATGACCCGGCTGGCGTTACTGGATTCTTTGGGGTTACCCGCCGCAAAGGTCCATCGGGTGCGGACGGAGCTGGCTCCTGACGCGGCTGCTGCAGCTTATGCGGACGAGATTCGGGCGCTGCTGGGGGAGGCTCCGGTGTTTGACGTGATCCAGCGCGGTATGGGGCCCGATTCGCATACAGCGAGCTTGTTTCCGGGGGAACCGCTGATTGCGGATCGTAACGGGATTGCCGCTTTGGTATGGGTGCAGAAGTTCGGGCAGCATCGCGTGACTTTACTGCCGGGCGTGCTGGAACGGGCTCGGCTAACGGTGCATTTGGTGACAGGTGCGGACAAATGTGAGGCTTTGCAGGGCGTTTTGCATGGCCCTGTCGATTACACTGCACGGCCCGCGATGATCTCGTCGCCGGAGATGATTTGGTTTCTGGATGAAGCGTCCGCTGCGGGTGTCAAGCCGCTGGCATGACACTCGACGTCGCGATTATCGGGGGCGGGCCTGCCGGGGCTGCTGCTGCGATTTCGCTTCGTCAACTGATACCCAATGGGGCAATCGCGATCTTCGACGCGGGAGGCTCGGAGCAGGACGCCTGGCGTCCAGGGGAAACGCTGGCCCCTGGGGCTGCGTCGATCCTTCAGTCCCTGGGATGCTGGCCCGCTTTCCGCAGTGCCGGATTCCTGGAAAGCCGCGGCACCCGTTCCGTGTGGGGTTCGCCGGAACCCTATGAAAACGAGTTCCTGTTTTCGATGCGCGGCAGCGGTTGGCGTCTGGATCGTGCGCGGTTCAACCATTTGCTTCGCACGTGTGCCGGGACAGCAGGCGCGGAAATCCACTATGAGGCCCCCTTGCGCGGGAGCGAATACGCCGATGGCTTATGGCATCTGCAGCTTTCGACAAGCGACTGCCGGGCTCGTTTCGTAATCGACGCTACCGGACGTTCCGCCACCTTTGCCGTGCAAGCCGGTGCGCAACGCCTCGCGGACGACAAACTGGCCGGGGTTTTCGTCCTGTTCGAGTCGGCGGAAACGGGCGATACGCTGATCGAGGCCGTTGAAGCGGGGTGGTGGTATTCGACTACCGTACCCGGAAACACAGCCGTGGTCGCCTTCATGACCGACACAGATCTGATTCGCGAGATGCAGCTGAATACGCCCGCCCGCTGGAATGAACTTCTGGCGCACTCGACGCCCACGAGAGAACGTCTGCAAAACGCGACGGCAAAGACCGCGCCTGCCATCTTTGCGGCTAATTCTCAGAGCCTGAGTCAGATGGCGGGACCTGGCTGGGTTGCCGCGGGGGATGCCGCCATGACCTTCGATCCGCTCTCCTCCCAGGGGATTCTGAAAGCCCTCCGATCCGGCAAACTGGCGTCCTTTGTAGCCGCCGACTACCTGCTGTATGGCAAGGCTTCATCCGCAAAATACGAAGTAATGGCGCGCGGCGAATACGCAGCATATTCGGCCACGAAAGCGGAGTATTACAGTCTGGAGCAGCGCTGGCCTGCGTCGCCATTTTGGGCGCGGCGACGCTCCAAACCCTGAACTCCGCTACTCAGCCCTGGCAGATCCACTCCGCCACCTGTTTCGTCGCATCAGCCACATCCCAGGCCTTCTTCCGCTCCTCCACCATGCCCGGATTATCGCGAATCTCCGAATCATCCGGATCACCGCAATGGAACGGAGGCTGCGGGTTGTATTGCATGGCCAACTGGCACTGGCGAGCCACGTCGAGACCTAACACCAGGGACACGATGTACATGGAGACATCGAGACCAGCCGAGATTCCGGCGCTGGTGATGCGGTTATCGCTTTTAATATAGCGGCGGTAGTCGTTGACCACTTTGACCGGAAACAGCCGCAGGACATCTTTATACGCCCAGTGGGTAGTGGCGTCGTAACCATTGAGGAGCCCTGCACCCGCCAGCAACAGCGCTCCGGTACAGACCGAGCAAACGAGGTGTGCGTCGGGTGCCCGGGCAATCAGAAAGTCCAGCACCGGATTGCTGCCCGGATGGCCTTTCAGCAGTACGTCAACGGGCGTGGCGCCGCCGGGAACCATCAGGACATCCAGCTTCGGACAAGTATCAAAGGTGGTGTGCGGCTTGATGGAAACGCCCTCAAATGAGGTGACGGGAGCCAGTGTCTCCGCCACCAGGAAGCGAGTCATTCCGGCGAACGTGAAGGTCTGGAAAGGCCCCAGCACGTCCAGCGAATCGAAGCCGTCGTACAGGACGATGCCGACTGTAAGGGCCTTGGCTTTAGGCAAGGGGCCCCTGCCAGACGGCGATCCAGTTGGCGACGACGCCGGCAGGTGAAGTTCCACCTGAGCCGCTGGCGTGCGGAATGGTGCGGACGATGGTGCCCGTCATCGCCGGAACCTGATTGACTCCGTTCGGCCAGGGCTTCATCACGTAGCCGCTGTAATCGTAGATCCACTCCTCGCCGCCTACCAGACCCTTGCCCTGGAATCGAACAGACCAGGGGTCTCCGTAGTTGATGGATCCATTCAGGGCCAGCGACCACCCGGGCCCGCCGATGGTCCCTTCAAATACTCCCATGGGGGCCTCCCTGATGGTGATGGTGCCGCGGCCAAATTCCAGGTCGTTGAAGGCCGTGGAAAGGTCGGGATCGCTTAAGAAACTTCGATAGGTCCAGTTGCCCGTCAGGCTGCCAATATTCGGTGTCTGGCTCATGAATTTCCTCCCAGTTGATTTTCGGTAAGTATGAAAGCCGGGTTATCCGGCGTAGAGCCCGGGGCGGGGACCACAAAGCCCAGTTGCCACCAGATGCTGACCATGGTGATGTCGCCCTGATTCGAATTGGGCGTGGGGGACCATGCTTTGCCGTTAACCATGTTCGGACGGTGTGCGGGCCACCAGTAAGTGGTCCATGTATTGTTGGGAATCTTATCGCCGGTGGAGTCGGGATACACCTGATTCCAGAGCTCGTAATTTACGTCGATGTCCTGGGTTGAACACTCGTTGAAATCCGATTGCCAGGGAATGCCGCTGTACTTCGTGATGTCGCCAGGCTCCAGACCTTTCGAAATTAGTGACGGCGTATCGGCGTCGCCAATAATTACTGGTTGGCTGAGGGAGCCGGGGACCGGGGTGGGAGCCGTATTGATGCGGTAAGCACTCTTATAAATAGCCGGATTGCGAATAATCCAGGAAGTCTCGCCGCCGGGGCAGAATGCGCCCCCGAGGCCGTTACCGAGGACCCCGCGGTCGAGCGCGGCTGCTTCCGCTGGACCAGGCGGCGTAATGTTCTCCAATTGCTCGTTGATGAACTTACCTTCGGCCCACTGCCGCAGCAGGAACAGCATGGTGTCGGTGAGGCAGAGGAATTTCGACGGGAGGTCGTTGGTGATCGGGTTATCGCCGCACAGCAGGGGCATGCCAAAGAAGGTCCGGCCTGGTACGCTGCTATCCACATAAAGCCTGTTTTCCTGGCCGGGCTTGCGAAGCACGTGGTAGAGGAACATGCGGCGATTGGCGCGATTTTTGCGATCCTGCGGGTCCTCGCCGGCAAACGGTGGAATAGAAAGTATGGTGGGGTCGAAGTTACCGCCGGAATTCTTGCTGGTCTCATGGGGATCCGCACCGTTGATGGGATCGACGTCGCACACGAACTGGAAGACGTTCGGACGCTGTAACACCGGCCAAATATCGCGCCAGAAGTAGGGATAGTATTCGTTGTTGAACTTTCCGCCGGAATAAATCCGTGGTTCGTAGTTGAAGCTGCGGACCGCCACATCGTAAATGGCTTCGTCCATCGTCACCATGTCCACAATCTGCGGGGCATAACGGGGATAGCCGGTGATGACCCACGCGGATTCATTCACGCCGATGGTCATCTGGGTTTTCTGCTGCACCGGAGCCCCATCGATGGTGGCGACCTGAATAACAAGACTCGCATTGACGGGGCCATCGGAAGTATCGTCGAACCAGCCGTCGTTGTTGGCGTAGGTCTGGATGGAAGGCTCGCCGACTCCGCTCCTTGCCGAACCGGAGTTGCCGAGACCCCCGAGGACCAGCAGGCGGTTGTGTTTATGCGTATCGGTGGTGCTGATGAGTTGGCCCAGGGTGGTGATGGGGTTCGGCGTGATAGCTGCAGGCGGGAACGTCTCCGGCGTACCTGCCGATGTGCCTTTGGCGAACGCGGCTTTGCGCTGCTTCGGATTCTTCCATGCAACTGTTCGCGGGCCGGGATCAATGATCAGTTCCTGGCGGTGGGAGGCTCCGGTGATGTCAGCATTTCGGAGGGGATGTGTGGGGCTGTAACCGTGCGCCCCTTCCAGTTGCTGGAATTCGTACCAACTCGCCTTTTTGTTGGCCAGATAGACAGTCCAGTTGACATCGACAAGGGTTCCGGTGACGAGCTGGCCGGAAGATCTTGTGGGGGCAATTTTCGCGGCGGTAACGGTGTCGCCGAGCTTGAGTTCCCGGCCCTGCGGGTTCTCCTCGTCATACACGTAGATGCGAAAACGCGCCGCCTGCCGGCGAATCTGGTTATTGGCGTCCTTATACTGCGAAACGGGCTGTTCCACGCCCTTCACCAGGATGGGATTGCCATCCATATCGCAATCGATGGGCGCTGCTCCAGTGGCCTCCGGAGCGATATAGAAAGAGTTGGGGCTATTGCCCAGTCTCGCGATGCCGATCGCGGGATGGATCTTATAAGTAGGTGCTGAAGTCATGGTATGGGTCACCTTTTTAGTCAAAGAAACTCAGCGAAACGCCGTCGAGGTGGAGAGCGTCGGTTGCGGCCGAGCCGTCCAGGTTTAGAACTACGAGGGTGACATGGAAATCTGTCGCGCCCAGGGCCTTCAGCCGGGCCACCGTAGTGGTGGCATCCACGCGGAATTCGGCTGGGGTCTTGTGAGGGCGATGCCTGTGATCGAACTTCCGGGGCTGCGTTGCCGCGGGGGTATCGCAGTGGCCTGGCCCGCCAATGCACAGGCCTGTGAACATGTTCAGCATGCCGATGTAGTTCGGGTTGCCAGCGGTTTTCGTCTTCACGTCGGCATCCGCCTGGTTCAGGAAGATACGAATAAAGAAGCCGGAGCGGGTGACGTACCGAACCCGATGCAGGCGAACTTCAGCGCGGCGGTGGGTAGCCGCAACCATCTTGTGCACTTTGGCGGGGGCGGAGACGAAGCGCGTAACCGGGCCCTGCGTGGTGGCGGGGAAGACGTGCGATGCCTGCGCGTACTGGTAGCCCAGTTTGGCAAGGCTGGCCGTATCCGCAACTGTCATCGACCAGGGGGCAAGCATTGCCGCCGGATCGTCGGGGCCCGCATTCGGATGCCGGGTTTGCCACTCGTACCAGAGCCGGTCGCAATTGGAGTGGTGCGCCCAAAAAATGGGATCGAAGGCGGTTCGTCCCGCGTTCACCATGTCGCCGAATTGCGGATTTTTGGTGTTCATCGGCTCGGTGGACTTGCCGAAGTTTGGATTCTGACCACCAGAGAAATTGTGAATCAGATTGTGGATGTTTTCGAGGGCACCGAAGTAGTGATTATCCTGCGGCCCGCTGGCGAAGGCGAAGAAATCATCCAGCGCCAGAATACGGTCCACGTCCTCGGGCCTCGGGTAGGCTTCAAACAGTAAGGCGCTGTCGCCTCCGGGCCAGCGCTGGTAATGCCACAAAGGGTTGATGTCGGAAAGGACATGGATGATGGCGTCATCACTTTGGGGATCCTTGCCCCACTGGATTCCCGCTTTGACAAAAAGCGCGTTGCCGGAACAGAAGAGCTTGTCTCGCACGGTGGCGAGTTTGGTGAGGACGGCAGCGGGGACTCCGAGTGCTTTCAATCGGTCAATGCCCGGCTGGTCAATCCAGCACTTGTAGGCGTCGGGGATAACGCCGTTGTCCATGGGGGCTTTGGAGGCCATGTCCTGCAGGGAGATTTCCAGGTTTTCGCGATCCGCAGCCCAGTCCCAGTAGGGCAGGGTTACGGTGGGGTCAATGTCCTGGAGTTGTTGCTCAAAGTAGTACAGATAGGCGCGGTGCCAGGTTAGGAACTGCTCCCAGGAATGTTGGCACTGGTTGGCGTGGATACGAGCCCAGTAACCGAAGCTGCGCTCATCCTGTTCGAATTTATCCAGCGATTTCATCTTCGCCACGGCGGCGCGAAATCGTTTGAGTTCGTCAGGCGTCAGGAAGTTGATATTCTTGCGGATCCTGGCGCCGCCAAGGTCGTTGTGGAAGGCATTGGCAGGCCCGTCATGCTGCTCGTGAGCAATGTTTCCCGCGGCAAGGCCGGCGAGCCGTTTGTGATGGGAAGTGGAATCGCTGGTGTTGGGCGGGGTGTCGGTTTCGGGGCAACCGTCATCAATCCAGGCGGAGATGAAGGCGATGTCTTCCAGGGAAACGGGCGTACCGCCCCAGGGTAACTGGGGGAATTGGGTTCCGTCAAACGGGGCGTGGCCCTTCAGACCGATAATGAGCCCTGATGCGGCGCCTCTGCCCTCTTGATACCCAGCGGGAGGCGCAGCCGCCTCGGAGGCGCTTCCGCAGCATGAACCCGTAACCGCGGCCGTCTGTTCACCGGAAGGCGCAGCAATCATGCGGACGCCATAGAGGCAGACGTTCAACAGTTGCGCATGGGGCAGGGTCCAGAACCGGTCGTAACCCTGATAGCTGGGGTGGACCGGGCCGGAGGCTGCGTCCAAAATCTGCTTTACATGATCGTAACGCGACCACTGGTGAGCCTTGCTTTTGCGTTTTGAGGTATCGTCTGACATATTCACGCTTCCGGATACAGAGTGTCGTCGGGTTTTCGGCGATCACAAACAATTGAGTTACGGGTGCATGTACGGGTGAACCTGCGCGTGGATCCGAGCAGGGTAATGATGGCTGAAGGAAGGAAAAGCACGGCAATTAAAAGGGGCAGGGACCAGGGTCCGGAGAGGATGGTTCGTGAAGCGACACCAAGCCCGAGAGCCCCAGCCCACGCAGCCAGGCACAGTGGGCACTTGGGGATGATCACCGCGAGCACAGCCGCCCCGATGGTGGGTATATGACGCAAAAAAGACGCGGAGGCCACGCTCTTGGTTACACGAGGTTGAGCTGATTCATGCATTGAATATTTGCTGCCCGTCGCCGACAATCATGACGACAAGTTTGGACCCACCACGGAAATATACAGGACATGTCGCTGCGTGTAAAGTGTTTTCTTTCGAGGCTGTTGTTGCCGATAGTACAAGAATATTCTTGCGCACAAGATGCCCCTCGGGTATACTCGCAGATCAGTAAGGTGGCAGTTCAGTGCCATCAGGGAGCCTTACATGAGAGTAACGTCAGTTCAGATCGTGATTGCCGCCGCAGTCCTGGCCGGTTGTAGCCAGCCCACGGCCACCACACCTCCGGCGAAGCTTCCGGCAGGCTACCATGCCTTCCAGGCACCGCCCAGGTTTACGGAAACAGGCGGTACCCAGCCCGCTTCTCTGGAGCTGAAAACGGCGGCTCAACCCGGCTGTCAGCCGGATGGCGAGGTATCCAGAAATGGAAATATCGTCACGGTTTCTCTGAAAGTGATGCTGGCGAAGTTTGGGATGAATAATCCCGCGAACCCAGGTGGCGCGGATGATCAGGTAATCCTGCGCTCCTACGGTGGCTGTAAAGCCGGGCCGGTTATTGAAGTAAGACCCGGCAATACCCTGCGCGTGAATCTGAATAATACGCTCGCCGCCCAGCCGGATCCCAGCTGCAATATTGCGGGTCCCGGGTGCTTTAATACCGTGAATCTGCACACTCACGGCCTCCACGTATCCCCCGCCGGCAACAGCGACAATGTGCTGCTGAACATAGCTCCGCAGACAAAGTTTCCGTATGAATACAATATTCCGGAAGATCATCCGTCGGGAACATTCTGGTATCACGCGCATCGGCATGGATCCACAGCAGCGCAGGTGGCGAGCGGCGAATCCGGCGTATTGCTGATTCGTGGGAACCGCCCGTATACTCCTCCCACACCTGTCAACCCGCACCCCATCGCTGACATCGATACGATTCTGCATGACGCCGCCGGTAAGCCCATGAAGGCGCAGTTGTTCCTGCTCCAGCAAATCCCTTACGCCTGTTTCGTTGACGATCCGAAAGCTCCCTGGCAGCAGATCTATACCACTGCGGGGCTCTATAACGCGAAGAGTCCGGGAACGAATCCGCCCGGTGGCATCTCGCCGGCGAATGCTCCGTGGATCTGTCCGCCGAGCACTCCCGCGGCTCCGGTCACGGCGGGTGCGGTAGAGAACTTTGGCTTACAGCTGAACTCAGCCACCATTTGGGATACCAATGGGAGATTTACCAGCGTGAACGGTGTGGTTCAGCCCACTGCCATAATTCCCGCCGGTGAGATCCAGCGTTGGCGCTTTATCCATGCCGGGATTCACGACACGATCAATCTCCAGATTGTACGGTCCGCCGTGCAGACGGGCGAGCAGCTAACGGGCAATCGTCAGCAGCAGCGGGCGGCGGTGAAGAACCTTTGTCCCACCACGCCGGGGCCTTCCGGCATTGTTGCTCCGGGACTGATCCCGCAGTTCGAGATAGCGGCCGATGGTCTGACCCGCACAAAGATCAGAACGTACAGCGGGCCCGCGGTGAGCGGTTCCATCGGTTCCAACTATATGCAACCGGGCTACCGCAGCGACGTGCTGGTGGTGTTCCCTTCCGATGGCTACTACTGCCTGCTGAATCAGGCCGCACCGGCCAGTGAAAGAGCCAACAACGGCGGGGCAGGGCAAGGCCCCGGCGGTCAGGGGCCCTCACAGCCCCAGTTGCTCGCCTACATTAAGGTGGAAGGTGGCCAACCCGTTACGGGTGATCTGGAAACTTACCTGAGGCAGGCACTATATGACGGAAATCCGACGCTTCCGGCGCCCGTTCGCGATGGCCTGAAGGCTGGCGATACCACGCCGTGGGCTCCGTTCACCGAATTGGCGCCGCCTACCCTCGGCCACGATCAGGTGGCCAGTTTCAAGATTGTCGCTGGCCCCAAGTTCCAAATCAACGACTTATCCTATGACCCCGGCAGGGTGGATTTCACCCGCCAGGTGAATACGACAGACGACTGGCTGCTGACTTCCACTGGCGAGCCCCATATCTTCCACATCCACGTGAATCCGTTCGAGGTGGTGGACGTAATTGATCAATCGACCAATAAGTCCATCTTCGACGCCAACGGAAAGTGCATTCTGCCGCCAGACAAAGAAGGTCTGGTGAACCAATACTGCAGCATGTACCACACGTTCCGGGACACTGTTTTTGTGGAGAACGGCTTCCAGGTTCGTGTCCGCACCCATTACGACCGTTACATTGGCGAGTTCGTGATCCACTGCCATATCCTGGACCACGAGGACGGCGGCATGATGCTGAATATCAACATCGTGCCGGACGCCAGCGCGCCGAATGGCGGGATCGGAATGCCCGGCATGAAACACGGGCACTGACGCGGTAGCTTAGTCGAAAAGCGTGCCGCGCCCGAGGAGATTCTTCGGGTCGAGGCGCGCTTTTACCGAGCGCATCAGCGCGATTTCATGTTCGCTGAACATGAGCGGAAGCAGGTCCTTCTTCCGCTTGCCTAAACCATGTTCCGCTGAAACGGTGCCGCCCATCGCGACGGCCTGGCGGGCGAATTCCATCATCAGAGCCTTCGCACGAACCCACTCTTCCTGGTTGGCAGGCAGAATGTTGGCGTGAAGATGCGCGTCGCCGATGTGGCCGAAGATCACGTACTGGCCGGGGAATTCGCGGTCGAGCGCTTCGCGATAGATCTTCAGCATGTCGCCGTTGCGCTTGATCGGCACCGCGAAATCCGAACCCATCTTGGTGAGGCCCTTGCGACGGATCAGGTCGTTCACCGCTTCCGGTACGGAGTGCCGAAACTTGCGGAACTTTTCGCGGTCGGCGGCGGAGGTGGCGAACCAGGAGGTATCAAGAGCCTTTGACTTCCCCAGCCTAATCAGCCAGGCGTCTTCCGCATCCTCGCCATCGTTCACTTCCTGTTCAATCAGGATGGCGGCACGGGCACTTTTCGGGATTTCAGAGTAACGGGGACGGAGCAGATCAAGTGAAGCCGCGTCCAGGTACTCCAGCATGCGGAGACCACGAACATCATGCCATTCCTCCACGGCGGCCAGAGCCGCGTCATCAGTGGTATAAAAAACGACTCCCGTGAACAGCTCTTTCGGCATCCGCATCAGGACGACTTCCGCTTCCACTACCACGCCGAGCGTGCCTTCGGAGCCGATGAACAGATCGATGTAATCCATCCCCGGGCGCAGGAAGTAACCGGCGGTGTTCTTGGTGGTCTTTGGACCGGGGATTTCTGGCAATTCAATGGGCGGTTTTTCGCCACGGCGGAGGCGGATCTTTTCGCCTGAGGCCAGGATCACCTGGAGCGCGCGCACATGGCGACGGGTATCGCCATACATGAAACTGCGGGAGCCGCTGGCGTTGGTGGCAACAGTGCCGCCAAGCGAAGCTCCCCATTCAGTGGGGTCGGGAGCGTAGTATTGGCGCGACGGCGTGGCGGCTGTCAGGAGGTCGCGCAGCAGGACTCCCGCTCCGCACGTGGCAAAGCCGGAGCCGATATCCACCGTGGTCAGTCTTTCCAGGGAAAGTACCCAGCCGCCCTGGGGGACGCGGCCGCCAGTGACGCCGGTCCCGGCGCCGGATATAGTGACGGGCTGTAATTCCACGTTGGCCTGGCGCATGACGCCGCAGACTTCATAGGCATCAACAGGCGTGAAAACCTGCTCTGCAGTGCCGGTGTAGCCGGAGGCGTCAATCAAATACGATGAATCGGGCGGAAGAATAGGAGTTGGGGTCATTACAAGCGTTTAGTGGGTCATCGAATAGATGATGTAGTTGGTGGCGACTTTCATGCCGAGGGAGGAGTTGCGCTCCGGGTATTGCGGGACGTCTGCCCATTCCCAGGAGTCGCCGAGGTCCATGTTGTGACAGATGGCGACCATGATACGGCCGTGGTCGTCATAGATGCCGCGCCAGCGTGCCTGGAAACCGTCTTTCTCATAGGTGCGCCCGGAATAGAGAGACTGGGCGCCAGGCACCTGAAAGCGATCCTGCAGGTTATAGAGAACGTGGAAAATCTGGTCGTCATCGGGGATATCGATGATCTTGCGGTCGGGGAAAACTTTGTTCATCACCCGGATGAAGCCGGCCCATTCCTGGGTGCCGTGGAAGTCATCACACATGAAGAACCCGCCGCGGAGCAGGTACTCGCGGAATTTGGTGATCTGGGTGGGAGTCAGGTCCCAGTAGCCGAGTTCGACGGCGTAAAGCCACGGGTAATTGAAGACATCGTCCACGTCGTCCAGGTCCACAACCTGTTCCACAGAGCGGACATGCAGGCGGGTAAGGCGGCGGACGGCCATGGCAAGGTGGCGGTCGGAACGGGGGTAATCGATGGTCCAGTTGGACGCGCCTTCTTTCCAGTTGGCGTTGCCGCGGAAGCCATAGGTTTGGGCGGCCGGGTACATGAGCCGGGCAAAAACCCATTCGGTCTTTTCCTGATAATCAGGAGGCAGCGGGAAGTCTTCGTACTCAATACCAGGGAACTGTTTGAACGGTTTCTGCCAGGCGACGGCGCTGCCCAGGGCTACCAGGCAGAAGAGTGCGGCGAAGATGGCAGAGCGTCGGGACATGGGGCTTAGTGGGCGCTGGCTTCCTTAATGCGGTCGGCCAGCATTTCTTCAAAGCGCTCGGGGATGAAGCCCGTCATGCGCGAGGAAACGGTGCCGTTGGGGGCCAGAATCAGCACAGTGGGAATGGACGTGATGTTGAGAAGTCGCCCCAGGCCCGCCTCATAGTAACTGGGGCCATTCCACTTCATTTCTTTCAGGAAGAGGGGGACCACGGCGCGGTCTTCATCGGAATCGACCGACAGAAAGACGACGTTTGGATCGGTCTCGAACTTTTTCTTCACGTTCTCAATCATGGGGTGCTGAATTCGGCAGGGTGCGCACCATGTGGCCCAAAAGTCCATGATGACAGTCTTCCCTTTTAGAGATGCAATGCGGAGAGTTTCGGTGCCTTCGGTGCGGGGAAGAGTGAATTCGGAAAGGTCAGTTGCTGCGGAGTTCGGGTCTTTCTTGCTCAGTTCAGCGGCGCGGTGGGCTTTCAAGGCAACATTGCGGTCAAAGGCGGCCAGAATGATGTCACCCAGGCCGGCTTCGGACTTGCTGAGCTTCTTTTGGAGTTCGCCCAGGTGTGTACGGTCAGCCACGCGTTCGGCCTGCGTGGTGCGCGAGTCATCGATAGTAAAGGCGTCGGCAAAGCATTGCAGGGCTTCGGCGTCTTTGTTCTGGCGCTGCAGCCAGCGCGCTCGTTCTCGCGCGGCCTCCGAGCCGGGATAAGTATCCCACGCTTTTTGGGCCAGCGCGCTCGCTTCATCGGGCTTCCCCAGATTGCCGGTGGCGCGCGCTTCCAGAACCAAGGTGCGAGCCAACCCCTTGTTTACTTCCTCCGCCCACTGGCCTTCGCTCATGTGGCCCTGACCGGCTTTGCCTCGCAGAGCTTCCACTTCATGCTGGTAGCGTTTCACCAACGCCAGCGCCTTGGTGGCAGGTTCGGGCTTATCGGAATCCAGCAAGAGGCGGACCACGCGGTCAATCAGTGGCAGGTCGGACGCTGTCGGTTCGGCCTCCAGAACCTTTTCACCGTAAAGCACGGTACGAGGGTTGTCGTTGAGTTCAACCGCAGCTTTCGCGATGGCTTTTTCGATGGGAAGACGCTGCTTCGATTCCGGATATTTGGAAAGATGCCGCTCCAGGGCCTTCACGAAATCGACCTGGCTACCGGCGGTTTCATTCACCGCGCGGTTTAGCTCAGCCTGTTCGATCTCGGCCTGGGGTGTTTGCTGCGCGCCAAGGGCGACCGCCAGCAGCAGGAGCATGACGAGTTTCATTTCGAGGTCCTGATACTTTGAGCCAGGTCGGCTGCACGGGTTCTGGCCATATGCATGAATGATTCGCCCTTTGTGATGCGGTCGAGGAACGGCAGGAACTGCTCTTCGGCCACCAGACGCTTTTGGTTGCGCACGGTTTCGATTCTGAGGATGGAATCGTTGACGCCGAGCTTGTCGAAACGGACGGCGCGTTCCAGATCAATATAGGCGCGTTCGGTTTCGGAGATGCGTTCGAACCAGTCGAGGAGAGCCTTGGCTTCCAGATCCTCGGAGTAGTTGAATTTTGCTTCCTTCGGTTCGCCGTCGCCTTCGTAGCGGAAGACTTTGGCTCCCATGAAGGCGACTTTGATGCCAGACTCCAGGGGCTTCGAGAAATGATTGAGGCGGTCAGCCAGGTCGAACATTACCGTTGTGTCGGCCTCAGTCAGCTTAAAGGTGAGGGGGTTCTCGTCCTTCGCATCCTCTTTGTAGACGGCGTCGCCGGTGCGTTCGAGCGAGATCTGGACGAAGGCGGGAACAGAGCCGGGGAACGTCTTGGTGAAGACAAGGCGGGGGGCGTCTGCCCAGAGAGCGGTGGCGCTCAGGAAGGGAATCACCAGGAATGGAATCCAGTACTTCATACGGCTTCGCGGAGTGCCTTCATTGTCTGATTCGTGGCGTGGCAAATTGCAATGGCCAGTGCATCGCTGGCATCTTCCGATTTTAGCGGTTCCGGAAGGCGCAAAATCGAAGCCACCATCTGCTGGACCTGCGACTTCTCAGCGCGGCCATACCCGACCACGGCCATTTTGACTTCGAGCGGGGAGTATTCCGAGAATTCGACGTTTGCTTCAGCGATAACAAGAAGGGCAGCCCCACGTACGTGGGCCAGTTTTAGAGCGGAACGGGCATTAACGGCGATGAAGACTTCTTCGACCGACGCGAAATCCGGACGATATTCTGTCAGGATTCCGCGTAGTTCGGTCGCGATATTAAGGATGCGCTTTTCGAGAGGATCCCGCGTAGACGACTTAATACAGCCAGCCACCACGAGTTTGTGCAGACGGCCATCGCTGTCGATGACCCCATAGCCGGTGCGTTCGGTACCGCAATCGATTCCAAGCACCCGCATACGGATCACCTCCGGAGGTTTCAGGAGAGCTTTTCGAGTTCTTCTTCAGAGATGTCGAAGTTCGAGTAGACGTTCTGGACGTCGTCATGATCTTCGAGAGCATCCGTGAGGCGCATCATGCCGGCAGCACTCTTGCCTTCCAGTTGCATGAGGTTTTTCGGCACCATGGCGACCGCTTCGGCAGACTCGGTAGCAAGACCGGCTTTCTGGAGGGCCTCAACTACGGCGTCGTGGGCGGTCGGATCGGACAGAACTTCCCAGTTGTCCCCGGCGTCCTTCAGGTCGTCCGCACCGGCTTCCAGCACGATCGCCATCAGGGCGTCTTCCTCGGCATTTTCCTTGCTGACGATGATCTGGCTCTTGCGCTCGAACATCCAGGCAACGCTACCCTGTTCGCCGAGGTTCCCGCCCTGCTTGCCAAACATGTGGCGGATTTCCGCTACGGTGCGGTTCCGGTTATCGGTGGCGACCATGACGAGAACGGCTGCGCCGCCCGGGCCGTAGCCTTCGAACATGATTTCGTCGATCTGGCCACCTTCCAGTTCGCCAGTACCGCGCATGATCGCCTTCTTGATATTGTCCGAAGGCATGGAAACGTTCTTGGCGGCAAGAATGGCCGTGCGGAGCCGGGGGTTCCCGTCAGGATCGCCCCCGGAGCGGGCGGCAATCTGAATTTCTTTGATTAGACGGGTGAAGATCTTACCGCGCTTTGCGTCGGTAGCAGCTTTTTTGTGCTTGATCGTTGCCCATTTTGAGTGGCCTGACATGTTGAGAAGTGGCTCCCGAGAGTGGAGAAGAGGCCCGATTATGCCGTAGCATGCCCGTTCTCCCGATTTTCTAGGATAGCAAACGTGAGTTAACTGCACGTTCACATTGCCCCCGTGATAGGCTCAGACGTCCCGTGGCGCGATACGCGGGGCCGCTGATAACCTCTGAAGCCGCAAATTGCGGGGGCCTGCGCCTTGTCGCGGTTGGTTACTACCCTGAAATTAAAGGATTTAGATCGAGTGAGCACTCCAGTAATTACGTATAGCGATATTTTGGCTCCAAACTACGGTGTCTCGGGGATTCGTCAGGACGCCGGCGACGGCCATCCGGTCGTCATCACGGGCGGGTATCAGCCCGGTCCCGGCACGAAGCTTCAGGGGATGCTCTACCGCGGTGTCCTGTCGCCGACTGACAGCACGGGCTACATCCGGCTGGTTCCGCAGTTCCCTGGCCAGACCGTGACGACTTCGAATTTCTACGGGCCGAATACCTCGCTGTTTAACCCCGAGATGGGGGCTGGCAATATCCGGGTTGTGGGGAGCTATAAGTACAGGGGAGGGCCGAAAGGGGACCAGGGCCTGATGTATCAGGGTGCGCTGGACGGAGCCGGGACCTGGACGCAAATTGTTGTGCCGGATGCCGTTGCCGGCGGACCGGTGGCCAACACGCTCTGCCACAGCACCATGGGTGACCTGGTGGTGGGCAACTACGATCTGGCGGGTCAGCCTGCCTCGGGCAATGGCTTTATCTACAATGTGCAGACCCGGACGTATACTCTGCTGGAGGTGGGCAACCTTGCGACTGCCTACGGTATCTGGCAGAACGGAGGCAGCGGCAGCACTGCTTACACCGTTACCGGCGGCTACGTGGCAGAAGGTGATGTGAATACCGGGTTCCTGCTGAACTATGACTCGGCAACTGGCGTTGTTTCCGATGTGACCAGCCTGAGCTTTAACGGTGAACCCGGGATTGTGACTCATTTTGAGGGTATTACGGGTGTTCCCGGCGGTTTTTCGGTGGTTGGCATGTATCTGGCAGGCCGGGGCAGCTCTGAGCATTTCGGCGTCTTCATCGCAAGGGTGCCGCGGAGCAAGGACGGATCTTTTGGGCCTGCAACGTGGCTGGAGATTCACAATCCGGACAGCGGCAGGATGATTACGGGAAATTCGATTCTGGAGAACAGCCTGATTGGGTTATACCCGGTGAAGGGTGGCCTGCAGAGCTACGTCGCCACCTTATCCATTTAGGTTGGGCAGCAGGACAGGTAGGGCAGAAAGGAAAAGGCCGGCAAGACTTGCTGTCTTACCGGCCTCTTCAGAATGGGGGGGCAGCGCGATTCGAGGGAGAACCGCGCTGTTTCGCGTGTGACCGTTTTGCGGGATAAGGGGTGTTAGGCCGCTGGCCACATGCGCGATTCGGTTATTAGTAAGTACGTTCGAAAGCGCAGTTTGTTTCGTAAAAATCCGTGATCGGGTTCGCCACCATGTTCGCCACAGCGCCCACAGAGCCCACCGAGCGGGTGCGCGACGGGATTTCCGCCGAACCTGATACATTACTAACGATGACGAGAATCCTTTCCTTTTTGGCTTTTGCGCCCCTTTTGTCGGCGCAGCTTATGTATGTGGGGACGTACACGAAGCCCCAAAGTACCTCCGAAGGCATCTACGCCTACCGCCTGGATGCGAAGACCGCGAAGTTTTCGCCGCTTGGTTTGGTGGCGGCAGGGGTAAATCCGACCTTCCTGGCGGTTCACCCGAACGGTAAGTTCCTCTATGCAATCAACGAGGTAGATGAATACAAGGGGAAAAAATCGGGTTCCGTCTCGGCCTACTCGATTGATAATGCCACGGGGAAGCTCACCTTGCTGAATCAGGTCCCTTCCGGCAGCCCCGGACCCTGCCACCTGATTGTGGATGCGACCGGCAAGTCGGTCTTGGTGGCGAACTACTCGGGGGGAAGCTTCTCTTCCTTCGCGGTTCAGGCGGATGGCAAGCTGAGTGAAGCGGTTTCGTTTATTCAGGAAAATGGTTCCAGCGTGGACAAGCAACGGCAGATGGGGCCGCATGGGCATTCCATCGTGCTGGCAAAGAACAACAAGATTGCTCTTGGTGCCGACCTGGGCACTGACAAAGTGATGATCTTTAGGTTGGATGCGGCTACAGGCAAGCTTACGCCGAGCGAACCCGCTTTTGGGACAGTGAAGCCGGGTTCCGGCCCGCGCCACCTCGCAATCGCTCCGGACCAGAAGCATGTTTATGTGCAGAACGAGATGTTTTCATCGGTTTCCACCATGGAGTTTGATGCGGAGAAGGGTACCTTGAAGGAATTGGCGCAGGCCTCCGCACTTCCGGCTCCGGTGAAGGGCAATTCCGGCGCGGAGATCCACATCTCGGCGGATGGCAAGTTTGTCTACTCCTCGAACCGCGGTGACAATTCGATCGCGGTGTTCTCGGTGGATCCGAAGACGGCGTTGCTGAAGCTGATCCAGAACGAACCGACGGGTGGCAAGACGCCGCGCGCCTTCGAATTCGATCCCTCTGGCAACTTCCTGGTGGCCGGCAATCAGGATACAAATACGTTCACGCTGCATCGCGTAGACAAGGCGACCGGCAAGCTCTCGCCCGTGGGTGAGCCTGTGGCGCTGGGTGCGCCGGTTACTTTTGCTTTCGTGAAATAGCTACTGCGCACCGCCTCATGATTCCTGCATCCGGGCTACCAGGTGGGCAGGAGTCATGGGGTTGTCACGTGGTTCAGCACCGTGGGCGTCAGAGGTTCCATAGATCTCGCCTCCGGCCCAGCCAGCACCCGCTACCAGCGTTGTCCAGCAGTTGGACCAGTGGTCGCGCCCGCCCGTGGGATTGATGTATGGCGAGCGTCCAAATTCCGTGGTAGCCACAACCATAGTGGTACCCAGAAGACCACGCTCGGCCAGATCGGACAGCAGGGCGCTCACGGCGGTGTCGAACATCGGACCAGCAATATCACGGTAGGTGGCCAGCGAGCTGAACGGGCTGTAACCGTGCATATCCCAGGAAGGGGCCCCAAATACCGTGTCGAACATGTTCACGGTCACGTGGCGGACGCCTGCTTCCACCAGAACTCTTGCCGCCAGGCAGCTTTGGCCAAACAAGTGGTCTCCGTAGCGCCGCCGGTTTCGTTCCGGCTGCAGTCCAACGACTGTGTCCGGATGGATGAAACAGGCCTCCTCCTGGCCTTGCGGGAGGTTGCCACCGGTCAGGCCTAGCGGCCCCGGCAGGACGACGGCGTGCGGTAGTTTGGGTTGGGCCAACCGCAGCCCCTCATCGTGCAAAAGCGGGGCGGGGAAGTGCATGGACCGGATCAGGGAAAAACGCTTGGCTTCCCCTGCCAGTTTGGGGAACAGTTCCGAGATTTGCATCCCCGGGACGCTCGTATGGATTGCCCGGAAGGGGCTGCGGATGCGGCTGGGCGCTTCGGGCTTGGGGTCGAAGGTGTCGAGTTGTGAAACGCCTCCCACCATCATCAGCAGAATGCAGCTCCGGGGCGCAGCAGGCGAGGCCTTCGCGCTGTCGAGCGCCAGTGCCAGCGCTGAGCCGCCCATGAAATCCCGTCTGCGCATGGTTATTGGTTGTCCTGATACTCCTCGTGCCAGGCCATCTGGATGGCTTCGAGTTTGCCTTCGTTGGATTTCGCGGGGTCGTCAGCGAAACCCGGGATTTCGAGCACCCAGTTGCGGAGGTCGGTGAAGCGGACGGTGAGCGGGTCAGTATCGGGACGGGCCTCGTACAACGCGATCGCGATGTCTTCGGTGGACTCCCAGGTTATAGCGGGCATGACTGTCATCTTACCCCGCGGCACTACCGAAAAGGCGGAGCAGGTCGGCGAAGCTGTGGGCGACAACAAGCCGGCCTGCGGGATCGCGGATCTCTTCGCGCTCCAGCGTCCAGGTTCGTTCATGGGGAACGAGGACGGCGCGCAACCCGGCGGCGAGTGACGGGTTCACGTCGGACTTCGGGCTGTTGCCGATCATCCACGTTCTATCGGGATGAAAATTGCGCTCGCCGGAGAGCTCCGCATAGGTATCGCGGTTCTTTTCCTTCACGACGATGCATTCGCGAAAAAGGGGGCGCAGGCCACTCAGATCGATCTTCCGGTTCTGTTCCGTTGGCTCGCCCTTGGTGCACATCAGAATGTGGTGGCGCTCCGCGAGGAAGGGCAGCGTCTCGGCCACTCCGGGCATCAGCTCAATCTCCTGGGCGAGGATCTGGTGCGCTATAGCGGTGATTCGCGTCAGGTCGTGTTCGTCGATGGCGCGCTCGGCGAGGTGGAGGTAGCACTGGCTCAGATTCTTGCCGAAATTAACCGCGCCGTAACCGTGGATTGCGTTGTTGACGATCTCAATCTCATCCAGGATGGCGCGGATCTCGTCCGGGTTCAAGGACGAGTGATTCAGGTAGTCGCAGAACTCGGCGAACGCGTTCTCGAAGTAGATATTGTTCTGCCAGAGCGTATCGTCGGCGTCGAAGATGAGGACCTGGGGTTCCAAGAGTTCATTTTCGCAAGGTGGTCCGCTTCCGCCCGAAGTTAACCCCGCACGCGCTGCGAAAACCGCCAGGGGTAGCCTTCCGGATCGGCGGCGCGGGGCGCTCGCAGTGCGCGTCTACGTTGTCCACGTAAAGCATGGCACGCGGAGTCGGATATCAAAATGAACGAGCACAGGCGGACGGTCAAGCCGGGTATTTGTCTTTACACTCTTCGGAGCAAAAGTACACCACCTTGCCCTTGACGATTTTCTTTAACGACGTTTCGAGGGCGACATACGTGCCGCAGACAGGGTCCTGGACCAGCGACATATGCTGAGCCCCGGGCGGTGGGGCATTCTGAAAACCAGAAGGGCGGACCTTAGGTTCACTAAGGCCCGCCCAAAAGCTAAATACGATCTTCGCCACCCTCTTGATCACCGAAATGATCACCAGGAATACAACCAGTCTGGCGAGTAGCTGGAACAACTATTTTTTCTTGCCCTTTGCTGCCGGAGCATTCGGGTTCACGAAGGTAGTGCTGACGGTGGCACCGAGGGCGCTGATCATTTCCTTCGCCGCCTGAGCGTACGGGCCGTCGGGCTTGAGTTCCAGGTACTTCTGGAGGGCTTCAACGGTGCCGGGAGGCGGAATCACTTTGCCGGCGGCATCGGTGGTCGCCTTGCCGGCGAGAGCCACACCATACTGATACTGGGCGTCGGCGTACTTCGGGTCAAGGTCAATCGCCTTCTTGAAGGTGTCGGTGGCGGCGTCATTCTGGCCGCCGTTCACGAGGAGCGCGCCCAGATTGTAGTAGTACTTGCCGGCACCCGCGGGGTCCAGTTCGGCCGCTTTGGCCAAGTTGGCCTTGGCTTCGTCGATTTTCTTGTTCTTGGCCAGGGCCAGAGCGTAATTGTTGTAAAGACCGGCGTCCGGGGAGATTTCGATAGCCTTGGCGAAAGCGCCGAAGCCCTTTTCGTAGAAAGCAGCGCCTTCAGCCGGGGTGGCCTGCGCCTTGCCGACATAAGCTTCGGCCAGAGTGCTCCAGACGGCGCCCTGTGTGGCGTCCATTTCCTTCGCCTTCTCCAGTTGCTCCACTGCGACATCCCACTGCTTTGCTTCCACAGCCGTCTTGCCGTTCGTGTAGGCTTCGTTCAACTGCTTGTTCTTGGCAAGCTGAGCTTCGCGATTCTTGGCAGCTTTGTCGAAAGCTTCTTTTTGCTCTTTCGACATGCCGCGTTCCTGTTCTTTGGTCAGGGAGCCGGTTTCAGCCGCTTTCTGTAAGGCCTGGGCCTGGTCAGCGGTCTGCTTGAGATCGAAGTTCAGGGTTTTAGGATCGCCCATGCCGGTGCGGAAGCCAGTGGCTTTGTCGCGTTCCTTGCCATCGACAGTCACGCTGATGGTGTAGGTCCCGAGCGGCAGACCGTAGTGGCCGTAGTGGCCTTTCTTATCGGACTTCACCGTGTACTTGCCTTTGATATCGGTACGGTCAAAGGTAACGATGGCACCGGGCAGGGGCTTGCCGGCCTCGTCTTTCACGACACCTTCAACGGCGGATGTCTGCGCCATCGCGGGCAATGAGAACAGTGCCAGGGCGAAGGCCGAAATTGTCAGGGATTTAAGAAACGACATAATCAGGCTACCTCAACGAAGAGAAAAAGTAAGGGGTCCAGCGTACCGGAATTGAAACCCCAGCATACTACATTAGACGGTGTATCAGGAGCTAAAGGTAACAGGGTGCAGCGATTACTTCTCAAGTGCGCGCTGAATCAGGGAAATTCCGCAGACAGGACATTTGTCGCGGGTGAAACGGTATGGCCTCTATTCCGTGCGTCCAGGGGTGCAACGCGACAGGCTATAAACTCCCCTCGTATACCCGCGTCTCCACGCCCTGCAACACGCGCAGGGCTGCCTCGTTATAGAACGGCAGCGTTTGCATAAGGATAATGATGCCAAGCTCTTCCTTCGAAT
Source organism: uncultured Acidobacteriia bacterium (assembly GCA_903929755.1). Taxonomy (GTDB): domain Bacteria; phylum Acidobacteriota; class Terriglobia; order Bryobacterales; family Bryobacteraceae; genus BOG-234. Next base: position 37,891 of record CAIYVZ010000027.1, read on the forward strand.
CGATCCGGAAGAAGGTATTGTGAATCCCCGCCCAGCTCATACTCCCCGGCCGCTGCATTGTCGCCACCTGGAACCCCAGGCCCCAAACATCGTCCCCCGCTCCAAGCGGAAAAGGGTTCGAAAAGTCCGGCTTCGAGCTTGGCTGCAGGCGGACTTTTACCTCGCCCGTATGGTTGACGCCCATTTCCCTTACCGTTTCCGGCTTCAGTAAGCGGACACTGCCGAGCTGTCCCCGGTTCAGCATCATCTGCACGAATCGCGAGTAGTCCGCCGCAGTAGACAGCAGCCCCCCGTCTCCACGCGGCGGACCCGCAATGGTCTCCGGATTCGGGATCTCCGTGATCCCGCCGTCCTTGTGCTGATGCTGCGTCACCACACGCTCGCGCTTCGCCGCCGCAATGCTGTACCCCGTGTCCGGCATCCCCAGTGGCTGGAAAATCCGGGTCTTCAGAAACACCTCAATACCCAGGCCGGCGATCTTCTCAATCACCTCGCCCAGCACCCGCGGACCTGCCCCATAAGTCCACTTCTCCCCCGGCTCATGGACCAGCGGCAACTCCGCGGTGCTCGTCTTACCCGTCAGCTTTTCAATCATCGCCAGCCCGGGGTCCGACCATGAATATCCAATGCCGGAGGTATGCGTCAGCAACTGCCGGATCGTAATCGCATGTCTCGCCGGACGTGTCTCATAAGTGCCCGCCGCCAAATCCAGACGGCTGATCACCTGCTTATCCCGGAACGCCGGCAGGTATTTCCCCACCTCGTCGTCCAGCCCCAACCTGCCTTCCTCCACCAGCATCATCACGCCCGCTGAAGTCAAAGCCTTGGTCATCGACGCGATGCGGAAAATCGCATCCTTCCGCATCTCCACGCCCTGCGCCACGTTCATCTTTCCGAAAGCTTCGTGATAAATCACGCGGTCGGGAGTCGTCACCAGCACCACCACCCCGGGAACATCGCCGTGGCTCACGGCGTCGCTCAGGAAACTCGACAGAACAATCGTACTGGGCGGGACCATGATCGCCATTGTAGCCAAAGGAATTTCTGATAAAGTTATCCCCAATGTCTCCTTTTCTCGGTCGTCGAAGCTTCCTTCTGAATACCTCGGCGCTGCTCGCCGCCCCGTTCGCCCCCTTCGTCCACGCCGCCGACACTACCGAGCCCCTCGCCGACACCCAATACGGCAAAGTCCGTGGCACTGTCTCTGGCGACATCAAGATCTTCAAAGGCATCCCCTACGGCGCCGCCACCGGCGGTAAAAATCGCTTCATGCCTCCCGTGAAGCCGACCTCGTGGACCGGCGTCCGTGACGCTCTCGCCTGGGGCCCCACCGCCCCTCAAATGCCTGCTCCCCAAAACGCCGCCGCCACCGGACGCGCCAACCGCCCCGCCGAGAGCGAAGACTGCCTGGTTATCAACGTCTTCACCCCGTCGCTCGCTCCCTCCTCCAAACGCCCCGTCATGGTCTGGCTCCACGGCGGCGGCTTCTCCACCGGCTCCGGTTCCGGCGCGAACACCGACGGCACCAACCTCGCCCAAAGCGGCGACGTCGTTGTCGTCAGCCTCAACCACCGCCTCAACGTCCTCGGTTTCACGTACCTCGGCGAACAGGCTGGCTCCGATTTCGCCCTCTCCGGCGGCATCGGCCTCCTCGACATCGTCCAGGCCCTCCAATGGGTTCGCGACAACATCGCCAACTTCGGCGGCGACCCCAACCTGGTCACCATCTTCGGCCAGTCCGGCGGAGGCCGCAAAGTCTCCACCCTCATGTCCATGCCCTCCGCCCAGGGCCTCTTCCACCGCACCATCGTCGAAAGCGGAGCCGTCCTCCGCCTCAAAACGCCCGACGAAGCCATCCTCTATAGCAATCTCCTCCTCGCCGAACTCGGCCTCCGCAAAGATCAGGTGCGCGACCTGCAAGCCGTCCCCCTCGACCGCCTCCTCGCCGCCAACGCCGCCGCCCTCAAAAAGACCGACCAGACCGCCCCCGGCTACACCGCCAACACGCCCATGATCGACGGCAAGGCCATCCCCATCCACCCCTGGGACCCCGCCGCCCCCGCCATCTCCGCCAAGATCCCGCTCCTCATCGGCTGGGCCCGCACCGAAGAAACCCTCTACGACCGCCCCACCCCCGAAACCCTCGCGCTCGACGAAGCCGGCCTGAAAGCCCGCGCCGCCAAACGCCTCGGCATCGACCCCACGCCCGTCATCGACGTCTACCGCAAAGCCCACCCCGAAGCTTCGCCCTGGGATCTCTACATCCTCATCGCCACCGACCATCCCCGCGGCGTCTACTCCCGCGAACTCGCCCGCCGCAAAGTGGCCCAGGCCTCGGGCGCGGCTTACGTTTACCGTTTCGATTGGGAGACGCCCGAAGGTGGCGGCCACATGCGCTCTCCCCACGCTGTCGAGGTCCCGTTCGTGTTCCGCAACATCTCCGTCGCTGGCGCGCTCGTCTCGAAGCGGCCCGACGCCTACGCGCTGTCGGAAAAGATCAGCGCCGCCTGGGTCGCCTTCGCCCGCACCGGCAACCCCAACACGAAGGGCCTGCCCCACTGGCCCGCCTACTCCGCCGCCACCCGCGACACCATGCTCTTCAATAACGAACTCCGCGTCGAGCAGGACCCCGACAAAGGCCCGCGCCAGATCATGGAAAAAGTCCTGAAGCTGGCCTGAGCATCCGCGAGGGAGCGTTCCATGGGCCGATGCGGCCCGCCAAAGGAAATGAAGCCGCCCTGCGCCTCGGACCTGCCGCCATCTCCGTACCGAACCGCCATGCGTCAGCATGCGGCTGGGCAGTGTCTTGGGACAGCAATTTCGACCGTCACCTGTCTCTACCACCCGACAGCGTCTTCGAAGGCATGGACCGACAATTCAGGAAACGTGCCTGTATTATTGGAAACTGCCCGCCGAGCCTCCACCGTCTTTCTGGTCTCATCAAGGGACGCCCCTCGATATCGAATGGGCAGCCTCCCACGTGCCCGCCATTCTGGAAGCCTGGCACCCGGGCAACGAAGGCGGCAACGCCGTAGCCGACCTCCTCGATAGCGACGCAATCCCGGGTGGAAAGCTGCCCATCAACTGGCCCCGCAACGCCGGTCAAATCCCCGTTTTCTACGCCCACAATTTGACCCACCAGCCCGACACGACTCCCGGCTTTAGCTCTCGCTACTGGGATCAGCCCAGTTGCCTCTCTACCCCTTCGGCCACGGCCTCAGCTACACAAAGTTCGCCGTCGGCAATCTCAACGTGAGCCGCACAGAAGCCACGGTCGACGTAACGAACACCGGCGCATTCGCGGGTGACGAAGTCGTCCAGCTCTACCTCCAGCAGCGCTCGGGAAGGGCCTCCCGCCCGGTTCGCGAACCAAAAGGCTTCGAACGAGTCTCCCTCAAACCAGGCGAAAAGACGACCGTCCACCTCACCCTCGGCACCGACGCCCTCCGCTACTGGAGCGCCGCCCGCAAGACCTGGCTTCTCGACGCCGCCGAGTTCGATGTGTGGGTCGGCACCGATTCAGCCGCGTCCCTGCACGGTATATTTATGACGGAGTAAGGCTGCAGAACTTTTCGCGCGCAGTTCGTATTGCGCGCAGCGCCCCACTTTGGTGTTATGTCTTTGCCGGGAAGGCGTTCTATTCTTTGTCCCGCGCGTAGCCTACGATCCCGCCGCAGCACGGACATCCTCCCCTTTGGAGGGAAGGGCGGTTGCCGCCCGTGAATGCAGCGCGCGACCTCAGTTGTTTACGGTGAGGTAGAGCCTACTTTGGGTCGTCGCCGGTGTGGGGCCTGCGAGCGTCGCAGTGACCATCGCATCGCCGTCCGGCAGCCCGATCGGCACCGTCACATTGAACTGATACAGTCCCGCCGCGATGATACCAGCAAAACTTACGGATGCCACCTGGCCGCCGATCCGGAAAACAAGTGGTGTGACGATTGGCGCTGCTTGACTCACAACTTGGAGAGCGGGGGGCACTGGCGCGGTGGGGCCAAAGCCGCTTCCGTATAGAATCACAGTTTCACCGGGTCGGGCCGGAGTCGAACCAGGGTATGCGCCATTGGCAGCTGCTAATGAGTAGTCCGAGTGCTGGGCAACTACATACTTCGCATCTGGGCTGAATAAGCCTGGGGAAACAGCAAGGGTAGTCACAACGGTGGAAGCGAATCCCGACTGGGTAGATACAACCAGCGGAATCGGAATGCCTTGCCGGACCTGCGCGGGCATTTGTACGTTCAACTGCGTCGCACTAACATAGGAAACGGCCGCCAAGTAGCCATCGACTGTGACGCTGACACCTTCGAGTTGGGTCGGAAGAGCCCCGTTTACGATGTCCTGGTTACCCCATTGGCGTGTAACGGACGCGAGGCTCGAACCATAAATGCTGATCCACGCTCCCGGCGCGATGCTCGGCAGGAAGGACGCGGCATTAACAACAGAATTGATTTTGGGCGACGCGCCTTGGCCGCGCACGGGGAGCAGCGTTAGCGCAAACACAACAACGTACGGATTATTGGGCAAGTCAAGTGTGCTTACGGTCTTCGAACTGTCCACATTGAAGGAATAACTGAAAAGATAAAATGGTTGTTGTTCCTTTCCGCCGTCGCTGGTTGCTCGATAACTCATCGTCACAGCCACAGATTCTCCAGCGAAGGCAGCACTTGATGACGGCGGCACAAAGGCATCGCTAAGGCTTTGGGTGAACGAGGATCTTGATCCGTCGGTGTAGGTCACTGTGAACACTTGCGATTGCTGGTTGCCCCATATCCCGACCGCCAACATGTCAAGGCGGGCAAACTGCCCGGCTGGCAGCGGCACGGTTTTAGCGACCACCGCGTTTGGCATGTCGGGAGCTCCGAAATTGAAGGAAGTGCCATTCACAGTCTGCGAGGACCCGAGCAGCGACGCCGAGAAAGCTCTCCCGATGGCCAAGCCGCCATCGGCCGCGAATGTTGTCCCCTCATTGTAAATGCCAGTTAGGTTGTACACGGATTTGAGGTTCACATTCCCGGTGGTCGTGACCATGACTTGAATCATGACGGTATGGCTCACGCTACCAGACTTTCCGGTCACCATAATGACCGCCGATCCCGGCGCCGCAGTCACATTAGCCGAAAATGTGAGGAGACTGACTGTGGTGGTAGTCGAAGGACTGAACGACGCGGTCACACCTGTCGGAAGTGCGGCTGTCAAGGTTACTGCGCCCGCAAATCCACCCAGAGAAGTAACCGTAATCGTGGAGGTGCCACTGTGGCCTTGAACGATCACCAGGCTTGATGTCGATGCGGCGAGCGAGTAATCCGCGGGAGATACCGTACTTACGCAGACGGGCGCGGAAAGAGGCCCGTCTCCGTTAGAGTTCGTATCGAGCGCGGTGTAACAGTGACGAGTGCCGGGTGCGAGCCCATCGTCCAGAAAGTTGTCCTCAAGGCCGACATATGTTTGAACACCATCTCGAAAGATTCGTACTCCGGTGGAATTGGCGTTTGGCGTCCATGTCAGAGCGATGCTGGAGGCTGACGCCGCAGTGGCCTTAAAATTCGGCGGTGCCTGTTGCCATGAAGCGTCCGCGTTAAGCAACCAGACACCCTGGGAGGTTGTCGCGTAGAGGGCGTTTCCTTTGACGGAGACCTGCCAGACGTAGCCGACGGGCAGGTTACGGCCCAGGCGTTGCCACGACTGGCCATAATCCTGACTGAAGAAGAGCCCCATATTGGTACCGACGTAAACGCGTTCCGGATGCGCGGGATCGGTGGCCAAATCGTTGATGCCGAGGTTATGGAACAGAGTTCCTGACAAAAGCTGTGCTTTCTTTCCTCCACCTGTCATGAGATAAATCCCATCGCCGCCTTGGGAAATATAGAACGTCCCAGCTCTTCCTGGCGCGGGCGCCATAATATCCATGTAGTATGGAAGGCCGTAGGCTGATGACTTGTTCTCGGTCCAGCTGGCCCCTCCGTCGCTGGATGAAAGGATGCCCCCGTATTCGGAAACATAGAACGTGCCGGGTATCACGGAATCAGTGATCATATCCCTGAATGAACCACTCGTGTCACAGCACGGACGCACACCCGCGTCGGTCCAGGTACCACCGCTGTCATGTGACATAAAGATCTTGTTGGTTAGGAAGAACACAGTTCCTTTTTGTTGCGGATGGAACCGCAGCGCCGGTCGATAAGTGATGTTAGTCGCCGTCGTTCCAGGGAAAACATGTTTCCATGAGCTACCCTCATCGTGAGAAACTGCCAGGTCGTCAAACCGGGCGTACCAGATTGGTAACAGTTCAGGTAGGGCGGGAATTCTTGAGTAGGGACGTGGGCGGTTGTGCCAGGCGGTGTGAGCGGATGGCGCTGTTGAGGTAGTCGAGAGGGTGACGGTTCTGCATGCGGCAGGTTTGCGTGACGGTCAGCAGG
>CAIYVZ010000028.1 GCA_903929755.1 uncultured Acidobacteriia bacterium
CGCGCTGGTGGCCGGGCTGGATTTCGTCAACCTGACACGGGGACGGAGCTGGGAGGAATCGGGCCGGATTGGCGGGAAGGTCCGGCAGCGCCTGCTGGCGGGCGACGATTACAAAGAAGCGGTACGGGCATTTCTGGCAGGCATTCGCTAAGCTGGCAGAACAGGAGATCCACATGCAATACAAGCGAATTTTCGTGACAGCGGCGGCGCTGCTCGCGTGCGTCACCCTCGCCAGCGCCCAGGACAAGGGCGGGAAGAAAGGCGGCGGCGGCATACAACTCCCGCCGATGATCAATATCAAGATTGCCGATTTTGCCGATGGCGGCCGTATTCCGAACAAGTACACGTGCGCGGCGGGGCCGACGAGCCAGTCGCCGGCGATGACATGGTCGGGCGCACCGGCCACGACGCAGAGCTACGTCCTGATCATGCACGATCCGGACCCGGTGCTGGGCGGGTCGTCGACGAACGACGTGCTGCACTGGGCCATTTTCGACATTCCGGGCGATGCGAAGGGGCTACCGGAAGGCGTGAAGAACGGCGAGCAGGCGGATGGCGCGAAGCACATCAACAACCTGGGCCGGAACCCGGGCTACATGGGGCCGTGCGCGCCTCCCGGACACGGCGACCATCATTACACGTTCGAACTCTATGCGCTGAGCGCGAAGCTGGGCCTGGGGGCGGACACGTCGCGGGCGGACCTGCTGGCGGCGATGAACGGCAAAGTGGTGGCGAAGGGCGTTTACATCGGCATGTTCGGCCAGAAGTAAAAGCACAAACGAAGCCATTTCGGAATCGGACGCCGCGCTCTCCTTCGGGGGCGCGGCTTTTTTGCACGTTCGAAGCCAGTTTGGCGGGGAGCACAAAGTCAAAACCTCTTGCCACGGATCAACACGGATGAAAACGGATAAGACAAAAAGCGTTCGGCACGTTCGAAGCCAATGGAATGACGGGAGTAATTGAATAAACGAAGCCATTTTTGCGGAGGGCACACTTCGGCTCTGCGTGGGGTAAAGCGGGAACGCTACTGAGCGGGCTTCGGCAAGTGGTGGGGCCGCCAAGACCCACGTATTGCTTCCGCCCGCTCATCAGCGTCGAAAGGAGTCACCCAAAACAACTCGGACATAAAGGTTCCGGAACCCGGTCCCGACAGCCAGCTATAACCGCCGGGGATCCGATTTCCACCGTTAAGAGACGCTTTCCGGCCGGAAAGAAACGATGTCGGGAAACGAGACGGTGTGGACTCGCTGCCTGGACAGACATTAACACGCGGAAGGCGGGGTGACAGGGGCGGGTCGGCGTAAGTGATTGAGCCGTGGGCGCGAAAATAATGGAAACGCGTGAACTGGTAAATGTTTGATCGGCGGCAGCGGGAAATGGCGAGGGCACGATCCATGTTGGGCAGGTCGATTAGCCGTAGCCGATCAATTTTATTACTTCAGAGTGACGATAGATCGCGAAAAACGGGGCAGCGTTAGCGTCGGCGATGAACGGCAGTGAGGCAGGGAAAGGCGCCTAGGCGCTGCCGGCTAGTGGCTCCCTCTAAAAATTGGCCTATTTTATAAATTGGCTCTTGCCAATCGAGCCAATTTAGTGGTACAAATAATTAAGCTCGCTCTATCCGGCAAAGATGAGCGGGCCTAGTTGGTGCCGAGTATGGCTCTGACCTGCCCCCCAAAACCGCACACCACTGAATACAACTTATCGTGCCGACACTTAGGTTAAGTCACTTCGCCCTCCTGAATGGAATGAGGGGCGGGAAGACGGGCGGGGTCAAGGCCGAGCGGAGCGAGCCCGAAGGGTTGCCTTGACGCCGTTCGTGCTTCCCGCTTAGCGCAGCCGGTGGAGGGCGAAGTGACGCTGTTCCAGCCTTCCGCAAACGCCTGCGGGGTTCGGTAACCCAGGCTGGAATGCGGCCGTACTTCGTTGTAATCCCGGCGCCACAGGTCAGCCTGCCGCCGCGCGTCGAACAGATTTCGGAACCAGCTCACATTCAGGAACTCATCCCGCAGTTTGCCGTTCAGACTTTCCAGACGCCCATTCTGCATCGGCCTCCCCGGCTGAATGTGCAGCAGTTCAATACGCCGTCCGGTGCACCAGGCCAGGAAGTGCCGGCTGGTTAGTTCCGGCCCGTTGTCGCACCGTATACGCCGCGGCACTCCGCGCTCTTCAATCACCTGATCCAGAACCCGCGTCACTCTCCGGCTGGCAAAGCTGGTATCCACTTCCAGGGCCAGACACTCGCGGGTAAAGGCGTCCGCGATGTTCAGGAACCGGATTCTTCGCCCGGTGGCGATCACGTCGGCAACAAAGTCCAGCGCCCATTCTTCGTTGCGATGCGTAGCCGGCTCCAGCGGTTTTCCAACACGCACCAGTCGCTTGCGCTTCTTCCGCTTCACCGCCAGGCCAGCCTCGCGATACACGCGCCAGACCCGTTTGTGATTGACCCGCTCATCCGGGGGCAGCATCGCGTGCAGTCGGCGGTAGCCAAACCGCGGCCGCTCCCGGGCCAGTTCCACCAGTTGTTCCCGCAACGCCGTGTCGCCGGAACACGACTGGTAGCGGAAGCTGGAAACCGGGATACCCACCAGCCGGCAGGCCCGCCGTTCACTGAAGGCAAAACGATTGCACAGGTGCTCCACAGATGCCTTCACTTCTGGGAGCCCCAGCCGTTTTTTGCGATCAACGACTGTAGCGCATCTTTGTCCAGGCTCAGATCCGCCACCAGCTTCTTCAGCCGCGCATTTTCATCTCGCAGCTGTTTCGCTTCCTGCGCTTCGCTGACGTCCATCCCTCCGTACTTCGCCTTCCACGAGTACAGAGTGTGCTTGCTGACGCCTACTTCCCGCGCCACATCTTCTGCTTTGCGGCCTGCTTCCACCTGCTTGATCGCCGCCACCATCTGCGCTTCCGTGTGCCGACTCTTCGACATTCTTTGCCTCCCTCAAAACCGCTCAAAATCATACTCGACTCTGTGCGGTTTGCGGGGGGCAGGTCAG
>CAIYVZ010000029.1 GCA_903929755.1 uncultured Acidobacteriia bacterium
CAAGCCATCCGGCCCGATCACTTTCCCGCCACTCGTGGCGATCAACTCGTCAATTATCTCTTTTCTGATTGTCATGCCGTTCTCCTATGGTCTTACTCACCGGAGAACCGCGTTTACACAATCCTTTGTACACCCTCGCATCCGCCGCCGCATTCGCACAAGAAAACTCAGGTTCAATCGGAGGCACGGTTCTCGACTCAACCAGCGCTGCAGTCGCCGGCGCCAAGATTGTTGCAGAGAGCCCAAACACACCGCGTCCCATCGAGACTTCCAGCAACGGTCAGGGTTACTACACTCTGCCCAGCCTGCCGGTCGGCACCTATACGGTAACGGTCAGCAAAGAAGGTTTCACCACTCTCAAGCAGCAAAATCTCACGGTTACCCTCGGTTCGAAGGTCGATTTCAGCCCGCGTCTCGCGGTTGGATCGGTGACGACGACGGTGGAAGTCAGCGAATCCGCTATTTCGCTCGACGTTACCTCGGCCCGCACCTCCACCGCCATCACGAAGGAAACCTTCGACGGTCTGCCGCACTCGCACAACTTCAACAGCATGCTGCTGCTGGCTCCGGGCCTTCGTCTGGAACCCAAGTCAGGTTCGGCCGGCGTCGGCGGTATCTCGGTTGACGGTGCGTCTGGTTCCGAAAACGTCTTCATCATCGACGGCGTGGAAGTTTCCGATACGCTGACGGGCGCTCTCCGTGGCGTCCATAACGTACCGTTCGAGTTCCTGCGCGAAGTGCAGGTCAAGAGCGCTGGTTTCGAAGCTGAATACGGTGGAGCTACTGGTGGCGTGGTCAATCTGTCCACTCGCTCGGGTACCAACGAATATCACGGTGAAGCCGGTATGGCGTTCACGACCAGCCAGATGAACTCACGGCCCCGCGGCTACTATCAGGGCTCGCCCCTGAACGCCGATGTTCTGGACTTCTTCGCCCCGAAGAAAGACAGCTATCGCACGATCTACCCCGCCATCACCATCGGTGGTCCGATCATGAAGAATCGCCTGTTCTTCTTCGGCGGCTGGGTTCCGGAATTCTTCCGCTCGGAACGCGTGAACCGCTACCAGAACAGCACGGTTGCCTCTCTGCAGGCGCTCGGAAGTCGGCAGTACAACCGTGAGACGATCAGCCACTATGGCCTCGGCAAGCTGGATTACGCCGCAACCTCCAAGATTCAGATCTTCAGCTCCTGGCTCTGGACCCCGAATCGCATCAAGGGCAGCCAGCCGACCACCGACACCCGTATTGCTCCGGCGACGAACGATCTGTCGGCCACGGGCGGCTACTCTCCCGCGCAGTCTTACACTGCAGCCCTCACCTGGACCCCATCAGCCAAGTGGCTGATCAGCGCCCGATACGGCTATAAGTACCTCAACGATAAGGCCAGCAACTACGGTATCGGTGGTTCGCCTTACATCAGCTACGTTACGGCGAGCGCGGCTTCTCCTCTGCCCGTTCCCGCAGTGGATGCTGGTTCCTCTGGATTCTCAAACGTCTCCAGCACGCTTGCCGTCGCTCGCGACATCACCACCCGCCACAACGTATACCTGGACGGTTCCTACATTCTCAGCAAGCACACCATCAAGTTTGGTTATGCGATCAACCGCCAGGCGGAAGACATCAATTCCGATTACACGAACGGCCGCTTCCAGGTGTACTGGGGTGACAAGTTCAGCCGCGGTTCCATCACCAACTTCACCGGGAACTACGGCTACTACATCTGGCAGGACGGCGTTCGCTCGAATTCCAACGTGCACGGTGTGAACCAGGGTTTCTACGTGCAGGATGCCTGGCGCCCCTTCCGCAACGTGATCGTGAATCTCGGTCTCCGCGTGGAAAACGAATATCTGCCGCCATATAAGGCTGTGCAGGCTGGCAAGAACATCCAGAAGCCTATCGCGTTCGGCTGGGGCGACAAGCTGGCTCCCCGTCTCGGTGCCGCCTGGGATATCAAGGGCGACGGCAAGTGGAAGCTCAGCGGTAGCTTCAATACGACGTATGACGTAATGAAGTTCAATCTGGCGCAGGGCTCCTTCGGTGGCCAGTTCTGGGTAAGCCACGTTTACGCTCTCGATTCCCCCGACGTTTTCTCGCTCGGTAAAGCCAACCCCGGCGCTCTCGGCAAGGAAGTCATCAACTATGACAACCGCACCGTCGATATCGACGCCAACGGCGTCATTCTTGGCAACGATCCGAACCTAAAGCCGTATGGCATCCGTGAGTTCTCCGGTGCTCTCGATCACCAGTTGGCAACTCGCCTGGTGGCCGGTGTTCGCTACACCCACAAGAGCCTGATCCGATCCATCGACGACATCGGCGTTCTGGATGCCCAGGACAACGAAGTCTACCTCATCGGTAACCCCGGTGAAGGTCTCACCCGCGACACCAAGAGCGTCTACGGCGCCAAGACCCCGAACGGCAAGGAATTCCTGGTTCCGAAAGCCACCCGTGACTATGACGGTGTGGAGTTCTCGGTCCGTGGTCAGGCATACAAGAACCTGAACATCAACGCCAGCTACACCTACAGCCGCCTCTGGGGCAACTACGCCGGTCTCGCCAATTCTGACGAAAACGGTCGTTCCAACCCCAACAATGATCGCGCGTTCGATCTGCCGTTCTACTACTTCGATGCCTCAGGCAGTCAGAAGAACGTGTTCGGTCGTTTGGCGACCGATCGACCCCACACGTTGAAAGTGTTCGCCTCGTACATTCTCAATACGCGCGCTGGTTCCACCATCTTCGGTCTGAACCAGATCGCTTACAGCGGCACGCCGCTCTCCACCTCGGTTATCTACCAGTCCGCGCCGACCTATCCGAATGGCCGTGGTGACTTGGGTCGTACCCCGGTGCTGACACAGACCGACTTCCAGATCAGCCACACGATCAAGGCGTCGGAACGCTATACGGTGAAGCTTGAAGCGAACGCCCTGAACGTTTTGAATCAGGCGGCCGCCATCAACTTCTCGACACAGATCAATCGCAGCGGTGCCATCACTGCTGCGCAGTTGCCCGTAAACGCCTTCTTCGCGGGCTACACGCTGTCGAAGTTCGTGGGACCTGCCAATCTGGCGGGCAACGCGAAGTACAACCCGGCATTCAATCTGCCGACGTTTTTTTCCACAACAAGCGGTCTCTCAACTGGAGCCTATCAAGGCAACCGCGAGATCCGTCTCGGCGTGCGTCTGATCTTCTAAATCGACAGTACAAACTGCAGTAGCAGAAAGGGGACCGGGAAACCGGTCCCCTTTCTGCGCTTGCCGCAGGTCCCCCGATTCACCCCGGTGAATTCGCCCCTCATTTTGTTGTAAATTAGTGCAGGAATGACGGTGCCAATCATGACAACAAGATACAGTATCCCCCTGGTTTCTTTGCTGATGATCCTGTTGCCCTCCTGCAAGGACGGCGTCACCGATCCGGCTACCATTCAGGCCTGCGCCGAAGCGGTGTTGCATGCCTTTCCGCCCAACCCCGCAGACAGGGCGGACCGGTTTCAGGGAAAGGTGGAGCAGTACCAGGCCCTCTGCCGCGGCGGTAACGTCGCAGTCAAGGCAATGAACCTCCCCTGGGTCGACTGGGCAAACTACTGGGGGGCCGGTGATGCCTCGTCCAGACCGCCCGGGCTGGTGTCCAGCACCGGGTTGCTCTCGCCGGGCTCCCGAGGAGTCCTGGGGGCGCTCAAAGATCTGGAGACCGAGCGGGTAGAGTTAGTCCGGTTCAACCTCTTCGAAAACAGCGGCACTTACAAAGAATATGTACTCGGCAGGAACGGCACGGCTGGCCCGGTGCTGAAATCATGGACGCCCTTCCAGTTGCCTCCGGATCATCCGGACTATGCAAAGTTGCGCGTAACTCCCTCCGGAGAGCAGGTCTGCCAGGGAGATCTGATTCGCGGCCGCACTCTTACCGGAATCTGTAACGATGTCCGCAATCCTCTGATGGGCTCCTCCGGGCAGTTGTTTGCCCGCAACGTGGAGTTCGACAGTACGTTCCCGGATCTCGGTCAGAACGAACTGGTTCGGGCACGACACGGAGACAGGCTGGGACTTCTCCAGCCGGATCCGCAGGTGATCAGCCGTCGCCTCCTGACCCGGGCACAGTCCAGGCCCGCCGCCTGTAATGCCGGCCGCGGTCTGAAGGACGACGACCCGGCTGCACAGTGCGATTACACACCGGCCAACACGATGAACGTCCTGGCGGCTTTCTGGATTCAGTTCATGACCCACGACTGGTTCTCCCATCTGGACGAAGGCCACAACGACACGTCGCAGTGGATCGCCACCGGGTGCCCCGAAGCCGACGCAGCGCGGCTGGGCTGCCGCCCGGGAGACCGCATCGACAAAGGTCTGGTGGCGCAGGATTCGTTGCCGGAGCAGTTCCGGGATGCCGCGGGCCGGACTTATCTGGCCCGCGCGCCGAAGACCACGCGCAATACCAACACGGCATGGTGGGATGCCTCGCAGATTTACGGTTACGATCAGAATTCCGTTCAAAGGGTAAAGCGGGATCCTGCCGACACTGCGAAACTGCTGATGGTTCCGGCGACCGGGAAATCCGAACGCTTCCTTCCTCTTCTGGCCGCAGGTGACCCCATGCTGCCGGACTGGGCAGGCCAGGAAGCTACCGGTTTCCCGGATAACTATTCCGTCGGCGTGAGCTTCTACTCCAATCTGTTTGCCCGAGAGCACAACGCTTTCGTGGATGAATTCCGCCGTGTGGCGGCCCAGAGTCCGGGCAGGGATTCCGGCCTAAGGAATCCGGCCAGTCCAACGCAAGTAATCCGTTGTGCGGATGTCACCCCGGAGGAGTTGTTCCAGTCGGCGCGCCTCGTCGTATCGGCTGAAATCGCCAAGATTCATACCGTTGAGTGGACCACGCAATTGCTCTACAACGAGCCTCTTTACGTGGGCATGAACGGAAACTGGAACGGCCTGGCCGGCCCCGAAAACAAAGTAGTTACGGATATTCTGAGGGCTCTGGTGGCCCGGTTTGGCACCTCCGGGGATCCTGCGCTGGCCAATCAGTGGTACAGCGTTCTCGCATCGGGCCCCGGCATCATCGGGCTGGGAAGCCAGCAGCGGAACTATGACCTGAATGCTCCTGAATCGCTCAACAAGGGCGTAAATCATTTCGGTTCGGCGTTTAATTTCCCTGAGGAATTCATCACCGTCTACCGTCTGCACAGTCTGGTTCCGGATCTGCTGGAGTACCGTACCTTTGACCAGCCCAATCGCGTGGCGAAGAAGGTTCCCGTTGTGGATACGTTCCGGGGCAAGGCGACACCCGCCGTCCGGAATGCGGGGCTTGCGAACTGGGGTTTGACCATGGGGCGTCAGCGACTGGGCGCACTCACTCTGGGCAACTTCCCGCAGTTTTTGCAGAACCTGGAAATGGACCGGCTCCAGAGCAACACGAAAAAGATCGACATCGCGGCGCTGGATCTGATACGAGACCGCGAGCACGGGGTGCCGAGGTTTAACGAATTCCGCCGGCAGTACGGCTTGCGTACGCTGACCAGCTTCGATGACTTCATCTCGCCGACGGCTGACTCAAAAGACCGGGCGAAGCAGCAGTCCATGGTTACCGCGATGCGGGAGATCTATGGTCAGCATCGCTGCGTGGCCGGCAAGGTGATCAGCATGGCGCAGAAGCTCGGCGGAAAGTTTATTGACGATTGCTTCGGCCGCGCCGATGGTTCTGTGGTCGACAACGTGGAAGATCTGGACACCGTAGTTGGCTGGATGGCGGAACCGGTGCGTCCCCACGGGTATGCCATTTCTGAGACGCAGTTCGTCGTGTTTATTTTGAATGCTTCCCGCCGTCTGTTCAGCGACAGATTTCTGACGTCGGGGTTCCGGCCTGAATTCTATACTTCTCTGGGGCTTGACTGGGTCAATAACAACGGGCCGGGCAAGCCGCAACTGGAAGCCGGGCTCGTGAACGGGCATAAGTACCCAGTGTCGCCATTGAAGCGGGTCCTGCTGCGGAACACGCCCGAACTGAAGGAAGAACTCGCCCATGTGATCAACGCTTTCGATCCGTGGGCACGGGAGCGGGGCATCTACTACGATGCGGCGTGGAAGCCCCGGTCGGACGTGAAGGGCAAAGGAGACCCGGCTTTTCCCGAATAGCGAGTTACCTGGCGGTTTGCGCCAGCGCGGCCAGCACCTCGGCCGAGTGCTGCGCGGGACTCACGCCCGTCCAGACCTTCGCGATCTTTCCTTCCGGGTTGATCAGAAAGGTATTGCGCGCGGAGATTTTTGCCACCAGGAGGTTGGTCAGCGAGCCATACTTCTGCGAAACCGCTTTCTCGGTATCGGCAAGCAGCTTAAAAGTAAGTCCTTGCTTCGCGCAGAACTCCTTGTGGCTGCCGGCGCTGTCCACGCTCACGCCCAGGATGACGGCATTCTTCTGGTCGTATTTCGCCTGATCCCGCTGGAAGTTGTGGGCCTCGATGGTGCAGCCGGTAGTGCCGTCCTTCGGGTAAAAGTACAGCACCACCCACTTGCCTTTAAAGTCGTGAAGGCTGATCTTGCTGCCGTCCTGCGAAGGCAACGTGAAGTCCGGGGCGATTTGTCCGGCTGCCGGGATGGTATCTGCGGCGAAGGCGAGCGATGCGCAGAGGAGTGCGGTTGCGAGTTGGATTTTCATTGTCATTTTTCTGATGCGGGACTGGCGTCGCCAAGACCTTTATTGCGGGGCAAGCGCGGGGCATTCCGCCGCTTCGTTCATCGGGCAGAAGTGAAGTGCCGGTATTTCCTTCCTGCGCGACCAGCGAGAAGTCGCGAACCAGATCCCCCGCCACGGGCAGGGGCTCCGTTACCAGCGGAAGGGTCGTCAGCAGGATCAGGCTTGCGTATCGGCGCGTGCATATCTTCAGATTGGACCATTTTTACGAAGTTTTGTACCGATATCGCCTGGAGTGCGCGATATTGGGTTATGTGATCCGTAATACCGCTACGCTTCTCTTTGTCTTAACCGGCCTCGCCTTACCGGGCGCTATTCTCGCCGCTGATGCTCCTCCGAAGCTGCGCCTCACCGAAGTCCAGACTGCGGAACCCAAAAGCTACAAAGTCGATCTCAACCTCGATCCGGAGAAGCCAGCCTTTACCGGACACATCACCATCCAGCTGGAAATCGGCAAACCGCTCCAGACGCTCTGGCTCAACCAGAGCAAAATTCAGATCAAGTCCGCTGTTCTCACGGCCTCGGGTAAGAAGCTGACGGCGGAGAGTATTCCGGGCGGCGATGAATTTGTCGGCCTGCGCTTCCCGTCGATGGTCGCAGCGGGTAATGCCACTCTGGCTATCGACTACTCGGGCGTGGTGATTGAGAAGAACAGCAGCGCCATTTTCCGTCAAGTGGAGAGCGGCAACTGGTACATTTTTTCGCAGTTTGAACCCACTGATGCCCGTGGAGCCTTTCCCTGCTTCGACGATCCGTACTACAAGACCCCCTGGCAACTGACGCTCCATATCCCGGCGGCGTCGACGGCCATCAGTAATACGCCGCCCGCCTCGGAAAAGACTTCGGGCGGAACGAAGACCATCGTCTTCCGCGAAACGAAGCCGCTGCCCAGCTACCTGGTGGCGTTTGGCGTGGGCCCGTTTGAGTATGTGCCTGCCGGCGTGGCGGGTAAGAACAAGATTCCGGTTCGGATTGTGGTGCCGAAGGGTAAGTCGGGCGAAGCCAAATACGCGGCGGAGGTAACGGCAACTATCCTGAACCGCCTGGAAGATTATTTCGGAATTCCGTTCCCCTACGAGAAGAGTGACCAGGTGGCGATCCCCAATACGGTCGGCTTTGGCGCCATGGAGAATCCCGGGATGGTGACCTACGTTCAGTCGCTGATTCTGGCTGATCCCAAAGTAGACACCATCGGGCGGCAGCGGAACTACGCCATGACGGCGGCGCACGAACTGGCGCACCAGTGGTTTGGCGATCTGGTGACAACCGCCTGGTGGGACGATATCTGGCTGAACGAAGCCTTCGCCACCTGGATGGAGCGGAAGCTGATTGACGAGTGGAAGCCGGAGTGGAAGACGCGCGTCGCCGACGTTGGCGCGAAACTGGGGGCCGGCGACGAGGATAGTCTCATCTCTGCCCGGAAGATTCGCCAGGAGATTCTGGCCAAGGACGACATTCTGAACGCCTTCGACGGCATCACTTACCAGAAGGGCGCTTCGGTGATCGGCATGTTTGAGAACTGGATGGGCAAGGAAGATTTCCGCAAAGGTGTCCAGTCTTATCTGAAGCAGTACGCCTGGAGAGCAACTACCGCGGGCCAGTTTCTGGATTCTCTGAGCACTTCCAGCAAGCGCAACGTCACCAAGCCGTTCTCCACGTTCCTGAATCAGGCGGGAATCCCCACCATGGCAGTATCTCTGGAGTGCAGCGGGGCGGGGAAGCCGCAATTGCAGGTGGAGCAGGAGCGTTTCCTTCCCACCGGGTCAAAAGGTTCCACCGATCAGAACTGGAACGTGCCCATGTGTGTGCGCTACGGTTCAGGAGCGGACGTGCAGACACAGTGCGCGCTGATCACTGAAAAGAAGCAGACCGTGGCATTGGAAAACGCGAAGGGTTGTCCGGCTTGGGTGCAGGCCAACGATCAGGCCGTGGGCTATTACCGCGTTGAGTACAAGGGCGGCTTGCTGCAGAAACTGATTGCAGGCGATGTGGCGAACCGATTGAGCGCGGTGGAACGTTCTGACCTGATGGGCAATGCCAAAGCGCTGGCCGACGCCGGGAAGCTGACTGCGTCCGATACCCTCACCCTGGCCGAGACGTTCCACAACGATCCAGAACGGAATGTGATGCAGATGGCCCTGGAACTGGCTTTGTCGCCTGCCACGACGCTGGTGCCCGAAAGCCTGCAGCCGAATTACCAGCGTTACCTGCAGAAGAATTTTCTGGCGAAGGCTCGCGAACTGGGCTGGACTGCGAAACCGGGCGAGCCGGAGGAAACCACGCTCCTGCGGCCTATGCTGGTGCGCCTGCTGGCGACCCGGGGCAACGACAAACAACTGGCTGACGAAGGGCGAGCGCTGGCTGAAAAGTGGCTCGCCGACCACAGTACCGTGAGCCCCAACATGGCGGGGGCGGTGATTCGTGCCGCGACGTATTACGCTGACAAGGCCTTTGCCGAGCGGTTGCTGGCGGCTCTGAAGCTGGAGAAAGATAAGCAGGTCCGCCAGAATCTGATGTCCGGCCTGAACTCGTTCCGCGACCGCGAGGCCATTTCTGTCGGGATGAATGCTCTGCTGCAAGGGGAGATACCCTTCCTCGAAGGCGGCAACCTCCTGTTCAGCGGCCAAATACAGGATTCCACCCGCAAAATGGCCTTCGAATTCTTGAAGACCAACTGGGACGTTATCGTGAAGAATATGCCCACTGGCGGCGGTTTTGATTTTGGCGCGGTTTTGCCGCGTGTCGGCGGGGCCTTCTGCGAGGCAGGTTCCCGCAATGAACTGAAGACTTTCTTCGCGCCCCGCGTGGATCAATTTACGGGTGCGCCGCGTGCTCTCGACCAGACGCTGGAGAGCATCGATTTGTGTATCGCGAACAAGGCGGCACAGAGTGCCAGCGTCGCCTCATTTTTAGGAAAATACTAACTTGGCTGTTATTACCGGAATTAACCCTGTTTCTGAAGCACTGCGCGCCCGCCGTCCGCTGGAGCGCATCCTTGTTGCGAAGGGCCTGGGCGGTCCCCGCATTCAGGAAGTGATTGATCTGGCTCGCAAGGCGAGCGTCCCGCTTCGTTTTGAAGACCGCGGTGCGCTGGACCGGCTGTCGAGCGTGAAGGCGCACCAGGGCGTGATTGCTCTGGGTGCTGCCAAGCAGTACGCAACGCTGGAGTCGGTGGCTCCGGCCTCGCAGTTGCTGGTGGTGCTGGATGGGCTGGAAGATCCCCATAATCTGGGTGCGGTGGTTCGGACGGCTCACGCTGCCGGTGCGGGTGCCGTGATTATTCCCGAACGGCGCGCCGTCGGCCTCATCGATGTGGTCGCCAAGTCCGCTGCTGGCGCGCTGGAGTACATGCCCGTGGTGCGGACGGTCAATATTAACCAGGCCCTGCGCACCCTCAAGGACATGGGGTACTTCATCTACGGTCTGGATGAGCGCGGCACTGAGGTTTATAACCAGGTCGCCTGGGCGGATAAAGTGGTGCTGGTGATGGGGGCCGAAGGGAGTGGCCTGCATGACCTGGTGAAGAAGAATTGCGATGTGCTGCTGCGTATCCCGATGGTGGGCAAGATTGCGTCGTTGAACGTTTCGGTCGCTACCGGCGTGGTGCTGTTTGACTGGTTCAACCGCGCGACGAAAGCACCTCAAGCTTAAGAGGCAACCATGAGATTTTCCATGAAGCTGTTTCCCCTGGCCCTGTTGGCGACGTTGGCGCTGCAGGCTCAGGCTCCGTACCGGATGGCGGTGGTTGGGCTGGTACATTCCCACGTCTGGGGCCACCTGGACGAAATGATCAAGGGCAAGGAGGTGACCCTGGTCGGCGTCGCCGAACCCAATGTCGCGTTGCAGGCCGAAGCGAAGAAGGCCGGTGTTGCGGACTCGCTCATCATGTCGGACTACATCAAAATGCTCGACGAAAAGAAGCCCGATCTGATCTGGGCTTTTGTTGAGAACAACCGCCACCTGGAGATTGTGGAAGCTGCCGCGGCGCGCAAGATCAACGTGATCTTCGAAAAACCTCTGGCGTCTACCTACAAGGACTCCATCAAGATCCAGGAGTTGGCGAAGAAGTCGGGCATCAAGGTGATGTGCAACTACCAGATGGCATGGTGGCCGGCAAACTACACAGCGAAACGGGAGGCTGACTCCGGTTCGCTGGGGAAGGTGTATCGCCTGCATGGCGTTGTGGGCCACGGCGGGCCTGGGTCAGAAGGCGTTCGCAACGGCGCCTTCTTCGCCTGGCTGACCGACCCCGTCAAGAACGGCGCCGGCGCGCTAATGGATTTTGGTTGCTACAACGCGCTGTGGTCGCTCTGGTATCTGGGCCGCCCGGAGACCGTCTATGCGCACGCCAATCATCTGCGGCCTGACGTGTTTCCGAAAGTGGAAGACAACGCGGATCTGATTTTGGGCTACAAAAACGGCGTCGGCATCTTCGAAGGCAGCTGGGATCTGCCGCGCAGCTATCAGGATCTGGAAGTTTTCGGCTTCAAGGGCAGCGTTTACATGAAGAACGGCAGCGTGGACAAACAGGAAGGTCGCAAGGTATCCCCCCTTGCCATCACGCCGCTGGCCCCGGAAGATTCCCAGCCGATCGCTTACATGGTCAGCCGGATGCGGCAGAATAAGCCGATTGAAGGCATGACGGCGCTGGATATCAACGCCGAAGTGATCGAAATCATCGAAGCCGCCAAGGAATCCATCCGGACCGGTAAAGCTGTCTCCCTGGCGCCCAAGAAGTAGCTCGGACGGGTCTTACAGCAGCAACCACCGCACAAGGCCTGTCCACAGGGCCGATTGCGCGAATGCTCCAATAGCAAAAATAGACGCGATCATCAGCGATCCGCCCCACCCGAACGCGGGGTGTAGCCGCCGGTTGAGTGCGGTATCGGTGAGGCCGCACGCCAACAGACAGAAGATGCTCATCCCGATTGCGACAGCGACATCATGGTTGGCGACAAAAGGCAGCGGCAGACGCGTCAGCGCCGGGCCCAGTAAGCTCAACATGGCAAGCACCATGAGGCGCTTGTGGTAATCGGGACGGCGGCGCCAATAGATTGCCAGCGACACCAGAATCACGAAGACCAGCACGATGCCGAAGAGCTGGAAAGCCAGTAGTATGGGAGCCGCAGCCGAATCCGGCGGAGACAGCACGGCACGTTTTGCCAGGCCGAGCGAGACTATCGTCCCGAGAATTGCAACCAGACCTGCCAGGAAGAGTCCGGCCACCCCCAGCTTGCGATGGAGCGCAACACGATGGGCGGCCACCAACCTCACCTGGACAATGAACAGCACGTACCAAAGCGTCATCACCGCCCCGTGGATGTGCAGGAGGATCGGCAGCGCCGGGGTGGCGTACAGTTCCTTCAGGTAGTAGGTTCGCGCAAACCCGGCGCACACCAAAAGGGCAAGTGCAATCGATACCCCGTAGTAGAACCGGTGCGTTCCTGGTCGAATTGTCTTTGCGGCGGCCACGGTAACCAGTCGATGTTATCAGCTGTCGGTTGGTTCGATGTAGCTGCTATTGGGCGCGGGCAGCGTCCATCTTCATGGTCACCGTATCCAGGTTCGTCAGGTGGGCGGGCACCGCCAGGTGTTGGGACCACGGCGTGTCGGCTGCGAATTTTATGCCAATGAAGAAGCCAAACTCACCTGCTACGCAATAGCGGACCTTGCCATCAAACTGTTGACCTCGAAAGGTGAGCATAATGACTGAGCCAATCGAGATTGGATGCTCCAGCTGAACACACCCGCCGCTTGAGCAGATGTCCTCCAGGATAGCTTCGTCGGTTTGGTGTCGCTCCGGTCCCACCATCCAGCTCACTCGTGCCAACTCAGCGCACAGGAACCGATTTTGAATACGATGCTCGCGCATGACTCTGTTATCGGCAGAGTCATGCCAAAAGTTTAATCTTTAGCGCAAGTTAGGCCAGGAAGTGACCCATCTTTTCGCGCTTGGTTTCAAGGTAAGCGCGGCGTGATTCCATCGGTGCCGCGATACAGGGCACACGTTCCGCCACACGAATGCCGGCATTCTCCAGAGCTTGCACCTTCTCGGGATTGTTCGACATCAGGCGTACGGCGGTAATGCCCATGTGGCGCAGCACCGCTCCCGGCAGCAAGTAGCTGCGCAGGTCGCTTTCAAAGCCCAGTTGTTCGTTGGCCTCAACCGTGTCGGCGCCCTGGTCCTGTAGCTCGTAGGCGCGCAGTTTATTCATCAGGCCGATGCCCCGGCCTTCCTGGTGTTCGTAGAGGATGATGCCCCGGCCGGCCGCCGAAACTTCCTGGAGGGCGATTTCCAGCTGAGCCCGACAATCGCAACGCAGGCTGTGAAAGACATCGCCCGTGAGGCACTGGGAGTGGATCCGGAGCAGGGGTGGATCGCTTTCCTGCGACGGGCCAGGAATATCGCCCATCCGCAGAACCACGGCTTCCTCCACTTCAACGCTGCCATTCACCAGCGTGCGGCCTTCAAACCCGAGAATTCGAAAGTGACCGTATTCGCTCGGGAAATCGGCTTCGGCGGCCTGCACCAGTTCAAAGTTTGGAATTGAGTTTGTTTCTGAAGCCATTTTCGGTGGGGACGCTGCGGAGAGGGGACCGCTTCATTCATTATAGTTAGGACGCCTTCTCATTCGGGCGTTCCCACCAAATGGAACAGTATCTGATTACCCTGTTCGTGAAGACCGGCCTGGTGGCCGCGCTTGCGAGTTTCGGCGTCCGGAGCGCGGCCGTGAAGCGCATGCTGCAGCGCGAGGAGCGAACGCTCGGGCAGCGGGTAAGGCTGATACTGTGGTTTGCGGCAATGTTCCTGCCCGGCGTCGCCACCCGCGTCGTCACCGGAAACTACCCCGCTCTGGACCTCGGTCTCGAAGGCAGTCTGCTCGCCGGCCTCACCGGTGGTTATGTCTGCGGCTGGATGACCGGAATCGTGCTGTCGATTCCCGGCGTCCTCAATGGCGAGTTTCTGGCGCTCCCCTTCTTCTCCATCGTCGGCCTGGCTGGAGGCTTGCTCCGCGATTCCGCTTCCGACCGGGAAGATATCTGGCGCTTCTCCCCCTTCCCCGACGTGAATATCTACCGGATCTTTCAGCGTGGCCGCGACCTCCAAAGCGCCCTCCTGCATGCCTGGTTTGCGCTCGCCGTGCTCGCCGTGGAGTTTCTGCGCCAGGCTCTTGGCACCCCGTTTCACCCCCCCCGCCTGTTCACCCTGGGGAAACTGGGAGATCCTCCCGGAATGCTGGCAGGCCTCTACATCTCCACCTACTTCTGTATTACCCTCCCGCTGAAGGTCTGGAGCAATACGCGCAGTGAGGCCAAGGTGGAGGAACAGCGGCGTTTACTGCTGCAGGCCCGCCTCGAAGCGCTTTCCAGCCAGATCAACCCTCACTTTCTCTTCAATACACTGAATTCCGTGTCCACGCTGATTCGCCTCGACCCGGAACAGGCCCGGACCATGGTGATGCGTCTGGCCCGCATCATGCGGAAACGCTTGCAAAGCCCGGACCACTTCACGGCGCTGCGCGACGAAATTGCGTTCCTCGACGACTATCTGTCGATTGAACGGGTTCGTTTTGGCGAGAAACTTCGCGTAGTGAAACGCATTGAGCCCGGCGCTGCCGAAATGGCGGTTCCGAGCATGCTGCTCCAGCCTCTGGTAGAGAATTCCATCAAACACGGAATCTCCAGCAAAGTGGAAGGCGGGACCATTACCCTGAGCGCCCGCCGCGTCGCCGACAGGCTGGTGATTGAGGTGGAAGACGACGGCGTCGGCATCTCCGAAGCCGATCTGGCGCTCGTGTTCAGCAAGGGGATCGGCGTCAGCAACGTTCGCGAGCGCCTCGAAGTCTTGTACGGCCGCGACTACCGGATGAATATCGACAGCCGGGAAGGGCGGGGGACCCGGATCGAGATTGACGTTCCCGAAATGCAGCAGAAACTCGGCAGAGGCTCAGGAACCGCCCCGCAATTTAGCGTGCCGTAGTTGCTCCAGTTCGCGCTTCAGCGGTTCCCAATACGCGCGATCCGCTTTTCGCTCGGCCTGTTCTTCGTCGAACAATGCCTGGTGAACGCCGTCTTCATCGTTCCGAATTGCCGCAGCCAGCGCTGGTCTGGTGTCCGCCAGGAGGGCTGCCTCGGCGGGAAATCGGACCGCTATTTCCATCAGGATTTCCACTGTTCGCGCCTCGCGAAGCCAGAATGGAATCTGCCACGGCAGGGGAGCTTGCGCACTCTGGAAATAGTTGGCTTGTACCAGCCGTTCAACCATTGGCCAGTCTTTGTTGCGCTGTGTCTTCTTGCCCCGGACAAGATCTTCAATGCTGAGCATGTCGATTGAGCCTTCGGTTGCGGCAATAGTTGTACGTCGCGCCCAGAGATCGTCAAACTTGTCTCCGCCTCGCAGGGATGACATTAAGTCGATCCGGAGCGACTCCATTCCCGGCGCCTCGCAACGGTAATGAATCGCATGACCCCGACGGAGCAGCTCGGCATCGAATTCAGGCACAGCGATCAGGTGACACTGGAGCTCCCGGAGCGCTCCCATCAAACGCTCGGTGTTGTTGCCGTCAACGAAGAACAGCAGATCCAGATCACGGGTAAACTCCGCGGCTCCGTAGAACACGCACGCCTGGCCGCCCATCAGCATAAAGCGCACGCCATTCGTCTGCATCGAAGAAAGGGCTTTGAGAATCGGGCTCGGGGTCAAGCGTGCCTCCCAGGGCAAGGAAAGTAGGCCACAGCTTCATAGACTCCGTCCAGCGCTGCTCCGGCGTCATCATGTACCATTCTGCCCATTCTCCGCCAACCAGATCCTCGGCGCGAATGTAGTCCATAACGCCAGTGTATCCAAAACCGGACCGATAGGTAGACGCGACCCATCCTGATCCCGGTTTCAGCTTTCGTAAAGATCGGTATGGTAAATTGAAGTTTCACCCAGGGGTCAGTACTTCCCCTTCCTTCCAGATGGATCAAATTTTGAACGACGTAGCTGGCTTGATTGTTAACGGCCTGCCTACTTTTATCCTCGTAATCATCCTCACGGTTTGCGTGAAATACCTGTATTTGCAGCCCCTTGATAAGGTGCTCGCAGCACGGTACAAACTAACCGAGGGAGCCCGCAAGGCGGCCGAAGAGAGTCTTCGGAACGCCGATTCCCGTGTTTCCGAATACGAAGTTGCCTTGTCGAAGGCCCGGTCCGCCATTTATCAGGACCAGGCTGACTTCCTTCGCAACGTCCACGCCGAACAGAGTGCGCAGGTAGCTTCTGCTCGCGCTGAGTCGGATAAGCGGATCGCGGCTGCCAAAGCGGCCATCACGGCAGAGGCAAAAACTGCCGCCGAAGGTCTGGATGCGCAGAGCGATATTCTGGCCACCCGGATTGCCGACTCGATCCTGAGCGGGAGGGTTTCTTAAGTGAGCGTTCGGTTTAAGACCCTTTTGGGTTCGTTTTTTCTCGCCGTATGTCTGGTTGTCGTCCCCGCTGTCGCGCAGGAAAAAGGACACGAAGCGGCTTCGCACGAAAAGTCCGGCGAAGGCGAACACAAGTCTGGCGAAGGCGAACACAAGGACCTGGAAGTCTGGAAGTGGGCGAACTTCTTCATCCTCGCCGGCATCCTCGGTTACCTGATTTCGAAAAATGTTGCCCCCATGCTGGTGGCGCGCTCGGCTGAGATCCGCGAGGGTCTGGCTGCAGGCGAAAGGGCTAAGGCCGAAGCGGACGCCAAAGCTGCTGCGGTAGATGCCCGTCTGGCGGGTCTCGAAAAGACTCTCGCCGGCATGCAGGCTGAAGCCCGCGACGAACGCGAACGCGAAGCTGGCCGCATCCGCCAGGAAACAAAAAATGAATTGGCGCGTTTGCAGCGCCATGCGGAAATGGAAATCGAGTCGGCCGGTAAACTGGCCCGCCTCGATGTTCAACGCCAGGCCGCAAGGCTGGCGATCGATCTGGCAGAGCAAAAGCTCAGGGCGCGTATGTCGCCTGAGACTGAAAAGACTCTGCTGGATCGGTTTGTAAAAGATATCGCTTCCACAGCGCCCGATTCCACCACAACAGGAGCCCGGCAGTGACATCCTCCGTTGTAGTCAATCGTTACGCCAATGCGTTGGCCGATGTTGTTGTTTCGCCCAGTGCCGGTATTGAAGCTCCCGTAGCCATTGAGCAGTTGAAGTCATTCGGCGCCGTGGTTGAGGGTTCCCTGGAACTGCGGATCGTGCTAGCTTCCCCCGCCGTCTCGTCGGCCCGGAAGCGTCTGGTAATTCGCCGCCTGGCGGACACCATGAACCTGCATCGCGTCATTAAGAACTTCCTTCTGGTTTTGACCGATCACCGGCGCGCGGGCGCGCTCAAAGAAGTGATCGATGCGTTTGATATCGTCCTCGACGAGCGCCTGGGTTATTTGCGCGCGGAGGTGAGTTCCGCCTCTGAACTCGCCGGGCCGCAAAAAGACCAGCTCGCCCTTGAACTGGCGCGTCTCGCGTCCAGTAAGGTGCGGATGAAATTCTCTCTTGACCCCAGCCTGATCGGTGGCGTGACGGCAAAGGTCGGTTCCAAAGTTTACGACGGTTCGGTTCGCGGGCAGCTCGCGGTTCTCCGGCAGCGCCTGCAAGTCAGATAAGTTTTAACAACAAGTTTCGAAGAACGGATTTTTATGGCTCAGATTCGGGCAGATGAAATAACAACAATCCTCCGGCAGGAGATCGAGAACTACGACCACGCTATTGATGTCAGCGAAGTCGGTTCCATCATCTCGGTGGGTGACGGTATTGCGCGTATTCATGGTCTCGACAAGGTTATGTCGGGCGAACTGATCGAATTCGGGGATGGCGTGTCGGGTATCGCCATGAACCTCGAAGAAGATCAGGTTGGCGCGGTGCTTCTTGGTGACTACCAGAAGATTCGCGAAGGTGGCGAAGTTCGCCGCACGGGCAAGATTATGTCCGTGCCGGTCGGCGAAGGCCTCATCGGTCGCGTCGTGGACGCCCTCGGTCGCCCGATTGACGGCAAAGGTCCCATTCTCTCCGTTCAGCTGAACGCCATCGAGCGCATCGCGCCCGGTGTTATCGACCGCCAGCCCGTGAAGCAGCCCATGCAGACCGGCATCAAGGCCATCGACGGCATGATTCCGATCGGCCGCGGCCAGCGCGAATTGATCATCGGCGACCGTCAGACCGGTAAGACCGCCATCGCTCTCGACGCCATCATCAACCAGAAGGGTGGCGACATGATTTGTATCTATGTCGCTATCGGCCAGAAGCGTTCCACGGTCGCCCAGGTGGTGAAGACCCTCGAAGACGCCGGCGCCATGGAATACTCCATCGTCGTGTCCGCGAGCGCCTCCGATCCAGCCCCCATGCAGTATCTGGCGCCTTACGCCGGCTGCGCAATTGGTGAATACTTCCGTGACACGTCGCGCCACGCTCTTTGCGTGTACGACGATCTTTCGAAGCACGCCGCCGCGTATCGCGAAATTTCTCTCCTGCTCCGCCGTCCTCCAGGCCGCGAAGCCTACCCCGGTGACGTGTTCTATCTCCACAGCCGTCTTCTGGAGCGGGCCGCTAAGCTCAGCGATGAAAAGGGTGGTGGTTCGCTCACCGCTCTGCCGTTCATCGAAACCCAGGCAGGCGACGTTTCCGCTTACATCCCGACCAACGTGATCTCCATCACGGACGGCCAGATTTACCTCGAATCGGATCTGTTCAACTCGAACATCCGGCCCGCCGTCAACGTCGGTCTCTCCGTGAGCCGCGTCGGTGGTAACGCGCAGATTAAGGCAATGAAGACCGTCGCCGGTCCGCTGCGTCTCGATCTGGCTCAGTATCGCGAACTGGCCGCCTTCGCGCAGTTCGGTTCGGATCTCGACAAGTCGTCGCAGAACCAGCTGAATCGCGGGAAGCGTCTGATTGAAATTCTGAAACAGCCCCAGTATCAGCCCCTTCCAGTGGAAAAGCAGATCGCCATCATCTACTCGGCGACCCGTGGTCTGCTGGACGACCTGGCCGTGGAAGACTGCCGCGAGTTTGAAAAGGAACTCTACAAGTTCCTCGAAAACTCCCGTCCGGCAATTCTCACCACCATCCGTGAAAAGAAGGCTTTCGATAAGCAACTCGAAGCAGATCTGACCGGCGCAGTGAACGAATTGAAGGTACGGTTTAAGGCAGACCGATCCAGAAACGCGGGCGGCTCGAAAGCATAAACCATGCCGAGTTTGATCGATTTCCGGCGGCGCATCCGCTCGGTCAAAAACACGCAGCAGATCACGAAGGCCATGAAAATGGTCTCGGCGGCGAAACTGCGTCGCGCCCAGGAACGTGTCATTGCTGCGCGTCCTTACGCGAAGACCATGCGCGAACTGTTGGCGAACCTGTCGTCGGCCGCAGCCTCGGCTGAGAGCGCGGAGAGCCCCTGGCTGTCCCGCCGCGAGCCCAAACGCATCGATCTCATCATGATTTCGAGCGATACCGGTCTGGCCGGCGCCTTCAACTCGAACCTGCTGAAGGCCGCGTTGAAGTTCTATGACGACCACCCCGGCGCGGAGATTTTCCTCACTCTCGTCGGTCGCAAGGGCCGGGACTTTTTCCGCAAACGTCCCTCGAATATCATTGCCGATTACATCAATGTCCTCAATCGCCCCACTTATGCGGACGCGGCGGGGATTGCCAAAGAAGTGATTCGCCGGTTTCGGGACGGGGAAACGGACGCCGTTCACGTCCTGAACAACGAATTTAAGAGTGTGATGAGTTCCCGGCTCAGTGTTCAGCAGGTTCTTCCTCTGGAACTGGAAGAAGGCTCTGCCCCTGTTGCTCAGGATTACATCTACGAGCAGGAACCCGTAGCCATGCTCGAGCAGTTGATTCCCCGCTACGTGGAAGTTGCTGTTTTCCGGGCCATGCTCGAAACGGTCGCTTCGTATCAGGCGGCGCGTATGACGGCTATGGATACCGCGTCGTCCAACGCGAAAGATGTTATTGAGGCGCTGACTCTGCACATGAATCGTGTGCGGCAGGCAGCGATCACCAAAGAAATTATCGAAGTGGTTAGCGGCGCGGCGGCCGCTGAATAAACGCCCCGCAAAGTTTCGATAGGCAAAAAAGGATTTGAATATGGCAACCGCCACTGAAATTATCGGCCACGTCGTCCAGATCGCTGGGCCGGCGATCGACTGTCAGTTCCCCGAAGGTCAGATTCCGGAAGTGTACACCGCCATTCGCATCATCAGCGAAGGCTTTGATGTGCCGGAACCGATCGACATTATTTGCGAAACCGCGCAGCACATCGGCGAAGGCCGCATCCGTACCATCGCCATGCAGCCCACAGAGGGCCTGGTTCGCGGTATGAAGGCGATCTCGCTCGGTGGCCCGATCTCGGTTCCCGTCGGCAAAGAAACCCTGGGCCGCGTGCTCAACGTTCTCGGCCAGCCCGTGGACAACATGGGCCCGGTCAACACGGCGCAGCGCTTCCCCATCCACCGCCCGGCTCCGTCCTTCGAAGACCAGTCCACCAAGCTCGAAATGTTCGAGACCGGCATTAAGGTCATCGATCTTCTGGAACCGTACCTCCGCGGCGGCAAAATCGGCCTCTTCGGTGGCGCGGGCGTCGGCAAGACGGTCGTCATCATGGAACTCATCCACAACATCGCCATGCAGCACGGCGGTGTGTCGGTGTTCGCCGGCGTCGGCGAACGTACCCGTGAAGGCAATGATCTCTGGCTCGAAATGCAGGAAGGCGGCATCGTCGACCCGCATGATTACACCAAGTCCAAAGTGGCGCTCGTATACGGCCAGATGACCGAGCCGCCCGGAGCGCGTTTGCGCGTCGGCCTCACGGGTCTCACCGTTGCGGAATACTTCCGTGACGTGGAGAACCAGGACGTGCTGCTCTTCGTTGACAACATTTTCCGCTTCACCCAGGCCGGTTCCGAAGTCTCCGCACTTCTTGGCCGTATGCCTTCCGCCGTCGGTTACCAGCCGAACCTCGCGTCCGAAATGGGCGCCCTGCAGGAACGCATCACCTCCACCAAGAACGGTTCCATCACCTCCGTGCAGGCCATCTACGTGCCCGCCGACGATTACACCGATCCGGCCCCCGCCGCCGCGTTTGCTCACCTCGACGCGACCACCAACCTTTCGCGTCCCATCGCTGAACTCGGCATCTACCCCGCCGTGGATCCGCTCGCTTCCACCTCGCGCATTCTCGATCCCCGCATCATCGGTGACGAGCACTACAACGTGGCCCAGGCCGTGAAGGGTGTTCTGCAGCGCTATAAGGATCTGCAGGATATTATCGCGATTCTCGGTATCGACGAACTTTCTGACGAAGATAAGCTCGCCGTATCCCGCGCCCGTAAGATCCAGAAGTTCCTGTCGCAGCCCTTCTACGTGGCGGAACAGTTCACTGGCATCCCCGGCAAGTACGTGAAACTGGCTGACTCCATCCGCGCCTTCAAGGAAATTGTTGCCGGCAAGCATGACGATCTGCCCGAGCAGGCGTTCTACATGCAGGGCACCATCGAAGACGTGGTCGAAAAAGCCAAGCAGCTGAAGGCGGTGTAGGCGATGTCTACGCTGCATCTTCAGGTTGTTGGCCCGGAGCGCATGCTCGTTGACGAGCAGGTGAGCGAAGTCCAGATTCCGGCAAACGACGGTTATATCGGCGTTCTGCCGGGCCATGCGGCGCTGCTTTCCGCGCTCAAGCCGGGCGGCGTCCTGACCTACGTGATTGCTGGCCAGACCAGGAAGCTCGCCCTTTACGGCGGCTTCGTGGAAGTTCTGGCCACCAGTGCACGAGTCCTTGCCGATGGCGCGGAGTTCGGCTCCGAGATCAACAAGGAAAAGGCGCAGGCCCGTTTGGCTGTCGCGGCGAAAGCTGCGGACCATATTTCACCGGATACGGACCAGCAGGCCGCTCAGGATGAGCTGCTGCGGGCGCAGGCCGCGGTGGAAGCCGCAGCGTAAAAAAGCCGCACCTCTCTTTACTTTTGCGCACTCTCCGAACCGCGCCCGCACTGTTTCTCTGCATGAGAGACCGATCTTAGGGCGGGGAGCGCTCTAAATCCCCAGCCGTCGGACCCCGTCACACCTTCCGGCGATTGCAAAACAATTCAATTCAAACGCGGCTCGAAGCGGAAGAATGAGTTGCTACCGGCTCAGGCTGCAGTGGAAGCCGCCAGCTAAACAGGTTTGCATGCCCCCGGCGGTCGCGCGGCGTTTTTAGACAAGGTTCTTTTGTTCACCCAGCCCTGTAATGCGTACGCTGCCATCCGGGAAATTCGCCCGGATTTCAAGTTCGCCACCCAGCGCCTTGATGAAGTCCGCCAGCGTGCGCACATACATATCGCTACGCCGCTCCATTTGCGAAATCGCGGATTGATCCTTGTGCAGGATACTCGCCAGATGCGCCTGCGTCAGATTACGTGCCTCGCGGACCCGGTTCAGCGGCATTTCGGTAATCATCTGTTCCACTCGCGCGTTACTCGCCGCGATCCGCTCAGTCCCCATTTTCTCTTCAAGCAGGCGAAAGTTTTTGCGAGCCATATCAGTTAAGACCTTCTCTCTTCAATTCACTCAGGTGCTCATCGTAAAGCCGATCCGCGAGCGGAATGAACTTCTCATACCAGCGGTCGTCTCCCGTTTTGTCTCCGCCGATGAGAAGGATCGCGCTCCGCAGCGGATTGAACGCATACAGGACCCGGTAGGGCCTTCCCTCATGCTGAGGCCGGAGTTCGCGCATGTGCCCGTGACGGGATGTGGTCAGGCCTGACGAATACGGGAATCCGAGAGCCACACCAAATTGGCGAAGCAGTTCCACATGATCGCGGACCGAGTCCTGCTCACCCGATGTGAGGCCACTCCACCATTCTGCGAACTCATCGGTAAACTCCACCTCGACGGGCACACCTTCATCATAAAGTGGATCGAAGTATTACGTCCAGCTTATTATCTGTGTCCGCTCCAGGAACCGCATGGTAACGCTCAGGCCGAAAGGGGAAGTGCGCTGAACTCATGAGCCAGGTAGCTGGCATACGCGAGGCACTCCCGCACATCTTCCCTGGTTAGACGTGGGGAGTCCGAAAGTAACTGTTCTTCCGTCTCTCCGGCGGCCAGAAGCTCAAGGACAAGCTCCGCAGACAGGCGCGTTCCCCGAACCACCGGCTTGCCTGCCAGTACCTCGGGATCTGCCGCAATTCGTTCACGCCAAGCCATGTTTCCAGAATACCCAGGTTCCCGCCGCTAAAAATGCGGCGCAGGTCCGCCCTATCTTCGCCGCGTCTTCTCAAACTCCGCCCAGTCGATCTCCATCGGAACCGCATGGTCATCCATCGCCGCTTCCACCAGCTCCGCATCGAATGCCGACAAATCGTCCCGCACAAATTCAGCCATAAACTCCCGCTGAAACGCCCACTTCGTCATCTGCGACCGTTCCTGCTCCAGCCACTCCACCGGAATCCGCGCGCACTCCGTCGCCTTCACCGAAAACCGTTTCCACGCAGGCCCGCCATGCATCCACGCCTCATAGAAGAATCCAAACGCCCCCCACGGCGTCGACATCAGCCAGATATCCCCCCGCGCCACCGCCACCATCGGCCGCACCGCGTGATACATGGAGTCCGGAACCTTAGCCGCCTCATCA
>CAIYVZ010000030.1 GCA_903929755.1 uncultured Acidobacteriia bacterium
GTTCATATGTCCCGGCATACGGCCCGCGACGGGGTGCACCGCGAATTTCACGTCCACACCCTTCTTCGTCAGGGCGTCATATAGTTCGCGGATCTTGTGCTGCGCCTGGGCAACGGCCATACCGTAACCAGGGATAATAACCACGCTGCGGGCGTCTTCCAGGATCTGGGCGGCTTCTTCCGGGCTGGCGGAGCGAACCGGCTTGGATTCTCCCGAAGCAGCGGAAGTCTGCAACTGGCCGAAAGCGCCGAACAGAACGTTGGTAAACGAGCGGTTCATCGCGCGGCACATAATGATGGAAAGAATCAGGCCCGAGGACCCGTCCAGAGCACCGGCAATGATCAGCAGTTTGTTATCGAGTGCGAACCCCATGGCGGCGGCGGAGAGGCCGGCGTAGGAGTTGAGGAGCGCGATGACGGTCGGCATATCCGCGCCCCCGATGGGGATGATGAGCAGGATACCGAACGTCATCGCCAGGCCGACGAAGATGGGGAACAGCATCGTCTGGTGCGGGTCAATGATGAGGGTGATGCCGATACCCACCGCGATGATCAGCAGCAGGAGGTTAACGTAGTTCTGACCCTTGAACGTGATAGGCCGCGAGGGCAGCATCTCATTCAGTTTCCCGAAAGCCATCAGGCTGGCCGTGAACGTGAGAAAGCCCAGCAGGATTTCAAGCGACAGCGCGCCCATGGTGAAACCTTTGGGATATTGGCGGTAATACTCAGCGGTACCGATCAGCGCCGACGCGAGCGCACCGCAGGCCTGCGAGATGGCAGTTCGCTGGGGCACATGCGTCATCGGCATGAGAATGGCGAGGGGGATACCGATAGCAGCGCCAACCAGCAGGCCGCCGATGATCCACTCATAACTGACGACTTCGTGACGCATCAGCGTCCCGACAACAGCCAGCAGCATGCCGATTTCACCGGAAACCACGCCACGGCGTGCGGTTGCAGGCGAACTCATCCACTTCAGGGCCAGGATGAACAACCCCGCGGCCACGATATAGAGCAGGCTCAGGAGACTCATTTGGTGTGGGGCTCCCGCTTGCGGAACATCTTGAGCATCCGGTCAGTAATCAGGAAGCCGCTGACCAGGTTGGTGGTGGCGGCGACCACGGCGATGAAGCCAAGAACGCGGCTCAAGGTGCTGGCATGCTCTTCACCGCTGATGAGAATCGCGCCGACCACCGAAATGGACGCGATCGCGTTCGTCAGCGACATGAGCGGGGTGTGGAGCAGGGGAGAAACGCGGCGGATCAGTTCAAAACCTAAAAATGCCGCCAGCATGAAGACATACAGCCCGAATTCGTAGTTCATTACCGCGTGGCCTCCGAGGTTACAGAAGGAGACGAAGTTGGGGCGAGTCGCGGGTGCACGACTTTGCCACCGTGCGTCACCAGCGATTCGCGCACGATTTCGTCTTCCATATTGATGTTCAGTTCGCCATCCTTTGTAATCAGCTTCAGAAGGTTCACGATGTTGGTCGCGTACATCTGGCTTGAGTGAAACGGAGCGCGTGACGGCAGGTTGGCGGGGCCAATCACGGAAACGCCCTTGTGGACGACGGTTTCGCCCAGGCGGGTCAGTTCGCAGTTGCCACCGCGCTCGGCGGCAATATCGACGATGACCGAACCCGGCGCCATCGCTTCGGCCATTTGGGTGGTGACCAGGATGGGGGCTTTGCGGCCAGGGACAGCGGCGGTCGTGATGACAACGTCTTGTTCGCGGATGACCGCAGTCAGCAGTTCGCGCTGGCGGCGATAGAAGGCTTCGTCCATGGCTTTGGCGTAGCCGCCGCCACCTTCGCCGCCTCCGGTGTCGAGGTCGAGAACTACGAATTTCGCACCCAGACTTTCAATCTGCTCTCTAACAGCGGCGCGCAGGTCGTAAGCGGAGACGACAGCG
This sequence comes from uncultured Acidobacteriia bacterium, assembly GCA_903929755.1. GTDB lineage: Bacteria > Acidobacteriota > Terriglobia > Bryobacterales > Bryobacteraceae > BOG-234. The sequence goes on from CAIYVZ010000030.1 coordinate 1,911, forward strand.
CCGAGCCGGCGGGCGGTGGCGATAGCCTGCAGGCCCGCGACGCCTGCGCCGAGGATCAGGACTTTGGCCGGGGTAATTGTCCCAGCGGCCGTCATCATCATCGGGAAGATCTTAGGCAGCGCGGCGGCTGCAATCAGGACCGCTTCGTAGCCCGCAATGCTGGCCATGGAAGAAAGAGCGTCCATCGCCTGGGCCCGGGTGATGCGAGGCACCAGTTCCATCGCAAAAAAAGAAACCCCTGCCGAGGCAAGGGTCGAATTTTCTGTAGTGGAGGTCAGGGGGTCACCGAAACCGATTAAGAGCTGCCCTGGCCGAAGCAGAGGGAGGTCTTCAGCCCCGTGGTCGGGGTTCGACCCATAGGTTTTCGCCTGTACGATTACCGTCGCAGCAGCGAAGACCTCGGCGCGTGAGCCCAATTGGGCGCCCTTCGCCACGTACTCTTCATCCAGGAAGCCCGCCTCCTGTCCGGCACTACGTTCCACGATGACCTGAAGCTTGGCCTTCGCGAGTGCTTCACATGCTTTGGGCGTCAGTGCAACGCGCCGTTCCCCGGCGCAAGACTCCCTGGGTACTCCAACTGTTGCAGCCATTTGCCTGTTACCGGAAATCATATCGAAGGCATTTCGATGGCCGTAAAAATGGGCTAAAAGGCGCAGCCGGACGCCGTTTTTGCCTTCATCGCAACCTGTTCGATAGAATTACCCTGAACGATTGGGGCCCCAGTGGGCCGCTGCTGCCCTTCAGGGCTTTCCAGGTGGATAAAAAGACTGAATGCCTCTCTCTACGGACCCCGGCGCGCACCCGGGTATGCGCCCAACAGATACCAGTAATCCGGATTACTTTCATAAAGTAGTCGATTGCCAGTGGGCTTGCCCAGCACACACGAATGTTCCCGAATACATTAGGTTGATCGCGCAGGGGCGTTTTGCCGACGCCTACATGCTCAATCGCGCCTCAAACGTTTTCCCCGCCGTTCTGGGACGAACCTGTGACCGGCCTTGTGAACCGGCCTGCCGCCGCGGCAGACTGCCAAGCCCCGCAGGCGAAGAAACGCCGGTGGCAATTTGCCGCCTGAAGCGCGTTGCTTCCGACCACAAGGGCGATATCAGTGCCCGTCTGCCGCAAGCTCCTGAGGTGAAGAACGGCAAGCGCGTAGCCTGCATTGGCGCCGGACCGTCGTCACTTACCGTGGCGAACGACCTGATGCCGCATGGCTACTCGGTCACCATTTTTGAAAGATACGACAAGCCGGGCGGGCTGATGCGGACCAACATTCCGTCATTCCGTTTGCCAGAACCGGTGCTGGCCGAAGAAGTGAATTCGATCCTGGACATGGGCGTCGATATTCGCTACAACACGCCTGCTACCAGCATGAAAGCCATTCTCGACGAGGGCTTTGACGCTGTATTCGTCGGTTCCGGCGCGCCTCGCGGCAAGGATCTGGATCTGCCGGGCCGTAACGATTCGGACCGCATCCATATTGGTATCGACTGGCTGAGCTCCCTGGCGTTTGGCCACATCGACAAGATCGGCGAACGCGTACTGATCATCGGCGTGGGCAATACGGCGATGGATTGCTGCCGGTCGTCCCGCCGTCTGGGCGGCAAAGACGTGAAGGTTATGGCGCGCCGTCCGCGTGCCTACTTCAAAGCTTCGCCGTGGGAACTGGACGACGCGGAAGAAGAAAACATTGAAATCGTTATCAACCACGCGCCGAAACGGTTTGTGATTGAGAACGGCGTCCTCACCGGCATGGAGTTTGAGCGCCTGGAGTGGGATGCCGACGCGAAAAAATCAACCGTCATCGACACGGTGATCCTCCCCTGCGACGACGTGATTCTGGCCATCGGTCAGGACAACGCGTTCCCCTGGATCGAACGCGATCTGGGCATTGAGTTCGACAAGTGGGGCATGCCCAAAGTCGATCAAACGACGTTTGAGTGCACCCGGCCCGGCATCTTCTTTGGGGGAGACGCCGCGTGGGGTCCGAAGAACATTATCTGGGCAGTAGAGCACGGGCATCAGGCGGCGATTTCGATGGATAATCACTGCCAGGGTGTTTCCACGGCACAGCGTCTGGGCTTCGCTGTCAACCTCGTCAGCCAGAAGATGGGCCTGAGCGAGTGGAGCTACCACAACGATTACAACCCGGCGAAGCGCCAGAAAATGACGCACGTCGATCTGGTGAAGCGCTTCGAAGATCTCCACGTGGAAGTGGAGCTGGGCTTTACGGCGGAACAGACGGCGCGCGAAGTGCAGCGCTGTTTGAACTGCGACGTGCAGACGGTTTTCAAGGCCGCCAAGTGCATTGAGTGCGATGCGTGTATCGACATCTGCCCTCTTTCGTGCCTGACGATTGCCAAGGACGGCCCGGAAGACGAAATGCGGCAGCGCTTGTCGGCTCCGGCCACCAATATTACTCAGGAGCTTTTCGCTTCCGAACCCCTGCCGCACACCGGTCGCCTCATGATGAAGGACGAGGATCTTTGTGTGCACTGTGGTTTGTGCGCGGAACGCTGCCCCACCGCTGCATGGGACATGCAGAAGTCAGACCTCAACATAATCTACGCCGGTCAGGCGGCGCTGCTTCACAACCCAACACCAGAACTCACCCATGCGTAGCCGCATCAACGATTTTGCGATCAAACTGGCGAACGTCAACGGAACAGGGTCCGCCAGCGCCAACAGCCTCATCATGCAGGCCATCTTCAGGATGGGCGTGCCCGTGTCCGGCAAAAACCTGTTCCCTTCCAATATTCAGGGGCTCCCCACCTGGTACGAGATCCGCGTGAACCCGAAAGGGTACACCGCGCGGGCTCTCGATTATGACCTGATGGTGGCGATGAACGCGCAGACTTATGCGCGCGACATCAAGGAAGTTCGGACCGGCAGCTATGTGCTGTACGACTCCAGCTGGCCTCTGGATGCCGACCTGCACCGTGACGATGTCACGTTCATTGGCGTACCTCTGGCGCGCCTTTGTAACGAGAACTTCAAGGAAGTGCGCGAGCGCATTCTGATGAAGAACATCGCGACAGCAGGCGCTCTGATTGAACTGCTGAACATTGACGCCGACGTGGTGGCGCACCTGCTGGAAGAGAAGTACGGCAAGAAGAAGGGTCTTCGCGAATCGAACGTCAAAGCTCTGAAGCTGGGCGGCGATTACATTCGTGAGAACTATGCTTTCCCCCTGCCGTTCCATCTGGAAACCATGCACGCCAACGACGATAAGATCCTGATCGATGGCAACACTGCCACCGCGCTGGGTTGCATCTATGGCGGCGCGACGGTAGCGGCCTGGTATCCCATCACCCCGGCAACGTCGGTGATGGATAACTTCAAAGCTTTCGCCGACAAGTACCGCAAAGACCCCGAAACGGGCGCCAGTAACTACATGTTCCTGCAGGCGGAAGACGAACTTGCCGCCATCGGCATGGTGATCGGCGCTTCGTGGAACGGTGCCCGTGCGTTTACTTCCACGGCGGGTCCCGGCGTTTCGCTGATGAACGAATTGCTGGGTCTGGCATATTATGCCGAGATTCCGGCGGTGGTTATCGACGTGCAGCGAGTGGGCCCCTCAACAGGTATGCCGACGCGGACGCAGCAGGGCGACATTCTGGAATGCGCGTATGCTTCACACGGCGATACGAAGCACATTCTGTTGTTCCCATCCAGTCCGGCTGAGTGCTTTGAGATGGCTCCGCAGTGCTTCGATCTTTCCGAACAGTTCCAGACCCCGGTTTTCCTGCTGTCGGATCTCGATATCGGCATGAACGACTGGGTAACGCCGAAGCTGAAGTGGGACGATTCTTACGTCCCCAATCGCGGCAAGGTGCTGACGGCGGAACAACTGGAAAAGATGAACAAGTTCTTCCGGTATCTGCCGGAAGAAGGCACTGCGGTTCCCGCCCGGACGCTGCCTGGCGTGCACTCGAAGGGCGCGTTCTTTACGCGCGGTTCGGGCCACAATAAGTTCGGCGGCTACACGGAAGTTCCCGATGAATATCAGGAAGTGATGGACCGTCTGCTGGCGAAGCACAAGGAAGCGGCTGGCTATGTCCCGCCCGCCATCATTGAGCGGCGCGCCGGGGCAAAGGTCGGCATGATCACGATTGGTGGCTGTGAGCCGGCCGTTCGTGAAGCGCTCGACATTCTGGACGAGATGGGTCGTCCCATGGACTTCATGCGGATCCGGGCATTCCCCTTCACCGCTGAAGTGGAAGCCTTCCTCGAAGAACACGATTATTGCTATGTGGTGGAACAGAATCGCGACGGGCACTTATGCTCGCTGCTGACGCTGGAAACGCCCGTGGCAAAAGATAAAATCCGCCCGGTGCTGGTGTATTCGGGCTTCCCCCTGAGCGCAAAAAACGTGCTGGATATTTTAGCTGTGAACGTGGAGGAACTCAATGCCATCTATCGTTAAACCGCTTGTTGCGCACCCGAGTCTCGCGAAGAACGCGCTGGGTCTTACGATTCGTGACTATGAAGGGCAGATGTCGACATTGTGCGCCGGTTGCGGTCACGATTCGATTACCGCCGCCATCGTAAAGGCTTTGTGGGAGCTTTCCACGCCGCCCCACCGTTTGGCCAAGCTGAGCGGCATCGGTTGCTCGTCGAAAACTCCAACCTACTTTGTGAATGGCGCGCATGGTTTCAACTCGGCGCACGGTCGGATGCCGGCCATTGCGACGGGCGCGAATGCCGCAAACCGGGAACTGACTTACGTTGGTGTTTCGGGTGACGGCGATTCGCTGTCCATCGGTATCGGTCACCTCTGCCATGCCATCCGCCGCAATCTCAACATGCTGTACGTAATTGAGAACAACGGTGTCTATGGTCTGACGAAGGGCCAGTTCTCGGCTTCCACCGACGTGGGTTCGAAGAGCAAAAAAGGCGAGGCGAACAAGATGTCGCCCATCGATCCAATTCAGCTGGCTCTCAGTATTGGCGCAACGTTTGTGGCCCGCAGTTTCTCGGGCGACAAAGCGCAGTTGGTGCCGATCCTGAAGGCCGCCATTGCGCACCGTGGCTTTGCGCTGGTGGACGTGATTTCTCCCTGCGTGACCTTCAACGACCACGAAGGCTCCACCAAGAGCTACAAGTACACCCGCGGGGCCACGCACGCCGCCACGGAATCTGATTTCGTTCCGCCCGCTTCGGAGATTGTGGCGAATATCGGCCCGGCCGGTTCCACCAGCATCCGCATGCACGACGGCAGCGTCCTGCAGTTCACCCGCGTTCCGGACAACTATGATGTGACCGACCGTGGCGCGGCCATGAAATATCTCCGCGAGCATCCTGGCCAGATCGCTACTGGTGTTCTGTTTGCGGATGAAGGCATTCCGGATATGCACGAGATGGCTGGTTCGCCGGCCGGTGCCCTGGTGAACGTGCCGTTCGAAAAGCTTTGCCCTGGTTCTTCGGCTCTGGAGAGCCTGATGGCTAACTTCCGGTAAGACCGTCTTATCCTTGCAAATTGGTGTTAGTAACGCCAATTTGCGAGGATGCGGGCGCACTGGAGATGCAGGTCAGCTAAAGAGTTCGAGTCCACGACGGGGAGCCACACATGGGGTGCCATAGCTTCATTTTTCAAACTCTCCCCACGTTTCTTTGACCGGCCCGCCATTTCGCCTTGAGCGCGGCCTTTGACGCCTTCTACTCCACGAGTTTATTTATTCGCTTTTCGAGGACCCGGAGAGCATCAATGATCTGGCCGAAGTCCGGAATCTGTCCATAGATCATCACCTCCATGCTGTTGTAGCCCCTTCGCAACTCGGGCCCGATGCCTTTGAGGTACTCGCGCCACTATTCCCAAAACGTGCGTTCGGCACTGGTGGCGATTACCTGACACTCCGGCTCGACGAACAACTGCGGAAATTCCTCGGCCGCGTAGGGTCGGATACTGTGAAGTTGTTGGGACGGTTTGTCCGGGCCGTTGTGAGGCACGGAGTTACTTAGCGATGCGGAACGAATCGACCGTCTTGCCCGAAGCCGTGATCTGCTTTAGTTCGAACGTCTTCCCGTTGATGTCGATCTGCGAGAAGGAATTTTCATCGGAGACGAACTTGTTGGTGAAACTCTGCCAACTGGCCGGATCCTTCATCTGCGCCGTGTCATACAAACCCGCGCCGCCCGCTCCACTTACGATATAGATCACGCCCGCAGGCTTTTTCGTGGCACCGTCGCCGAATTCCTTGTCTGCTTTCCAGTCGCCATCCGCTTCGCCCTTCGGCCCCAGCTTCTTGCCGTCCGGGCGGGTCTTCGCGGTGAAGGTGATCGGGAAACTGCGCTGGTAGTTATGCACGTGACCGGCGAAGACAACATCCACCTTCGCCTCTTCAAAAACCGGGGCCAGCAGACGCATCCACTGGTCAGTGAAATGGCTCTTCGACGAATTAAAGCCCGGGTGATGGAATGCCACGAAGCGCCAGGTAGCGTTCTTCGCAGCCGCCAGATCTTTGCGGACCCACTCCACGAGCGCGGGATTGGTCCAGTCCATGTAGCTGTTGGAGTCGAGAACAGTCCAGTGGGCGTTGCCATAGTCGAAGGAGAAATTCGCCATCACCGGGTATCTCGAGCCCGCAGCGGACAGGAACTGTGTACGGCCTTCGTCGCCCGTCAGGACATGGCTGGTGGAGGGCGCGCCGGTTGCCGCCGGGCCATTCAAAGGCTGGTCCCAATACAGGAAGTAGGCGAGGGCATCGGGGAAGCGCTGGAAATTGTTCAGGACTGAATCATGGTTACCGGGCGCGGCGATGAACGGGATTGAGCGCAACAGCGGTGCGCCCGTCTCCGGCCCTGCGGTTTCGGCGTTGTAGATCGGGTAGAACTTATCCCGGTACTCGGAGATCCGCCCGGAGTTGTAAACAATATCACCGGGAATGAAGACGAAATCGGGGCGTGCTTTGAATACCAGATTGGCCACCTGTCGCTGCCCCGCGGTATTGGCGCCGCAATCTCCAAACAGCGCGAAACGCACAGGCTGTGTCGCTGATTTCCGAGCCTTGCCAGTGGCCTCAAACGCGAGGGCGCTGTCGCGATACACGCGGTAGAGGAACTCTTCTCCCGGGGTGAGATCTGCCAGCGCGACGCGGAAGACCTTGTGTTTCACGATGCCCGGCGCCGCCACAACCTGATCCGTCGGAGTCCCGGCCTTCCGCCACGCGGTCGCTTTGGCGCTGCGAAGCTGCACGCTCCACTGCGCCGAATCATTGGCCGCATGCCACATCAGAACCAGACTTTCGCGGGTGCCCAGCGCCGGGTTATCTCCGAGTTGCAGGTACGGTTTTTCGACGAACGGATCGGAACCCTGGGCGGCAAGCCCGGCGGCGAGCAGGGCGGCAAGAATCAATTGACGAGTCAGCATCAATCCCTATTGTGCAGCAAGTTCGATTTCAACAGGATGAAGTCCGCCAGAATCGCTGGAGACAAACAGCCAGCAGATAAACTGGCAACAGAGCTATGCAATATACACGTCTCGGCAATACCGGCCTGAAAGTTTCCCGTCTCTGCCTCGGGATGATGACGTACGGATCGAAGCAGTGGCGCCCCTGGGCAATTGAGGAAAATGACGCGCAGCCCTTCCTTCGGCAGGCGCTGGAAGCAGGCATTAACTTTTTCGACACGGCGGATGTGTACTCTCTCGGCCGCAGCGAGGAGATCCTCGGGAACGCCATCCGGGAGTTCGGCCCTGGCCGCGACCGCGTCGTCCTCGCCACCAAAGTCTTCAACGACATGAGCGCCGACCCGAACGACCGTGGCCTTTCGCGCAAGCACATCATGCATTCGATTGATGCCAGCCTGAAGCGCCTGAAGACCGACTATGTGGACCTCTACCAGATTCACCGCTTCGACTACGCGACCCCAATCGAGGAGACGCTCTCGGCCCTGAGCGACGTGGTGAAGGCCGGCAAAGCGCTCTATATCGGCGCCTCAGCCATGTACGCCTGGCAGTTCATGAAGATGCTGGCCACCTCCGACAAGCTCGGCCTGGCCCGCTTTGTCTCTATGCAGAACTGCTACAACCTCCTGTACCGCGAGGAAGAGCGGGAGATGCTGCCCCTTTGCCGCGAGGAAGGCATCGGGGTGATTCCCTTCAGCCCCCTGGCGCGCGGCTTCATCGCCGGGAACCGAAATCGGGAAAAATCGGGCGAAACCCTTCGTGCGCAGAGCGACGATCTGTCGCGCAGCTATTTCTTTACCCCGCAGGACTTCGAAATCGTTGACCGTATCACGGAAGTCGCCCGGCAGCGCGGCGTCAGCAATGCACAACTGGCGCTCGCGTGGGTTCTGCAGCAACCTGGCGTCACCTCACCGATCATCGGGGCCACCAACCCCCATCATCTTTCCGATGCCGTGGCCGCACTGGACCTGGAGCTGGACGCCGCGGAACTCAAGGCGCTCGCCGAGTTGTACCAGCCGCGCGCCATCATGGCGCATTCTTAATGACAACCGTTACCTTACAATAAAAGTACCGAATGAGAACACTGTTTTTGAACCCACCCTCGTTTGAGGGCTTCGACGGTGGTGCGAGCTCGCGCTGGCCGGCCTCTCGAGAAATCGAGTCGTACTGGTATCCCGTGTGGCTTTGCTATCCGGCCGGGATGTTGCCCGACAGCAAGGTCGTCGATGCGCCTCCCCACAAGATTTCGATCGAACAAACGGTCGAAATGGGCAAGGAGTTCGAGTTACTCGTATTGTTTACCTCGACGCCTGGCTTTGACGTCGATTGCAAGATCGCCACCATGATGAAGGTGGCGAATCCGACGCTCAAGGTTTGTTTCGTTGGCCCGCCCGTCACCGTGGAGCCGGAGAAATCGCTGAACTCCAGCGAAGCCATCGATTTCATCATTCGCCGCGAGTTCGACCATCAGATTGTCGCCTACGCCAACGGCACGCCGCTCGAAGAAATTCCGGGCGCCAGCTTCCGCAAAGACGGTCAGATCGTCAATAACCCCGAAGCGCCCATGATCGAGAATCTGGACGAGCTTCCCTGGGTTTCCAAAACCTATAAGCGCGATCTGGACGTTACCAACTACAACGTTCCGTTCCTGCTGAATCCGTTCATTTCCATGTACACGTCGCGCGGTTGCCCGGCGATGTGCACGTTCTGCCTGTGGCCGCAAACGCACTCCGGTCACCGCTGGCGTCTCCGTTCGAGCGACGACATTGTTAACGAAGTGAAGTGGGCCATCCAAAACTTCCCGGAAGTGAAGGAAATCTTCTTCGATGACGATACCTTCAATTACCGCAAAGAGCGCACCATCGAACTCTGCTCCAAACTGAAGCACCTGAACTTCACGTGGAGCTGCACGTCGCGCGTCACCACAGATTACGACACGCTGAAAGCGATGAAAGATGCCGGTTGCCGGCTGCTCATCGTGGGCTACGAGTCGGGCGATCCGCAGATTCTGAAGAACATCAAGAAGGGCGCGACCATCGATATGGCCGAGCGCTTCACGGCGAACTGCAAGAAGCTGGGCCTGGTGATTCACGGCGACTTCATCGTAGGCCTGCCCGGCGAAACCCGCGAAAGCATCCGCAAGACTATCGACTTCGCCAAGAAGTTGGACAACGAAACCATTCAGGTTTCGATTGCCCATCCTTATCCCGGCACCGAGTTCTACAGTTATGCCGAAAAGAACAACCTGATTTCGATCGGCAATATAGTGGATGCCAAAGGCAATCAGTTGCCGAAGGTTGTCTACGAGAATCTGAATGAAGCCGAGCTGATGGACTGGGTGGAGCGCTTCTACAGCGAGTATTACTTCCGGCTGAAAGTGGTCTGGCGCATGATCAGCAAGGTCATCTTCAATTCCCATGAGCGCAAACGCCTCACCAAGGAAGCGAAGGAATACATGGCGTTGCGGTCACGCCGACGCAAATTCATCGCCGAACAGCGGCAGCACCACGCGGCCGCCTCCGCCTCCGCAGATGCCGGCGACTAGCCGCGCCACCGACCTTCGGCTACGAACCCGCTTGTTCACGGCGATTGTCGTCCTGAGCAACGTGGCGGGCAATTCACTTCTTACGCACGGCATGCAGAAGCTGGGCGATCCGGGGAATTCCCCGCTCGCCCTGATCGGTGCCCTGTTCCATCCCTACGTGGCAGCCGGCGTGGCGCTGCTCATCGTCTGGACCCTCAGCCACATGGCCCTGCTGAGCTGGGCGGACTTAAGCTATGTGATGCCGGTGACGGCGATCGGGTACGTCCTGACCGCCTTTTCCGGACGCTTCATCCTGGGCGAGGAGATTTCGATTTACCGCTGGATGGGCATCGGGCTCATCACCGCGGGTGTCATGCTGGTCAGTCGCACCAATCCCGTGTCGGCAGAGGCGGAATCCCAATGAAATGGTTTCTGGTATTTCTCCTGGTAGCAGCTACCACGGCTGGCGACGTTTTCCGCTCCATGGGTATGAAGCACCATGGGGAAATCAATGATTTCCGGCCCGGTGCCCTCGGCAACGCGTTGGCAATGTTGGTGAAAAATCGTTACGTCATCATTTCCACGCTCTCCATGGCGGTGTCTTTTTTCTCTTTCATCAAGCTGGTGGCGATTGCACCCATGAGCTTCGCGGTGCCCATGTCGGCCGCTACCTTCATTCCCGAGACCCTCCTGGCCAGGTTCCTCCTGAAAGAGAAAGTGGATTGGCAGCGCTGGACCGGGGCCTTGCTGATTGCCGGCGGAGTCGTTTTCATCTCGCAATGACAGCCGCCTTGCCAGTCCAGGTTTTGGTAGCTTCCGGGGCAGCCTACAATCTGCTCGCGGTGGCTGGTGCCATTCGTTTCCAGCGCCTGCAAGCTCCCGTTACCAGCTATCGCCCTCCCGTGTCGATCCTGAAGCCTGTTCGTGGCCGCGATCTGGGCTTCTACGAGGCGATTCGCTCCCATGCCGTGCAGGATTATCCGGAATTCGAGCTCCTGTTCGGCGTTGCCGACCTCTCCGATCCGGCTGTGGCCGACATCCAGCGTCTGCAGCAAGAGTACCCGCACATTCTGATCCGGATTGTGGAGACGCAGAACGACGCTCCGAACCGGAAAGCCGGCTCCCTGGAGATTCTCGCTCGGGAGGCCCGCTACTCTGTCCTGCTGGTGAATGACGGCGACATCACCGTGCCGCAAGGCTACCTGTCGCATGTGCTCGGGTACCTGCACGACGAATCGGTTGGCCTCGTCACCTGCCTGTATCGGGGACGCGGTGAATCGCTGCCGGCTGCGGCGGAAGCTCTGGGAATCGGTACGGAGTTTGCGCCCTCAGTACTGGTGGCACGGCTGCTTTCCAGCGCAGGGTTTGCTCTCGGTTCCACCATGGCCTTCCGCCGCCGGGAACTGGACGCCAGCGGCGGCTTTCATGGAATCCGTGAATATCTGGCGGACGATTACCAACTGGGAGCCCGTATTTCGGCCCTGGGGAAGCGCATCGAGATGGCCGCCATGGTGGTGGAAACCAATCTCGGCGCCGGAAGTCTGGCGGAAGTGTGGCGACACCAGGTCCGCTGGTCCAGAACAATTCGCATTTCCCGGCCCGGTGGGTATCTGGGCTACGTGGTCACGCATGCCACATTCTGGTGTCTGGTCGCCGCGCTCGCGGGCCAGTGGGAATTCGCGCTGGCAGGCCTGGCAATTCGCCTCGCCGCCGCTGCCAGTGCGCTCGGTGCGCTGGGGGCCAGCCAGGCTGGTCTTGCCTTTGTACCCTTCCGTGACCTCGTCGGTTTTGCCGTCTGGTGCACCGGGTTGTTCGGCAACACCGTCGAATGGCGCACCGACCGCTTCCGCCTGCTGCGCGATGGCCGGATGGCCAAACTACCTCACGCGAAGTGAGCGGAAATTCGCGCTTCCATCAGAAGCCGGACCTCGTCCGTGACCGACGTCTGTGCCAGCCGCCCGAGCAATATTTCGCGCACGGTCATCCCATGTCGCGCCAGTGCCGCGTTGAATTCCAGGTCCTTCTCGCGCCCTGCGACGTACTTGGCTATCGCAAGGTCATGAACGTCCAGGCACCAGCCTCTCGCATGACGCGTATTTTCGCCTGAGACGAGGACGAGACGCGATTTCCAGCCTTCGGGTAAGACCGCCGTGGTGTCGTCAACACCGTGAGCGTAATACCCAAACGATCTTTCAAACGGCGAGCCTTCCCCGATGGAACCGTCAATCAGATCTCCCTGCTCGGGATGCGAAAGCGGGTAGACATCCGCTTCCCGCGATACCAGCAGTTCCTCCGGGGCGTGGGGGAAAGTACCCAACACGGACTGGCTTCCAATCACAACAATGTCTTCCAGGTCGGCGATGGCAGCGGTCGCCCGGATCACATGCTCAAGCTGTTCGCGCGTCATACCTGAGGTCGCTCAAACTGCCGATAAATGGCCCAGCGCTCTTTCGGTACCAAGACCCCGGCAAAAGGCGAGGCCTGCCGAAGCGCCGTCATGCGCTCGTCATCCACCACGATGAGCCGAAGCAGTTCCTCAAAGGGACCGTCAACTATCTCCCGCCAGGTCTTCAGGTAGATCGCGGAACGACCGGCCCCTGCCTGCCAACGATCGAGGTTTTCAGCGGCCACGGCAAGAAGTCCGGGCTGCTGACGTAACTTTGCCGCGATGGCACGGTGGAGCTCCAGACTTCGGCGGTCAATTCGGTGGTGTCCGCTTAGAGCGCACAGGCCACCGAGACGGCACCAAACGGGAGAGGCACAACTGCTAAAGCGCCGACTCGGCGAGTCGTTGTGCGTGTCGTCCTCAGAAGCAAGGCTCATAGCGTCCATCGTAACGCGAAAACTCTAAGGAAGGGCGAGCGCGACCAGTTCAGCCGGGAACCCGGCGGCTCCTACTGCGACCACAATGAACTGGCGACCATCGGCCATGTAGGTCATGGGGATACCGGTCGCCATGGCCGGCAGTTCCATTTCGTGCACCACCTTACCCGTCTTCTTGTCGAGAAGGCGCAAAGCGTTGCCGCCTCCACCCGCGACCGGTACCCAGAGGTTGTTTCCTTCCGGAGCGACCAGCAGCGTCTTGGTCACCATCAGGAGCGACCGTGTCGGGCGCCCGCCATTACTCACGTCTATGCCCTTGAGCGCGGGGTGGTTCTTGATATAGTCCGGCGTCGGCCCGTTGGGCACCATCCACACATGGTCTCCGGTGTTCAGATCGATGGCAGTAATGCGGCCCCATGGTGGTTTCACCAAAGGCAAACCCTGCGGCCCCGTATTCATTCGCGGGGCCGGACGGGAAGCAAAACTCTCGTCGCTGCCGGAGGTGTTGGGCGCAGCCGGAGTCCCTCGGCCCGGGCCTGCACCACCACCCCGCCCACCCACGTAACCCATGTCGGATCGCTTCGGATCGGCGACGGAAACCGCGAGGACATCCGGCTGCGTCACCGAAGCGACATACAAGATCCCGGTTTCCGCGTCCACTGCCCCGCCGGGCCAGTTCGCGCCACCCACATGGTGCGGCAGAATCATGGTGCCAATCTTGCCCCCCGCATCAGCCACAATGGGGGGCGTATAAAGCGGCCCGAGTTGATACCGCGACGCGATCTTGATCGCCTCTTCTCGCAGCGCCGGAGTGAAGTCGATCAGATCGTCAATACCGATTCCCTGACGGTCAAACCCGAGCGGCTTCGAGGGCCACGGCTGGGTGGGGGAAGTCTTCTCTCCCGGCACCGTGGACTGTGGCACCGGTCGCTCATCAATGGGCCAGACCGGCTTCCCCGTCACGCGGTCAAACACGAACGTATGTGCCTGTTTGGTGATCTGCGCGACTGCTTTCACCTTCTTTCCGGCAACCGTGACATCAACCAATATGGGAGGCGCGGCGATATCCCAGTCCCAAACATCGTGATGGACGAGTTGGTAGTGCCAGACACGCTTGCCGGTTTTGGCGTCCAGGCAGACCAGGCTGTCGGAGAAAAGATTGTTGCCGGGGTGGGTGCCGCCATAGAAGTCCCCCGTCGGCATTTCCACCGGGATGTAAACGTAGCCGAGCTCAAGGTCCGCGCTCAGAGGTGGCCAGGCTCCTGTATTCCCGGTGTACTTCCAGGAATCGTTCTCCCACGTGTCATTGCCGAATTCGCCGGGGCGGGGAATCGTCTTGAAAGTCCAGATCTTCTTACCCGTGCGGGCGTCGAAGCCGCGGATGTAGCCAGGGACATTTTCCTTACTCGGCGGCGCGGTCCCCGCAAGCAGCGCCGCCCCCACCACCACCGTGTCTTTCACAACGATTGCCGGGGAACTGGAACCGATGGTGCCGGGTTTGACGACGGTGCGATCCAGACCCTCTGTCAGATCAATTCTGCCATTGGTGCCGAAGGCGGGAATTTCGTGGCCGTTCTTCGCATTCAACGCAACCAGCTGAAAGCCCGGGGAAATGAGCAGAATTCGATCATCGCCCTTGCCATCACTCCACCAGGAGAGCCCGCGGTTCACCGTGCGAGCCACCACGGAACCTCGCGGGCCTTCGTCCAGACGGTAAACCCACAGCGTCTCGCCCGTAGCCGCATCCACCGCAACAGCATCGCGCCGGGTTCCCGCCGTGAAATAGAGAACACCGCCAACCATGAGCGGCGTCACTTCCCAATTGAAATCCGGGCGCTTGCCAAAATTCTCCGCCTTCCATCGCCAGATGATCTTCAGCTCTTTTGCGTTGGCAGCATTGATCTGGTCCAGAGGAGAGTATTTGGTGGTACCGGCATCGCCGCCGTAGTACCTCCATTCACCGTTTTGCGCCCCGGTTTGCGCTGTTGCGCCCAGGGTCATGAGCAGCGCGAGGGCAACCGCCGGCAAGGTGCGAAGAATCGTGGGAAGGGTCATTCGTTTAGGTGTCAGGTTATTAGATGCAACCCGGGGAGTCAAGCGTCCTGGGCCCGCAGGCCGGAAGAAGGAAGAAAAGACCGCCCCATCTCGTCGAAACCCTATCGTCGCCGGGTCTTCTCAAACTCCGCCCAGTCGATCTCCATCGGAACCGCGTGGTCATCCATCGCCGCTTCCACCAGCTCCGCATCGAACGCCGACAAATCGTCCCGCACAAATTCAGCCATAAACTCCCGCTGAAACGCCCACTTCGTCATCTGCGACCGTTCCTGCTCCAGCCACTCCACCGGAATCCGCGCGCACTCCGTCGCCTTCACCGAAAACCGTTTCCACGACGGCCCGCCATGCATCCACGCCTCATAGAAGAATCCAAACGCCCCCCACGGCGTCGACATCAGCCAGATATCCCCCCGCGCCACCGCCACCATCGGCCGCACCGCGTGATACATGGAGTCCGGAACCTTAGCCGCCTCATCA
>CAIYVZ010000031.1 GCA_903929755.1 uncultured Acidobacteriia bacterium
GAAACTGTTCGATGCCTTTGACGCCCTCGGGCGGACTCCCACTCATGGGCCACCGGCGCGAAGACCTTACCTCGTTCCCGGTCCGGTTCTGGCCGTCGATGCATACCCCATCATTTACCGCGCCGAACGCCACCCCGTCGAGATCGTTGCGGTGACGCAGGGTTCCCGCGATATTCCTGCGTTCCTGCGCCGCAGAATTCGCCCATGATCACCGGCGCGTTTTTAATGCGTTAACAAGGGCCGAGGCATGGGCAGACTGCTTGTTTAATTGAGGAAATGGGTGCCGCGACGGTCGATAGACACCACGACAGTCGGTAGAGAGACGAAATCAGGGGTGACCGACGCTTGGTTCGAAATTGCCTCCTTGATGGCAGCGAACGGGCCTCCCATTCTGAGAAGTTCCGGGTGAGTGTCCAAAAAGTGGTCGGCGGCATCATGTTCGCCGAGAGCAATAGTTGTCGAACCGGTGTTTGAGCAGTCGCCGGGACATCGTAAGCGTGTAACGCGAAAGCCGAGGCGCCCCGATGTGGGGTCCGCCACTTCGAAAAAGACCACGACTATCTTTGGCACCCCGTCGCGAGCGGAAACGAAAAGCACTTCCAGCGGACGTTGTAACTTTGCCCTGAAATACGGTGGATTCTGTTCGCGAACATCATGAAGTGAAGCGGAAAGTTGCGACTCAATGGTTGCGACAAAATGATCGGCCACCTGTTCTAACTCGCCACCTGCGGCAATCGAAGCGGTCGCGGTGGCAACCACATCCAGTTTGCCCTGTACGTCCCTGAATAAGCCCGCGTGTGCAAAGACAACATCGCTGACTTGATGAAGTTTCTGCTCGATGGGAGCGTTTGCTATGGCGCACCTTATCGAAATGACTTTGCTGTCGACGCCGACATGCACAGCGTCGAGCGTCCGGATCGCTACGACTATTGTTCCAAAGAGCACCGCATTACATTAGCAGAAACCTCAGCCCGCTTGGGCATTCGCCCACCGATAATGGGCGTTACGCAAAGTTCTGGAAAAAGGCGGATTGCGAGAGTCAATATATACTTGCCACACGAATGCTAAAATGCCGGCAGCACGGAAAAGGAAAGCGATGACTATTGAAGAGCAAGCAGAACGCATCTGGCCGATTCTGATCCTGTGCGCGCGTCACCAGCAAATCCTCAGTTATTCGACGTTGGAGCGGCTTACTGGAGTCCACAGACATCTGCAGGCGAACGCCCTCGGTAAGATATACGCTTTTTGCAAGAAGCACCACTATCCGCCGCTGACGGCGATAGTGGTCAATGAGGGGGAGGGAATACCCGGACACTTGTATACTCCAGAGATTGGCCACTTCGAAGACCAGTGCCGAGCATTTGTGTTTGACTGGTTCAAGCTCGACAGGCCCGCTGCAAGCAACTTTGGACATTAAGAGAGCCGGACGAGCACTGAACTGCCAAGGATTGGCCAAGAACGAGCCGGACAATCTTTCGCCGGAATCCGCCACGGTGTTCCGGGAAGAGTACAGGCACTGCCCAAAATCGCCCGTAGTCTGCGATCTGCTCTGGGTGCTCCTCGGCTGGCATTACGCCTACCTTCGGAAATGGGGCATGCAGATTCTGCTTTGGCTGTCAGGGCGTACCTCTATGACACAGCACGCGTGTTCTTGACGTTTGCGCCGCGCTTCCACAAAGCCAGCCCTAAACCAACAAGGGAGATCCCCCGGCTTTGCCGGGGTGGCAGCAGCAGTTTGACATTTCCGGGAGTTCTGGTTCCCGCTCATTCGACCGACATCATCCTGCGCAGCGTCGAGGTACCTCTTTGAGGAGAGCGGAATCCGTGCCACGGCTGTCGGAGCGAATCCGGGGCGATTGCGAAGGGGCCCCTTTGAGGGGCCAGCAATTGGAAAGCCTCCGGCTCTGCCGGAGGATCGCTACTACACCGAGACCAGCCAAGAAAAACCCGGAGGGTTCTGGAACACTAGATGGAGATGTCACATCGTACTGCAACGAGTAGCTGAAACCGCCATCGCCACAGAAGAAAATGTTGGCGCAGCTATAAGAGGACGTAATGTCGAAATTGAGACTTCCAGAGCTCGAATAGGGCGCAAAGGCAGTCAAAGCGTAAGTTCCGTTGCCGCTGATGGGCATAGCAGACTCTAAAGGCTCAACCGACGATCCGGGGAAGGGCGCGTCATAGCCGTAGGGCCCGTACGTGAAATTGGTGATGACAAGTTGCCCGGAGTTGATAACCAGACCAGCCGGCAGCGCGACGCTGAAGGTATCCTCGAAGTCATCCTGATACCCAACACGGGTGATGGCTCCACTCACCGTGCCATTTATCGTATTCAGCCCGACGCCGAGCGCCCCGATGTTGGGCGATCCGGAGCTGGGAAAATCGCCGCCCAGGAAATCGGTTGCTTCCGTATACGTCAGCGCTGCGGCATGAACCGATGCGCTGCACAGTATACACAGCAGCACTGCAGCCAAGGAGACCTTCATAGAACAAGTATATACAGGGTTAAGGCCGCTTTAAATCCCGATCCGTTCGACCTCGCCCACGCTGATGTCATCGTTGCGCCGGTCGTAAAGCCCGGTGGTCTTTGCGTTCGAATGCCCTCCCATGCGCTGCGCGACTTCGATATGCCCGCCGGACACAGGCGTTGAACCCTTCGTCACGGAATGGCGCGCCCCCCCGGACGGAGTGAGCCGGATTCGTCGGCATCACCTGCCCGACGACGAGCCAGTCGAACAGCATGCGGATACAGGCCAGATGTTGTTTGACGGTGGGAGCGGAACGCATGTTCTGTAGTAGTTCGATATACGCGGCAACGTGCGCTGGCTGGACGCGCCCGAGTTCGCCAATCCCCGGCCCTTCGCAGCAGCGCAGGAAAGCGCCGCCCGCCCGCGAGTTTCTACTGCGGATTTTGACGGTGAAAAATTCGAGGAAACGCCACGCGGCCCGCGCCCCCGCCTTGTAAATGAGCACAGGCAAACAACGAAGGGCCGGACTGAATGGCGTGCGGGGCGATATCCGTTGTGGTCATGGTTTCAGCCAGTACCCCAAAATAAGTCCAATTGTGGTGTAGGCCCAGTGTTTGTCTCTTGCTGTCTGGCGTCAACTATTTTTACCCATCAACGACAATTATTTCTCCCCATCAACGACAACTACAACCTTGACGAACTTCCGTTGGACTGACTACTCTGGCTCTGACCGGAGCAGAGGATAAGGCTCTGCAGGGATGCAACC
>CAIYVZ010000032.1 GCA_903929755.1 uncultured Acidobacteriia bacterium
TCCCCGCTTGTCGAGCTTGTTTGCTCTCAGCGGCACATGCAAAGGCACACCGCATTACCTCAAAACCCAAACGGAAAGGACTTCCCCGCTCCACGCCTCGTCAGCCCCCGCTCAGGCTCATCCTTCGATGAGAATATGCTCAGACCGACCAGCAGCAGAGCCCAGGACACTCCGGACAGCAGACCCACCACGTTGGCAGGCGCGGAAGCAGCCACACCTGTCCCCGACCCCATCAGCAGCAGGACAATCCCCGTCCCCACGCACCCAAACACGCCTAAATCCCTGAGCCCGGCTTTCTCTTTCAAGATGAGAGGCCCCAGGAACAGGAGGTAGACGGGCGCAGTCGCCTGCAGGAAGATGGCGTTTGCCGCCGGGCCCAGCTTATTCGCCACCACGAACGTAATCACGGTAGACGCGTACGCGACACCGGTAACGGCGGCCCGCCAGGTCCAGCCGCGCCTCGCTTCCGGCAGGAAACAGAGCAGGGCCACGGCTGCAATCGCGCTGCGAACGCTCGCTAAAGGCCAGGTGCCCAGAGAGCACGCTTTGATAGCCGCGCCCCCGGTTGAGAACAGCAATGCGGCCGCCACCAGCTCCAGGCGGACGCGTACTTCGAAAGAAATTTTCAATTCCTGAGGGTAACCCGAATACCATGGAATAAGGAACCCAATTTTTCAGCGGATTCCTTCTAACCTGCCTGTGCGCCTCGCCTTCGAAAGACCCGACCCTTCCGCGCTCGTTGAGCCGATAGAGGCTCGCGTTCGGCGCTGGCGTCCCACCATTCGTTACCTGTCACAGACGGAAGTTCACGTCTATGCGCTGGCCATCGCCGCCAGCGTTCTGCTCAGCTTTTTCCCGTTCCTGATCGTGATGCTGACGCTGCTGCGGAACTTCTTCCACTTTCCGGCGGCGGAACGGGCGCTGGTACTGGCGCTGGGCGATTACTTTCCTGGAGATATGGGCGCTTTCATTGTGCGCAACCTGACCAAGGTAAACCACGGTCGTTTCCAGATGACGTCGGTCATCCTGCTGCTGTTCACCGCCAACGGAATTTTCGAGCCGCTGGAAGTGGCGTTGAACCGCGCCTGGGGCGTGACACAAAACCGCAGCTACCTGAAGAATCAGATTTTGAGCTTTATTTTGATCGTGGTCTGCGGTGGCATGGCTCTCGGCTCGGTGCTGCTGACTGCGGTAAACCAGAGCTTTGTGGCCGGCGAGTATGGCGCGCGGGCGATTCCATCGTGGGTCTCCATTGTCGTCTTCCGGCTGGCGGCCATCCCGATCACTGTCCTGTCTTTAGTTCTGATGTACTGGGCTCTGCCCAATCGCAGGGTCCCGGTTCGCCACGTGGTTCCGGCCGCCACCATGGTCGGCCTCGGCATCGAGTGCATGAAGTACATTTTCCTGTTCGCGTGGCCGTGGCTGAATCGCAAATTCGCCAATGAATATGGGCCTTTCAAAGATTCAGTCTCGCTACTGGTATTCGCCATGCTGACCTCGTTTGTGGTTTTGGCAGGGGCGGAATGGTCATCACGGCTGGCTGGCGAGGATGCCGGATCGGCCAGCCCCCCGGACCGTCCCACCAGACTCGGCCAAATCGTTTCCTGGGATTAGCCTGCCGGGGCGACACCCCTGCTTGACACAGATTCACACTTTCCTGTCCCGTAGCGCATATAAACTAGACCTGATGGCCCCGACGGTGGATTTCGCGTCCGCGAAACGGGTCGGATGGAGGTGAAACATTGCACATTATGAATAAGATGACGATAGCCGCTG
Organism: uncultured Acidobacteriia bacterium; assembly: GCA_903929755.1. Classification (GTDB taxonomy): domain Bacteria; phylum Acidobacteriota; class Terriglobia; order Bryobacterales; family Bryobacteraceae; genus BOG-234. The sequence continues at coordinate 1,777 of CAIYVZ010000032.1, forward strand.
TCCTCGCGGCCATGTCACTGGCCGCCCAGGCTCCGGCCCCCGGAGCACCAGCAGGACCCGCCTTTGTGAGGCCCGCCGCCTACCCGGAGCGCCCCCCGGTTGCCGTGCGCGGCGGTGAAGGTGGCCCGAACCTGCTGCGTTCCGAACTGGTTCTGAACGACAAGCGCGGCGAACTCATCGGAAAAATCGTCGCGAACGGCCAGGGTGAAATGCCCGCTATCAAGCTGAGCGACGCTGCCATTGGCGACATCGCCGATTACATCCACGCCTTCCAGTTTGGCGGCTACGACATTACCCGCAACCCGCCCCCCACCATTCTGGTTGGCGACGCCAAAGCCGGTGAACAGGCTTTCACGGTCACGCTGCGGCTCCCGAATGGCCCGGAGCAGACTTTCCGCCGGGATGGCGACACGCCCAGGGTAGTGATCAACGACCCGATGCAGGCCCACAAGCAGCTGTTCACGAAGTACCGCGACGAGGATATTCACAACCTGACGTCGTACCTGGTCACCGTAAAATAGCGTGGCGACCGAGCTGCTTATCTGCACCGCAACGTGCCTCGAAAGTTCCCTTTTAAAGACCGCCCTGCCAGAGGGCATTCCCCTGCTGGTAACGGGCGTTGGCGCGGTGAACGCGGCCTGGGCCCTCACTCGTTTTCTGGAGCGCGAAGGTGCCAAAGCGGTGGTGGTCTGCGGTATCGGCGGCGCATATCCCGGTTCGGGTCTGGCGGTTGGCGATGTCGCCTGGGCGGAGAGTGAGTGTTACGGGGATCTGGGTGCGGCCTCGCCCCAGGGATTTCTTGACATGCAGGCGATGGGCTTCCCGGTGATCGCGGGTGACGAACCGATTTACAACGTCCTGCCCGTTCAACTCGCGCCTGCGCACGCCAGCCAGGTTCGTTTTGTGACTGTCAACACGTGCACCGGAAGTGACGCCTCCGCCGAAGAACTGGCCGCCCGAACCAACGGCGCGGTGGAGAACATGGAAGGTGCGGCTATTGCCCATGTTGCGCGCTTGTATGGCATCCCCTGCGGTGAGGTTCGCGGCATCAGCAATCCGGTGGGCAATCGCGACCGCAGCGTATGGCGTGTGAAGGATGCGGCGCTGGCCGCGCAACAGGCCCTGCTTGCGGCTATTCAAAACGGCGATTTATGCCTGCGTTGAGCTAAGACTGCGTTGACAGGTAAGTGCCGGTAGTGGCGTCCACCAGAATCGAGAACGTGCTGGTACCCACGCTCTCACCCCAAATGACCCGCCACACCGGCAGATTGATGTTCCGGCCCATCTCCAGGTAGTACGCAATCGGCATAGTGGGGTGCTTCTTCACGTACTCGGCACCGTGCTGCAGGGCCACTTCCAGAGCCTTTTCCGTATCAATCTGAGCTGCCGCGATGAGGAACGCCCGGTGGTCATCAGACCAATTACTGGGTGACTCCGGAAAAATTCCCTTGCGCAGCGTTACGCTCACATCGAAAACGCAAGCCACCCAGGCGCGCTTCTGCGCCTTCGATTCCGAAGCAAACGTGACCTGCCACGCCCCCAGTTTCCCTGGCTGCGCCTTCACCTGAGCGATATCGATGCTGGAGACGTGCAAAACCTTCGCGTCGGGGGCCCAGGAACGAGCCATCCCGTATGCCTGATACAGGGCGCGCAGCCCTGTAATGGGCTCGGCGGGCTTGGCTGCCACCTTCTCTTCCGGGTCGGACCCGCACGCCGAAAGCAGCAGCGCGGCAGGTGTTAATGCGAATAGTTCGCGGCGATTCATGCCCCTTCAGTGTAGCCGGGACCCGGACTCGCTTCATTTCCGCCCCACATCTTCGGCGGGGTAACCGTGAGATACTGGGGGTTTCGCCCCAGGAACCGACCAGGACCACATGCCGCATTCTACACCTCTTGAAATCGCTACCGCGTACAGTCCGGATTCCGATGACGCTTTCATGTTTTACGCTCTTGCCACGAAGAAACTCCGTTCTCCGATGGTGACTTTCCGGCATCAATTGTCGGATATCGAAACGCTGAACCGCAAAGCTCAGGATGGCGAGTACGACCTGACCGCCATTTCCTACCACGCTTATCCGTATGTTGCTGATAAGTATGTCCTGATGGCCGCCGGGTCCAGCATCGGTGATGGTTACGGGCCCTCTGTTGTCTCGCCCCATCCGATGGAACCTTCCGAGATTAAGGGCAAGAAAATTGCCGTACCCGGGTTGATGACGACGGCTTATCTGGCGCTGAAGATTTTCGAGCCTGATTTTACACCCGTAGTGGTGCCGTTCGACAAAGTTCTGGAAACAGTAAATGCCGGTCTGGCCGACGCTGGCCTGATTATCCACGAAGCGCAACTCACCTACAACAAAGAAGGTTTCCATCGCGTTCTGGATCTGGGTAAGGACTGGAAAGAGCGCCACAACCTGCCCCTGCCGCTGGGCTGCAACGTCCTGAAAAGGTCGCTTGCCCCCGACGTGAAGGTGGAATGCTGCAGGATGATGCGCGAGAGCATCCAGTACGCGCTGGACCACCACGCGGAGGCGCTGGAATACGCCATGCAGTTCGCCCGCGATACGGAACCTCGGCTGGCTGAGCAGTTCATCGGGATGTATGTGAATCACTACACTGTGGATGCCGGCGAGATCATCCCGAAAGCCGTCAAGTTGCTGTACGACAAAGGCTTTGAGGTTGGCATTATCCCGCATCGTGTAGATGTGGAATTCGCCCGCGGCTAAGCGCGGACGACAAAACCCGAACGACCCCAATTTTTGTGTAACGCTTCGCGGCACCATACAAGCGGCGCACGGCTCCCGTATCATGGATGCAGATGCGCTGTTTACCCTTTATTCTGTTGTTTTCCCTGACTACTGCGTTTGCGCAGAAGCCGAAAGATGTTCGGCTTGCCGCGAAACCGGGGGCATCCGCCATCCCCGTAGTTGCACAATATCTGAACAGCTCAGACGCAGACACTCGCGCCGAAGCCGTCCGCCAGCTCACCCTGATCGGTGGCAAAGAGACCATTGACCCCCTGATCAAGGCCACAGCGGACCCCGACGCCGAGGTGCAAATCCGCGCAACCGATGGCCTGGTGAATTATTATTCACCAGGTTACGTGAAGCAGGGTCTCGCTTCCACGATTAACCGTGCCGGGTCGGTGATCAAGACCAAATTCAGCGACACCAACACCCAGACGATTGACACGTTTGTGATCGTTCGGCCCGACGTGATCACCGCCATCGGCAAGGTCTCGAGCGGCGGCATGGGCATGGACTCACGCGCCAACGGTTGCCGCGCCCTGGGCATTCTGCGGGGCCAAACGGCGATGGATGACCTGATTGCGGCCCTCCGGACCAAAGATACCCGGGTGATGTACGAAGCGCTGATCGCCATTCAGAAGATTCGCGACACCTCGGCGGGGCCGCGAGTCGCTTACCTCGTTCGGGACCTGGACGACAAAGTACAGTCCGCGGCCATCGAGACCGTCGGCCTGCTCAGGACCAGGGAGGCGCTGCCAGCGTTGCGCGGCATTATCGCCAGCCCCCGCAATAAGAATGCAGAGCGTTCGGCCGTATCGGCGCTGGCCCTCATGCCGGAAGCGACCGACAACAAGATCCTGGAGGCCTATCTGGACTCAAAAGACGATAAGCTGCGGGCGAGCGCGACCGAAGGTCTGGGCCGGATACAGAGCAATGAGTTGAAAACGGCTATCGAAAAAGTTTGGAAAGAAGATGAAAAGATGCTGCCGCGGCTGGCGGCTGCCTTTGGGCTGGTCCTGAACGGCGAACTGGCCAGCACGGGCGAAGCTCCGCTCCGTTATCTGATCAATACGTTGAATTCGGGGAACTACAAGGATGTGGCCGTGGCGTACTTGTATGAAGCTGCGCGGGACCAAAAAGTGGCGCAGGCACTGTACGGACCACTGGAGCAGGGAACGAAGGCGGAGAAGATACAACTCTCCCGCGTGCTTGGAGCGAGCGGTGACCCGGACGCAGTAGCTGTTTTGGAGAAAACGAGCCGGGATTCGGACGCCGAGATCGCGCAGGAAGGTCTGCGGGCCCTGAGAACTCTCAGGGCCCGCCTGAAAATCTGAACTACTTCTTTTTCTGCTGCTTCTGCTGACCGACGCGAACCTTATTCATCGCAGCCTTGGCATCGCCAAAAGCTTTGTGGTCATGACGCGAAACAGCGTCAGCCAGATAAGAATCAACATTGGCGTCGCGAGGCAGAACTGCCATCAGCGTAAATGAATCATTGCAGGTAGGACAGTAGGGGCGGAAGCGCTTAACGTTCGGAATTGCCATAACAGGTCGATTTTAGCAGATGCGCCTCAGTTAAATCATCCTGTTCGCCGAAGTGTTTGTCCGTACAGTGCAGAAATAGCTTCCAGGACGTGCTCCGGAGTGATTCCAGCCACATCGTGGCTCACCTGCCGGCGAAGAGGACTCCAGAGATCTTCGCTGTCTTTCTCACTTAGATTGGCGGCCAGATCTTCAGCCACAAACAAAATGTGGGCGAGCGTGGCGTTTTCCCCCAGGGCCTCGGGCCGATGGTGGAACGCCACGGCGTCAATCAGCTCCTGCGGGAGTTCCCAGGAAGCCAGCAACTGTGCGCCCCTTGCCGCGTGGTCTATCCCCCGAACCAAAGTTTCGGCGTAGATCAGCGGGAACCCAGCGGCCAGCCAGCTTCCCTCCAGAACCTGTTCATGAACCGAGCCCCGCAGAAATACCAGGCGCCCAATGTCATGCAGCAGGCCCGCCGAGTAGGCGACACCGGGGTCCAGCCCACTCTGGCGCGCCAGTTCACAGGCCAGTTCCGCCACCTGCCGGGAATGCGCCCAGAGGTCCTGCAGGGGGCGCGAGGCGAAAAGAACCTGGAAACAGGCCGCGATCAGGGTCTTGTAAGCTTCCGGGATACCGATCCGCTGGATCGCATCCGATAAACGCGTTATCTGAAACCGAGACCCGAACATAGCGGAATTCGCCGCTCCCAATACCCGTGCGGTTAGCACCTGATCGGAAGCCGCCAGCGACTCCAGTTGCCCAACCGTGGCGAATTCTTCCCGTATTTTCAACAGCTTCAGGGCTGCGACCGGCAGAACCGGGAGTTGTGTGGGCGTGGCTGACTGCACGCCGGCCGGGGCTGAGAGTCGCCGGAGAGCCGCCTGCACACGGCCCCACCGCGACGTGGCTGGCTCCCTGTCTTCGAAATATTGCGCCAGCGCTTCGGCTACAGTGAGACCTTCCAGCGCGGAAAACTCCGCTGCAACGTCCAGCGACTCACAGACTTCCAGAATCAGTTCCGGCGCCTCACGTCGAAGCGAGGGATCCAGCACAAGCACCTGCGCGGCCAGAGCTTCAATACGCTGCTTCCGGCCAACTGCCTGATTCTGCTTTACTGCGATGGGATTCAATGTTGGGGCTGGCAAGTGGTTCTCCGTTTCTCCACTTGTTCTATCGGCAGTGCCGGGAAAAGTTTTAGGAAAAATCGAAAATAAATTTCAGGGAACGAATTTGGAGCCTACCGATACCCGTTAGCCAGCAGAATTTCATGTCCCGCACCCTTGGCCAGAAACTCCCTGAAGCGGGCAGCGGCCTGGCTTTGTGCTGCAGAAGCCGGTTTTGAAGAACGCACCACGCCCAGCGTCTGCACGAGGGGTTTATGCAGCCGTGCATCCACACGGACGACAGTGGCGGACTCCCGAAGCACCAGCGAGGCTGGCAGAAACACCGCATCCGCATTTCCGGTGGCGCCATATTGCTTGGCCATCGCCACACTGCCTGCGTAAACCAGGCGACTCTGCAATTTTCCGTATAAGCCGAGCGCCCGCAGGGTTTCGATGGCAGCTGCCCCATAAGGTGCCAGTTCCGGACGCGCGACGGCGATTGAGCGGATGCCCTGCCCTGCCAAATCTTCCAGCCGGCGGGGTGCGGAACTTCCCGGGAACCAGACCGCGAGGACTCCGGTGGCATAAATCTGGCGCGTCCCAGGCACAATCAGGCCTTTTGCCAGAAGTTCATCCACGTGCGTCGCATCCGCCGCGGCAAAGACATCAAACGGCGCACCCTGTTCAATTTGCCGTGCCAGTTGGGCCGTGGAGGCGAAACTAAACACCACGCTTATGCCGGTAGCCTTCTGAAACGCCGCACCAAGTTCAGGAGCGATGGCGGTAAGATTCGAGGCCGCCGCAACCCGAACTGCGTCCTGTGGCGCGGAGGACGAAGCCAGGGGGAGGGCAGCGAGAGCGCCAAATCCGGCCAGCAACCCAAGGATTTCCCGGCGAGCGATTCCGGCCCCCAACCCCTCTAAGTACTGACAACGCGAAACCTTTTTCGTTTTCAATGCGACAATACAAGTATGCGGTATTTGCCCCTTCGGGTTGCGGTTTGCCTGTGGCTCGCGGTCAGCGCGCTTCTTGCGCAGCAGGCCCTCACGCTCGACAAACTGCTGGAGTTCGTCAAATCATCGATTTCGCAAAAGCTGCCCGATAAGGAAGTGGCTGCGTATCTGGCTACCATTCGGGTCACCAGCAAGCTGGAAGACCGGGTTGTGGAAGACATGCAGGGTCTGGGGGCCGGGCCAAAGACCATCGCCGCACTGAACCACATGGTGGAACAGTCGGCGAAACTGAGCCTCGCGGCACCGAAGCCCGCCCCGCCGAAGTATGTGGAGCCGCCGGCACCCTCCCAGGCCGACCAGAAGAAGATCCTCGACGAAGTCCGCGATTACGCCCTGAACTACACGAAGACGCTACCGGACTTTATCTGCATTCAGCTCACCCGACGGTCCATCGATATGAGGTACCAGCCCGGGAGTATGGGGTCGTGGACGCCCTCTGACCGGATCGTGGAAAAACTCAGCTACTTCGACCGTCAGGAAAAGTACGAAGCCATCACGGTCAACGAAAAGCCCATGTTCGGTAAGACCTGGGAGAATTTGGGCGGCTCCATCTCCCGCGGCGAGTTCGGGAGTCTGCTTCGCGACGTCTTCGAAGAGGGCACCTCGGCCGATTTTTCGTGGGACCACTGGGGACGGCTGCGGAACAAACTCTGTTACGTCTTCCGTTATCATGTGGACGCCACGCGGTCTCGCTATTCCGTCGATTACGAGCGTAAGGAGCAGGCGGTTCCGGCGTATCACGGCCTGGTCTATGTAGAGAAGGGCACGAACGTAATTACGCGCCTGACCATTGAGCCGGAAATGCCCGCCGGGTTCCCTGTTCAGGAAATCCACCAGACCATTGATTACGATCATGTGGAGATCAGCGGCAACAAATTCCTGCTGCCCCTGTACTCGCAGGTGCAGAGCCGCGCGGGGCGGTTCGGCAGTAGAAATGAGATAGAATTCCGTAAGTACCAGAAGTATGCAGCCGATACGTCTATTAAGTTCGACGACGTGGAAGAACCTGCAATTCCGGAAGATCAGAAGAAGGAACAGCCGCCGAAGCCTTAAACAAGACGTCCACAAGATGAAAGACCAGCACCAGCCCCGGATTCTAACTGCGATCAGCACCCCTGACCGCAAGCCGTGGCGATTGCTTGTCCTCTTTGCTGTCATCCTCGCGTTATTGGGAGTTGCTACCGCTTCCGCGTCTCCCGCCCATTTTCACCCCAAGACCGCCACCGGTTGCGACCTTTGCGTGTCCGCCAGCCTGATGGCGGGTGGGGAAATTGCAACGATTCAGGTTCTGGCGGCACCTCGGCAGCGAGGCAAGCTTGATGCCTCAGCCACAGGTTCAGCCTATAGTCTTCTCCGCCACCACGCCACACATACCCGCGGACCTCCCGCCGACACGCTCTAGCCGCATTTGCGTTCCTTTTTGTGGGGGCGCATCCCTGGTAGTGCAGTTTGGTTCGGCAGGAGAGGTTTTTACATGAAGTTTTTTGCGATAGCCCTGATTGGGGCATCCGTTTTATTTGGGCAGGGCATGGGCTCGTCGGGCTCAGTCTCGGGCACCGTTACCGACCCCTCGGGACTTCTGGTCGCCGGCGCTAAGGTTGAGATTCTAAACCGGGTTACCGGTTTTGACCGAACGGTGGAGACGGATAAGGACGGCGCCTACCGATTCATCAATCTGGTGCCCCATAACTATCATTTCCAGGTAACCGCTCCGGGGTTCGAAACGACCGTGGCGGATATTGTGGTCCGAGCCTCCGTGCCTCTGGTCCAAAATGTGGCACTGAAACTGGCGCAGGCAACCAGCGAGTTGACCGTTCACGAGGATGCCGATTTGGTGGAGAGCGTGCCCACCCCGCACACGGTCGTCGATACCTCCCAGTTTGAAAAGCTGCCCGTTTACTCCGTAGCCGGGGGCCTGAACGACGTGGTGGCGCACTCCGCGCCGGGCATTGTGGAAGATTCCAATGGCTTCATCCACCCGCAGGGCGACCATGCCCAGACCCAGTTCGTGTTCGACAACCAGCCCGTCTCCGACCAGCAGAGCAAGCAGTTCTCCACCTCGATGCCGGAAAACGCCATCGCGTCGGTGGAGGTTATCGCCGGAGCGCCACCTGCGGAATTTGGCGACAAGACCAGCCTCGTCATCAACGCCATCACCAAGAGCGGCCTGGGCGTCCCGAGGGCCTTCGGCAGCCTGAGCGGCAGCGTGGGAGCCTTCGGCACCTTTGGCGAGCAGTTCACCTACGGCACCGGCGGCAAGAAATGGGGCCAGTTCATTTCCATGAACACGGTGCGTTCGGGTCGCTATCTGGATCCGCCCGAATTCAAAGCACTCCACGATGTTGGTAACAACCAAACTATTTTCGACCGCCTCGATTACCAGCCGACGGACAAAGACACCCTCCACCTGAACCTGTTCTTCTCCCGCGCCTGGTTCCAGACCCCCAACACCTACGACCAGCAGGCTGGCGGGCAGGACCAGCGGCAGCGAATCATGACGTTTAATATCGCGCCGGGTTGGGTTCACCTTTTCAATGCGAACTCCACCCTGACCGTAAACCCCTACGTCCGACAGGATCAACTCGTGTACACGCCGAGCCGCAACCGCCTGGACGATCAGCCGGCCACCGTGGAACAGACCCGCCGCCTGATGAACATTGGCCTGAAAACGGACTATGCCTGGGTTAATCAGCACCACAGCATCAAGGCCGGTATCCAGTTGCAGAACACGTTCCTGACGGAGCGTTTTTCGCTCGGCATCACTGACCCGAACTACGTGGAAGACAACGACGCGCCTGGCCTGGCGCCTTACGACCTGACGCGTGGAGGCAAGCTCTTCCGCTTCAGCGCTCACACCGCCGTAAAGGAGTACTCAGCCTACATTCAGGACGCCATCACGTACGGTAGTTTCACGTTCCAGACCGGGGTTCGATTCGACATGTACCGCGGCCTGGTGGGCGCGAATTCCCTGCAGCCTCGTCTCGGCGTGTCGTGGATTAACAAGCCCACCAACACCGTGCTGCGGGCGTCATTTTCGAAGTTCTTCGAGACACCTTACAACGAAAACCTGATTCTCTCCAGTTCGACCGGGGTTGGCGGACTCGCGTCGAACGCATCTGGTGCCTTCGGACAGACTCCCCTGCAACCCGGTTCACGCACGCAGTACAACCTGGGTATCCAGCAGGGCTTCGGGAAACATCTACTGATGGACCTCGGCTATTTCTACAAAGTGACCCACAACGCGTACGACTTCGATACCCTTTTCAACACCCCGGTATTTTTCCCCATCGCCTGGCGCAAGAGCAAGATTGACGGCGTGTCGGCCAGAATTTCCATGACGCCGCTCCACGGTTTCTCCGCCTACTGGATTCCCGGCCACACCAGGGCTCGTTTCTTTGGCCCGGAGACCGGTGGCCTGCTGTTCAACTCACCGTTGAGCACCGGAGTCTTCCGGATCGATCACGACCAGGCGTATCAGCACACCGCGAACCTGCGCTACCAGCACGGCAAGGATGGCACCTGGAGTTCGCTCACGTGGCGCTTCGATTCCGGGGCTGTGGCCGGTTCCGTTTCGACCCTCGAGCAGGCCTTTGAACTGTCCGGCGACGAGCAGGCCGCGATTCATTTCCATTGCGGAGCCCACTACGCCAGCGTGGGCCACCCGATAACCGCCTGTGCGGGCACAGCGGCTGCCGGACTGGTGCGGATTCCGACTTCGAATCCGAATGATGACCACAATCCGGCGCGTATGGAACCCCGGAATATGTTCGACCTTGCGGTTGGCCACGACAACATCTTCCACGGCGAACACCGTAAATATCGTGCGCAGCTGACCGTCATCAACCTGGCCAATAAAGAGAGCCTGTACAACTTCCTGTCTACCTTTAGCGGCACGCACTTCGTGAGTCCGCGAGCGGTGACGGCCGAAGTTGGCGTGAACTGGTAATTAGCCGGCGTTGTTGATGATCCGGTAGATCTGCGCCCCGTATTTTTCCACAGTGTTCAGACCGATACCGGGGATCGACAGCAACTCGGCTGCGGTTGACGGCTTGTTCTTCGCGATACCGTCCAGCACCTTGTCGGTCAGGATGCGGAAGGCGGGAACGCCCTGGCGTTTGGCGATGGCCAGGCGCCACTCACGAAGCTGTTTGTCGAGCATGGTGTGGTCTTCGTGAGCCTCTTCCACCATTTCGACAGCCTCGATCTTTGACTGCACCGTTTTCGCCGGGGCCTTTCTCTTCTTAGGAGCTTCGGCCTTCGCCTTCTTCTTGCCCTTACCGCTGGAGACAACGTTTTCCCGAATCTTCAGGTCGAGAGGCGTGTCTTCATCGACATACTCGGCGTCGCGCGTGCGGAACGCCCGGCGATAGGGGATCTGGCGACCGTCCTTTTCGAAGACTTCATCGGTCAGTTTCACCAGGCCGGCGCGAGCCAGGGCATCCACCACGTCTTCCAGCCCATCGCGGGAGATACCGAGCGGCGTGGCCAGATCGGTATTGAGTTTCCCTACAGATCGCCCGCTGCCGGCCAGTTCGTCCAGAATGTTGCGGGCGAGAGTAATCTCTTTCTCGTTCGCAAGGCGGAAGCGCTGGGCGATAGTCTCTTCGGGTGCGCAGAAATCACAAATCCCGCAGGGTTTCTGGCTGTCCTTCACGTCGCCAAAGTGCTTGATGAGGCTCGACATGCGGCACTGGCTGCTCTGCGAGTAGCGGAGCATCTGCTCAATCTGTTCTTTCTTCTGCTCACCCTGAGCGATGTAGGAATCGCGCCAACTGGAGAGACCCCGCGTGACATTGCTGGCGTAGTCGACCAACGCTCCGCCATGCGTCCAGAGCTTTTCGAGCGACTTTTCAAACACTTCGTCCACAATCTTCAACTGGCGTCGGATATCCTCCGACGGTTCCGGCCGGTCAGTAAGACGGTTGAAGATCAGGTCCAGAATTTTGACATCGGGATAGTCACGTTCGAAGAAGAAATCGTGCGTGTGGCGGTCCGCATAGGAGTGCATCAGGATGGCGCGGCTGGGTTCGCCATCGCGACCCGCGCGGCCGATTTCCTGATAGTAGGCCTCCACGGAACCAGGCAGCGCGGTGTGGACCACGGAACGGACATCAGCCTTGTCGATACCCATGCCGAACGCGATAGTGGCGACGATCACGTCGAGCTTGCCGCCGAGGAATTTTTCCTGCACCGAGGAGCGCTTTTCCGCATCGAGGCCGGCATGATAAGCAGCAGTTGAGAAGTCCGCTGACAGCAGCGCCGCCACGCTCATGGCCTGTTTCCGGCTGGGCGTGTAGACGATGGCGGGACGGCGGTCCTCATCCATCAGCAACTGGCGCGTGAGTTCCGGACGACGAGATGGCGGAGCTTCCACCACCTCAATGGCGATGTTGTCGCGGCGAAAACCGTGGACGAAGCTGGCGGTTTCTCCGAGTGCCAACTGGTCCCGAATATCCTGCTGGACCCGCGTAGTGGCGGTGGCAGTAAGCGCAATTACCGGGGCCGGGCGCAGCGAAGGCAGATAGCTGCCGAGCAGGCGATAGTCGGGCCGGAAATCGTGACCCCACTGCGAGATACAGTGAGCTTCGTCGATGGCGACCAGCGAGGGCTTGCGCTTGGCCAGCATCTCGGGGAAGCCGTTCACGCGGAGACGCTCCGGAGCAATGAACAGGAACTGCAGCTTACCGCTCAGGTAATCGATGCAGACCTGACGGGACGCCGCGCGGTCGCGCCCGGAGTGGATACATTCCACCGCCAGGCCCAGCTTGCGGAGCTTGGCGAACTGGTCTTCCATCAGGGCAATCAGCGGACTGATTACCAGCGTGGTGCCGCCGAGCGCGATGCCGGGTAACTGGTAACAGAGCGACTTCCCCGCCCCTGTGGGCATTACCAGCAGGACGTCCTGCCCCTGCATAACGGCGCGGCAGACTTCTTCCTGGTTGGCGCGGAACTTTTCAAAGCCAAAGGTCTTGTGCAGGATCTCCGGCAGCTCTTCGACGGTGGCCGCCTGAGTCCGTATGGGTTGTGTCGGAATCGATAGGGTCGGTATCGACAGGGTCGGAATTACCGGGGTCTGGCGCGCTGGCTCCGGAGCAGCAACCGATTCAGCACCTTTTGCCGCCTTCGCGCTCACCCGGCGCGCGGCGACCGGTACAGCAGCCAGCTCAGAAGCCGAGGCAGAGACGGGCTCGCCGCGGCGTTCCCGGGGAGCGGGCGGGAGCGTGCCGACCTTGCCCACCACGGTTCGAACATAGTCCTCAATGCCGTTGATGAAAGGCTCGAGCTGGGCCTGACCTCGTTCGATGCGCTTCAGGTACGCTTCCCACTGGCCGGTCATCGCCGGGCTGCGGACTTCCGGATGGACAACCTCAATGAGACGGACACCCTTGTCCGTAGCCACCAGATTCCGGGCCTCGCGGGCAATGTACTCGCGCTTCAACAGAACTTCGATGATGTTCGCACGAGTCGCCGGCGTGCCCAGACCGTTGTCCTTCATGGCGTCGGAAAGCTCTTTTTCGTCCAGCGTTTTCCCCGCCGTTTCCATAGCGGTCAGCAGCGTCGCTTCCGTGAAGCGCTTCGGGGGACTGGTCTTCTTCTGCTGACTGGCGGCCTCCAGAACGTCCTGCGGCTGGCCTTCCGCAAGGTTCGACGGCAACGTCTGCTCGTCATCGTCGCCCGACTTGCCTTCAGTGGCCTTCGCCTTCTTCGCGGGCTTCTTTTTCTCGACCTTGATGTCCAGAACTTTCCAGCCGACCTGCTGAATCGCCTTGCCGGAAGAGTAGAACCGGTCCGTGATTTCGCCGTTCACAATGGCGGTGATGACGGTGGTCACATTCCAGACGTGATCCTCATGCCACGCACTCAGCAGGCGGCGACAGACCAGGTCATAGATCTTGCGCTCATCCGGTGAAATATCCCCCGGCCGGGTAGCTGTCGGGATGATGGCGTGGTGGTCGCTGACCTTGGTGTCATCGATGAAACGCTTGCTGAGAGGCCGTTCACCCGTACCGGGGGCGAGGTGCTCTTTGTACGGCCCGGAGACGGCGTTGACCACGCGCGGCAAAGTCCGGCCAATGTCCGCAGACAAGTGGCGGCTATCGGTACGGGGATAACTGATCAGCTTGTGCCGTTCGTAGAGGGCCTGGGCGACGTCGAGCGTATGCTGGGCGGAAAAACCGAAGAGGCGGTTCGCATGGCGCTGCAGTTCGGTCAGATCATAGAGGGGCGGGGGGCCCATGCGCTGCGTCTCGGCGCGAACGGATTCAATCCCAGCCTGACCGGATTTCGCCCGTGCCACAATCCGCTTCGCCTCTTCGCCATCGGCGGGCAACCGGGACGACTTCCGGATATCTTTGGTGTCCGCGACAAAGGTTCCCTGGTAAGCCTCGGCCTGGGGGAAGCCGGTGGGCCGGAACGTGGCGAGGACTTCCAGGTAATCGTCGGAGACGAAAGCCCGAATCGCCAGCTCGCGCTCCACCACCATGGCCAGGGTGGGTGTCTGCACGCGCCCCACGCTCAGCTCGTTGCCGTAGGTGAGCGTGTATGCCCGCGAGAGATTCATGCCGACCAGCCAGTCGGCGCGGCTGCGGCCCCGTGCGGCGGCAGCAAGGGCATCATAGTCGGTGCCCGGCTTTAGCGTGTCGAAGCCTTTGCGGATGGCTTCAGGCGTCAGCGACGAAATCCAAAGGCGCTGGAAGGGCTTGGCGCAACGCGCAGCTTCGTAGATGTAGCGGAAGATCAGCTCGCCTTCGCGTCCAGCGTCCGTTGCGCAAACGATGCTGTCGATGCGGGGGGAATTCAGAATCTTGCGAACGGTATCGAACTGGTCTTTTGTTTTGTCGCCGACAACGAGGGGCCAGTCGGCGGGGAGCATGGGCAGGGTGTCGCGACGCCACGATTTCCATTCGGGGCGAATCTCATGAGGCTGGCCCAGCGCCGCCAGGTGGCCGATGGCCCACGTGACAACATAGCCGTTGCCGTGCAGATAGCCGTCCCCCCGCGTGCTTGCGCCGAGGACCTTGGCGATGTCGCGGGCAACAGAAGGTTTTTCGGCCAGCACGGCCACGCTTCCGGATTCGCGTTTGGCTTCGCTCAACACCTCCAGTTTAGCGGCGAGGCGAAGCCGCCGGGGCAGGAAAGAAAAAAGCCGCCGCGACATAATCGACTCATGCGCTTTTTTGCAGCCCTTTTGCTGGCCGCCACACTTCATGCGGCCGCGCCCGAATACTCGTCGGAACTGCTGTTTCCGCTCGAAAAATGGCACAATCACTCGTCCAGTGTCGTCGAGTTACCGAATGGAGACCTGTTGACGGTCTGGTTCCACGGGTCAGGCGAACGCACGGCAGATGACGTCCTGATTCGCGGTGCCCGGTGGAACCACTTGACGAAGCAGTGGTCGGAACCGTTCGTGATGGCCGATACGCCCGGGTTTCCGGAGACAAACCCGGTCCTGTTCCTCGACTCGCAGAAGCGGCTTTTCTTTCTCTGGCCGGTGATCCTCGCGCACCAGTGGGAGACGGCGCTTATGAAGTACCGGATCTCGACCGACTACCAGCAGGTTTCCGGCCCGCCCAAATGGGAGTTTCAGGACAACATCCTGCTGATGCCGAAAAACATTGTAGAGAAAACGAATACCCTGGTCGCCCCCCTGCTGGATATGGGGGGTAAGAGGGCGGAGCACGCCAAAAACCTGGTGCTCCACGCCAGGGACGAGTATTTCTCGCGGATGGGCTGGTTCACGCGGACCCACCCCCTGGAACTGCCGTCAGGCCGAATCCTGGTGCCGATGTATTCCGACGGCTACTCCTACGGGATCATGGCGATCAGCGACGATCACGGGATCACCTGGACCGCGAGCGAACCGCTGGTGGGCGAAGGCGGCATTCAACCGTCGGTGGTTCGGAAAAATGACGGCAGTCTGGTGGCCTATATGCGCGATAACGGTCCCGCACCGCACCGCGCCTTGGTCAGCTATTCGAAGGACGACGGCGTTTCCTGGACGCAGGCAAAGGACACGGAAATCCTGAACCCGGGCACCAGCCTCGAAAACATTCGCCTCGCCAACGGCCACTGGATGATGGTCTACAACGATCTGGAAGATAAGCGCCACTCGCTGGTCGCGGCGATTTCGGAGGATGAAGGCGCAACCTGGAAGTGGCGTCGCCATCTGGACGGCAAGCCAAACGAAGTGGTGGCAAAGCAGTACCACTACCCCAGCGTCATCCAGGCCAAAGACGGCGCGATTCATATCACCTACAGCTACTTTGTGCCGGAGGGGAAGTCCATCAAGCACGTGCGGATTAATGAGGACTGGGTCAGGGCAGGCGATTAATCAGGCTCGCCACGTAACCCGCGCCGAAGCCGTTATCGATATTCACAACCGTGACGTTGCTGGAGCAACTGTTCAACATGCCCAGCAGCGCGGCCAGACCGTGGAAACTGGCCCCATAGCCCACGCTGGTCGGCACCGCGATGACCGGCACCGAAACCATGCCGCCCACCACCGAAGGCAACGCGCCTTCCATCCCGGCGCAAACAATCACCACCCGCGCCGACGCCAGGCGATCCCGGTTATTCATCAACCGGTGAATCCCCGCGACACCGATGTCGTGGATCGATTCCACCTCATTGCCCATCACTTCGGCGGTGATCTGCGCTTCCTCGGCAACCGGAATATCGCTGGTGCCGGCACAGACCACCGCGATCTTCCCCTTGCCGTGGTTGATCTTCTCCCGCCAAAAGCGAATCGCGCCCGATAGCGGGAAGTACTCGCCGCCTGGAAGCTCGGCCATCACTTTTTCTGCCATCGCGGGCGTGGTACGGGTGATGAGAACGTTGCCGCCGTGATCCAGCAACTTGCCGGCGATAGCGACGACGTGCTCGGGCGCTTTCCCCAGACCAAAGATCACTTCCGGAATGCCGTGGCGCAGCGCCCGGTGGTGATCCACCTTCGCAAAACCGAGATCTTCGAACGGCATGTGACGCAGACGGGTGAGCGCCGCATCTATATCGGTGGAGCCGCCGCGAACTTCTTCAAGGAGCACACGCAGTTGATCTTCGGTCATTCACTTGCCAACTTAGCAGAGGGTCTTCCATGGCCCGGAGTTGCCGTTCCGCTAAAATAGAGATTCCCACCCAAATAATGTCCCTGAAACGCCTCAGTATGACGCTCGACATGATCAAGTTTGAGCATTCCGTGTTCGCGCTGCCGTTCGCGCTGACCGGGGCGATGCTGGCATTCCGGCAGACGGGGAACTTCTCGGCGCGTGGCTGGGTCATCCTGATTTGGATCATCGTGGCCATGGTGGGAGCCCGCTCCGCCGCCATGGCGTTCAATCGCCTGGTGGATGCCGAGATTGACGCGAAGAACCCCCGCACCAACACCCGCCACATCCCCGCCGGCCAGTTGTCACGAAGTTTCGGCTGGGCCTTCACGGTCGCTTCCAGCTTGATTTTCCTGTTCGCCGCGTGGCAACTGAACCCGCTTTGCCTGAAACTCGCACCGGCTGCACTGGGCGTCGTTTTCTTCTACTCCTACACCAAGCGCTTCACGTCGTTCGCGCACCTGGTACTGGGATTCGCGCTCGGCATCGCGCCCGCTGCAGCCTGGATCGCCGTCTCCGGCACGCTGGACCCGCGCATTCTCTGGCTCACCGCCGCCGTCATGTTCTGGACTGCCGGCTTCGACGTCATCTACTCTTGTCAGGATTTCGACTATGACACCGCCGCCGGGCTCTTCAGTATTCCCAGTGCGTTCGGGATCGTTCGGGCGCTTCACATCGCGAAGCTGCTGCATGTCCTGATGATTCTTTCGCTCCTGATGCTGGCTTCCCAGCTGCACCTCGGGCTGCTCTCCCTCGCCGGAATCGGCGCGGTGGCGGCCTTGCTGTTGTACGAACACGGTATCGTGAAGCCGAACGACTTATCACGCGTCAATGCGGCCTTCTTCACCATGAATGGCTGGGTTAGCGTGCTATTCTTCGTCTTTTGGGCCGCTGACGTCTTGTTGTAAACCGTATTTTGTGGTGACCTTATGAACGTTCATTTTGAAGACCGCCGTCTGTTGCCCATCCGTGAAAAAGTGGAGGCGGGCCTGCGCCTCTCGTACGAGGACGCCGTTACCCTCTACCGCACCAACGATGTTCTGGCCCTCGGTTACATGGCCAACCTGGTGCGCGAACGGATGCACGGCAATGTGACGTACTTTAACGTCAACCGCCATATCAATCCCACCGATGTCTGCGTCGCCAGCTGTCGCCTCTGCGCTTTCGGCAAGCAGAAGCGCGACCCGAATTCTTACACCATGTCGCTGGAGCAGGTCTGGGAGACCGCCGGCAAGGGCTGGAGCGAGCAGATCACCGAGTTCCACATTGTCGGCGGCCTGCACCCGGAACTCAACCTGGACTGGTTCTGCCAGATGCTGCGTGGCCTGAAAGAACGGTACCCACAGATCCACCTGAAGGCCTTCACCATGGTGGAAATCGGCTACTTCGCCCGCCGCGAAAAAATGACGATCCGCGACGTGCTCATCCAACTGCGCGACGCTGGTATGGACTCCATGCCTGGTGGGGGCGCCGAAGTTTTTTCCGAACGTGTTCGCCGCATCATCTGCGACCACAAACTGACCGGCGATGAATGGCTGGAAACGGCCCGTATTGCCCATGAACTGGGCGTGCATTCCAACTGCACCATGCTCTACGGGCACCTGGAAAATGAAGAGGACCGTGCGGATCACCTGGTGAAACTGCGCGCGCTGCAGGATGAGACCAAAGGTTTCGTTACCTTTATTCCCCTGGCGTTCCACCCCGACAACACGGCACTTTCCCACATCGCGAAAACGACGGGATTTGACGACCTGAAGGCCATCGCTGTGTCGCGGCTGGTGCTGGATAACATCCCGCACATCAAGGCTTACTGGGTAATGCTCTCCGCCCGAATCGCGCAGATCGCGCTTCGTTTCGGCGCGAATGACATTGACGGCACGGTGGTGGAAGAGAAGATCTACCACGATGCCGGATCAACGGAATCGCAGGCCCTGAAGCGCGGCGATCTGTTGCGCCTCATCCGCCAGGCCGGACGCGAACCGGTGGAGCGCGACACGCTCTACCGCCCAGTGACGCGCACCGAATCCGCGTTTACCGTGTTGGTGTAAATCTCTTCCCGCCGGAAACGGTGTACATTGAATCTATGGCGGTCGTATTAGATCCGGTCCTGAACGCGGAGGAGACCCCTCGGCGGGTACGATTTACGCGCGACGCGGTTGACCACCTGCTGAATCTGGGTGCTTTTGCGGGCCAACGGTTTGAGCTCATCAGCGGAGATTTGATCGACAAGATGGGCCAGAATCCGCCTCACGCGTATGCGCTTAATCTGCTGATGCGGTATTTGGTCCGCCTCTTCGGGATTGAGCGCATTCGGTGTCAGTCGCCGATTGAGGTAGCCGATGTTGACCGTGAATACAGTTACCCGGAACCGGATCTGGTAGTGATGAGCGCGGCTAACCGGGAATACGCTCTTCGTCATCCTCACGGAACCGAGATCACCCTTTTAGTCGAGGTAGCTGATACAACTTCCCACTTCGACCGAACGGTTAAGTCGAACCTTTATGCCCGCGCAGGTGTCCCGGAGTATTGGGTTCTGGACGTCAGCCGACGGTTGCTGTACCTTTACCGTCACCCGGTGAATGGACAGTATTCAAGTTTGGTGAAAACAACTCCTGCCGAATCCGTGTCTCCGGAAGCCATGCCAGAGGCCGCCAGGGTGGTATCGGACCTCTTGCCTCCATTGAACGGCTAAGCCGAACGCGCTTTCCGCTCCCGCTTCGGCGTTTCTTCCTCCGCGTCGTCCGCTTCTCCGGAAGCCGCGTGCGCCACCATTGGCGGTTTGCGCATCTCCAGACTGCGCCGCAGCGCTTCCATGATGTCGATCACCGGCGCGATATAAGTTTCCGGCGTCTCCACCACTTCCTGCCCATCAATTTTGGCCTGAATCATGGCGCGCAGATTCGTCCGGTAAGTGTCACTGTACTTCTCGGGCTCAAACTCCCCGGCGAGCGACTCCACCAGCATCTTCGCCAGCGCCAGTTCCTTATCCTTCAAATTCGTCACATCTGGCCGGAACTCATCCACCCGACGGACCTCATCGGCGTAGTACATGGTGTGCAGGACCATGCCTTTTTCACCCGGCCGCAACACCACCACGTGTTCGCGATTGTGCATCGCAACTTTCGCGATGCCGAAGTAACCGAGTTGCTTCAGGGTCTCAAATAATAGCGCGTAAGGTTTTTCCCCGCCCTCGTCCGGGGCCATATAGTACGAGCTTTCCAGATAGACCGGGTCAACATCGGTGGCCTTCACGAACTCCTGGATCTCCATCACCTTCGCGGTCTTCGGAGCAACCTTGCGGATCTCCTCTTCCTCGACAACAACGTACTTCCCCTTCTCGTACTCGTAACCTTTAACGATTTCGCTGCGAGAAATGGGCTTGTCTTCAGCCTGACAATAGAGGACCTGCTTCACGCGCGAGCCGTCGTCTTTATGCAGCTGATTAAAGCTGATGGTTTCGCTCCGCGCCGCCGTAAACAAGCGCACGGGAAACGAAACAAGTCCGAAAGTGAGATGACCTTTCCAGGTACTAGCCATGAACCCTCATGTTAGCTATAACATGAAAGCTGAACATTTCCAACCGCATATGTCGCTCGAAGAATACGCGAAGAAACGCGATTTCCGCAGAACTCCGGAGCCGGAACCCTCGGCAGCGGAGGCGAGTGCCACGCATTCGGGCCGTTTCTTCGTCCAGCGTCACAACGCCTCCCACCTCCATTACGACTTCCGCCTGGAGATCGGCGGCACCCTGAAATCGTGGGCCGTGCCAAAGGGACCTACGCTCGATCCGGCAAAGAAACCCTTCGCCGCCATGGTGGAGGACCACCCCGTTGACTACGGCGATTTCGAAGGTAATATCCCCAAAGGCAACTACGGCGCGGGCAGTGTAATGCTGTGGGACCGCGGCATCTTCGAGATCCTCGGCGAAGATGACGGTCTCGCTCAGATCGCGCGCGGCGATCTGAAATTCCGGCTCCATGGCGAGAAGCTCAACGGCACCTTCGCCATCGTGTCCATGAAGAACCGCGGCAAAGGTAACGAGTGGCTGCTGATCAAGAAACAAGACGCCGATGCTCGAGCGGATTGGGATCCCGAAGCCTTCGCCTACAGCATTAAGACCGGCCGCACGCAGGAAGAAATCGCGGCCGATCTGCCCGCCAAAACGCACCCTAAAAAAAAAGTACCGGCCTTGACCCTGCATCGTTGCCGGGTGCAGTTAAAGCCCCTTTACCCGATTTCTTCGCGCCCATGGGAGCGCAGCTCACGGAGCAGTTGCCCAAAAGCGGGCGCTGGCTGCATGAGATCAAGTGGGATGGCGTCCGTGCGCTCGCTTACATCCGCGATGGCTCGCTGAGCTTCTACACCCGCAATAACAACCGCTGCGAACGCCAGTACCCCGAACTCCAGATCCTGCCCCATTACGTGGACGCCGAATCCGCCATCCTGGACGGCGAAATCGTTGCGCTCGACGCGAAGGGTATCTCAAAGTTCGAACTGATCCAGCCCCGTATCCACCAAACCGACGCCCACTCCATCGCTAAAATGGGCCAGAAGAATCCCGTTCACTTCATCGCCTTCGACCTGCCTTTTTGCGATGGCTACGACCTCCGCCGCGTCCCGCTGGAAGAACGCAAGAAGGCTCTCGCCGCAATCCTGAAGCCCTGTCCTTTGCTCCGCTACTCCGATCACTTTGCCGACTCCGGAGAGCACCTCCTCGAAGCTGCGAAACACGCGGGCCTCGAAGGCCTGGTCTCTAAGCGCGCCAGCAGCCTGTATGAATCCCGCCGCTCGGCAGCCTGGCTGAAGCTGAAGCTCACCACTGAACAGGAGTTCCTCATTGCCGGCTACACACCAGGCGAGCGCGACACTTTCGCGTCACTGGTACTCGCTTATGTGGATGAGGACGGCGCGCTGGTCTACGCGGGCAACGTCGGCACAGGCTTCACCGAAAAGATGCTGCGGGAACTGCTGGCCATGCTGGAGCCCCGCACAATTCCGAAAAGCCCTCTCGACCGCGGCACGAAGATCCCCAAAGGCACCATCTGGGTAAAGCCCGAACTCATCGCGCAAGTGAAGTTTCTCGAATGGACCTCGGAAGGCCGGCTCCGCGCTCCCGTTTATCTGGGTCTGCGTGCTGACAAAGCCCCCCTGGAAGTGGTCCGCGAGAAGCCACAAGCCGCCGGCGAAGCCGCGCTCAAGTTCACCAACACCGACAAGATCTACTTCCCCGAACACGGTTACACCAAGGGCGAACTCCTGCTGTATTACGACACCGTCGCCCCGCTGATCCTGCCCCACCTGAAAGACCGGCCCCTCTCGCTGAAGCGCTTTCCAAACGGGATTCACGGCGAACACTTTTTCCAGAAAAACACTCCCGACACCTACCCTTCCTGGCTGCGCACCGAACTCGTCGGCAATACGCGCTTCATCGTTTGCAATGACAAACAGACCCTGCTCTACCTCACCAACCTTGGCTGCATCGACCAAAATCCGTGGATGAGCCGCATCGGCACCCTGCAACATCCCGACTTCATCCTGATGGACATCGACCCCTTCGAATGCGAATTCCCCAAGGTAGTGGAAGCCGCCCTGCTGGTGAAGGAAAAACTCGACGCCATCGGCCTCACCGGCTATCCCAAGACCACCGGTGGCGATGGCCTGCACATCTACGTCCCCATTGAACCGGTCTACACCTACGAACAGGCCCGTTTCTTTGCCGAAGTGATCGCGCGCCTCCTCGCCGCTGAACACCCAAAGCTGTTCACCACACCCCGAGCGCTCGAAAAGCGCGAGAAGGACCGTGTCTACTTCGACTGGATGCAGATCGCCGAAAGTAAGACCATCTCAGCTCCGTACGTGGTTCGCGCGCACCCCGGAGCCCCCGTCGCCACACCCCTGCAATGGAGCGAAGTGACACCCGCACTCCACCCCTCGCAATTCACCATGAAGACAGCTCCAGACCGCTTCGCCGAACTCGGTGACATCTTCGAAGGGGTTCTGACAAAACCGCAGCGAATCGAGAAGGCTTTCGGGAAGCTGGACCAGCTGGTACGGCGGTAAGTCCGGCGATACTTCGGGGATCTTTTTTTCCGGCAGATCCAAGTGGCGGGGCTGCTGGCCTCAACCACATGCCTGCTCGCCCAGGACGCCAAATCCGGAGGCAAGCTTCTGTGGGACTTCCAGACCGGCCGCGGCATCAGCGCCAAGCCAATCTCTTTCGCCCTCGAAGGCAAGCAGTAAGTCACCATCAGCGCCGACCGTGTCCTCTACGTGTTCGGTCTCTGAGCGGGCGATAATGGGAGCCATGTCCCACCAAACCGATCTCTCCGCCCTCTTCCGCCGCGATCTCGTCCGCCTCGCCCAGGAAATCGAAGCCTGTCCGGAAGATCTCCTTTGGAAGACTGCCCCCGGCGTCGCCAACTCCGTGGGCAACCTCGCCCTGCACCTCGAAGGCAACCTGCGCCACTTCATCGGGCTTCTTCTTGGTGGGGTAGCCTACAACCGGCAGCGCGACCTGGAGTTTTCCTCCACTGGGATCTCACGCGCTGAACTGCTCTCGCGAATTCAGCCGTTACAGGATCTGGTGGCGAATGTAGTAGCGGGACTCACAGACGAAGCCATGAACAACGAAAAACCCGCTGGCATCGCCGCACCGGGCGCATCGACGTACCAGTTCCTGCTCTCGATCTACGGCCACCTGAGTTATCACCTGGGCCAGATCGACTACCTGCGCCGCACGCTCTCCGGCAATTCCGCTATCGAGTTCGCAGGGCTGTAGTTACGGGACCCAAATCACGTAGACTACCCAGCAGAGAACCCCGCCGATCGCCACGGCCAGCAGTCCCGACGCGCGCCGCTTCTGCAGGAAGAAGATCAGCACCAGACCGGTAAGCGAAACCAGTGTCATCAGCCCGGCTGAAGCGTCGATAATCCACGCCCATGCGGTCCCACTGTCGCGACCTTTATGCAGGTCATTCAGCACAGCCACCAAGCCCTGCCGCGTCTCAGTCAGCTCATACGAACCGTTGGTGCGATCAATAAAAGCATCGGCGGAATAGCCAGGGCCTTTGAACGACGCCTGACATTGCGCATCTTCAATGCGGAAGTCGGCCAGCGCGGCTTTCACGCCGTTCGTCTTCCGGAGATACTCTACAATTTCCAGCTTCGCGACATCTTTCGCGTCCGCGACCTTGACCCACTTCTCCTGAACCTGACCCTTCGCCTGAAGGGTGCGGGTATTGCTGAACCAGTCCTGATGGTTCAGCGTGATCCCTGTCACCGCGAAGAAGAGCAGGATGGCGAAACTCACCATCGAGAGATAAATATGCAACCAGCGCGACACGATCGCAGTTTGCCGCTTCCACTCCGACTTGCGGGGGTGGTGTGGATGCGACATTACTTCGCCACTTTGTGATAATCGAGCGAAGCGGCCGCGATCTCAGTGCCGCCAGGCAGCTTGAACTGCGCCGGAGTACCGTTGAAATCGATTTCCTGGTGCAGCAACTGGTAAGTGCCGTGTTCACGAACACACTCGATCATCACTGTGTACTTACCGGACTTCACAACCTTGCCGGAGTTATCCTTGCCATCCCATTTGAGCGTGTACTTGCCGGGGGCGCGGGTGGCGCTGGAAACCGAGCGCGTAATGTCATTACCTTCCGCCATAGAGCGCAGCCGGTCGTCTTTGTACCAGGCGCGGAGTTCATTCAGCCAGCGCGGCTTCTCAAACCACAGAGCCACCGTGCGAACCGGAAACTTATCCTGATCCACAATCCACGCAGCCAGGTAAGGACGCTTGCCGCGAAACGTTGTCCCGCCCAGTTCCAGCTGAATTGCCAATTCGAGGGATGTATCGAACGTTCCAGGGCCCGCTACCGCGAGCATCGGTGCTGCAGTACGGACAACAGACTTCGCCGCCAGAGCATTCCAACCAGCGCTCGCCATCCGCTCGCCGTTGTTCCGCACCAGCAGGTATTCCACACCGGGCATCTTCCCCGCAAGCAACTTACTCTCCGCGGGCTTCATCACCGAAAACGCCGTCGCCAGAGCCCCGGCCTGAGCCGCATTCGGGGCAACAACAGTTGAGCTGATGATTTCATCGGTCGGCTGCGCCGTCCGGGGATCGATGATGTGCGAATAATGCTTGCCTTCCACATCGAACCCACGGCGATAGTTGCCGCTGGTCGCTACCGCACGGTCACCGACCGCCAGCGATGTCATCACGGAACCTTCCGCGCCAGACCGGGGATCAATGATATCCACCTGATCGACCAGGCTGCCGCGAACCACAAGATCGCCACCAATGTTCACCACCACCCCCGACACGCCAGCCGTGCCCGAAGCTGCCGCTGCAGCCTTGCCAATCACATAGCTCTTAGCCAGGGAATTCAGCACCAAGGGAGTCTGATCCAGGTGGGTCGCCGTACGTGCCGCAGCATCCAGCTTCCAGTGCTCACCGCGCATCGCGTTCACTGCGGACGCCAGTTCCCCGGCGTTCGGCACACGGCCCGCAGCGGCAGCGTCTTTCCAGACCCGGCTCGCCGCTTCCGCCGAAGCGTCCAAAGCCCCGCCGGTCTGCGTGCGCCACGTACCAAACAAACCCAACACCTCGGCCAGTTCCGGCGAAACCGGCACGGCCTCGCCCTGCGTCTTCTGCCAGCGGCTGAACTCGCTGGTCGCACTGTAGCCGCTCAGAATGCCATTCAGGCGGTCAATCTCGCGCAGCGCAGCCTGCTCGGCCTGATCTGCCGCAGCCTCTGACGAAGCCAGCACCTTAATCTCAGCCGACGTCCCCAAAACATTTTCGTAATTGAAGCTGTACAGCTCATTTCGCTGGCCCACACGGGATGACCCCGCCGTCGCGAGCGCCAAAGCGAACACACTACCAGCTACCAGAAACCTGAGTCGCATATATCTATCCCCGAATGTTTTGTGAATGCTTACTGACGCGGGCGCTCGCCCTGGCCACGTCCCCGGCCAAAGCCACCCTGCGGCATGGCGGCCAGTAATTCCGCCTGGCTGACAAAGCCATCCTTGTTCGTATCCGCACGGTCGAACAATTCCCCAAACGGCCCCTCCGACATTTCGTGACGGGAGAGCTTGCCGTCTTTATTGCCGTCCAGTTGCTGGAAGATACGTGCCGACATTTCTTCCGGCGTTCCTCCAAAACTGCCGCCCCGGCCCCGGCCGAAATTCGGGCGAATCTCATCGCGGGAAAGCTGGCCATCGTCGTTTTTGTCCAGAGTCTTCAGCGCGTTGTTGGCGTTCTTGATCTCCGCTGCGGAAATCACGCCGTCGTGGTCCGCATCGAGCGCAGCCGCTACCGGATCCATGCGCATCATGCCGCCCCGGCCTCCGCCTCTGCCTTCACCGCGGCCTTCACCCCGGCCACCACGATCGGGAGCCGAAGCTGCCTGTGTTGTGGCCAGTCCACGAATCTCCGACGCCGTCAGAATGCCGTCTTTGTTCGTGTCACCGCGAGTAAACAGGCCCTGCATGCGGTCCGGAACTTCGTCCTTTTGCAGTTTGCCGTCTTTGTTCTTGTCGAACGCCAGCAGCGTCTGCAGCAGCTCATCGGGACTCGCGCCTGTGGCGGCTTGCCCTGCACCCCGGCCTTCGCCCCGCCCCTCGCCACGCTCGCGATCACCACCCTGCCATCGCAATTCTTCCGCGGTCAGCTTGCCGTCGCCATTCTTGTCCAGCTTCTTCAGCGATGCAGGAGCAGCCTTCATCTCCTTGCCGGAGATGGCACCGTCGCCATCCGTATCGAGGGCGCCCACCAGCACGCTCCCGCCACCCGGACCCCGGCCACCTTCGCGCGGACCTTCCTGCGCAAGAATCAGGCCTGCCACGGCCGCGACACCGGCGATGCAAATAACTGTTTTAGAAATCACCACGTTCACCCTATGTATCTTGACGGATCAGCGTGTAAAGGTGCCGCAAGAGTTTGTCAGATTTTGTCAGACACGATGCAACTCAGCGGGGCTTCGAGGCCTTGTCGACTTCGTCGCACAAACCCTCGAAGGTCTCGAATTGCACATCCGCGGATTCGAAATCATTTCGAATATACCCGTCGGCATCGACGATGAAAATGTGCGGGAAGTGCACCTGCGGATTCGACGGCGTCACCTTCAGGTACGACATAATCACCTGCCCGCTGTCGAACACGATCGGCCAGGTGAGCTTGTGCGCCGTGGCAAAGCGATCCGCGGTTTCATGGTTATCCGGCTGGGTCACGATAGAGATGATCCCCAGTTTGTCCCCGTACTTCGCCTTCACCTTCACCAGCGTATCGACCAGCGTTGCGCACACCCCGCAGGGGGTCGCCATAATATCGACGATTAGCACCTTGCCCCGATAATCCTGGGGATCGTGCTGCTGGTAGTGCGAATCCGACAGCGAAAATCCCGGAGCTCGTCGCTTGGAGTAATCGCCGGCGGCACATAGAGTTAACGCGGCAACAAGAATCAGGGCAAGGGTCTTCATGACTCTATTTTCCCGCAAGAGCCCGCAGGCTCTCTTCGTAGGGTCCGCGCGCGACGCCACGTTCGGTGATGATCGCGGTCACGTAGCGGTTCGGCGTCACATCGAAGGCAGGGTTCCGTACGGACGTGTTTTTTGGGGCCACCTGAACGCCGAACACCTGCGTTACTTCCGAAGCGCCGCGCTCTTCAATCGGAATCAGGTCACCGTGGGCCAGCGTGAGGTCCAGCGTGGAAATCGGCGCCGCCACATAGAACGGGACGTTGTTCTCCTTCGCCAGCACAGCCACCGAATAGGTGCCGATCTTGTTCGCCACGTCGCCATTGGCCGCGATACGATCCGCGCCGACGACGACGCAACCAATCCGGCCGGAACGCAGGAAGTGGCCCGCCATATTGTCCATAATCAGCGTAACTTCAATGCCGTCGTGCTGCAGTTCCCACACCGTGAGGCGTGCGCCCTGCAGGAAGGGCCGGGTTTCGTCAGCGAATACGTCGATCTTCTTGCCGGATTCAATGGCCGCGCGGATCACACCCAGCGCGGTACCGTAGCCCGCGGTGGCCAGCGCGCCCGCGTTGCAGTGGGTCAGCACCGTCTTGCCATCTGGAACCAAAGCTGCGCCGTGACGGCCCAGGCTCATGTTGATCTCGATGTCCTCAACGCGAACCAGCTTCGCTTCGTCGATCAGCCGGGTACGAATCTCCTCGAGCGCCAAATGCCTAATTTCGCTGTAGAGGCGGTTCATGCGGTCGATGGCCCAGAACAGATTCACGGCCGTTGGCCGGGTTCCCGCGAGCTCTTTCGAAATCGCCGCCACCTGCCCGTCAAGATCTGCAGCCGCAGCCTGCGCCACGCCGATAGCAACGCCCATGGCCGCTGCCACGCCGATGGCGGGAGCGCCCCGGATAATCATGGTCCGGATGGCGTCGGCCACCTCATGATAGTTCCGGCAGGTCACATAGATTTCTTCGTTCGGGAGGCGGGTCTGGTCGATCATAACCACGCCTTCATCGGTCCACAGAATTGTTTCAATCATGAAATTGTTTTCGCTCTACTTCGAATTGGGATGGCCCGCCTGGAACGAGGTCAGCAGGAAGGGCAAAGTATTGTACGCAACGTGCGCGATGGTGGAAGCCTGGGTGGACCCGGTGACGTGCCGAATCATGCCGAAGGCGAAACCCACCAGCGTAATAATGACACCGGTCTGCCACTGCCAGGAGTTCTGCGCCAGATGCATGAAGCCGAACGTGGCGGCCGTAATCAGGATTCCAGGCAGGACCCCGGCGGTACTTACCAGCACGGGTTGCAGGAAACCACGGAAGAGAAGTTCTTCGATGGCCGGCCCCAGCGTAATGCCGAAAACAGTGATCACCAGACGGCTGGCCAGACCCGAGTTCAGCATCTTCTCGAAGGGCGTGTTTTGCATCTCCGGCGTCCGCAGGATCAACTGGAGCGCGACGCTCAGGAAGAAGACCGCAAAGCCGATCGCGGCCAGAGACTGCGGGAAAAAGGCCGTCTTCGTCCAGGCAAGGGTTCGGAATAAGGGCTTCTGTTGCCAGAAAAAAATAATCTTCATGGCCGCCAGCATAAGCAGATAAGCCGCCACCTCTTCCACCACCGCCCAGTAGCCGATCTTCGCGCTTTCGCCAAGTATCGCCTGCGCCACGTTGCCCGATACAGCCATGGCAGCGAAGAGGGTGGCGAGCACCACAAACACTTCGCCAAAACCCCAGAACGGGACATCGGGATCCGCCAGAAAGACGGGGACTGCGGCGTAATCTTCGCGGGTCACGCACCCTCCGTAAGAGCTGCCGCAAGCAGGGGAAGCATAATCTCGTGGTGTCCGGTCAGGGCATAGCCCCGGCCGTCACGCTTTCCGTCCAGCCCCGCGTGGGGCCGCTCCACCACGTTGACGCGAGGCCGGTAGTGCTGCAGGAAATCCATATTGACTGTGGTGAAATCGCGAACTTCGTAACCAAGATTTCGCACCGCCGAGAGCGCTTTCAGAAAGACCTCGGGCAGGACGACGGCCGAGCCGGCGTTGATGTAAACGCCGCCACCGTTCAAACCCGTCACCAGGGAACAGAACAGGCGGAAATCATGGTGCGTGGCGGCTCCCAACAGTTGCGCATTCACCGCCGGATGGGTGTGGGGCGTGTCGGTGCCGACGGCAACGTGCACAGTAACAGGAACCCGGGCGCGCCAGGCCTCCAGCAGCAGGCTGCTCGCGGCAAACTCCGGGGCCGCCAGACTCTCCAGCGCACGCCCCAGCGCCTCGCCAATACCCATGCCTTCCCGGAGCGCCATATTCCACTCGCGGCCAGTCTCTTCGGCCGAACCAAACCTGCCATCGGGCAGCACCGCTTCCACATCCTCGCTGGTATACCCAGCCAGGGCAATTTCAAAATCGTGGATCGAAGCTGAGCCGTTCATCATAAACCCGGTCGCGAAGCCCTTGCGCATCAGGTCGGCCAGAACAGGAGCGAGGCCGCACTTGATCACGTGGCCACCCAGGCCCCAAATCACTGGCTTATTGGCCGCACGAGCCGCCAGAATCGCCTGCACCACCGCGCGAAAGCTATCCCCGGCAAGAATATGCGGCAGGGCATTCAGGAGCCCCGTGATGCCGGAGCCCTTCTTGTAAACCGGAGCGAAATCGGCCACCCGAACTTTGCCGCCGCGGTCATGCAGGGACACGGTCTTCAGGCCGGCCAGGTCCACCGGTTCAATCGCGTAACCGCTCACGAGACCTTCGCCTTCCCTGCCAGCTTGCGCAAGGCCTCTGCAGTAAAGCTTTTCTTCGACTTCATCACCTGTTCCGGAGTTCCCGCGGCCACAACACGGCCCCCGTCCTCACCCCCGTCAGGGCCAAGATCGATAATCCAGTCGGCGCTCTTCACCACATCAAGATTATGCTCGATCACTAATACAGTATTGCCGAGGTCCACCAGTTTCTGCAGAACATCCAGCAACTTGCGGACATCTTCGAAGTGCAGACCGGTGGTCGGCTCGTCCAAAACGTAGAAGGTCCGGCCCGTCTGGCGCTTGCTGAGTTCCTTGGCCAGCTTAATCCTCTGCGCCTCGCCGCCGGAAAGGGTGGTAGACGACTGGCCCAGGTGAATGTAGCCCAGCCCCACGTCCAGCAGGGTTTGCAGCTTCGGGCGAATCTGCGGATGCGTCTCCATCAGGGGGAGCGCCTCTTCCACCGTGAGCGCGAGGAGGCTGGAAATCGACTGCCCTTTGAACTTCACTTCCAGCGTTTCGTGGTTGTAGCGCTTTCCCCGGCAAACGTCACAGGTGACGTAGACATCGGGCAGGAAATTCATTTCGATGCGCTTCAGGCCGTCACCCTGGCACGCCTCGCACCGCCCGCCCTTCACGTTGAAACTAAAGCGGCCGGGCTTGTAGCCCCGCTCCCGCGATTCCGGCAGCATGGAGTAGAACTCGCGAATGGGAGAGAACAGGCCGGTGTACGTGGCCGGATTCGAACGGGGCGTGCGACCGATGGCCGACTGGTCGATCCGAATAATCTTGTCGAGGTTCTCGATGCCGGTGATTTCCAGGTGTTCACCGGGCGCTTCATGCGAACCGTAAACCTCCCGGGCGATGGCCCGGTACAGAATATCGTTCACGATTGTCGACTTCCCGCTACCCGAAACCCCGGTCACGACAATCAGTTTCCCGAGCGGAAATTCCACGTCGATCTTCTTTAAATTGTGCTCAGTAGCGCCTTTTACCGTAATCACCTGCCCGTTGCCGGGCCTGCGCACTTTGGGGACGGGAATCTCCAGTCGCCCCGAGAGATACTGCCCGGTCAGACTGCGCACGTTGGCGCAGATCTCCGCAGGAGTTCCGGCAGCCACCAGTTCGCCGCCCAGGCGACCCGCACCCGGCCCCAGATCGATCACATAGTCGGCTCGCTCGATCGTCTCGGCGTCGTGCTCGACTACCAGGACCGTATTTCCCAGGTCCCGAAGCTCGATCAGCGTATCCAGCAGGCGGTCGTTGTCGCGCGGGTGAAGCCCGATCGACGGCTCGTCCAGCACATAGAGGACGCCCCGCAACTTCGAGCCAATCTGAGTGGCCAGCCGGATTCGCTGAGCCTCGCCACCGGAAAGGGTTGACGCCGAGCGGTCGAGGCTCAGGTAATGCAGGCCCACCGACAGCAAAAACTCCAGCCGCCGCCGGATTTCGTCCACCACCCGGCCGGCAATCTGTAGTTCACGTTCCCCAAACTCCCAGGCCCGGACACTGAGCAGCGCCCGCGAGATGGGCATCTGCGTAAACTCTGCGATGGAGGTATTTTTCACGCGCACCGCCAGGCTGGCGGGCCGAAGCCGCCTTCCCTGGCAGGCGGAACAGCGGACCGGGGACATATAGTCCGTCAGCCATTCGCGGTAGTCGCTGGAGGAGGCGTCGTAAATGCTCTGCAGAATTGAAAGCAGACCTTCAAAACCGCCCTCGCCGTTCAGGAGCTTTTCGCGCGCAGGCCTCGAAAGCTGTTCCCACGGGGTCTTGAGCTTGATCTTGAGGGCCTTCGCAGCCGCTTCCATTTTCAAGTGGATGCCGGTGGACCCACCTCCCGGGCCGAGACCGCCTTCGAGGAGGGGCTTGGCCGGGTCGGTGATCACTTTATCCGCATCAAACGCCCAGGTGCTGCCCAGCCCCGAGCATGTTTCGCAGGCACCATAGGGGCTGTTGAACGAAAATGACCGGGGCTCCAGATCGGGCACGCTGGCACCGCACTCCACGCAGGCAAGTTTCTGAGAATACAGCCGCTCCTCGCCGTCAACTACGGAAATCAGCACCAGACCGTCGGCCAGTTTGGTGGCCGTTTCGATAGACGCCTCCAGGCGCTTTTCAATGCCCGGTTTCACCACAAGCTGATCGACAATTACTTCAATCGAGTGATTCTTCCGTTTATCCAGTTCCGCCGGCTCGTCCAGAGGGCGAATCACGCCGTCGATTCGGGCCTTGGGGAAACCCTGCCGCGACAGCTTTTCCAGATCCTTCCGAAACTCGCCCTTCCGGCCACGAACCACTGGCGCCATAACAAAAATTCGGGCCCCGGGCTTCAGCGCGACAACGTGTTTCAGGATCTGCTCGGTGGTCTGCCGCGAAATTTCGCTGCCGCATACCGGACAGTGCGGGGTGCCGATTGAAGAGTACAGGAGACGAAGGTAATCGTAAATCTCGGTAATGGTGCCGACCGTACTTCTGGGACTGCGGCCAGTTGTCTTCTGGTCAATCGAAATTGCGGGACTTAAGCCCTCAACGGAATCGACATCGGGGCGTTCCATCTGGTCCAGAAACTGGCGGGCATACGTAGAGAGAGTTTCCACGTAGCGGCGCTGCCCCTCCGCGTAGATGGTATCGAAGGCCAGCGAAGACTTTCCGGAGCCACTCAGACCGGTGATCACGGTGAGGCTATTCCGCGGAATACGGACGCTGACGTTCCGCAAATTATGCTGTCTGGCACCCACTACTCGAATTTCCTGCAACATTTTTGTATAATCTTTACGCAGTCCTAAACACTCCAGCGATTACTTTGTGACACCTGAGTGCCCACATTGCGGTTCCGACACGACCCGAGAGGCCCGGGGCACCTTTCGCCGGCTGGTTAGCAGCGCCGACTTCCGGTGCGTGTCGTGCAAACGCGTTGTCGGTGTTCGGCGCCGTTACTTAAGTATCTTTCAGAGGTACTGTGAATGCCCGAAGTGCGGCACCAGGAACCTGTCTCGACTTTTCTCCCGGGACCGCGTTGACCAAACCAGCCGGAACCCTCTCCGCTGGATACTTGGAGTGTTCGGCGCCCCCCGCTACCACTGTATCTACTGCCGCTTCCAGTTCCGAGACTGGCGGAAGCGGGAATCAGATTCATCCACCACGCCAATCTTTCGGACTCGCTGAGGATGCCGAAAGCGGGCGTAAAAGTGGTACTTGTACGACGCTCTACATATTGCGACATTCAGGCAAGGTAGAATGATCTCACGCTTCATCATGGGATCTTCCTCTAAATTATCGATCCTGCTGGCAGACGAAGACGCATTGCGTCGCGACGGCCTGTCCGCCGTGCTGTCGGGAACAAGTGGTTTTGAAGTAGTTTCCGGTGTGGCCGATGGCGAACAAGCCCTGGCAAGCATCCGCGAACGCCGTCCCGACGTCGCGGTAATCGACCTGAACCTGCCGAAGATCCACGGTATCGAATTGATCCGCAGAATCCGGGCCGAGTCTCTGCCGACCAAGATCGTGATTATGGCCAGCACCGACGACGCCGAGATTGTGCGCGAAGCGGTTCGCGCCGGGGTGGACGGCTATCTGTTGAAG
Organism: uncultured Acidobacteriia bacterium; assembly: GCA_903929755.1. GTDB lineage: Bacteria > Acidobacteriota > Terriglobia > Bryobacterales > Bryobacteraceae > BOG-234. Next base: position 35,073 of record CAIYVZ010000032.1, read on the forward strand.
AACAGTCCGGCGCGACACCTGGTGGACGCGATTTTGTACGTGCGGGACGGTGGCCAGTATTTCTCGCCGCAACTGGGCAGGGATGGCCGCGACCGGCAGTTTTTGGAAGAGCCGGCCCGAACCCCTGCGCAACCTCCTCCTGCGGAACGGTATGCGGGGGACGACGCGGACGACGAAGGGCTAAAGCAAAGGCCGAGATCGGCTCGGCGGCCGGAACCGCAGAGTCTAAAGCAGCGCCTGCGGGAAGAAACGACCGCGAACCTGAACGACCGCGATTACGAGATTATGTCGATGATGGCCGACGGGATCCGACCGATCCTGGACCGGCTGGACGAGATCGATTCGCGGGTATCCATGATGGAAACCGGCGACGTGGAGATTCCCGGAGACCCTCGTACCTGGCTAACCACTCAACTGACGCAGAGCGTGGGCGGACGCGGAGGCCGGGACATGGGCATCGGCCGCAACGTGGACGATTTCGAAACCAGGCTGCCGCAACTGATTGAAGAAGCGGTAACGAAGCGCTTCAGCCAGATGGCGGGCAAGCTGCAGCAGGAAATCGAAGACACGCACGTGCGGACGATGGAGAGCTTCGTCAAGAACATTCAGGTGAAGCTGATGCAACGAGTCACCGCGCTGGAGCAGGATGTGTCGCGCCAGTCCGATGCGATGAAGCAACTGCGCGAGTACTCACAGCGGACGGAAGAGAACCTGGGGCGGCTGATCAGCGGCGTCGATCGCCTGGCGCAGGACTTGCCCCGACGTCTGGCGGCGGTCAAACCTCAGGCTGAAGAGGCCCCGGATGAAATTCTGCAGCCTGCCCCGCGCCGGGTGCGACGGCCAGGCAGCGGAGGCGGTCGGGTCACCAGGATGGCCATCGCCGGAGTATTCGGTGTAGTGGTTCTGGGCCTGCTCGGGTGGGGACTTGTGGCGACGATTGTAGAGTCTCCGGATCCACCGTTGACAAACACCACGGCTGCGTCAGCCCCCGCAAATGGCAAAGAAGACGCTGCCAAGGCAGTGGCGAAGTCAGGAACTGCAGACTCCAGGACCAAGTTTCAGGCGGCTCAGGAAGCCATGGACCGCAAGGATTACGCGGTGGCCGAGGACGTATACCGCTCGGTACTGAAGACGGAGCCGAACAACACCGAGGCGATTAAGGGCTTGGCCAGCCTCTTGTTCCGGGAGGATAAGACAGATGAAGCGGCCGCAGTCCTGGACAAACTCCCCAAAGACTGAAAAATCTAAGGTAAATGCTCCGAACATTTGACTTTTGGGGTATGGGTAAGACATACTAGGGGTTTGCCCCTCCTTGTGCGGATGTGGCGGAACTGGCAGACGCGCTAGATTCAGGTTCTAGTAATCGCAAGGTTGTGGAGGTTCAAGTCCTCTCATCCGCACCATTAAGATTCTAAAGGACTTAGATCGCAAGATCTGGGTCCTTTTGTTTTTGCGCCCAAAGTAGCTTTCTGACGCCGATTCTGACACTTTCTGCCAGATATCGATCCGTCGCCGGTTCACCGCCCACGATTTTGCCTCGGCGGTAGCGCCTTCCGTAGGGTTGGGTCATTTCGAGGCATCAAGCATACCTGGTGGGTGGATGGTGGCGGGGCAAATAGTACTGATACGTCTGGGAGTTCTGTGCCACACTATTGATTCGCACTCATCCTCGGCCATTCGA